>JAJYJK010000054.1 GCA_021789555.1 Nitrospirota bacterium
GCGAAATAATCGAGACCGGCAACGAGAGCTGGAGAATCAAAACGAGGAACACAAACAAAAACTGACTATCTGGGGTGGGTCAAAATTGGATGCCGATAGCGGGTCAAAATTCAACGCCTATTGACAAATGGAGACCCCGCACGGCTTTCAGTTCTTTTTTACCGATAGCGGACAAGTGAAAACGCAATCCGCAAAAAGCCTTACTGCCGGTGGCTTCGTGTGCGATTACAGGCTATCCGATAGGGGGTACACAGTCATAACGGGTCGTACCATTGAGCGTGTAAATGAGGGCAAGGAGCTTTCTCAAATGCCCGCCATATTCATTCCCCTTAAGCAATTTAACGATGGCGAAGACGGTGATAAGCTCTTGCCAATGCCTATCTCCAAGGGCCAGAGGGATGATACCCTTTTCCGGCATGCGTGCCGCATAAGACAAATATCGACCCTGCGAGGCATAAAGCTCGACCTTGAGCGTGTCCTTCAGGAAGTAAACGCCCTATTCTGCGCCCCCCCCCTCTTTCCGCACGAAGTGCGGCAAAAAATACAAAGCGCGGAAAGATATCCTGTGCTGGGTGAGGTCGAGCTGGATAGTATCAAACAAAACGGCATAGAAACGCTCCATGACCTACTCGGCCCAATTAAGAATACTGACATTGCTAATGCTAAACGTCTCGTATATTGGCATGGAAGAGACCTGAAATACACAAAGGCGCGCGGCTGGCTCGCATGGGACGGACGAAGATGGTCGCCGGATAAAAAACTGGCTGAGGGCATGGCGAAGAAAACTGCAGCAGCTATTTACGATGAAATCAGGCATGGAGGAAGTGAAAAATGAGTAAACAGAGCGAACAGGAAATATTGTTTAAATGGGCTGTGGCTTCACGAAATGCTGATAAACTTAACGCCATGCTTACCGTAGCACAGTCAGAACCTGAAATTTATGCCAACATTAATAACTTCGATGCTGACCCGTATCTTTTAAATTGTCTCAATGGCACTCTCGACCTTAGAACCGGCTATTTTAGGGAACATAAACGCGAGGATTTGTGCTCCAAAATCATACCTGTTGAATTTAACCCGCATGCTGAATTTCCGGTCTGGCAGGCTTTTCTCGAACGAGTCACGGGAGGGAACAGGGAGCTCATCTCTTACCTGCAGAGGGCGGCGGGGTACTCGCTAACTGGGAAGGTCGGCGAACATGTCCTTTTTTTCCTTTTTGGTACTGGGCGAAACGGCAAGTCCGTTTTTATTGAGACGATGCAGGCGTTGATGGGGGACTATGCCTGTGCGATGAACATTGATTCACTGGTGGTTAAAAAATTCGGTCAAGGAATACCCAACGATATTGCAAGACTTGCCGGGTCTCGCTATGTATCCACATCGGAAACCTCGGAAGGTCAGCGGCTCGATGAATCACGTATAAAAGACCTCACCGGAGGGGACAAAATAACGGCCCGATATCTTCATAAGGAATTTTTTGATTTTTACCCGCAGTTCAAGTTGTGGATTCGAGGCAATCACAAGCCACAAATCCGGGGTACGGATGATGCAATTTGGGAGCGAATACACCTTATCCCGTTTACAGTGCAGATACCGAAGGAAGAACGCGATAAGGAACTCATTATTAAACTCAGAAGGGAGTTGAGTGGAATCCTCAACTGGGCCGTGGCAGGATGCCTTGAATGGCAAAAATTTGGATTAAACCCTCCAGAAGAAGTTTGCCACGCAGTTAAGGATTACCGTGAACAGATGGATGTCCTCGGCGAATTCATCGCCGATAGCTGCGTGACCGTTTCGAACTGTGATTTCGTAAAAGAGAGGTGTAGGGGAGGTTGTAAATACAAAATTTCAGCGGGGGCTTTGTATGAAGCGTATGAAAAATGGGCTAAAAAGTCTGGACAGATTATTGTGCCAAAAAAGGCTTTTGGTATGTCAATGACAGAACGGGGGGTTCAGAGAGACAAGACCCGCGATGGGCATTTATATGTCGGGATTTTCCTAAAGGAAAGCGAGGACGACGCAAAAACCGTGACGTGTGACGTATCGTGACGCTTTTTTATAAAAAAATGCATACGCGAGGGAATTCTTAAGGGGAATATATTGGAAATAGGGTCACATACGTCACACGTCACGCCCATTTTGAGGCGGCGATTTGGATGGATGTAAGCCCGGCCCGCCCGCCGGAAGAAAAACAATAAAGGAGCATATATCATGACCAAACACGAAATATTGCATTCTCTCCGAAGCGAGAACCTGACCATCTCCGACATCTTGAAGATAGATTCCGTTTCGCGGGTGGCCATCTGGAAAACTATCGAAAAGCTTCGGAAGGAGGGCTGCGTTCGAATCGCCGGTTATAAAGGCAGGGCAAGGATTTATGAAATCACCAGCCGGGGGCTGTCTAAGCTGGCCTTTTATGATGAGGAAGACGGCTGCGCCCACCCGTTGTGCTCATGCAAGAAATATAAAAAACCATGATCCCGGTTCATCCCCTTATATTCGATATGTGTTTTGCGTTAATGCCTAGTGGTTAAAATTAACCTTGTTTTTTTAAGACATGCGATTTTTAAGGAATTTTTTTTAGACGGAACCCGTGGGAACTAATGTATACAATAACTTTATATAGAATTAAGTTTTTTTGAAAAAAAATTCTTGACTGATGATTTTCAGCGAGCAATACTTGTAATGGACGAAATTAAAAAGAGGGTTTTAAGGCAATAGGCATGGCAAAAATTATATTTGACGACGGGCGCGTGATTGAGACAAAAAGGGCGAGAGGCAGGCCCCGCACGCTTACGTACAATGAGCTTAAACAAAAGAGGGAAAGCCTTGAAAACAGGCATTCCGAAAAGCCAAAGTACGGCATTCAAATTCTGAAGGGCTCGGTTAAATGCGTTGCTTGCTCTGCGAAGATGACCGGGCCGATTTGTTTGAATAGCGGATGTGTCTCGACAAAATGCTTTATTGAGATTTACTGGAAAGGCGAGAAACACAGGTTCTTTAGATACAGGCAGGATGGCGAGCCTTTCGATTATCAGCGAGCCAGTATGCAACTGGCCGAGATGAATATTGCCATAAAAAATAAAAAATTCAATCCGAGTGACTGGACTGAGCAGGCAATCAATAAGCATACGTTTCCCCATCAGGTGGAGAGATGGCTTGCCATGAAGGCGGAAGAAATGGAAGCCAATGAACTCGCCCCTGAGACATTGAGGGTCTATAAGAGCTATGCTAAAAATTATTTCCTGCCCTTTTTCAGTAAATATGATGTAAAAGAAATCAGGTTTGAACAGCTTGAGGAGTTTAATGACTCATTGCGAAAAAAAATCACGGGCATAAAAACACGGCGAAATATTCTTAACGGTCTCCATGCTTTCTTCAATTGGATGCGCCGGAAGGGTATTATCAAAGAATTGCCGACGTGGCCGGAAATATCGGGAGACAACTCAAAGGTGCGTAGAACCATCGACTATGATACACAGCTTAAGGCCCTCCAGAACGTGCCAGAGGCCCACAGAGGCCCTATCGAGATGGGAATAGAGACTGGGCTTAGGCCGGGCGAAATAACGGCCCTTAAAATTGGCGACGTTGATTTTGATAACCGTCAGGCCCTCATACAACGGACTTTTAGCGGCTCGGTATTGCGGGAGACCACGAAGGGCAAAAACAAGCGATGGATACCGCTATCGGACAGGGCCTTCGAAATCATCGTCAAAAACGGCAGGGATAAATTACCATCTGCCTTTGTATTCATAAATCCGAAGACGGGAAGGCACTACATACCGGAATATCTTAACCTCGTATGGCGTAAATATTCAGGGGTTGATATGGATTACTATTCGGCCTCAAGGCATTCCTTCTGCACTCAGATTGTGGAAAGCGGGGTCAACATCTTTGATGCAAAAGACCTTATGCGCCATACCGATATCAGGACAACTCAACGCTATTACCACGCGTCGGCCACGCGGCTCAGGGAAATCGTGAACAATAGGGGGCGCGTTGCGGTTACTGCCCGGTTACTGCCCGAGGGGAAAGTAGGATAAGCCTTTGATTATATTATTTTTTTTGGCGGGAGCGTGTGGGAATCGAACCCACCCTGCCTGCTTTTGGCCGGCAACACCGGATTTGAAGTCCGGGAGGGACACCAGAGCCCTATACACTCCCTGTAGAGACCTAACATTACGATTTTACTGCACTTTCCACCCGAAGCGCAACCCCCCGTGAGATTTGATGGCGTGACGGGCCGTGACAGCGCTCCTTCCTCTTCACAGGCTTCATCGAGAACCTTCACAGGGGGCCTAAACCTCTCCGCATAATGGTGGTCTGGACAGAAACGCTCACGCGGCAGCCCTTACGCCTGGCGCGCTGCCCAATGGTTTAGATTGGATTGGAAAGGCCGGCCGACCCGGTTTTTATCCGCGCCGGCGGCAGAGATGGACAGAGGCGGACGATAACTGATGTGCCTGCATCTACCTTGCTCACTATTTCGATTGCGCCTTTCATTTTGACAAGCATCTTCCTTGAGATCGCAAGCCCCAGCCCCGTCCCTTGCGGTTTTGTGGTAAAAAAGGGCTGAAAGAGCTCGCGCTGGTGCCTGTCCGGGATCCCATGCCCGTTGTCCTCGATCCGAATGAACCACGCGTCTTTGGCCCGCTTAAGAGAAATGCCGATGCGCGGAGCTTGTCTGCCGGCAAGGGCATCGGCGGCGTTCGAGATGATATTCAGCAGCACCTGCTGAAGGGCGCGCGGATCCGCCAGCGCGAAAGCCCCATCAGTTTTCTCGAAGCTCACGCCTATCCCCTGCTTCTCGAGGTCCTCTCTTATGAGGGGGATAAATTCATCCATGAATGCGCCGACATCCAGCTCGCGTATTTCAAGGGCCTCGTACATGTTATAGCTTTTTAAATTCCTGAGGAGGTGTTCTATCCTCGATAGCTCGGAAAGGGACCTTTCCACATGCTTGGCTGTGGTGTCATGCACCCCCCTATCAAGGTCCTTTTTCAGGATTTCAAGGCTGGTTTTGATTGCGGCGACCGGATTTCCAAGCTCGTGCCGTATGCCGCTGAATATGTACCCGATGTTGTTCATATCGTTAACGGATTGGGCGATTGACTGGAGTTTGCGGTTCGCCTCCACTTGGGCCAAAAGTCTTTCATTGGCCTCATTGAGCTGGGCGGTGCGCGCCTTCACCATGTCCTCAAGCTGCAGCTCGTGGCGCTCAAGCTCTGTCTGCATCCGTCCCACGCGCTTTTGCGCCTCTTTTGTTTTCGTTATATCACGCGTTATCGACAGGCCGATTGTTTTTTTCTTCATCCTCAAAATGGAAGTGGTTATTTCCACATGCATAATCCCCTTGAGGGTATTTATCTCTTTCCCATGGACATAGGCCCCGCCGTCTTCAAAGGATTTCGAGACAGGGCATCCATCGCAGACCCGCTCATTCGAATGGAAGGCTCTGTAGCAGAGCTCGCCAACATGAGGTCCGATCATGTTTATATGGGCCGGGTTCTGATACAGGATCCTGAATCCAGGGTCATAAATGCAGATGGCGTCCCCGATGGCGTCCAGAACGCTTTTGCAGTAAACGGTCAGAAAGGACGGGCTTTTATGCGGGGTAGAAAACTCCTTCAGGACGGAAGGTTTTTCCATAGTCTAACTTACAATGTCAAGACTGCATTGTCAAGCTGTATGCTAATTGTAATTTTAAAATACAATTTTATATCCCAAGAAGGCGACGATTTTGATGATTATATTTTGCATTAAATTTCAATTGGTTATTGGCATTACTTCAAGTTAAATAGCACCTAAAGCCGGCAGATAAACGGATAGCCGGCCAAAGGCTTCCCCACGGCTTAAGATTTTAGCCGCGGGGAAGCCTTTTTTGCGGCGTGTGAGCTCGCCCCTGGAGAGGGCCACGATGCCTCTGCGCTCGAAATCCTTGAGCAGTCTGCTCACCATTTCCCTGGAAGTCCCCAGGTCGCCGGCTATCTTCTGGTGCGTTGATTTTAGGACGCCATATTCCGCCTTATCCGAAAGATATTCCATGAGCCTGATATCCATCCTGCCGAAGGCCACCTCTTCAACAAGGGCCATGACGGTTGTAAGCCGCCTGCTCATGATCTCAGAAAGGAAATGTCTGACTTCTCCGCTTGTCTCCATCAGCCCGCGAAAATCGTCGGCGGGGACAAGGAACATCGCGAAGCGCCGGGAACATCCCGATGAATTCATCGCGCGATATCGCATTCATAGGATTGGATTTGATCCTGCGTGCCGCAATTATTGAGCTTCCCTGCGGCAATTTTTGCCCGAAGGGAATCTAATGCAATGAATTTTTTACATTATATTCGCTCGCTTGCCCCCGTGGCAAATTTTTGTCCACGGGGCATACGCTCGCTATCCATTTATACGTTTTGAGGCGCGCGGTGTGAATTGATCGATTGCTCGATGTGACCGATGTCGAGGGGCGCGGCGCACCTGCTGGCGCTCCGCCTGCAATAAGGGGGCGGGAGCGTCCGCCGACGGACGGAGCAGGGAGCATTCACCTCCGGGGCGTCTCCGGCGCTGGCGTCCGAGGCGCTGGCGTCCGAGGCGCTCCGTGCCTTTCGAACTCCTCGTGCTCAGGCCCTTCCTGCTCACGGAATTCGCGCCTCTCGAATTCTTCATGCTCTTCCGGCCGCTGTTCGAACTCGAACCCGAAGCCGAAGGAAGGGTAATAGGGATACGGGTAATAATACGGATAAGGGTAATAAGGATAGGGATAATAGTAATAATAGGGGTAATAGGGGCCGTAGTAATATGGCGCGTAGTAGTAAGAGGGGTAGACCGTCTCCTCTTTCCAGAGGAATATCTGAAGGGCGTCAAATAAAGGGAAACTATAGCTTGTCTTGTCCAGCCTTCCACGTCTTACGCCCTCGAATGTCCCCGCCACGGTTATCCGTCTGTTTTGCCTGTAGGTCATGGGGTCCAGGATGCCGTTTGCCTTCGGCCAGACGGCGAGATATCTGCCCATCCCCGGGGTCTCTTCGAGATAACCATTTTTATCCACCGGCACATAGAGGGCCTCTATGACCGTCCCCTTGTCCGTCACTGTGGTGTTGGCTATTATGCCGCCAAGGATGAAGAGCTTTCCCTTGTATCTGTCCGGGTGGGCCGCAAGCTCCGTCATGGGGACATTCCTCATCCCTTCCTGAAGGAGGTCCTCCCTTATTACCGGCCCGGCGCATGCGGCAATCAAAAGGGCCGCAAAAACGGCCATCACAAATATCAGCCTTTTCATAACCGAATTATACATCCCGCCACTTGATTAAATGATATCACCTGTTTTTTGTCCTGTGAATGGACGCAAGGCGCGGCGAGGCATTTTTTCATGAAGTTCTCATCACTTGTCCGGATATTCCGCCGGGGGTCTGACGGAAAAGCAAGCGGGCAAATTCCTTTCCTAAGGGGGCCGCCCCGCGCAATGGCCGTCTTTTTATTCATGGACAGTTATCCGGGATGCTTGAGTTCAGGCTCGATAGGCAAGCGCCTTATCCTATGCCCGGTAGCGGCGAACACGGCGTTTGCCACGGCGGGGGCGATGGGGGGCAGCGGGGGCTCGCCGATGCCGCCCATGGTCTTCTGGTTTCTCAGGATATGGACCTCGATTTCCGGCGCATGGCTGATGCGAAGTTCATGATAGTTATAGAAATTGGACGAAACGGCCCCGCCGTTTTTAAACTCGACCCTTTCACCTAGCGCGGCGCTGAGCCCCATGATGATGCCGCCCCTCGCCTGGGCCGTGAGAATGGCGGGGTTTACGGCGACGGGCCCGCAATCGATCGCGCAGACCACCTTGTGGACCGTGACGCTGCCTTTTTTCTCGTCGACCGAGACCTCCGCGACTTCGGCCACGCGTGCGCCGTATGAGAAATGATAGGCCATCCCCATGGCCTGGCCCTTCTTTGGCGGCTTGCCCCATCCGGCCTTCTCAGCCGCAGTTTCAATCAGGCTTGCCGCCGGCAGATGCCTTTTTTTAGTGAGCAGGGCCAGGCGGAACTCCACAGGGTCCTTCTTCGCCGCGCGGGCCAGCTCATCCATGAAACTTTCCGTGGTAAAGCCGTTTTGGGAGTTGCCCACCGCACGCCAGAAGCCGACGGGTATGGGGTTTTCAAGCTTTACCCACTCCACGTGCAGATTGGGGATTTCGTAATCCATATCGACTATGCCCGAAACGGCGGTCGGATCGACGCCGCTTTTTATTCTTTGCGGCGCAAAATGCTCGAATATGGAAGGGACGACCACCCTGTGGGACCATGATACGAGCTTGCCGCCGGCATCCAGCGCGCCCTCGATCCTGCACGACTGGCCGGGGCGGAACGTATCGTATTTGATGTCCTCCGGCCTGCTCCATATCAATTTTACGGGCACTCCGGCCAATTTGGATATCCGGATGGCCTCAGCCGCATATCCGAAGTCGCCCCGCCTGCCGAACCCTCCCCCGAGATATGTGGTGTGCACATGGATTTGCTCCGGAGAAAGCCCGGTTATTCCGGCAGCGGACTCCAGTACGCCCGTCTGGTTTTGCGTGGGCGCCCATATGTCGCACCGGCCCGGCCTGACATTAGCCGTGCAGTCCATGGGCTCCATCGTCACGTGGGCAAGATAGGGCAGCATATAGGATGCCTTTATCTTAACGGGGGCCTTGCCTGCCGCCGCCGCATCTCCCCGGTCAAGCGCGGTGATCCCCCGCCTGCCGAGCCCCTCCATAAAACTCTTCTCCAGGCTCCGGTTGTCTAGGGAGGGATCGGCGCCTTTGTCCCACCTGATATCAAGGGCGCGGACCCCTTTCCAGACGTCTTCGATGCCGTCGGCGACTACGGCGATGCCATGGGGTACTGGAAAGACTTTGACCACCCCGGGGGATTTCAGGGCGGCCTCTTTGTTATAGGCGAGCGGCCTTGCCCCATAGGCGGGCGGGCGGGCGATGCCGGCATAGAGCATTCCCGGCACCGATATATCCATGCCGAAAATGGCGGCTCCGTTTACCTTGTCCGGTATATCGAGGCGGGCCAGGGGCAGACCGATCAGCCTGAACTGGGTTTCATTTTTAAGCGGGGGTTTTTGGGGGACGGCAAGACCCGAAGCCTTTTGCGCAAGCTCGCCATAGGTAAGGGTGCGTCCGGTTGTCACCTGTCTTACCGTCCCGGAGACGGCCTCGCACTCGCCTTCAGGGACCGCCCATGTCCGGGCGGCGGCGCTTATGAGCATCACCCTGGCGGCCGCTCCGGCCAGGCGAAACGGTTTATACATGTCCCTTACGCTGCTGCTGCCCCCCGTGAGCTGCATTCCCATCGAGGGGTCCGCGTATTCCGGTTGGGCCGGGGCCTCAACGAAGCTGACCTGGCGCCAATCGGCCTCCAGCTCATCCGCCGCTATCATCGGGAGGGCGGTGGATACGCCTTGTCCCATCTCGGATTTGTTTATGATGATCGTTACCCTGTTGTCCTCCGAGATGCTGATCCAGAGGTTCGGATGGAAGGTGCTGTCCGCCTCCGCTTCTTCCGCCTGGAGAATCCGGTATCCGTGGGGGGTTATTGTGAGGGCAATGGCGAAACCGGTCCCGGCCAGGGAATATTTTATGAACTCGCGCCGCGTAAAGGTCTTCATCTTGACCGCATCTGCCTCGAGGCCCGGAGGATGGCGTTTTTTATATATGGATAGGTGCCGCACCTGCAGAGATTTCCATTCATTGCCCGCAGGATATCGGTTTCAGCGGGAGATGGGTTTGCCGCAAGCAGGGCCGCGGCCTGCATCACCTGGCCCGGCTGGCAATAGCCGCACTGGGGCACCTGCTCCGCGATCCATGCCTGTTTTACCGGGTGGTCTTTCGGCAGGCCCTCGATTGTGACGATGGCCTTGCCCGAGGCGGACGATACGGGGGTCACGCAGGAGCGCACGGCATGACCGTCCATATGCACCGTGCACGCCCCGCACTGCGCCATCCCGCAGCCGAATTTTGTGCCGGTCAGCCCCAGTTTTTCCCTGATTACCCACAAAAGCATCCTGTCAGGGGAGACGTTTATCCTGTATGTCTTCCCGTTCACTCTAAGTGATATCATCGGCTCTCCGGAGCAAGAAACTGCCGGATAATAAATGGTTTTAGCCTGAAAATTCCTACGGTTTGCCTCGAACCGGGATGGACAATACTCCCGGGTTCTTACTCAAATTGTATTATTTTTTTTTGAAATTGCAAATGGAGGGTATTTCGGACTTTTTTATTTTTTGCCCCAGCAGCTGTTTCAGCACGCCGCCAAGCCTCTTTATTCCGGTCCGGATGGTCTCCTCGTCCACGCTTGAGTAGTTCAGTCTGAGCGTATTCACATCTTTTTTGTTCACATAAAAGGGGTCTCCGGGGACAAAGGCCACCTTGCACTCTATGGCCCGTCTAAAAACCTCCATTGCCGGTAAACCTTCGGGCAGTGTGATCCAGAGGAACATACCCCCTTCCGGCCGCGTATACTTTATCTCTCCTGGGAAATGCTCCTTTATCGACGATACCATTGTGTCCCTCTGACTGCCATAAGCCCTTCTTATCTTCTCGATGTGCGCGTCGATATCGTTGTCTTTGAGATATTGAAATATCACCCTCTGGCCAAAATAGTTTGTATGGAGGTCGGAGGCCTGCTTGGCAATCGCGAGTTTTTCCATGACTTCGTCTTCGGCGACGAGCCAGCCGATGCGGAAGGAGGGGGCGACTATCTTCGAAAAAGAGCCGAGCATTACGGTCTTATGTGGGAGGAGCCGGTAAAACGAGGGTTTGTCGGAGCCCATGAAACGCAGCTCTCCGTAGGGGTCGTCCTCTATGAGCATCGTGTCCGTTTTCTCCATGAGGCGGGCGACGCGCGCGCGGTTTTCCCCGGAATAGCTGATCCCGGAGGGGTTTTGAAAATTCGGCGCCGAGTAGAACAATTTTATACGGTAACCGGAGAGCGCCTGCTCCAGTCTGGCGGTGTCGATCCCGGCCTCATCTACGGGCACTGGATGGAAGCGAGTTTTGTAGACTGAAAAGGCCTGGATGGCCCCGAGGTATCCGGGCTCCTCCATTACGACGTCATCGCCCTCATTGACGAAGGTCTTCCCGAGAAGATCGAGCCCCTGTTGAGAGCCGGATGTAATGAGGATATTGTCGGGGGGGACATCGATATTTTTCCTGGCCTTATATCTGGCGGAAATCCATTCCCGGAGGTCCCGGTATCCCTCAGATGTGCTGTACTGCAATATGTCCTTGCCGCATTCGGCGAAGAGCTTGTTGGTTGCGGCGTTTATCTCCTTGACGGGGAAGAGGTCCCTGTTGGGCATCCCGCCGGCAAAGGAGATGATGGATTGGTCCAGGGCCAGCTTCAGGATGTCCCTGATGAAGGACCTCGGTACGTCGGATATCCTGTCAGAAAAAATGTTTCCCATGCATTCCTTCCCTATTTATCGAGAAAGTCTTTCCGTACCGGCGACCACGCATCGACCGCTTTACATTTCTTTTTCCCGGTGGAGGCGGAGTGTTTCATAATTCATTTTCTTCCTCCGTGAACGGAAAATATCCCGTACTTGTAAAAACAGTCTACATCCCGGAAGCCCGCGTCCTTCAATGCTTCTTGTTAATTTCTCAAGGCCCCCTCAATGTCTTCCAGCAGATCATCGGCGTGCTCTATTCCCACCGACAAGCGTAGAAGGGAATCGCCGATGCCGATACGCTTTCTTTCCCCGGCTGAAATCTTCGCATGGGATGTGGCCGCCGGAGAGCATATGGTAGTTTCTATTCCGCCAAGACTAACGGCCGGCTTTATGATACTAAATCCCTTCACTAACCGCCCGGCGTCGACATCCGGTTCGAATGAGACAATCGCGCCAAAACCCTCCATCTGTGATTTCGCAAGCCCGTGATACGGCGAGCCGGGCAGGCCCGGATAGTGGACCTTTTTGATTTTCCCGTGGCCCTCCAGGAATTTTGCTATCCGGCCCGCGTTTTCGCACTGCCGGCCGACCCTGATCGCCAGTGTTTTCAGGCTCCTCTCCAATAGATAACACGTAAGGGCGTTTACGCTGCCCCCCAGGTGTTTTGCCACCGCCCGGATGCGCTCCGCGTTCTCACGCGTCGAAACCGCAAGCCCGCAGCAAAGATCGCTATGGCCCGCCAGATACTTTGTGCCGCTGTGGACCACGACGTCGATGCCGTATTTCATCGGGTTCTGGTTTATTGGTGTTGCGAATGTGTTGTCTATAATGGTGATTACATTGCGTTTGCGGGCGGATTCCGCGACCCCTCTGATATCTATTACGCCCAGGAGCGGGTTTGTCGGGGATTCGAGTATGAGGACTTTTGTATTTTCCCTGATGGCGTTTGCTATGGAACCGGAATCGGTCGCCGCAAATGTATACGAGATGCCGAGTCTTTGGAACTCTTCCGTTGCGAAGGCATGAGTGCCGCCATAGAGCTCGTCCATCATGACCACGTGGTCGCCGCCTCCGGCGAAGGCCAGTATCGCCGTGCTCATTGCGGCCATCCCGGAAGCAAACAGCACGCCGTCCTGCCCCCCTTCGAGGGCGCAGAGTTTTTCCACGACGGCCTTCTGATTGGGGGTGTTGAAATACCTTGGATAAGGGACGTCCTGCCTGTCAAGGTATCCGAATGCGGATGAGGGGAAGACGGGCGTGTTTATACCTCCGGTGATGCCGTCTTCGAGGGTGCCGCTATGGATGCATTTTGTCTCTTTTTTCATTGCATATCCTTTCCTGGTTTCATTGCATATCCTTTCCCGGCAGCGTTATTGCCGGACTGCGCCAAATTAGAACAGATGGGACAGGTCCCTCCGGACCTCGCCTTTTAAGCCCCCGGTCCTGAGGGCGAGCATCCTGGTGGCCCCCTTGAAGAACTCGAAAGGCGTGGGCCTGATTTCCGCAATTATTCCGTCCCGCCTGAGAAGGCCGAGCACCTCATCCATGTGAGGGTAGGGCCTGGCGTCGAGCCCCAGAAGCGGATAGACCCTGACCTCTCCGGATGAGACCCTCGCCATCTCCCTTAGACTCTCCGCATGGAACCCGGGGGTCAACCTGTCTCCGTAGAGAAACAGGAGGTGGCTCGAAAGCACAAGGGCGAACGAGCCGTCCGAAAACGGCAGGCGGGGAAGCCTCGCATGGACATACCTGCCGCCCCCCGCCTCCGCCCGGTAATCGGCTATAAAGCGGTAGAGCGCGGCGGCCCTGTATTGCATGTGCCTGCTAAAATCCCCGTAATAATCCCAACGAAAGAGGTGGGCGGTTTCCGTCAGTTTCCCGCTGATGAGGGCAAGGTCCCGGTTGCCCGTTGCCTCCAGCTCGTCTGCCGGCAAGCCGTATATCATATCGCATGCCTTGACTTTATTGAAACCCTTCGCGCATGCCTCGGCGGCAAAGGAGGACGGCCCCGCCGGGCAGTCCAGCACCGGGCCGTCAAGAAAGGCCCTTTCGTTTTCTCCGAGGTCGAACATATCCATGTATTCCTCGTATGTCCGCCCGATGAATGCGACGTTGTCCAGCTCCATACGGTCACGTGCGCCCATTTGGTTTGAACACTCCTTCCGGTTTAACGGCAAATGCGAAAAGCCTCCTGAAATCGAACTCTATGTCCCCGCCGGATGAAAATCTGTTGTTTTCAAACTCCATTGCGAACGCGTATTTGAAATACTCCTGTTTTGCCTCCGGCAGCCTTGCCAGATATGGCCTGAGGCCCGCCGAGCTCCACCAGTCAAGGACGTCTTTTATCCGGCCGAACCTCAGATGATAACTCTTGTAAAAGGCGTTTATCGCCGGGAAACCGGCGTCCTTGAACAGCGCTCCATACTCCTCGGCCGAGGGGAAATACCAGGGCGGCTCAAAACCCTCGAAGGACTGTTCAAGGCCCGTCGCCTTTATGGCCCGGCCGATATATTCGAAAAATTCGACGCAGAAAGCCGCTGCCGGAAGCTGGAAGGCGATCCTCCCGCCTGGCCTTAACGCCATGAACGTCTTTCCGATTACGGTGCGCTGATCTTCCGGTTTTTTTATCCACTGAAGGGCGGAATTCGAGAAGGCCAGATCGAAACCCTCCTGGAAATCCATCTGCTGGGCGCTGCCCCGCATAAAACTCAGGTTCGCAACGCCGGCGGAGACGGCGCGCGCCTTTCGGAGCATCTCTTCAGACGGGTCTATTCCGATGACGCTGCCTTCCCCGGCCAGGGCGGCAAGCTCAAGGGTGAGTTTCCCCGTGCCGCAGCCGATGTCCAGGATACGGTCCGCGGCCTTCACAGCCGCCATTTTTATCAGCTCCCTTCCCGCGTCTATCTGCGGGGCCTTTACGGAATCGTATTTATCCGCGTCCCATCTCATAACTCCACCCCTTTCCCCCTTCGAGGGCAAAATGATTTTTAATCTTTACAGAACAAAAACAAAATAAAAAAGGCCACGGGGTTTATCCGTGGCCTTTAGAGTTTCCTTTTTCCTGCCCGCTTTTTGCTTACACGGACCCTCCCGGCCACGGCCAGATAAGACGCCATGCGCCGACTATAAGTTTGTCCTGTATAAGAAGCGGACACTTGCCAAACATGATAACTACCGTACCAGTTCCCTGCGCGATTGTCAAGAGTAATGCGGCGGGGTGTCAAGGCAAAGTAGAAATGTCCGGTTTCCGGCAAAGTAGAAATGTCCGGTCATGGTGTTGTGGCCGCCAGTGGTTTTTGGGCCTGGAAGCTCATCTTCCTAAAGAGGTTGCGGTTGCCTTT
>JAJYJK010000055.1 GCA_021789555.1 Nitrospirota bacterium
CCCGCGTATATCAGAGTGATCTACCGTCGTTTATTACTGCTGCTCTGCTCGAAGTTCACATACTCAAAGGAGATAATATCAGAAAGCTAGGAAAAGGCACCCACTTGACAGGTTTATTACATATCAGCAGAATTGTAGCATAAAATATCCAAAAAGGCAGAAAATATAGGAACAACTATAATAAATAGAACCGATTTTTACCCTTAAAAATCGAGAACTTGGCTAATTATCCAGACCAGAGGCCAAGTTATGAAATTGGCGCCGGAGCCATTTTGAGTCCGGCGCGTCTGCCAGTTCCACCACACCGGCTGCTTGATTTGGCCCTGAGTGCAAGAACCTGATAGATTTTAAAGGATTTTTAACCATAAGGTCAAACCTGTCAGTTTTTTTCTTCCCCTATGACCATTTCCTCTATCTTTGATTTGAGGGCGGCTATGTCGAGGGGCTTGTTGAAAAACGCGCGGGGGGCGATCCCGTCAATCTTCTCCTTAATGTCATCATACGTGTATCCGGAGATGAATATGATCGGGACCTTGCGTCTTTCGTGTATTCTCGCTGCCGCTTCGACCCCGTTTATCCGCCCTTTTATGTTTATATCCATTATGATGAGGTCTGGCCCCTCGTCTTCAGCGGCGCGTACCGCCTCCACTGCCGATGATACCGGCTTCAGGACCTCATAACCCCACATTTCAAGGAGGTCGGCCAGGTTCAGGGTAAATATGATTTCATCTTCGACCACCAGGACTTTCTTCAGCGGCGATTTCATATGTCCTGTTGGCGCTTCGGGTTTTCGAACCTGATGAAAAATTGTGTCCCGTTGCCGCTTTTTACCGTCAGGCTGCCGCCAAGCTGGTTTTCAGCCAGACTGGCAATAAGCCTCAAACCGAGCGTCTTCGTTTTCCGCGGGTCCAACCCCTCCGGAAGGCCGACCCCGTCGTCGCTGAAGCGCAGCTCCAGAGCGCCCAGGGCCCGGCTGATCTCTATCTTGATTTTACCCGCTTTTGCATTCGGGAATGCGTGCTTGAGGGAATTTGACATCAGCTCGTTGATGATCAGGCCAAATGAGGTTGCGGCGCTCACCGGCAGGGAGAGTTTTTCGATATCCATATTCACGGACACCCGTCCGGAGGCCTCGTAGCCGGACATGAGCGCATTGGCCAGATCAGGAACATACTCGTCGAGGTCCACGCTGGAGAGGTCCTTTGACCTGTAGAGTTTCTCGTGCACCAGAGACATGGCCAGTATCCTGTTTTGCGTCTCCCTGAATATCGCCAGGACCTCCTCGTCCCTTATGCCCATCATCTGCCCGCCGTTAAGGGTTCTCATCTGCCCGCCGTTAAGGGTTCTCATCTGAAGATCTATCAGGCTTGAAAGGGCCTGCAGGTTGTTTTTCATCCTGTGGTGCATCTCCTTCAGGAGCACGTCCTTGTTCACGAGGTTTTCCCTTGAGGATTTCAGGTCGTCAAGCATGCGGCCAAAGGCGCGGGCGAGCGATTCCACTTCATCCCCGCTTGTCACCTTTATGTCCGAGATGTGATCTCCCCTGCCCACGTTACCCGCCGCCTCTTTGAGGAGCATCAGGGGGCCGGTTATCCGTCTGGAGACGGCGGCCCCAAGGAAGATGCCAAACAGGCATATGGCCGCCGCCGTCCACAGGAATTTTACCATCGTTTTTCCGGAAACACGTCTTTCTTCATCGAGCCATGCCATGCTGAAGCCCATCTTTAAGGACCCGATGACGTCCCGGCCGGATTTTACCGGATATGAGATATCCATGAAACGCCTGTCGTTTTTCAGATAAATGGCGACCTTCGCCTGGCCGGTTTTTTTAGTGCACAGCGGCGTGAAGCGGTACTCGGGCGCAAGGCCGAAGGCCGTGTTTAAAGAGCTGACGGCCACGAGCCTGCCTTTTTTATCGAGCACCGCAAGGTATACGCAGTAGATGCGTTTGGCGCTTTGGGAAACAAGGCTGTCAATGCTGGCGCGGTCCCCTTTCGCCAGATACGGCGCTACAGTGTATGCGGCCAGGGCGGCGTCGCTCAAGAAATCGTCAAGGCGTTCTTCCTTGAACGCGCGGGCCTCCCGGCGCTCGCGCGCGATATAGAGGACAGAGAGCGAAACCGTCGTAAGGAGGATGCCCAGTGTGATGGCGCCGCCGATTTTTGTGGTGATGGACCTAACTAATGCCATGGGCCGGGGTTTTCGGGGTGTTTCGATTTTCGGGGTGTTTCAGTGGAAGGCCCGCACGGCCCGTGAGGTGACGTCCGCGCGGTGAAGCCATTCCCAACAAAGGCGGCACGGCATGGCGATGTCCCTCTGTCAAAAGCTGCCGCTCCTTGAAAAGACGGGCATTGCGCCGCCCCTGTTCTTGAAATATTACCATTATGCCTTTATTTATTCCATCCCCCACTTGGGGTATGGAATAAAATCGACCCATCTGAAATTACAATTTCAGATGCGGGTGATAGAATACAGGTGAAGAAGAGGGCCGTGCGAAGGAGAAAGGTTTCCCGATGACGTAGAGCGGACCGGCATCGCATCCTTGTTCGCGCAGGGGGGCAAAATGGACCGCGCAGTTACGGCAAGGATAAGGGATTCCCTGAAGGCGGTTGAGAGGCTCCAGGGTGAGGCGCCCTGCATATTTATCGACGGCAAAGGCCGTTACTGGCTGAACGGCCATGCAAAGCGGTTCATCTCCCACAAGGCCATACCCCTTGCCGATTTCATGGAATGGCTCATGATAGGCGCGACCCATCTTAAAAACCTCTCCTATGGCGATGTGAGGGTCAACATGATGCACCTGCCCGGCAACAACGTAGCGGTGTTTCTGGAGCAGATGGAACCCGGAAGCGGCGCCAAGACGGCGCTCACCGTGAAGGAAAGGGAAGTCCTGCGCCTTGTCATCAGGGGGCTTTCGAACAAGCGGATTGCCGAATCGATGAATATAAGCCCTCAGACGGTGAACGTCCACCTGGACCATATTTACCGGAAGCTTGGGTGCTCAAACAGGGTGGCGGCCGGCTTCATGGGCCTGAAAAACGGCCTCTTCCTGCCGCCGCCGCACTGAGGCGGCCGGCACCGATTTCACATCAGCAGCGCCCCCAGTATCCCCGCTCCGATTATTACCAGGGTGGGGCTGGCTTTTCTTGCGCCAAGCAGGGCGAAACTGCCCAGGGCGATGGCGAGGGTCGGCGCGTCCGTGATGGCCGTCCCGCCAAGGGTTATCGTGACTGCGGCAAGGAGGCCGGCCACGGCGGGGCTTATCCCCCTGAAGGCGGAGCTTACGGCCCTCGAGCTTTTGTACTGCAGATAATAATGGCTGACTATGGTCACGATTACGACCGAGGGCAGATAGCTGCTTACGACCGCGGCCAGCGAGCCCCAGAAACCGAATAGCTTATAGCCTATGAATGCGTTCATTATGGTCAGGGGCCCCGGGGTGATCTGGCCCACGGCCACGCTGTCCACGAATTCCCTGCCCGTCAGCCAGTGATAGTGCTCGACCAACTGCTTTTCCAGCAGGGGGATCATCACATATCCGCCGCCTATGGTGAAGAGATTTATATAAAAGAGCGTCCAGAGGAATTTCAAGAAGGCCAATCAACTCCTCCCCGGACGGACGTTTTTTATCCGGCCGTAAACAAGCAGTCCGCCCGTGCCCGCCGCCAATATGAGGACCACCGGGTTTACCCTGAGAAGCAGCAGGCCGAGGAACCCCGCGACGGCGAACATGGCGTCCGTGCGGCCTTTGACAACCCTCCTGCCCATGTTGAGGACGACCGACGCTATCATGCCGGCGACGGCCGCGCTTACGCCCTTCAGGGCCCCGCGCACAGGCGCGGCGTCCCTGTACCGCACGTAGAGAAAGGAGATGAAAAGCACCATGACAAACGATGGCAGCACCAGGCCGAGGAAACTCGCCAGGGCGCCTTTTAGCCTGCGGAGCCGGTAGCCGATGAAAAGCGCGGTATTTACAATCGGAGCGCCGGGTGTGAGCTGGCCGATGGCGACGCCCTCGGTGAAATCCTCCCCGCTTATCCAGCCCCTCTTGCCGACAAGCTCCCTTTCGAAGAAGCCCAGCATCGAGTAGACCCCCCCGTATGCGAAGGCGCCTATCCTGAGGAACACAAGGAATATCTTCCCGAGGTCCGTCCTGTCCCTATCCACTTGCCTTTTTGCCGGTCCGCATTAATCCGTCATGCGCCGGAGCCGATCATGCGTAGATAATTTTGGAAAAATTATTTCCCTATGCAAAACTCCTCAAATATCCTTGCCAGGATGTCCTCTGCGCTGACCTGGCCCGTAATCGCGCCAAGCTCATGGAGGGCGTCCGCAAGCTCTATCGAGACGATCTCGGGCGGCATCCCGGCCCGCATCGCCTCCAGGGCGCGTCCGAGCGCCCCCGCCGCGCCCTCCAGCGCGGAGGCGTGCCTGATGCTCGTGATGACCGGACCAGATTCCGCCGGCCCCAGGCCATCTCTGAAACCGGCGGTTATCTTTTCCTTGAGGCCGTCTATTCCCTGCCCGGTCTTCGCCGATACCGGGACGGCCCCGGCTGCGTCCCGTTCCGCCGCACCGGATGGCTCGGACAAGCGCCCGGATACGGACGAAGCGGGCCAGGCGCGGGGCAGGTCGGTCTTGTTTATCACGAGGATGCATCTTTTCCAGCCGGCCTTAATGCGCTCCATGACCTCGAAATCCTCTTTTTCGAGTCCGGAGCTTCCGTCCAGCACGCACAGGACGAGGTCCGCCTCATCGAGCGCCTCCAGGCTCCGTTTGACGCCCTCCAACTCCGGCCTGTCCCTGCCTTTTCTGATGCCGGCGGTGTCCATGATTTTAAGCGCGTGGCCGCCCAGGTTCATGTACTCCGAGATTACGTCCCTTGTGGTGCCGGGGATGGGCGTCACGATGGCGCGGGAGACCCCGAGCAGGGCGTTTAAGAGCGAGGACTTGCCCACGTTTGGCTTTCCGAGGATTGCCGTTTTTACGCCGTCTCTTAAAAGCCTGCCCTCCTCGAAAGTCCTTGAAAGGGCATTCACCGCCTCCCTGATGTCCTCGATGCGGTCTGCAAATTCCGCCCCGGCGCCGGTTTCTATGTCTTCTTCAGGGAAGTCGATTGTGGCCTCCAGATGAGCGCGGAGCCCGGCGAGCCGGTCCGACAGCCCTTTTATCCTGCCGCCAAGCTCCCCTTTCAACTGGGCCAGCGCGGCCTTCTCCGCCATATCGGACTTTGCCCTTATAAGCTCAAGGACGGCCTCGGCCTGGGTAAGGTCTATGCGGCCGTTAAGAAACGCCCTCTTCGTGAACTCTCCGGGCAGGGCGAGCCTCGCGCCCGCCCGAAGGACAAGCTCAAGCGTCTTTCGAAGCGGCAGCGCCCCGCCGTGGCAGTTTATCTCCGCCATGTCCTCGCGCGTGTAGGTGTTTGGCGCGGGCATCACCGTCATGAGCACTTCGTCTATCCCGGCCCCCGTCTTGGGGTCGGCTATCAGGCCATAGAGCATCCGGCGGGATTTCACCTTCGCGGGCCTCTTGCCCTTCGCCGGGATGAATATCTCCGATGAAATGCGGAGCGCATCCGGCCCGCTTAAGCGGACGATGCCGATCCCACCCTCGCCCGGGGGGGTCGATATGGCCGCTATTGTATCGCGCCCGTCCATACTATAAAATTAATCAATTCGGGCCGGGCTTGTCCATTTTTCTTTAGTCTTTTGTCTTTTCTTGTTTTTGTGAAATCCTCTCCCTTAAGGGAGAGGATTAGGAGAGGGTGTTTCAGTAATCTATAATCTATTCAGTTATCTATAATGAGCAGGGGGCTAAGGGTGGAAAAGGAAAAGCTTTTCGAGCCGGTATCCATTTCGGGCGTGCTTCATCTTAAAAACAGGATTGTCCGCTCCGCCACGTATGAGAAGAGGGCCGATGAGGACGGCTTTGCGACCGACGGCTTGATTGCCATGTACGAGGCGCTTGCGGCGGGCGGCGCGGGGCTTATAATCACGGGGGTCGCCCTCGTGCACCCAAGCGGCAGGCTGGGGCCGAAGATGATCTCCATCCACAGCGACAGATACGTTGACGGTCTTTCGAAACTCACTGATGCAGTGCACGCCAAGGGCGGGGTGATAGCCTTGCAGATTGTGCATGGCGGAAGGCAGAGCCTGCCGCTGTTCATAGGCGGGGCGCTGCCCATGGCTCCCTCCGCGGTCTATGACCGCTCGGCCGACGTCACGCCGCGCCCCATGACGGACAGCGAGATATGGCGCATCGTCGACGCCTTTGCCGATGCCGCAAGGAGGGCCAGGAGCGCCGGCTTCGACGCCGTCCAGATCCATGGCGCGCACGGGTATCTGGTGAGCAGTTTTATCTCCTCCCATACCAACCGGAGGGACGATTACTGGGGCGGCGACGAGGAGCGCAGGTTCCACTTCATCGAAGAGGTCTTCAAGGGGATGCGGGCGGAGGCGGGCGAGGACTTCCCGATACTGGTGAAGATGAACTGTGACGACCTGCTGCCCGAAGGCGGGCTAAAACCAGAGGAGGCCGCGAGGGTCGCCCAGAGACTGGCGGCGATGGGGCTCGACGCCGTGGAGATAAGCGGCGGCATGCGGGAGTCCCCCATAAAGACCATAAGGCCCGCAATACTGAAGGAGACGCAGGAGGCCTATTTCAGGCAGGCCGGAGCGCTCTTTAAAAAACGGCTCCTGATACCCGTGGTCCTCACGGGAGGCATGCGCTCAAGGCGGGTCATGGAGGACGTCCTCCAAAGACAGGAGGCGGACATGATCGGCATGAGCAGGCCCCTCATAAGGGAGCCCGACTTACCGAACCTCATGGCGGGAGGAAAAGAGAAGGCGGACTGCATCTCTTGCAACAAATGCGCCAATTTCGTCAAATATGAGACCGTCGAGTGCATTGAATTGCTGGGCAAGGGTAAGGACTGAAAGACGGGATGGGGGCGCGGCTCAGCCAGCATTTTCTGTTTGATCCTTCAATCCTCAGGCGGATTGTCGATGCCTCCGGCATCGGCCCGGAGGACACGGTGGTCGAGATAGGGCCCGGGCCGGGCGCCCTCACCAGGGTGCTCCTCCAAAGGGCGGGCAAGGTCGTGGCGATAGAGCTCGATGAAAGGCTTTACCTGAAACTCCGGGACGAGCTACCTTCTCCCAAGCTGAGCCTGGCGCACGGCGACTGCCTGAAATTCCCGTATCACGAGCTGGGGGAATTTCGGGTCGTGGCCAACATCCCATATCATATTACGACGCCGATAATTTTCCGCTTGCTCGAGGAGAAGTCCTTAAGGTCGATGACGCTCACGATACAGAAGGAGGTGGCCCAGAGGATCGCGGCCGCGCCGGGCTCCAAAAGCTACGGGGTCCTGTCGCTGGCCGTACAATATAGAGCGGACCCGAAATTAGCCTTCATAATACCCAGAGGGGCCTTCCGGCCGGTCCCTAAGGTGGACTCCGCGTGTATCCACCTGGAGATATTCGGCGGGCCGAGGGTCCGGGTGGATGACGAGGGCCTTCTCTTTGCTCTTATAAGAGGGGCGTTCGCGCAAAGGAGAAAGACAATAGAAAACGGGATAAAAAGGCTTTGCCCCGCCCCGCGCGCCGCCCTCTCCATGGCCGGCATCGACCCCAAAAGGAGGCCCGAGACCCTGTCGCTTGAGGACTTCGCAAGACTTGCCCAGGAGGTTTCAAAGACCGGGACCGGCTAGAGGCGGGTTGTAGAGTTTCAGCCATTCATCGAAGACTGAGAGCTTCTGCCGCCCGTAGCGCCGGACCTGCTCCCTTGCCTCCTCCAGGGTTTTTTTCCTGAGCGGGTCTTTGCCCTTGGAGTAGAATTTGTCCGCGAGGCATATGATTATCTCCTCCGTGCTCCGGGGGGTCATGTCCCTTTCGGGAAGGGGGAGCCTTTGCTCCGCTATGTCCTTTGCGGTAAGGCCGACTCCAACGTGTCTTTCCGCAACGAGGGCATGCCCCGGAAGGCCCTCTTTTTCCAGCAGCTCCCTGCCCAGGTATCCGTGGCATATATAGGGTTTGTCTCCGAAGCAGCCAAGCCCCGGCGCGTCCGTAAGGAATATGCCTATGTCGTGGAGCATCGCGGCCTCATAAAGGAAATTTAAATTTTCATCCGTGCGGATCCCATTTTTTGCGGCCGTAGCCAGCGCCATTTCGGCCACTTTCCTTGAATGGGAAACGAGCAGGCGATGGGCGAGCGCGCCCGGCCTGTAAAACCTCTCGATTATCTTTAGCGGGTCCATATTTTGCTTTTTTAAACCTGTGGCCTCGGCGGATATTCTATCATGCCCGCAATGGCGGCAAAGGCATTTTCTTACCCGCCCCCCCCATGCCTTGAACGGGCGGGGAAGGGTGGGCGGGCGGGTTGTTCAAATGCCGCTCTTTCTTGAATTTATAGGTTATTTCGGGTATTCTAGAGAAAACCGGCTTTGGAGGTAGTGCAGAATGTTCATCATCACGGATATCGCCGCCACGAAGGCGAAGGAACTGTTAAAGGCCGAGGGCAAAGACAACTTCGGTCTAAGGGTATACACGGTGCAGGGGGGCGGCTGAGGCTGCGGACCTTCCTATGGAATAGGAATAGAAGAGATGGCCAGCGGTGGCGATGAGGTTGTGGAGAAAGACGGGCTGAAGGTCTTTTTGGACCAGAAGACATCCGTGAGTCTGTCGGCCATGCTGATGGATTTCGTCGAGGAGAAGGAAGGCTCGGGCTTTGTGCTCAAAGGGCAGCCCGGAGGCCCCGCCCCCGACTGTTCCGGCTGCAAGCATTAAATGGATAGCGAGCGTATTGCCCGTGGACAAAAATTTGCTGCGGGGTCAAGCGGGCGAATATTGATGAAAAAAATTCTTTACATTAGCTTCCATGCGGCTTGCCGCAGGGAAGATCAAAATCCGTGATCCCATACAGAAGGCCAAGAAGGCTCAGGTCAAGCGGCGCCATACGCCGCATGCTCAGGGAGACGTCCCTGGAGCCGTCGAATTTCATCTATCCCCTGTTCGTGACCGAAGGCAGCGGCGTGAGAAAAGAGATTTCTTCCATGCCGGGCTGTTACCAGGAATCTCTTGAGAAATGCGTGGAGAACGCGAAAGAGGCCAAAGCGCTGGGGGTCCCGGCGGTCATCCTCTTTGGCATCCCGGAGCGCAAGGATGAAATGGGGACCTCCGCCTATGACGAAAACGGCATAGTCCAGCGGGCCATAAAGGAGCTTAAAGATTCCGTTTCGGACCTCTACGTCATCACCGACGTCTGCCTCTGCGAGTATACCAGCCACGGGCACTGCGGCGTAATCAGGGGGAGGGATGTGGACAACGACGAGACGGTCAAACTCCTGGTGAAGGAGGCCCTTTCACATGCGCGGGCCGGGGCGGACATGGTCGCCCCCTCGGACATGATGGACGGCAGGGTGGGGGCCATCAGGGAGGCCCTCGACGGGGAGGGCTTTACGGGCGTGCCCATCATGAGTTACGCCGCCAAGTACGCCTCCGCCTTTTACGGGCCCTTCCGGGAGGCCGCGGAATCCACCCCGCAGTTCGGCGACAGGCGCTCCTACCAGATGGACCCTCCAAACAGGAGAGAGGCCCTGCGTGAAGTGGCCCTGGATATCGAGGAAGGGGCGGACATTGTAATGGTGAAGCCCGCGCTTGCCTATCTCGATATAATCTCCGATGTGCGGGCCGCCTTCGATATTCCGGTCGCCGCCTATAATGTAAGCGGGGAGTACAGCCTCGTAAAGGCAGCCGGCAGGCTCGGCTGGATCGACGAAGAGCGCGTGATGATGGAGTGCCTTACCGCCATGAAACGCGCGGGCGCCGACCTGATCCTGACCTATTTCGCCAAGGACGCCGCGAAGCTGTTGTAAATCTTCCGGGTGTTAAACACCCCCGCGCCCCCATGGTTTTTAACTTAACTCCTCTCCCTGACAGGGAGAGGAGTCCCAGAAAAGCCAAGGGCTTTTTGGGGCAGAGGCAGGGTTGGGTGAGGGGGTGCTCTTTTACTTTATCTGCCCCCGTATCTCCCCGCCCGGGTTTTGCTTCGTATGGACGTTCACGTAGGCATTGCCGGTCCTGATCTCGTGGATGAGCGCGGTCAGCGTTTTGCCCTCCAGGGGGCCTATGAGCATCTTGGCGGTGATCCTGCCGTCTGCGAGTATGCCGGTGAATTCGCCCTTTTTCTCCGGGCCGTTAAAGAGGACCACTACCGGCGGACCGCTTTTGCCGGGCCCGCCCAGGTGTATGTGGGCGGACGTCACGTCCTTGATGTCCTTGACGTGCAGCATGTAGTTAAGCACCTTCCCCCTCTCGATGGTCGAGAACGTCGCTTCCCCGGTGGCCGCGGTTGTGACCGGCGGGGCCTCCTCGCTTCCCGCAAGCATGGCCTTGAATCTCTGTCCGCCGCGGGCCGCAAGCGCCATGGCCGAGATCAGAAACAGGGCCGCAACAACGAAGACCGATGTCTTGAATCTGTTCATTTTCGTCTCCTCCGGTATGAAGATGTGTCCTGATGGTCCGGGTGGACCCCATATCCAATATTTAGTACAGGCCGGGGGGGCGTGTCAAGAGAAGAATACAAATGACAATTGACTGTTAAGGTGGGAGCGCCGAAAGGCTCCCACCTGAATGTGCCGAGTCCAGCTGACAAATGCCGTGATTTTTTCAAATTGCCTGGCGATCTTTTTAAAATTATTCAGCCAGGATTTCACTTCCGCCAAAACGGGGCCGGGCAAATTGCCTTGGGGCATTTCAGCGGTCCGCGTATCTCTCCGTCGGGGTGTTCTACCGTAAGGACGTTCACATAGGCGTTGTCCTCCATGATCTCGTGCATGAGGCCGCCCAATGTCTTTCCCTCAAGCGGGCCCACGAGGTCCTTGATGACAATTCTGCCGTGTGCGAGCCTGCCGGTGAATTTACCCTTTTTCGTTGGGCCGGCATAGAGGACCACAACGGCAGGCCCGTTTTTACCGGGTTTGCCCAGGTGTATGCGGGCGGCTGTTGCGTCTTTGACGTTTTTTACGTCGAGGCTGTAGTCAAGCGCAATTTCTCCATGATCCCCGATGAACTTGAAGACTACCTCCCCGGTGGCCGTGGTCTTTACCTGTGGCACCTCATTTTTCCCCGAAAGAGTGGTTGAAAATTGTGTAGCAAAGGCCGTTGCCGCCGGGACTAATGAACCACCCCGCAGCAAGCTGCAGGCAATTGCAAGTTAAATCCTTTTCTGCCGCAAAGGCATCAAATCAATTGGGCCTAGATGAGCCCGCTTTCAAGAAAGCTGTAATACCCGTGCCGCGATATTATCAGATGGTCGTGGACCTTCAGCTGCAGGCTCTTGGCCGCCTGCTTCAGCGCCTCCGTGAGCATGATGTCATCTTTGGAGGGTTTGAAGCTGCCGCTTGGATGGTTGTGGACGAAGATCATCCCGGTCGCCTTGTAATGGAGGGCGCGCTCCATCACCTTCCTGGGATATACGACCGCCTGGTCCACGGTGCCTTCCTGTATGACCTCATCGGCGAGCATCTCGTTTTGTGAATTAAGAAATATCGTGCGGAACTGCTCGTCCCTGAGCCCCTTCATCTCCGTCATGCAGTAGTCGATCAGGGCCATGGTGCTCGATATCTTCCTGTTTTCGAGGAGGCCCTGCTTCAGGTACAGGCCGGCGCACCCCCTGAGGAGGGTGAGGAAGGTGGCCGAGTTTTCGCTTATCCCTTTCACGCCCACAAGCTCCCCGAAGGTGGCGTCCAGG
Source organism: Nitrospirota bacterium (assembly GCA_021789555.1). GTDB lineage: Bacteria > Nitrospirota > Thermodesulfovibrionia > Thermodesulfovibrionales > JdFR-88 > JAJYGJ01. The sequence continues at coordinate 11,752 of JAJYJK010000055.1, forward strand.
ACCCCGTGAAACCCCCCGAATTTTGCTATCAGTTCCTTGGCAAGGGGTTTTACGTCCTTGCGGGGGATTGCGTAAGTGAGCAGGAGCTCCAGCGCCTCATACTCGCTGAAACCGGCAAAAGAGGTCTTTCTGAACCTCTCACGCAGCCGTTTCCTGTGCATTATGTAATGGGCCTTGCCCTTGTCGGGATTATGCATTTCAGCCGGGGAAATAATCAAAAATTCCTTTCGCCCTGAATAGGATATTATATAGGGTTTACCAGGAGGAAAAAAGCATCCGCAGGTTGTGGAACTCCTCCGGCAGTCCACGGGGGCGTTTCAGGAGCTCGCTCTGCCGGTATGTCTTTACCCGGATGCCGTCTTTTTTGAAGTCTACCTTGACGGCGCCGTCCGTGTCCGTCCTCAGGGTTTTTACCCCGCAGGCCGACAGGGCCTGGAGGGTTTCGGCGCTGGGGAAGCCGAAATCGTTTTCACCCCCCGGCGCAATGACCGCGACCGAGGGGTGGACGGCCCGGATGAAGGGCTGCCAGGCGGATGTCTTCGAGCCGTGGTGCGGGACCTTGTAGACGTCGCTGCCCAGATAACCGCCAAGTGAGAGCAGGTCCTGCTGGGCCTCGCGTTCGATATCGCCCGTAAAAAGCGCCGAGTGGCCGTAAGAATCCTCGACCCTGACGACGAGCGATGTGTTATTGACTGCTGAAGAGACCGGCCCGCGCAGGGTGAAAAACCCTTTATAGGGGTGGAGCACCAGAAGCTTGTAGCCCCTGCCCTCCAGGTAATCTCCGCGTGAGAGCCTCCTCTCGGGCGACCTGAAGATATCCCGGTCGAGGATGAGCAGGCCGTTGTCCCAGACCTCTCCCACCCGGAACCGCTCCGCGAGGTATCTTGCGCCCCCGGTATGGTCGTGGTGGACATGGCTCAGGATGAGAAAATCTATCCTGCTTTTGCCCTGTTGCCGGAGGAAATCGGCCGTCTCCAGCCCGTTTACGCCCGTGTCCATTACCGCCGTCTTGCCGTCCGGAAGCTCCAGCACCGCGGACTCCCCCGTGCCGTCGTCCAGGAAAGTGATGCTGAGCGCGGGGGTCTTAAAGAGGTGAAACCCCGCCCATATGATAAACGGGGCCGCCGCCAGGGCCAGATACGATTTTTTCCTCCGGAGCATGTACGCGGCAAGGAAGCCGTAAAAGATGAGGACAAGACCAGCCGGGACGGCGGACACCGGCGCCGAGGAGTAAGGGATGGAGGCGAAAAACCGCGCAAGCCCGATTGAAACCGAGGCAAGCGCCCCGGATAAAAAATGGAAGGGGTAAATGCCGGCGGCGAGATAGACGAAACCGCAGAGCACCGCCAGGGGCACAAGCAAAAAACCGGCAATGGGCACGACGACCACGTTTGCGACCGGGGATATGAACTGCACCCGGTTGAAATAATAGGCGATAAGCGGGGCCAGGCCGGCCGCAAGGGAAAGGCTCACAATAAAAGTCTTCATGAGATATTTTTTAACGGACGCGGCGGCCCCGCGTGGCTTTTCACCAGCCGGCCCGATATCGAGAAAACTCCGGGCCAGATGCCCGATGATGAGGACCGAGAGGAAGGACATCTGGAAAGACGCGTCGAGGATAACGTCCGGGCGCCAGAGGACGAGCACAAAGGCGGCGAACCAGAGCGCGGAGAGCCAGGCCCTCCGCCTGTCCATGAGCAGCCCAACCAGGAAAAAGCTTATCATTATGAAGGCCCGCAGGGCCGGTATCCTCATCCCGGACAGAAGGAGATAACCCAGCAGAAGGGGCAGGCAGACCAGCGCGGCAATCTGCTTCGGGCTTATGTGGAGCGTCAGCCGCTCTAAAAATTTCATCGGGGCGAAAAACCTTAAAAATACTGATACCGACAGGAAAATAGTGAGGCTGAACATCCCGAAGTGCAGCCCCGCTATGCTTATCAGATGGGCAAGCCCGCAGTTGCTGAAATTCCGCTTTGTCCGCTCTGTCAGCATGGCCCGCTCCCCGGTGGTTACGGCCATGAGGAGGCCGGCCTCATCCGGCGGGAAGTTTCGCATGTAATAGCTGTTTAGTTTGCTCCTCATGCGCTGGACAAACGGGGCGGGCCCGGCCCGCGCGGCCCAAAGCAAATCGGCTTGAGGTTTTAGGGCCGAGTTCGGGAAACCGGGGTTTAACCTGGGCTCGGGCAGTCCGACCATCGCCTGGATTTCATACAGCTTGCCCCCGGAAAGGGGCCGCGGCGTGTAAAGGCGGATTTCATCATATGGGAATTGCCGCCCGGAACCGGCAACCCCGGTGACCCCCGTGATATGGAAGAGCTGGGAAAAGGCGAAAACATGACGGAGCCGAGTGGCCGGAGAGGCATAGCCGGAAAAAGAGGCCGGAAATTTGCTCATGCTTTGGAGCTGGGGGGCGGCCGTCCGGACGTGCGGGAAAAGAGGTTTTTCTCTCACAAGGGCAAAGAGGGCCCCGGCGATTATGACCGGGACCAGGAGCGGTTTTTTCTTGAGAAAGAGGGCCAGAAAAAGCAGGAGGGTCAGGACGGCGGTCAGGTGCGACAGATATTGGGCGCTTTTTAAAAGGGCCACCCCGCCTATGAACGAGACAAAAGCCGCCCATAACATGGTAAGCGGTTAATTAACCGCACTGCGGAAGGGCGGCGTCGAACTCGCTCCTGTCGAGGTATAGCGGGGTAAGTTTACGGTAATCCTCCGACGTCATTGCGTATGGCAGCCGCTCAAACAGAAACCGC
>JAJYJK010000056.1 GCA_021789555.1 Nitrospirota bacterium
TATGCTTACGCTCACGATGAGCGCCAATTCGGCTGTCAAAAAAGGGATCTTGCATTATATTGAACGCCTCAAACAGGCTGCCTGACCTCTATTTTTATGCAACGATAGGGTAAATCAAGCACATCCGCCATTACAAAATCTCGCTTCTTGCGCCCTGCGGCAAAAACCTTCCCCCCCGCCTCGTGGACCGCCTGCCACGCGGCCCGCTGGGACTCCAGTTTTCTCCCGCGCGCTTCGTCCATCCCATAAACAAAGACCTCGGGAATTCCAAAGGGTTTGGTGAAATTTATCAATTGCCTCGTTTGCGCCTTCAAGGCCTCCAAATCTTCTTGCCCGGTCGGATTCCGCGTAGTGAAACCGAGATAATAGAGCGGCTGTCCGCCCATTCCCAACTCGTCCCGGATTCTCAGGTATCTCCCGAGCAATTTTTTATCGAAATACTGGTAGACCGTGGGATTTGTGACCCCGTGATCGCACATGTCCTTCAGTTCGCTTCTTAACTGCGCCTCGCTTTTCATATCGGCAGATATCGACCCCTTGCCCTGCGGGTCGATCTTCCCCCTGTAATAAATGCTGGAGGTGTAATAAGGCGGGGAAAGACCAAACGGCAGGACACGCAAACGGATTTTAATAATCGCAAGTCTCTTTGGTGTTGATATCCTTATCGCGCCTGTGTAGTAAGCCGCCGCCGCATTACCCGGCACCCTTATGGTGACCCATATCTGCTTATTTTGCCTGCGCGGCACGGTGAAGGGTTTCAGGACCCTGGAATCCATGATATCCCCGAGGTTTCTCAGGATGTTCACCTGCCTGCCGTAATCGACCCTGACGACATCGTCATCATGAAGCAGGAGTTCGGGCGTGAGGGTTTTATGCCTTGTGTCCGTCAAGGCGATGCCGGCCTGATACCAGCACTTTACCACCCTGATGTCGATATCTTTCCCGGGGATGGTCGAGGTCCTGATGTTTCCGCGCCTATCCGCCACCTTTGCCTCCAGGTCGGTTGCCCTTATCATCACGCCCTTGATATCGCTGCCGCCGGAACGGATGACAAGGCTTGCCGGCTCATAGGAGCCTTTAGCGGCCGTAACGGCAATAACGCCGGATTTTACGGCGTCCCCGATTTCCCCCGTAAAAGGCAGTATCCTGTAATTTGTGATCGGCTCGGGTATGACGAGGACCTCGAAGCCGTTGCCCTTTACGGGCCAGTTTTTTGGATAGACCGTCGCGTTCACTATCGGGGCGTTTGCGCCGATGATGGTCCATTTGACGCCGTCTTTTTCAAATGTCGCCTCCAGGCCATTGGCGGAAACAGTGTAAGGCCTGGGGGTCGGGAGAGGCAAATGCAATCCCAATTGCCTTGCCGCCACCTCGTCCCATATCCGGACCCTCTGCTCCATCGGCGCCCACCGATTTACCTTCTGCGCATTTGATGAAGAAGAGCGAAGGAAAACGGCCAGGCCCACAAACAGAAAAAGGATGATCGACTGCCTCAACATCAGCCTGGCATTTTTGGGCATTCACACTCCTATGGGTTGCATTTTGTGGCTAAGTATACAACCACCCCGGAGCATTGTCAATATTTCACCTTTCGTTTACCTTTTTACGTGAGGCAACTGGTATTTCTTCTTTGCGCCTGCCGCTAAAAAGCCCTGCGGCGTCGGAATTGATCAGACGCCAGGCGGCCCCTGTGGTAAAATTGTTTCATGGCCATATTGGATGAGATTTTAAGAAAGAAAAAAGAGAGGCTCGCCGCCGAAAAGGGGCGCAGGCCCATCGGGGAGATAAAGTCCCGGATGGCGGACGCCGGGCCCCCGAAGGATTTTACCGGGGCGATTAAAAGAAAAAACGGGATAAACCTCATTGCCGAGGTCAAAAAGGCCTCCCCGTCGGGCGGCCTCCTGCGGGCCGGCTTCGACCCCGCCAAAATTGCGGCCATCTATAGGGAAAAGGCCGCCGCCGTCTCCGTCCTCACGGAGGAGGATTTCTTCCAGGGCTCGCTCGCCTACCTGGATATCGTGAAAAGAGCCTCGGGCAGGCCCGTCTTGCGGAAGGATTTTATCTTCGACCAGTACCAGATATATGAAGCGAGGGCGGCGGGCGCGGACGCAGTCCTGCTCATCGCAAAGGTCCTGGGGTTCCACCAGGCGGAGGAATTCCTGGCCATGGCCGCGGAGCTTGGCCTTGGCGTCCTTTTTGAGACACACGATTTAAAGGACCTCGAAACGGCCCTCCGCCTCGATGCGCCCATAATCGGCATAAACAACAGGGACCTGGACACCTTAAAGGTGGACCTGGATACGACATTCGCGCTTAAAAGTGAAATCCCCGGGGGAAAACCCGTCGTCTCCGAAAGCGGCATAGGCGGCAGGGCGGACGTGCAGCGGCTCGAAGACGCGGGGGTTGACGCAATCCTCGTGGGCACGGCCCTCATGAAATCCCCCGACATCCTTAAAAAAATCAACGAGCTTATGGGCGTGCTGCCCGCTCAAAAATGGTAAAGGTCAAGATTTGCGGGATAACCAATTTTGACGACGCGCTCGCGGCGGCCGAGTTCGGGGCCGACGCCCTGGGCTTCGTCTTCTACAAAAAAAGTCCGAGGCACATAGCGCCGGACAAGGCCGCGCAGATCATCTTCCGCCTGCCCCCGTTCGTCTCCACCGTGGGCGTATTCGTCGACGAGAAAAAAAAGGAAATCGAGAAGATAATGGACCGGCTCGGCCTTGACGCCGCCCAATTTCATGGCCACGAGCCGCCTGAAGCGTGCGAGATACCAAGGAGGACGATCAAGGCCATCCGGGTAAAAGAGCTTACCGATCTGGAGCCCATGAGGCACTACAGGGTTTCGGCCTTCCTGCTGGACACTTTCACAAAAGACGCCCCCGGCGGCACCGGCCAAATCTTCAACTGGAGCATCGCCGTCGACGCAAAACCCTTTGGCAAGATCATCCTGGCCGGCGGCCTTACGCCGGAAAACGTGGCAGAGGCGATACGCATGGTAAAACCCTACGGCGTCGACGTCTCCTCCGGCGTGGAACTGGAGCCCGGCATAAAAAACCACGAAAAACTGCGGCTCTTTATTCAGAGGGCGAAAGAGGCAATACCGGTGCCGGGCTGGATACCGTAAGGTTTTGACGTATGCAAAACCCTCTCCCTAAAAAGGGAGAGGGTTGGGTGAGGGTGTATTAATTATGAGGGTGTTTTAATTACGGCTGTTCTCTCATGGGGGTGGCGACCCTGATGACCGTCTTTACGTTCCCCCTGGGATTGAAATCGCCGGTCACTTCGAGATAGCGGGGGGAAAGCCCCTTTTCAAGCCCGTCGAATATCCGGTTGATGACCGCTTCATGCGAGATGTGTTCGCCGCGAAAGGAATTCAGATAGAGTTTCAGGGATTTCAGTTCCACAATCTTCTTGCCGGGCACGTAGCGGATGCGGACGACCGCGAAATCGGGATAACCGGAGCGCGGACAGAGGCAGGTGAACTCCGGGAATTCTATGTCTATCTCGTAGTCCCGCTCGGAGGCCGGGTTGTCCCAGAACTCGAGGGCCGCCGCCTTAATCGCCTTCTCGCCATAGCGCGGTTTCGTATCGTTAATGTCCTTGCCTTTGGGTGTTTTTTGGCCCTTGACGCTCATGCCTTTTTCACAAAAATGCCCTTGGCCACTTCCTCTTCCACGGCGATTGTGGTCTCGTCCACTTTTACCACATAGGATGGCCTTTTTTGAATGAGCTTGATGACCGCGCCCGGCACAAGACCGATACCGGCCAGCCTGTCTATCATCGGGGTCCTCAAAAAGACCACCTTGAATTCCTCGCCGACGTGCGAATCGGCGAGTGAGGCGACAAGCGGGGTGACTTTGCTTGTGTAGAGTTTGCAGCACTTGCCCCTGGGGATCGGCCTGTTATGCGGACAGGTCGGCGGATGGCCCAGGAATGTGCAGATGGCCTCCTCCACCTCCGTGCTGATGGCGTGCTCGAACCTGCATGCGTCCACCTCATATTCGGGCAGGGCGAGGATATCGGCAAAGAGCCTTTCGGCCAGCCTGTGCCTGCGTGTTATGTCCCTTGCCCGAAGCCTTCCGGGCTCGGTAAAGGCCACCTTGCCGTCCTTGATCGTCAGGAGGCCGTCCTTCTGCATCCCGAGGATGGCCGGTTCATCCTTGAGCTCTGATGTCAGCCGCTCCAGGGGGGCCTGGCCCCCCGACGAGGCCTGGCCGCTCCTCTCCAGAATTTCCCACAACGTCTCCAGGGCCTCGTCCTCGAACTGCCTCTTTTCGGTCTCCGGCGCGGCGCGTGTCTTGTAAAGGTCCTCATGCATCAGAAAGTTTCTCCTTACAACATTAATTTTTTAATTTTATCATAATTATTAGAACCTATCTGAAAATCATTTTTAAATGGACGCCCGATTAATACCCCGGGCATGACGTCTCTTTTCCTCACGCTTTAAAGCTTTTTTGTCATTCCCGCGCAGGCGGGAATCCATTTTTTCAACCCTTCCATAAGATTCACGATTTTGAGATAGGTTCCAATATTCTATTATGAGAACTTTTGTAAATCGGGGTGCTTCATACGGACACATTGAAATATCTGAGCACCCAGTTCATTATCCCGCCCACGACTACCGCGGCCGGCGTTATGATGGCCAGCATCGCAAGGGCGACCTTGAAACCCTTCTCCTTTACGATGATGAAGAAGCTTGCCAGGCACGGTATGAAGAGGGTTATCGTAACAATGCTCACAAGGGACTGGAGGTGAGTGAGCAGCCCCTGCCGTGACATCTCGAAAAGCCCGGCCGCGCCGTAATCCCGTCTGAGAAAGCCTATTATGAAGGCGTCAGCGGTCTTCGGCGGCAGCCCCAGCACCCCCACCACAACGGGCGAGGCCGCCCTCTCCATGAGGCGAAGCATATCGAGCTTGTCCAGGACGAATAATACCAGGGTGCCCAGGATGAAAAGCGGCACGGCCTCCTTGAGATACCAGACGGCCCTGTTCATAGTCTTTAATGCGACGTTTCGAAGCGCGGGCTTCCGCAGGGGCGGTATCTCCATGAAAAATTCGGAGCGCTCCCCCGGCAATATCCTTGCCGCAAGCCAGCCCGACACGAGCAGGATGCTGATGACGCACAAAAGCCAGATTGCCAGCGCCTTCATCGACAGCGCCGAGAGCATGCCCAGTATCACGCCCAGTTGCGCCGAGCACGGTATGGCCAGGGCAAGAAGGAATATCGCTATAAGCCTGTCCCGTTTGCCTTCGAGTATCCGGGTCGTCATGACGGCCATCGTGCCGCAGCCAAGCCCCAGCACCATCGGCAGCACGGCCTTGCCGCTTAGCCCCATCATGTTGAAAAACCGGTTGGTCATGATCGCCAGCCGGGGCAGGTAGCCGCTGTCCTCCAGGATGGAAAAGGCTATGAAGAAGGTCGTCGTTATTGGCAGCACTATCGCGATCGAATAGGTGAGGGCCATTGTTATCACGCCGTAGCGGCCGACGAACAGGTCCCTCAAAAAAGGCACGGGGACGAGCCCGAAGACTTTCGTGAACATCGGGTTTAAGTACCGGCCGAAGATGAAATGCTCGAAAAAATCCACCAGCGTGCCCGCGCCAAACACGCCGACGAATTCATAAAGCCCGAAGAGCACCAGCAGCAGGAAGGGGAAACCCCAGAGCGGGTGGATAGTGGCCTTCCCCAGGATGGAGACGAGCCTGTTTTCCCTGCGCGGGACCTTCTGAAAGACGCCCGCCGCGATCTGCGCCGCCTTTTTAAGCCGGGCCTCGTTTATATAAAGCCCCATTGGCGCGCCCAGTTTCAGCGCGCACTCGTCCCTGAGGGCCTCAATCGCCTCTATCGCCTCATCATCGAGGTTCGCCTTCAGCCAGCCGGCCAGGCTCTTGTCGCCGGCCAGCACCATGAGCGCAATCGAGCGGCCGGAGATGTGCGAGGGCGGCAGAAAGGAGGCGATCTTTCCGACATACTCCTCCGCCCCGCCGTAATCCACAATGACCTCCGGCGCCGTCGCGCCCTTTAAAATGGCGGCAATGAGCTCCTTCACTCCCCTCCGCTCAGGGGCGACGGTGCCGACTACGGTAATCCCCAGTATCCCCGCCAGCGCCTCCTTGTCGACCGTGATGCCGCTGTCCATGGCCTCGTCTTCCATATTAAGATCGAGGACGGCGGGCAGCCCCATCTCGGCAAGCTGTATGGTGATGCAGAGCGTGCGCTTGAGGTTCTTCATGTCGCCCACCTGGACGACAAGGTCGGGGCGCCCGGCAAGCAGTATGTCCCTGGTGACCCGTTCGTCCTCGCTCATGGGCAGCAGGTTGTTGACCCCCGGGGTGTCCACGACCAGGTAGCGTCTGCCGCCGAGGCTCATATTGCCGTGTGAGACCTCGACCGTGGTGCCGGGGTAGTTGGAGACCGTGACGTATTTGCCCGTCAGAAGGCCGAAAACGACACTTTTGCCCACGTTGGGATTACCGATGAGGACGATACTCTTAAGCGGCTCTTTTGCCCGCGAGGCCCCGGGCATTTTCCCGTCCCTTGCCCCGGCCCCGCTTACTCCCCTTCCCGTGAGCTTCCCTGACATATCCTCTCTCAACCTCGCCTTTCACCCTCGCCCCGGGGAGGGAGTTCCGCCAAATGAACCACCCCGCAGCTTGCCGCAGGGTATCTAATTCTCCCCCCTCACGGGGGAGGGGTTTAGTGGACACCCTGTAGAAGCCACAGGGAATTGCAAGTTAATAATATTGAGACTCAGTCTCGACTGTCTATTATATTGGATAGGCGCACCCCGTGTAAAGGGGATCTTGATGCGCGGGATCCCGAATCTTTTTATATCCGCCTGCCTGACCCGCCGTCCATCCGGCGCAAGGGGGCGGTCAGGAGAAGCTGTGGCAATCCAGGCAGGAGGACGCCTTTGAACGCTTCCGGGCGGGGGCGAGGCTGCCGGCGTGGCAGCCGAGGCAGGCGCTGCCGTCGGCGGGGAAATTGTGCCGGCCCGATACATGGCACTTCTCGCAGCCTATCTTCTCCATGAGGACGTGTCTTTCGTGCCCGTAGGGGTTTATCAGGCTCGCGCCCTGCTTCACGTCCTCGGAGTGGCACTGCTGGCAGGCCTCCCAGGGCGCGGTCTTGCCGTGCTCCTGTTTTTCGGGCCCCGCTATCTCGCCGTGGGCGATATAGGCCATCAGGAGGCGGTTTTGCTCGAAGATGCTCATCTTGTGGCAGACCTGGCATTTTATGTTCCAGTGCCTGCTTTGCTGCCAGCCCAGGAAGGAGCTCTGCATCACGTGGCAGGTCAGGCAGAACTCCGGGGAGTCGTTCATGTAATAGTAATACCTGTAGCCCACGATTGAACCCGTAATGGCGATAAGCAGCAGGATGAGGAAGATCAGGCCCCGGTTATGCTCGACGAAACCCTCTATGCATTCGATGAATTTTTTCATCGGTCCCAAGGCATCAGAGGGGTTGCATGAGCTTGGCCCTCGCGGTGGCGACGAGACCGCCCTGGGGATAGGTCTTCAGTTCCGAGGCGGCCTCCAGGAGTCTGCGGGCGGGCGCCCCCTCGGCCGCCTCGATCCAGCCTTCGACCCGCACCTGCTGCCCGACGGGAAGCGCGTTTCTGAACCTCACCGATATCTCCGCGGTCACGGGGTAATGGCCAGCCTTTATGGCGGCATGGGCCATGGCCTCGTCGAGCATGGTGGTGATTATGCCCCCGTGGACGACGCCCTTGTAACCCTGGTGCCGTCTCGCGGGGGTAAAAAACGCAACCACCCCGCGGCCCCCGCCTTGAAACGCCAGATGGAGACCCCCTGGGTTTTCCGCGCCGCAGGCAAAACAGTAACGGTCGTCCTCGAGCTTCATTTCCTGAGCAGGATTTCCAGGAATTTATAGACGATTACAGCGCAGATGGCGCCCATCGTCGCGCCAAAGGCCCCGAGGACGGTGAGAATGGCGAGAAAGATAAAGGTGACAATCAGGCTGGTTTCGGATACGTTATACGAGAAGTAGCGATGCAGGTCGCTTGTGATGCCGTGCTGCCATGAACCCCCCAGGGAGGCGTCGTAGACCAGGTCCATCGAAAGGGCCGTCCCCATGCCAAGCAGCGCCCCCGCAAGGGCGCCAGCGATGACAACGGCTTTCAGCCTCCGGGCTGGCTGCATCTGCTACTGGTTCATCCTCTCCAGAAACTCTTTATTGCTCTTGGTGCCCCTCAGCTTGTCGAGCAGGAACTCCATGCTTTCGACCGCCCCCAGCGGGGAGAGCACCTTCCTCAGTATCCACATCTTCCTCAGCGTCTCCTTGTCCACCAGCAGCTCCTCTTTCCTCGTGCCGGAGGCGTTTATGTCTATGCTGGGGAATATCCGCTTGTCGACGAGTTTCCTGTCCAGGTGCAGCTCACTGTTGCCCGTGCCCTTGAACTCCTCGAAGATAACGTCGTCCATGCGGCTTCCCGTGTCCACGAGGGCCGTGGCGAGGATGGTGAGGCTGCCCCCGTTTTCGATGTTCCTGGCGGTGCCGAAGAAGCGTTTCGGCTTCTGCAGGGCATTGGAGTCCAGCCCGCCCGACAGGACCTTGCCGCTGGTGGGGATGATGGCGTTATAGGCCCTGGCGAGCCTTGTTATGCTGTCCAGGAGGATGACGACGTCCCTGCCCGTCTCCACCAGCCTCTTGGCGCGCTCTATGACCATCTCCGAGACCTGGCAGTGCCTCTGCGGCGGCTCGTCGAACGTGGAGCTTATGATCTCGGCGGAGGGGACCTGTCTTTTCCAGTCCGTCACCTCTTCCGGCCTCTCATCTATGAGCAGGATTATGAGGTGAACCTCACGGTTGTTTTTCTTTACGGCCCTCGCAATGGATTGGAGCAGCATCGTCTTTCCCGTCCTGGGGGCGGCCACTACCATGCCCCTCTGCCCCTTGCCAAGGGGGGTTATTAGCTCCATGACCCTGGTCGAGTAGTCCCCGCTGTCGTATTCGAGCTTTATACGCTCCGTGGGGTAATAGGGGATGAGGTTGTCAAAAAACGCCCTGCTGACGGATTCATCCGGGGACTCATGGTTTACGGCCTCGACCTTCAGCAGGGCGAAATACCGCTCCGCCTCCTTGGGAGGCCTTATATGCCCGGAAACAAGATCGCCCGTCCTTAAGTTGAACCTACGTATCTGGGAGGGGGAGACGTATATGTCATCTGGCCCCGGCAGATAGCTGTAGTCCGGCGACCTGAGAAACCCGAAGCCGTCGGGCAGTATCTCGAGCACCCCTTCGCCAAAGACGTTGCCCGTCTTCTGCGCGTGGGCCTGGAGTATGGCGAATATCAGGTCCTGTTTTTTCAGGCCGCTTGCTCCGTCCACCTTGAGCTCCCTGGCCACCTTGGTCAACTCCTCGATCGTCTTTTCCTTGAGTTCAGATATGGAAACATCCTGCATCATGCTGGTCTTCTCCTAGAAATGCTTGCTGGCAGTTTAAATCGCCGGTAGGCTAGGCCTAACCTCTTGCTAATTGATCTTCCCCGCGGCAAGCCGCAGGGAATCTAATGTAAGGAATTTTTTTCATCATATTCGCTCGCTTGACCCTGTAGCCGCCGGGAATACGCTCGCTATCCATTTATTTTTTACAGCTTGTTGTCCGGATAAAGGATATGAAGAAATTCCACGCCCCGATGAAAATACACAAAAACGCCTCTATTTGTCAATGGCCTTCCACTGAAGGCCCCGGACTTGCCAATCGGGGACGTCCCGCGGCCGGCGTCTCCGATGCGCTTTGTCGATGAAACCCCTTTGCCCGGGCAAACAGGCTCAGGGCCGCCCAAGTTCAGGGCTTCCGGCCTTTCTTGGGTGTGCACGACCCCTTCTGGGCAGTCCCTCAGGTGGGCACTCCCATCCTGGGGAAGACAATGAATTGCAGGACCAGGTACACGGCGAGGACAGCCAATCCCAGGAGCCAGTCGCTCATTATTTATCCTGCTTTTCCTCTTTAGCCTTCTTGGGGGACTTTTTCTCCTTTTCCTGCTCGGCCCGCTTGCCTTTTTCCTGCTCGGATTGCTTGCCGGCCTCCTGCTTTCTGCTCTCGTAATCCACGAACTCTATGACCGCCATCGGCGCGCTGTCGCCCATCCTTCTTCTGGTCTGGACGATCCGGAGGTATCCGCCATTTCTGCCCTGGAAACGGGGCGCTATTTCGGCGAAGAGTTTTGTTATGGCCGGCTTGCTGGCGAGCCCGGCGAGCGCGACGCGCCTGGAATTGAGATCGCCTTTTATACCCATGGTGACGAGCTTTTCGGTCATGGCCCTGGCCTCCTTGGCCCTGGCAAGCGTCGTCTCTATCCTCTCATGCAGGATAAGGGTGCTCACTATCGCCCTCAGGAGGGCCTTCCTCTGGTTTGCGGTCCGTCCGAAATGCCTTCCAGCCTTTTTATGCCGCATTTCCTTCCCCCATCTTGTCCGGGACCGCCTCGCTGATCCTCATGCCGAACCTCAGTCCCATGCTGTTTAAAAGCTCCTTTATCTCGTTCAGGGATTTGCGGCCGAAGTTCTTGGTTTTCAGCATGTCGTGTTCGGTCTTCTGGACGAGTTCAGCGATGGTCCTGATGTTGGCGTTTTTCAGGCAGTTTTGCGCCCGCACGCTCAGTTCAAGCTCATCGACGCTCCTTGAGAGATTTTCGTTCATGACCGGGTCGGCATCGAGCCCGACTATGCCGGAAGACAAAAACGCCTTCGATTCGCCGTCCTCCTGCTCGTCCTCGCTGGTCAGGATGAAGAATTTCAGGTGCTCAGTCAGGATGGAGGCCGCCTGTGTCACCGCCTGCTCCGGGTCTATGCTGCCGTCCGTCCAGAGTTCGAGGACCAGACGGTCGTAATCGGTGGCCCTTCCCACGCGGGCCTGCTCCACCCAGAAGTTTACCTTCTTTATGGGGCTGAAGACCGAATCGACGGCTATCGTGTCGACCGAGAAGTTCTCGTCCTTGTTCAGTTCGGCCGGCACATAGCCCTTGCCTTTTTTCACGTATATCTCGGCATCGAACGCGGCCCCCTTGTCCAGGGTGGCTATCTGCTGCTCGGGCGTGAGTATATCCAAGTCGCCGGCCGGCTTGATGTCCGAGCCCAGCACCGCGCCCGGCCCCTTCACGCTTACGGTCGCGGTCTTCATGCCGTTGCCGTGCATGACGAACCTCAGTTTCTTCATGTTGAGGATGATGTTCATCATGTCCTCTTTGACCCCCTCGATCGGGGCGAACTCATGGACGGCGCCCCGTATCCTGGCGGCGACGACGGCAGCGCCCTCCAGGGAAGACAGCAGCACCCGCCGAAGTGAATTCCCGAGCGTGGTGCCATAGCCCCGCTCCAGGGGCTCGGCTATCAGTTTCCCGTATGTATCGGTCAGGGTTTCTTCATCAAACCTTATTTTTTCCGGCAGTTGAAAACCCTTTTTCTTCAGATCCATAAGGCCTCCTCTATATGACCCCGAATTTTATCTTCCCGGACTGCTTATTTGGAGTACAGCTCCACGACAAGCTGTTCCTGGACGTCAAGGGGTATCTCTTCTCTTGCGGGTATGTGCGTTATCCTGCCCGTGCGCGCGGCCGGGGTGATTTCCATCCACGCGGGCAGCCCCCTGTGCTCGGCCTTCGCCAGGTTCTCCTCAATGTAGGGGTGGTTCCTCTTGGCCTCGACCACCTCGACGAGGTCTCCGGGCCTCACCTGGAAGGACGGGATGTTCACCGCCCTGCCGTTTACCTTGAAAAACCCATGGCCGACGAACTGCCTGGCCTGGGTCCTGTTGGTGGCAAACCCCATCCGGAAGACTACGTTGTCGAACCTGCGCTCCAGCAGTTGAAGGAGGGTTTCGCCGGTGGCGCCCTTCCTTTTCGAGGCCACCTCGAAATAGCGCCTGAACTGCTTCTCCAACACCCCGTATATGTTCTTGACCTTCTGTTTCTCCCTCAACTGGAAGCCGTAGTCGGAGAGCTTGCCCCTGCGCTGGCCGTGCTGGCCCGCGGGATATTTCCTGCGCTCGACGGAGCATTTCTCCGTAAAGCACCTGTCGCCCTTGAGGAAGAGCTTTTCGCCCTCCCTGCGGCACATCCTGCAGTCGGCTCCGGTGTACCTGGCCATCAGACCCTCCTCCGCTTCGGGGGCCTGCAGCCGTTGTGCGGCACCGGGGTTACGTCCCTTATCAGGTTGACCTCAAGGCCGGCGGCCTGCAGCGCCCTGATGGCCGCCTCGCGCCCCACTCCGGGGCCCTTCACGAAGACATCTATTTGCTTCATGCCGTATTCAAGCACCTTCTTGGCAGCGGCCTCGGCGGCCATCTGCGCCGCGTAAAGCGTGCCCTTCCTCGAACCCTTGAAGCCCAGGCTCCCGGCGCTCGACCATGAAAGCACGCCGCCGTTTGGATCGGTTATGGTCACTATCGTATTGTTGAAGCTCGCCTGTATGTGAGCGGTCCCGAAAGGGATGCTCTTTTTTTCCTTCTTGCCTGCTTTCTTCCTCTGTGCCATCCGGTATGAAGCCCCCTTACTTCTTTTTGCCAGCTATGGCCCTGCGGGGCCCTTTTCTTGTCCTGGCGTTAGTGCGCGTCCTTTGTCCCCTGACCGGCAGGCCGAGCCTGTGCCTTGCGCCCCTGTAGCTGCCGATATCCTGAAGGCGCTTGATGCTCATCGCGACTTCGCGCCTGAGGTCGCCCTCAACCTTGTAGTCGCGCTCTATCGCCGTCCTTATCTTGACGATGTCATCGTCCCTGAGGTCCTTCACCCTCGTGCCCGGGTCTATGCCCGTGACGGAGAGTATTTTTTGCGAGAGCGTGCGGCCGATGCCGAATATGCGCGTCAGCCCCACTTCCACCCTAACGTTTTTCGGCAAGTCGACGCCGGCTATTCTCGCCATCGCCCTAACCCTGCCTCTGTTTGTGCCGGGGGTTCTCGCAGATCACCCTCACGACACCTTTTCTTTTTATGACCTTGCATTTCTGGCACACCGGCCTTACTGAAGATCGAACTTTCATGATATCTCTAAAAGCTCCTTCCCGCGTGAAAATGAAGACAAGACCCCTCCAAGCCGCCTGCCCTGAAAAAGCTGCCCGCGACACGCCTTTATCCGAAACGAACCCTTCCACTAAATCCCTTATGCGGCCGCTCCTATTTGAATCTATACGTGATCCTTCCCCTGGTCAAGTCGTAGGGGGAAAGCTCAACGAGCACCTTGTCCCCGGGCAGTATCTTTATGAAATGCATCCTCATCTTGCCCGAGACGTATGCGAGCACGACCTGCCCGCTCTCAAGCTCCACCCTGAAGGTCGCATTCGGGAGCGTCTCGAGCACCGTCCCCTGGACCTCTATATTTTCTTCCTTCGGCATTGCCCTCCGCTTTTTAGCTGCTGCCCCAATTAAATATTAGTCTTTTAGCAAATATATATTCTAGCCGACATATTAAAGCTTAGTCAAGTCCAAGCTTTCAGTTTCATTCGCCCGAGTCCGCTGTCGCCCCCCGCAACACCCCTTGCCCCTGACTGCCCGCCGCGCTGCCGGCCGCCTCTTCGATATCCGGGAGGCGATGCCTACATCCCGGCGGCGATGCCTATACCCGGTGCGCCGCGCCCCACTTCCGCCCCGGGGCCCCTTTTGGGTACGTCATGAAAGCCTTGTCAGGACGACCGGCCGACCTTCATCCACGATCACCGTGTGCTCGTAATGCGCGGAGAGGCTGCCGTCTTCGGTCACGGCGGTCCAGCCGTCCTCCAAGACCCTCACCTTCCAGGTCCCCGCGTTCACCATCGGCTCTATGGCCAGGGCCATCCCCCGGAGGAGCCTCGGCCCCTTGCCGGGCGGGCCGAAATTAGGCACCTGCGGCTCCTCGTGGAGGGACCTGCCGATGCCGTGGCCCACGAAGCTTCGGACGACGGACAACCCGCTGGTCTCCACGTGGCTCTGTATGGCGTGCGAGATGTCGGAGAGCCTGCCGCCGGCGACCGCCTTGCCGATGCCCAGCTCCAGAGACTCCTCGGTGACCCGCATGAGCTTTTGGGCGTCCTCGGAAATCCTGCCTACTGCAAAAGTCCTTGCCGCGTCCCCGTAGAAGCCGTCGTAGTCGACGCCCAGGTCCACGCTGATGATGTCGCCCTCCCGCAGTTTCCGCTCGGAGGGTATGCCGTGCACGACCTGATCGTTTACGGAGGCGCAGATGCTGGCCGGATATCCGCGGTAGCCCAGGAAGGCCGACCGCCCACCTTTCTCCCTTATCAGGTCATGGGCGAACCTTTCAATGTCCTTCGTGCTGATGCCGGGCGCGATGATACCTCTGACGGCCTCGAGCGCCAGGGCGCAGATCCTGCCCGCCTGCGCCATGACTGCCATCTCCTCAGCCGACTTTATCAGGATCACGGACGCATTCCCCTGTCAAAGAGCCTGTTGAAAA
>JAJYJK010000108.1 GCA_021789555.1 Nitrospirota bacterium
GGGATGGAAAAGCGGTGGGCCGCATCGCAAGCGTGATAGACGGAAGGCACCTGGAATACCACAAGGACGGGGCCGGGTTTTTCGGCTTCTACGAATCCGTAAACGACCCCGCCGCGGCGGGGGCGCTCCTGGACCGGGTGGAGGCGGAGCTTAAATCGGCGGGGCTCAAGAAAATACGCGGCCCCATGAGCTTTTCCACCAACGAGGAGTGCGCCTTCCAGGTCGATGGGTTTAACTATCCACCCATGATAATGACCCCGTACAATCCGCCCTGGTACAACGACCTCATGGAGGTCTCAGGGATGAAAAAGGCGAAAGATTTAATCGCGTATATCCGCGATATGGCGCTGCCGCTGCCGGAAAAAGTCCGGCGTGTCGCCGCCATGGCTGAGAAAAAGGGCGTGACGGTCCGCCTCGCTGACATGAAAAAATTAAACCGGGAGCTATCGATCTTCCGCGACGTCTACAACTCCTCCTGGAAGGACAACTGGGGGTTCATCCCCATTACCCCGGAAGAGGTGGACAATATGGCAAAGCAGCTAAAAGGCATCCTTGTGCCCGAGCTTACGATAATAGCCAAGGCGGGGGAAGAGCCCGTGGGGTTTCTGGGCATCGTCCCCGACATTAACCAGGTGCTGAGGGTCCTCGGGGGCAGGCTGACCCCGCTGGGGATAGTAAAGGCCGTCTTCCGTTTTCGGAAAATAGACGCCATCAGGTTAATGCTCCTTGGCGTAAAACGGGAGTGGAGGGGCCGGGGGGTCGAGGCCCTCATGATAAGACAGGGGTTCGAAGGGATAAAGAGTTTCGGCAACAAATACAAGCAGATAGAATTCTCCTGGATACTCGAAGACAACCTGCCCATCATCTACATCTCGGAGATGATCGGCGGGCATGTGTATAAGAGATACAGGATTTACGAGCGGGAAATCTCACCTATTAACAGGACCATATAAAATAGACCTCCTGCCCGCGCCCCTATAACAGCAAGGCTGATATCCGTCTGGCCCTTGAGTGAGAGAGTAAACGGACGGATACAAAGCGCCGCATTCCTTCGATTTTTTGCCCTTCGTCCTGAAGACTATCTAAACAAGGCCGTCCGAATACGCCCGGAACCGAACGACCGAACGAAAGAGCCAGGCAGATATCATGCGGGCGCAAGAATCCATAACTATTATGAGACTGTTAATAAGACATGACAACCTTTTTCAGGACTTGCTCAAACCGGGCGGCCATCGCCCGGTCTGAAAACCGCTCCTCCACGGATTTGCTCCCGTTGGCCGCTATCAACTGCCCTTCGGGCGCGCAGAGCTGCTCAATCGCGCGGGCGAGCGCATCCGGATCACCGGGGGGCACGAGGATGCCGTTTTCCCCGTCTTTTATAATCTCCGGCACGCCGCCGACCGAACTTGCAATCACCGGCAGGCCGGCCGCCATCGCCTCTATTATCACCATGCCGAAGGTCTCCCGGCATATCGAGGGGAAGGCAAATATGTCCATCGCCTGGTAGATGCGCTCCATATCCAGCCTCCTTCCGGCGAAGACCGTCCTGACTCCAAGCTCCCCGGCCCTTTTTTCAAGCTCCCCGCGCCCCTCGCCCTCGCCGGCCATGAGCACTTTCACTATCGACTGAGGATGCCTTTTCTGAAAGCGCCTGACCGCCTCCAGCAATACGAAAAGGCCCTTGCCGGCATTGAGCGCCCCCGCCGTGCCTATGACCAGGTCCCCGTCTGAAAAGTGAAATTCCGCCCGCGCGGCCTCTCTGACCTCCGGCTGCGGGGCGAACCTGCCTGTTTCGATGCCGTTATGGACCACCGAGACCTTCCCCTCCGGCAGGCCGGCCTCAAGCAGGCCATCCCTTACGAAACCGCTTACCGCGACCACGTTGTCCACAGCCAGCCGGACGAGCCAGCGGGTCTGTTTTTTAAGCGGGTCCGCCATGTGCCTGATAAAGACCACTTTCCGGCCCGAAAACCTTGCCGTAAGCGCCACGGGCCAATATTCCCTTCCCAGCGTGGCCACGACAACCCCCGGATTGTGCCTGCGGAGCATCTTTCGCATCCGGCGGGCGGCAAGCAGGTCGCCCGCGTTCCTGAAGGCGATGTCCTCAACCGGGACCCCCGCCCCAACGGCATTCTCATAAACGGGGCCGCCGGCCGGGCATCCAAGCACCACGCCATGCCCCCTCGCCAGGAGCGCGCGGGCAAGATGCAGGGTCTGGTTTTCGAGCCCCCCGTAAGCCCTCGAGGAATTTATTATGAGGATGTTCACGATAATATTGAATTTTATAATATAAGAGGTTTTTTTTCTTGACCCACCCCCGCTTTTCTTTGCCGTTTGGGGTACAGGGGCGAAGCCCCTATAAGAAAAAAATAGGGAGGGTGGGCGGAAATCAAATTTTTGCCCTTGACAGGCCCGCCCGGTTATACAAGAATGGTTTTGAGAAAAACAAAAGAGGCCTGCTTTTTTTATGGCCGGAAGGAGCGAAAAATGTTCGGTGCGGACATCAAGGATATAGCGGCCATTATAAAAAATCCCGAAGACGCCGACAGGCAGTTTTTAAGGCTGTCGATAATGGCGGAGCTTGACGCCATAAACCTCTACGAACAGATTGCGGGGCTTACGAAAAATGAGGACCTCCGCAAGGTAATGCTCGATGTCGCCAGGGAGGAGAAGACCCATATGGGGGAGTTCCACTCCATGCTCATGCTCTTCGACGGCGAGCAGGCCGAAGAAATGGAAAAAGGCGTCCTGGAAGTCGAGGAGATCACCGAGAGAAAATTATCAAGGACAGGGCACTAAAAAAACGCTGCGGTTTGGGAGCGGAGCAGTATCAGGGAGCGGCCTGCAGGGCCGGGGGAAATCACCCTCGGAAGAGGGAGGCTATC
>JAJYJK010000057.1 GCA_021789555.1 Nitrospirota bacterium
ATAATAACGATTTTTAAATAGTTTTAGTTAGGTAGTCAAACTTTGGGCTAAAAATTCTTTTACTTACGGGAAGTTACACTATCTGGCTTTTCTATTGGCGAAACTCGGGTCGAAACCCGGCGGCCGCGGAGAACCGGCGCGGGTTTCGGGGGGCAGTCCGCACCAGGCCTCAGGCATCAAGAGAGTTTCTTGCCGGAAGAAGTAAAGACTTTTTCCTTTTATGACCGCGGGCAAGAACGAGTTTTTTTGCCTCTAAATTCCCCTTTTGGGAGGGGTGCAGGAGTGGGTGAAGGGGCGGGTCTGACGCTCGCGCCCTTAAGGTATTACTTTATTGAGCTGGTATTCCACTATCCCGGTGGCGCCGGCGCGTTTAAGATCCGGTATGAGGTCCCGCACGGTCCTCTCGTCTATCACCACGTCCAGGTCGTACCAGCCTTTCTTTGTGAGCATCGAGATAGTGGGGGAGTTCATCGAGGGCAGGCATTTCATCACCGCGTTCAGACATTTCGCCGGCACGTTCATCTTCAGGCCGACCTTCTCCTCGGCGGCCAGCGCCCCCTCCAGCAGCAGCACCATGTTTTCCATCTTCTGCCTCTTCCAGCGGTCCCTCCAGGCCTTTTTGTTCGCCACGAAGCGGGTGCTGGAGATGAGCATCGTGTCCACCACCCGAAGGTTGTTGGCCCGCAGCGAATTGCCGGTCTCCGTAAGCTCCACGATGGCGTCGGCCAGGTACGGCGGTTTCACTTCGGTCGCCCCCCATGAAAACTCCACGTCCGCCTTTACCCCGTTTTGTTTCAGATATCTCTTCGTATAATTTACAAGCTCGGTCGAGATGCGTTTGCCGTTCAGGTCCTTCAGTTTCTTTATCTGCGAGTCCTGCGGCACGGCCACCACCCACTTTATGGGTTTCAGCCCCTCTTTCGCATAGATCAGCTCCGCCACCTCGTGGACGTCCGCGTTTTGCTCCAGTATCCAGTCCTTGCCGGTGAGGCCGCAGTCCAGTATGCCCTTTTCAACGTACCCGGCCATCTCCTGCGCCCTTATGAGCATGGCCTGCACCTGTGGGTCATCGAAGACCGGATAGTAGGAGCGCGAGGAGACGGAGATGTGATAGCCCGCCTTCTTGAAGAGTTTCAGGGTCGACTCCTGAAGGCTCCCCTTCGGAAGCCCTATCTTAAGTTTTTTCATCCGCAGCATAACCTCTAAAATATCACAGGGGCGGCCATTATTTCAATTTCAGGGCTTCAACAGAGGGTCGGGCAGCCCGGCCTCGCTAAACCCCTTGGCGCGGTAAAGACAGCTGTCGCACCTGCCGCATGGACGGCCGGACGCCTCCGGGTCATAGCAGCTCCAGGTGAGGGAATAATCGAACCCCAGCCCGCTCCCCTTCCTGATTATCTCAGCCTTGGTCATGTAGAGAAGCGGGGCCCTTATGTTGAACTTTATCTCCCCCTCCACCGATATCTTGGTGGCGAGGTTCGCCATCGCCTCGAACGCCCTCAGATACTCCGGCCTGCAGTCGGGGTAACCGCTGTAGTCCATTATGTTTGCCCCGATGAATATGTCCGCGGCCTTCAGCGTCTCCGCCCAGGCGAGGGCAAACGAGAGAAATACAGTGTTCCTTGCGGGCACGTAGGTGGGCGGTATGGCCCCTTCCGCCGCGGAGGTCCCTCCCTTGGGCACTGGAATCGCGGAGGTGAGGGCGGAGCCGCCTATGAGGCCCATATCGAAACTCATGACGAGGTGTTCGCCGATGCCAAGATATTTGGCCACGGCCCGCGCCGATTCAAGCTCCCTTTTGTGCCGCTGCCCGTAGCTGAAACTAAGGGCGAAGGGCGTGAAACCCTCTTCCTTGACTATCGCGGCGGTCGTCGAGGAATCCAGTCCGCCGCTTAGAAGCACAACGGCCTTACGCATAACTTAACACCCTCTCCCAATCCCGCCTGCGGCGGGATTTCACAAAAAACATTATACCCTTCGGCTCAATAGATATCGTCTCTCGTCCCGGCGGCGCCGTCCGGGCCCGCGGAGAAGAGCACGAAGCTTCCGGGGTCCGTGACCTTATAGAAATAGGGGTTGCCCCACGGGTCCGTCGTATTGCCCACGTGTTCGAGACTCGCGGGATACCTGCCGTTTTCGACCTTGTAGACCTCGGTCAGAAACCGTAGCCTGTCGATCTCTTCGCTGGCCAGATACTTCTTTGAAAATGCCGGGCTGGCAGAGTATCCAATATAAAAGACGGAGATGGAGATGAGAAAAAGCAGGGCCAGTAGCCCCTCCACGAGCAGGACGGGCAGGCGCCCCTTTTTTGGGGCGCTTTTTTCCGCCGGGGCAAACGCCGCTTCCGCCCCCCCCTTTTTTTCTATGAGCCCCTTCTCGTAGAGGTCCAGAAGGGCCTTTGATATCCTGAAACTGTCCATCCCGCTTATGTTTGCAATCGCGCTTACGTCGTTGTCGCCGTCCACGAGGTCGTAAATCTGCTTTTCTATCTCGGTCAGTTCCACGGACCCGGTCAGTTCCACGGGTTTGTCCGGCTCGCCATGCGCCTGGGTCTTTTCAAAGACGCTCTCAAGCGTGATCCTGCCCCCCACCTGGGACCATTCATCGAGTATTCTCAGCCCCTCCATCAGGATATGCTGCGTATCCAGGGATATGGGGACGTCCTTGTCTATCGGGATGCCCTGGGGCTTGAACTCGTAGCGGCCCTGCCTCCAGGTGAAGAGATAGCTGATCAGCTCCGTGAACTGCTGCACGAGCGTCTCCTTCAGGCTGTCCGCGGAGATGGCGCCTATCCTTACAAGGATGTTGCCCAGCTTGGCCCCGGTCGTCTTTTGCTGCCGGAGCGCGTTTTCGAGGTCTTCGCCTTTTATCAGGCCCTTTTTCAGGAGGAGCTTTCCCATCCTCGATTCCGCCCGCTTGCTGGACTCCACGAAGACGATGTTGCCCTCGTAGAAGAATATCCTCACCCGGTCGAAGCCCGCCTCCACGGTGAGTATCCCCGTCTTCCTCTGGTAATAGATGAGTTGGAGTATGTCGGTGAGGCCGAATTCCTTGAGCGTGCCCTCTAGAGCCATTCCCGACCCTGCCTCCTCCTGATGCCGATATGGGACAACACATATAAAAGCCCGCAAAAGACGGCGGAGACGGCGTCAAGCCAGGAATGCCTGCCGCCCCCCAGCCCGGTGGCGAAAAGCGGGTCCAGCATCCAGGCGGCGGCGAAGAACAGGAAGGCCCAGAGCAGGAGCATCCCCTGCAGGATATAGCCGCCGTAAATATAGGCTATGCCCGGGGGCGCAAATCCCAGCGTCCTTATGAGGGCGCCGCGCCTCAATTGGCCGCCGTGGATCTGCAGGAGTTTCGCCACCCTTTTTTTGGGGTCCTGCGCCTCCAGCCGTACAAGGCTCTGATAGCAGTCCCTGCACATCCGCCCCCAGTAGGGCTCCCGTTCGCACCTTTCGCAGAGAATCCGCCCGCACCGGGAGCACCGGAATGCCCTCATGCGGCCCTTTTTCCCGTAATACAAGAAGACCCCCAGCCATAGGGCGAGGACTGGCCAGAGCAGGCCTTCGCCGAGGGCCCCGGACGGGACGCCTGCACGCGCCTTATCGAAGAGCAAATAGAAATCGCCCATGCCCAGGGTGTCGTCCATCAGCAGGCTGCCGGCGTTCTGGCCCGCCCGCTCCATAAAGGCAGTGACCTTCGCGGGGTCGAGGGCCGCGGCCTGCTTGTAAAGCTCGCCGCCCTTTTCGTAGTTGAGCTGGTTTCGATTGAGCTGGGCAAGATTGAAATAGGCCGAGGCCGTCGGTTTGATCCCGATGGATGCCGTATAAAGCTCGTCTGCCTTGCGGGAATCGCCAAGCTGCATGTAGCAGTTGGCCAGGTCCACATACCCCCGGGGGTCTTTTTGCCTCTCGATGGCGGCGCTGTAGGCGACAATCGCCTCCGAGGGCCGCCCGGACCTCCTGAGGGCCAGTCCGTAGGAAAACAGGCCGTCAAAATCCCTGCTGCCCGCAAGCGCGCTTAAGGCGAGGGAATCGTCCGTGCCCTCGTTTACCGCCACGACGGCCCGCATCTCGGGGTCCGATACAAGATAGACGCCCTTCACCCATCCGCTGACAAAGGGCACAATGGCGAAAAAGAGCATCACGATATAGACCAGGACGCGGTCGCGCCGCTGGAAGTACATGCCCAGCAGCAGCAGCAGGGATGCAAGAAAGAGCCCCGGGCCGAAGAAGGCCGAGACCGCGGGCGCCAGCAGGAGCAGGAGTTGTTTTCTCTGCTCGCCGATGTCATGTTTCAGAAGGGGCAGTTCCCTCGGGAGCCTCAGGCAGACGGTGACAAAGAGGCTCGCGAAAAAAGAGGCGATGAGGGAAAAGCCGACAAGCCCCGAGAGGTCTATCGACCACCACCAGTTCCTCCCGTAAGACTCGATCCCCTCGACCACATAATAGAACCACGAAACGAGCCCGCCCGGAAGCTCTCTGAGGCTCGCCGCCCCGAGGCTGAAGTAGACGGGGGGGAAATCGGGAGCGCTCCGGAGCGCCTGCTCCAGGAGCGTTTTTGAGTGGGCCGGGTCGTTGGCGGCCCGCTCCATGAGGACATAGCTCAGGGGCTCGTTATTGGCGGCAATCGCAGGGGCATTGCCGGCCTGGACGGGCCCGGGGGCGACAAACGCCAGCATCCCGAGGACCAGCGCCGCGGTAAAAATAAAAAAGTTAAATCTTTTCACCTATTCTCCGCTCCCTGCCTCCAAGCAGCCTCTTTATATTGCCCAGATGCCTCAGGAGAATCAAGAGCGTCAGGGCCGCCGCCACTAAAACCACGGGCCCCTTCCCGCCGGTCCCCAGGATGAACAGGGGAAGAAGCGCAAAGGCGACCAATGCCGCAAGCGATGAAAATCTCGTCAATAAGGCCACGGCGAGCCAGCAGCAAACGGCAAAGAGGGCCGCGAGGGGGGCAAGGACGGCGACCACGCCAAGGCTGGTGGCCACCCCTTTTCCGCCCCTGCCTCCAAGGAAAACGGAAAAATTATGGCCGAGGACGGCGCATAATCCGGCAAACCCCTGCCACAGGGCATCGAAGCCCAGGCTCCTGGCGACCACGACCGCGACGGCCCCTTTCAGGGAATCGCCAAGCAGGGTAAAGAGCGCCGCCCCTTTGCCAACGCCCCGAAGTACGTTTGTGGCCCCTATGTTGCCGCTGCCGATTTTTTTAAGGTCCACGCCTTTCAACCCGGCAATCACTGCGCCGAAAGGCACGGAGCCCAGGACATAGGAACACAGCAGAAGCAAAGGCCCGGCAAACATGGCTATGCCGTCTGCCTCCAGAAAGACATGGTGTATTTCACCCCGGAGAAGACGGAAAGCGCCAGGGCCACCCAGATGAGGACCGTGCCCAGGTCATAGAGGTCTATGCCCAGCAGGCTGCCGCCAAGGACAAGGCTCACGATGGCGATGAACTGAAAGACGGTCTTGACCTTGCCCCCCATCTCGGCCGGGATTATCATGCCCTTCGAGAGGGCCACGACCCTGAGGGCGGTCACCAAAAACTCCCTGACTATGAGCACGGCCGCTATCCATACCGAAATCCTCGCCAGGTTCACCAGGAGCACCAGGGCGGAGATGACGAGGAACTTGTCCGCTATCGGGTCCATCAGGATGCCGAACTTGGTTACGGCCCCGGTCTTCCTGGCCAGATAGCCGTCGAGCCAGTCCGTCAGCGAGGCAAGCGTGAAGACAAACGCGCCCACATGCGGGTAGTCCGGCGTGACAATGAGGAAGACGGGTATGACGAATACCCTGCTTAAGGTAAGTACGGTCGGCAGGTTAAATCTTAGTGTAGGCGTCGATGATTTCATTCCAGAGACCTTTGGCCTTGAGGATGAATTCCACGCATTCCCTCGCGGCCCCAAAACCCCCGCGCGCGGCGGTAATCATGAGGGCGTGTTTTTTGGCCTCGTCGTGCGCGTCGGCGACGGCCACCGGCAGGCCCGCGCGCATGAGCACGGGGATGTCCAGGATATCGTCGCCCACATAAGCCGTCTCCTCCGCCTTGAGCGCGAGTTTTACGAGCAGCTCCTCGTAGGCCCCCGTCTTTTCGATGCGGCGCTGGTAGACCTCCCTTATGCCAAGCTCGGCGGCCCGTTTTTCGACCACGGTCGAGTACCTGCCCGTTATCAGCGCCACCTCTATGCCCGCCCTCTGGAGGAGCTTTATCCCGTGGCCGTCCCTCACGTTGAATTTTTTGTATTCGTTGTTGTCGCCGTCGAGGATGATGCCGCCGTCCGTAAGGACGCCGTCGACGTCGAAGATGACGAGCTTTATGCGCCTGGCCCTCTGTTTGAGGGCCTCCGGGGTAATTTCCCTGCCTGCCGCTTTTTTCAAGCTATCCCCTCTTTCAGGATGTGGTGTATCTGGATTATCCCCTCCGCCCGGCCGCCGGGGCCCAGGACCGCAAGCGACGTGATCGAATGCGCCTCCATGAGGGCCAGCGCCCTGGCGGCAAGCTCCGCGGCCCGGATGCTCTTCGGGTTTTTGCTCATGAGCCCGCCGGCCTTCATCCCCAGAAGCTCCTTGCCGTACCTCTCGATCCCCCTCCTGAGGTCTCCGTCCGTTATTATGCCCTTCACAACGCCCGCCCTGTCCAGCACCAGCGTCATGCCCAGGCGTTTCGAGGATATCTCCACGATCACCGCGGACATGGGCGTGCCCAGGGATACGCACGGTATGGCCTGCCCGCATATCATGAGGTCCTTGACGGTGACCAGGAGTTTTTTGCCCAGGCTGCCGCCCGGATGAAGGCACGCGAAGTCCTCCTGCCTAAACCCTCTTTTCTTTATGAGGGCGACGGCCAGCGCGTCCCCCATGGCGAGGGCCGCGGTGGAGGAGGCCGTGGGCACTATGCCAAACGGGCAGGCCTCCTGCTTTACCGCCACGTTTATCACCGCGCCGGCCCCCCGGCCAAGAGTGGACCTGGAATTGCCGCTCATGAGGGCAAGGGGCACGTCCCAGCGTTTCAGGTGCGGCATTATGGCCACCAGTTCCTCAGTCTCACCGCTATTGGAGATGGCCAGGACGACATCGCCTTTTGCCACCATCCCCAAGTCCCCGTGAATGGCCTCCGCCGGGTGCAGAAACAGCGAGGGCACCCCGACCGAGGAGAAAGTGGCGGCTATCTTTTTCCCGACGAGGCCGGATTTCCCCATGCCGGTCACTATTACCCTGCCGCGGCAGTTGTCTATCATCCTCAGGGTTTTTAGAAAGCCTTCGTCCAGACCGGCGATAAGCTCCAGTATGGCGTCGGCCTCCACCTTCAAGACCCTCTTTGCCTCATCGAGCAAACGGGAACGCCTTTTTTTCACTCCTCGGCCTCTTTTATCCTTTTAAGCGCCTCCAGAAATCCCCGGACGTCGTCGAGGGCTATCATGTTGGGCCCGTCGCATAAGGCTTTTTCCGGCTCCGGGTGCACCTCCAGGAAGACGCCGTCCGCCCCGGCGGCCACGGCGGCCTTCGCCAGGGTGAGGGCAAATTCCCGCTGCCCTCCGGAGGCGGTCCCCTGCCCCCCGGGCAGTTGCACGCTGTGGGTCGCGTCGAAGATGACCGGATACCCGAATGCCCTCATCACCGGTATGGAGCGCATGTCGACGACCAGATTATTATACCCGAAGGCCGTCCCCCGTTCGGTCAGCATGAGGCCCCGGTTGCCGGTCGAGGTGAATTTGTCCACCACGTTTTTCATCTCCCAGGGGGAGAGAAACTGCCCCTTTTTGATGTTCACGGGCAAGCCCGTGCCTCCCGCCGCAAGTATCAGGTCGGTCTGCCTTGAGAGGAAGGCGGGTATCTGGAGGGCGTCCAGGACCCGCGATGCGGCTTCCACCTCACTTACGGAGTGGACATCCGAGATGACAGGCACGCCCAGGGAGGCCCTTATGTCGGCGAGCACCCGGAGTCCGCGCTCCATGCCCGGGCCCCTGAAGGAGGAAAGGGAACTCCTGTTTGCCTTGTCATAGGAGCTTTTAAAGACGAAGGGCAGGGCGAGAGCCCGGCATATCTCTTTCAGCCCGGCGGCCGTGTGGAGGGCCACCTCCCCGGTTTCGATGACGCATGGGCCGGCTATCACCAGCAGCGGGCCGGACCCGCCGATGGCCTCAGTGCGGATGTTTACCTTTGCCGTCTTCATCGGGGTCTGTTTTTTCATTTTCAAGCGGCTCTTCTTCCGCTTCATCCGAGGGGAACAAAGAGCGCTTCTCCTTCAGGGCCGCCCCGATGAAGGCCTTGAAAAGGGGGTGCGGCTCCGTCGGGCGCGACTTGAACTCCGGATGGAACTGGCAGCCGAGGAACCAGGGGTGTTTTTGCACGGAGAGTTCCACTATCTCGACAAGCTCGCCGTCCGGGCTTGTGCCGCTGACGGACATACCCTGCCCGCAGAGCGCATCCCTGTATTTGTTGTTGAATTCATAGCGGTGCCTGTGCCGTTCGGAGAGCTCCCTGACGTCGTATGCCTGGAAGGCGTGTGTCCCTTCCTTGAGGACGCAGGGATAGGCCCCGAGGCGCATCGTGCCGCCCAGGTCGGAATTCATGTCCCTTATCTCGAAACTGCCTTTCCTGAAATTGAACCATTTCTCCATAAGGTATATGACCGGTTCCGGGCAGGCGGCGTCGAATTCGGTGCTGTTGGCCTTCAGGCCGCATACGTTCCTTGAAAACTCTATGACGGCGCACTGCATGCCGAGGCAGATGCCGAAGAAAGGGATCTTTTTTTCGCGCGCGAACCTTATGGCCTCTATCTTGCCCTCTATGCCCCGGTAGCCGAACCCGCCCGGCACCAGGATTCCGTCGACGTCCGCGAGGAATTTCCCTGGGCCGTGGGCCTCGATCTGTTCGGAGTCGACCCACTCTATGCGGACCTCCGCGCTATTGGCGATGCCGCCGTGGGTGAGCGCCTCGATGAGGCTCTTGTATGAGTCCTTGAGCCCGATATACTTGCCGGCCACGGCTATCGTGACCTGGTGTTCGGGCTCCCTGAGATTCTGGACCACCCTGCGCCATACGCCAAGCTCCGGGGGC
Source organism: Nitrospirota bacterium (assembly GCA_021789555.1). Classification (GTDB taxonomy): domain Bacteria; phylum Nitrospirota; class Thermodesulfovibrionia; order Thermodesulfovibrionales; family JdFR-88; genus JAJYGJ01. The sequence continues at coordinate 9,066 of JAJYJK010000057.1, forward strand.
CTGACCTGTAACCCCAGGCGTTTTGTGACATAAGATGTGAGCCCCTCGTTATGGAGCATCAGGGGCACCTCGTATATGTGCTCCACGTCCAGGGCGGCGATGACGGATTCGTAGTCCACGTTCGTAAAGAGCGCGATCTTCTTCTTCACGCCTTCGGGCAGGGGGCGGTCTGTGCGGCAGAGGATCATGTCCGGCTGGATACCGATCTCCCTCAGCTTCATCACGCTGTGCTGGGTCGGTTTTGTCTTCAGCTCGCCCGAGGTCCCGATGTAGGGCACAAGGGTCAGATGCATGTAAAAGACGTTTTCCCTGCCGACGTCGTAGCGCATCTGCCTTATGGCTTCGAGGAAGGGCTGTCCCTCGATGTCGCCCACCGTGCCGCCGATCTCGACCAGTACGACGTCGTAGTCGCCGGCCACCGCTTTTATCGCGTTTTTTATCTCATCGGTTATGTGCGGGACGACCTGGACGGTGTCGCCCAGGTAGTCGCCGCGCCTCTCCTTGGAGATGACGTTATAGTAGATCTTCCCGCTCGTGAAGTTGTTGCCCTTGCCGGTCTTCGCGTGTGTGAACCTTTCGTAGTGGCCCAGGTCCAGGTCGGTCTCCGCCCCGTCGTCCGTCACATAGACCTCGCCGTGCTGGAAGGGGGAGAGCGTGCCGGGGTCCACGTTTATGTAAGGGTCGAGTTTCTGGAGGGTGACCTTTAGCCCCATGCTTTCAAGGAGCGCACCAGTCGCGGCGGCCGCAATTCCCTTGCCCAGGGCCGAGACCACACCCCCGGTTACGAATATGAATTTAGCCATTTCTCCACCTTCTGAAGGTCCTCCGGCGTGTCCACCCCTATGGAATCGAACTCGGTCTGCCGCACTTTTATCCTCATCCCGTCTTCGAGCGCGCGGAGCTGTTCGAGTCTCTCAACCATCTCAAGCCGCGCGGGCGGCAGCGCCGCGAGCCTCAACAAGACCTCCCTGCGATATGCATATATGCCAATGTGCTTGTATGCGAACGGGGAAACGCCAGGGCCGCCGTCCATGAAATCCGCCCCGTCCCTTGCAAAAGGTATCGGGGCGCGGGAAAAATAAATCGCCCGCCCGTTGCCGTCGAAGACCACCTTGACGACGTTTGGGTCATGGAACTCCCCCGCGTTTTCTATCCTGCGGACGAGCGTCCCGATCTCGGCCAAGGGGTCATCGGCCATGAGCATTATAACATCATCGATCATCTCCGGTCTTATGAGGGGCTCGTCACCCTGGAGGTTGACGATGACTTGGGCCCATTCAAGCGCGCCTGCGGCCTCCGCCACCCGGTCGGTCCCGGAGGGGTGGTCGGCCGAGGTCATGACCGCCGTTGCGCCCCACGAGACGGCCGCCTCCCGTATCCTGGCGCTGTCGGTGGCTATTATAACGTCCTTGGCGAGCCGGCAACCTTTTGCCTTTTCAAAGACGTGCTGGAGGAGGGGCCTGTTTTTAAGGGGTGCAAGGGCTTTGCCGGGGAAACGGCTCGAACGGTACCTGGCAGGGATAATCACCACCGCGTCCATATCCCGATATTATAACCCAAAAGCAAAACATAAGGACATGAGCGGATTTTCCGGTAGTGTCTCAGTTTGAATCCCGCAAGCTTTCTTGACAACCCAGCGGCTTCGGGAGCAAAATAATACCGTCAAAAGAGAATCGGAGGAGGTATATGACCCAGCTTAAACTACCTTTAATTTCTAGAGAATTCGGTGGCGAAATTATCCAGCAAAGAGCTGTGGATGGTTATATAAATGCAACAGCCATGGGCAAGGCTTCTGGCAAAAAAATAAACGATTACGGCAGGTTATCAACAACAAAAGAATTTTTAGTAGAATTATCTTCCGAAACGGGAATTCCCGTTTCGGAACTGGTCATAACAATTAAAGGCGGGCCGCCCGCCCTTCAGGGCACTTGGGTTCATCCGGATGTGGCAATCCATTTAGGGCACATTTAAATTGACCGCAACGCCCAAAAAAGCCTTACCTAAAAAATAGCGGGCTTTTTAACCCAATAAGTTTAAGCTTTCCTCAATACTCCAGACGTGATCTGTAACCCCCGCTTCCATTGCCGGGGTTATTCTCAGGCTCTTGTGAATCCGGCAGAACCCGAACTCGCCTTCATGTCCTTCGGGCACGTTTTTGTCTTTGGAGTAGCAGAAAGACCAGCTTTCATCTACCTGGAGCCGCTTACATTGAAGATTGCGGAAAACTTTGTCCTGATATTCAGAGCAAGCGTTTCCAGCGTCCACAAGCATTTTTTTCATTTTAATTACAGCAAAGAAAAAGGCCCTTAGTGGGCCTTTAGTTCAAAATTCCTTGTGAAAAGTTTTATTCGGTGCTTGCGTAAATTCGGCGCGCAAAAGGACTAACTAAGTCATACTCCGCCCGTTTTCTGCCCACCCTTATCAATCTCAAAAGTACTAGAGATTCCTCAAGGCGTTGCGGGTCTATTTGGGGATTTTTTTTACAAAGCTCCCCAATGTCCAACTCTTTGAATTTTTCAGAATTTTTTGACCTCTTCATTCCTCACCCTCTCTGAGCGATTAAAGGTTTAAGATTCCCTTGGGTGTGAATTATCGCCCTATAACCCCGCTTAATCATATAATCCATAAGCAGCCTGTGATAAGCCTTAATCGCATCTCTTAAAGGAATTGTAGCGCCGAAATCGACTATTAGCAACTTCAAATGCCGTTTTAAAATTTCCATTGAAATGCCTCTGCCGTGGGAGTGCCAAAAATTGGTATCGTTCAATTTGTTTGCCACCTCTTCGGCCCTGGCTTTTTTCATTTCCTTGGTTACGTGGACACCCCTCGTTTCAGTTCTTTTCCAGTTTTTAAATTTATATTTAACGAGCCACTCTTTGAGGAGTGCAACGGACAATTCCTTGGCCTGTTCATAGGCGTATAACTCCGCAGGGTCGAATCTCTCAACTAAATAACTCATTTCGGCAAGAGACAGCCCCCCATTCTGCGATTTCCTGATGAGGCGTTCATACTGAATTAAATATCCGAGTGCCGGGATAAAGCCATCGCCTTTTTCAATTTGCGGGTCTATCGGTCCAAGAATAGAAAAATAATCCATGTATATTTCATCCCCGGACATGGCGAATACTGTCCCCGCAGACATGGCAGAATTGGGGATTATAAATTCTACTAGCCTATAGTTATGCCTTATCGTGTCCACCATCCGCTGCACAACTTCTATGTAGCCACCCGTGGTCTCTAAAACAATGGCAAGCTTCTTTTTTTTATTTTCTATCTCTTCGATTGAATCTCTCAGGTATTCTTCAAGCCCGCCAAAGATAGGGCTGACTAAGGTCAGCACATCAGCGCCCGTTTCTTTTTGGAGGTCAGTCAGCCTATCCTCAAGCTGTTTTTCGACTATGACATTCGCATTCGGCATGCCGGGGGATAATACAATATTTGCTTTACTTTTTTCCACCCCACCTTGCTTTTGCGGCAGTGCGGGCAATCTCTTTGCGCTCCTTGGCCGAGAGGCTTTCCGCTCTTGCCTTCCCGCCTTTCACCCCGCCCTTTCGGGCGTACTCCTTAAGATCGGGCTTTTCCTCAATCTCGCCAGTGGCGATCTTGGCGACCTTGATAGCGCATCCGATTACATCGGCGGGTCTTTTCTGTCCTTGCGGGCCTTTAGGCATATTCCTATTATGGCATAGGGGCTTTGCTTAATCCAGACGGCGGGCGGGGCAAACTGAGACACTACCGATTTTCCAATGAGCGGATTTTCCAGGGGCCTGCGTCATGAAAGTGGGTTTGGGATTTCCGGGGGCGGGTGGGTTAAAAATGCCTCAGCGGGTTTTCTTTCTGGCGAGGGTGAGCCTTTTGGCGGCCGCGCGCACCGCATCGGGTATTTCCTTGTTCTTCTGGATGAACTCCAGGTCCTTTTGCCTCATCCGGGGCAAAAGCCCCACGGCCACTCCCGCCGGGGTCTTCGGGTTTGTTACAAGGTTATGGACCACGTCGTAATTTTTCATCCATTCCCTGCTCCTGGCTATCTCCCGCAGGGCCTCCTCCGGGATGGAGCGCATGCGCGCGGCCATCTCTATCTCGGATGCCGTGACCTTCGGGTTTCCAATGACCCCGAGGACCACCTGCCTGTTGGAATCCTTCAAGAGCAAAGAGCGCGCCTCTTTTCCAGCTCTCATGGAGACGCGTATCTTCTCGCCCACTGAAAGCCTCTGGATTTTAAGCGACAGCCTCTCCTGCCTTTCGGCCGGCTGCTCGCCGCCTTCTTCGGCCTCATCCAGGAGTATATCAAGCTCAGTGTCCGAAAGGTCCCCCGCGTCCCCGTAAATCCCCTCTTTATCTTTCATCCTTCCTCAGATATATAAAATACTCTATGTTGCCTTTTTTCTGCCCGCGGACCGCGCATTCGTACTGGCCTACTGGCTTAAGCCCCAGGGCCGCGGCCGCCTCGCTGACCTCGATGACCGCTTTTTTCCTCTTTGCCTCGTCCCGGACGACGCCCCCTTTTTCCACCTCGTTTCTGCCCACCTCGAACTGGGGCTTCACGAGCGCAAGTATCTCGCCCCCATGTTTTATGAATTCCATCACCTTCGGGAGCACGAGTCTCAGGGAGATAAACGAGACATCGATTGTGGCCAGGTCGATCTCTTCGGGGATGGCGCTTCTTTCGAGATGCCTTATATTGGTTTTTTCAAACAGCCGGACCCGCGGGTCCTCCCGCAGTTTGTAGTAGAGCTGGCCATAACCGACGTCGATGCAGTACGCCCTCCTGGCGCCCATCCGGAGCATGTAGTCGGTAAACCCGCCGGTGGAGCAGCCCACATCCATCACAATCTTGTCTGCAAAGGCGACGCCGAGGGTTTCGGCCGCGCCCTTCAGTTTCAATGCCCCCCTGCTTGCGTACTGCTCACCGGCCCTGACGCGGATTTCCACGGATTCCTCCACCATCTGACCGGCCTTTGTGCAGGGTGCCCCGTCCACATCTACCATGCCGCCAAGGATGAGCGCCGCCGCCTTCTGTCTGCTTTCCGCAAGGCCGCGTTCGAAGACCAGGAGGTCGAGTCTTTTTTTCGTTTTCAAGATTATGTTATTTTCTCATATCCGGTGAAGCCGGTAAACAGCATTATTTTTTTATAACCCGTCCCCCCACACCTCCACTGACAGCAA
>JAJYJK010000058.1 GCA_021789555.1 Nitrospirota bacterium
CCAGCTTCACCGCTTCCACCCGAAACTCCTTCGTGTACCTCCCCTGCGGGATTCCCTTCATTCTGACACCTCCATCGTGGTATTTTGTTATACGACTTTGGTGTCCACTTTATCCATCTTACCTCAAACAGTAATTCCCACCAATTTCAGAAAAACGAAACTGCGGATTATCAGGTGATATTTTTGAAGATAAAGGTAATCCGGGGAATCAAAAAGTTCCCCGGAGTTTTGTCTATTCCAATTTACACGGTAAGGGAGCTTCTAGTGTAGTGCGGCCAACGCTTCTTTACATTTAGTTAGTTTCTGTTGCGGATAGATTTTTGGCAAAAAAGAAGCCTGCTCCTTTTATAATTGATGACGATCAATCTTCGGAAAAAAGGAGAAGGCCTTGCGCAAAAAAGCTTTGAAGCAAGAATACCTGGATTTCAGCGGGAAATCGAATTTAAAGGTAGTTCGGGAGTGCCGGGCGAAATACGAGGCGATAGGGCAGATACTTGAGGCCAATCCGAAGATATTGGACATAGCGCACGGGGATTTCAGCAAAGCTCTTTCGAAGTCGAAATATGGCAGAGGGGGCTACACCTCGGAGCAGATGCTGCGCTCGATAATAGTGATGTTCATGGAGCAATCTGATTATCGCGAAACCGTTATAACGGTGGAGAACAGCGAATTTTTGAGGAGTTTCATCAAGCTCGGGAACAAAGAGATGATGGACTATACGTTTTTATGCAAGGCATTTACGGCCCTGTCGGAAGAGACATGGAAGGCGATTAATGAAGTTCTTGGCGGGTATGCTAAAAAAAAAGAAAAAATAACTGGCGAAAAATTGCGATTGGACACGACCGCATATGAAACCAATATCCACTGGCCAACGGACTCCTCGCTTCTATGGGACAGTTACAGGACCCTGTCCCGGCTGATGAAAGAAGCCGCGATGAGTTGAGGCAAGTTGGCTTTGCCCACAGGTTTCACACGAGGAAGATAAAGAAGCTGGCCCTTTATATTGTCCGCAACAGCGATAAGAAGGCCAAAGATGCCCAGCGCAAGATAAAAAGCGTCTACAGAAAGTTGATTGATCGTGTAAAGTGGATTGTCGAAACGGGCGAGCTGGCGTGGCGGCTGCTGTCCCTGAGATTTGACGTAAAGGCGATGGCGATTGCATCGGAGCTTAGGCGCTATCTGCCGGTAGCAAAAAAAATAACGAATCAGGCTGAAAGGCGCGTAATCAATGGGGAGCAGGTCCCGTCTGCCGAGAAAGTCTTCAGCCTTTTTGAGGACCACACGGAGCTGATCAAAAGGGGCAAGGCCGGGAAGCCGATAGAGTTTGGGCACAAGATTTTGCTGGTTGAGACCGGCGAAAAATTCATCATTCACTATGAAACGATGGCCAAACAAAGGGCGGACAAGGACCTGATACAAGAGAGCCTGGACGCGCATGGCAAGGTATTTGGGTGCGGGCCCGCCGTGCTGGCCGGGGACAAGGGTTTTTACGAAAGTATGGAACAGATCAAGAGTCTTTCGGGAAAAATCGGCACAGTGTCGATCTGCAAAAAAGGTCGGCGTACCGCCGAAGAAGACGCGAGGGAAAGCTCGGAAGAGTTCAAGGCCGGGCAGCGGTTCCGGGCGGGCATAGAGGGGACAATCTCCGCCTTAAAACGGGCCTATAAGCTCGGCAGGTGCCTTTTTAAGGGATTTAAGAATTTTACCTCCAGCGTGGGGTGCGCCGTCTTCTGCCATAACCTCGTAATCCTGGCAGGGACGTAAGAACAATGGCCTGACAATGGGGGCTCTTCAAGGGTTTCAGGAGAGGTGTTTTCAAAAAAAGGCATGGAAGGGCGATTTGAAAGGAATTCATGATTGAAACAACTCGATTAAAGAAAAAATCGCTCCTGGAATGATCATGGAAAAAGTTGGGGACTGAAAAAAATGGCTTTAGCAACAGAAACTAATTAAATATGTAAATGATAGGCAAAATCGAAATTGCTCCGAGCACATCGAAGCAGGAATATTTTTTATTATAAAGGGAGTAACCAGTTAGAATTGCCAGTACAGAGAAACTAAGATACTGCACAAGCTTTACTGGATGATTGCTCTTTTTTGTGCCATCTGCTGATATTGTCATTTTTTTAAGCTATGCCCTTATTTTCTCCATTCCTCCGCGCTCGGCATCACAGACAGTCCTGTTTACCATGTCTAAATAGTGCCCTGCGCGCCTGCGGAATTATAACAGATTTGGGGCTGCAGTAATGATGATCCCTGCCCCTGTCCCTATTTTCGATTCTTAAAGTTGTCCTAGCGCCCTGGGCCCCCGCCTCCCATGAAGTTCAGCCATTTGTTCTCTCTCCGAGCGAATTTCAGCCACAAAAAATAAGCCCGCATGAATCGCCGCGACAATATTATCATGTCTTTGGTTTCCTAAAATCCTCAGAAATGGACGCGACGGACTCCAGCCGGAGCAAGAAGGTTTTCAATCCAGATCACAGGTTGGCCGCGCTCAATGCACAGCGTGAAGAAAGCCCTTTGCTTCGCGCGAGTGAAGGCCACGAAAAACGAGTTTAGCTCCTCCGTGCGATCGGGAGTGAGGCTCCACCATGTCTGATTGTCGAGCCCATAGAAAATCATAGTGTGGAATTCTAGGCTTTTGCTCTTGTGAATCGTCATGAGCGCAACTTGACCAAGCCCCTCGAAGTCATCGAGCGCATCCGACCATGTTTCAGCGTGCGCGAGGCACTCCCGCAGGAGTAGCACGAACCCGTTCCAAACCCGATCAAAATCAGGCTGACGCTGATAGGAAGGAAAAGCCCGGCGCAGAACCTGCGCCCCAATGAAGTCGAGGGCCGCACGTGCCGATGGGGTTGCAGAGTCCGGTATTGGCTCAAGGCGCCGCAATGTCCTTCGAATCTCACGGACAAACACTTGAAGGCGCTCTTGCAGGCGCCGCTGCCTTGCCTCATCAGAGGGATCGATCGCTTCGAGGAATTGCAAGTCCCGCAGAGCGGCATTCCAGTTCTCAGGGCTCCTCTCCGCAACCCCGAGACGCATCAGGCGCAAGAGCACCTGAGTCAGCTCCTCGCCAAGCAGGTCTTGGATCGCGATGTCGCCAACATTGCGTGCGACATTCCGCAGCCTGAGGCTACGCGCATTGAATGCAGGCGAAAGCTTGCCCTCCACTTCGTCAGCGCGCATACGCACGAGAATGGCAACATCATGCGGCTCGATATTGCCCGCCTGCACCTCGCGATAGATCCATTGTGCGAGGCAATCGCTTTCCTCATCCTCGTTCGCGAACTCCCAGATCGCTGCAACATCACCATCAACCAGCCGAACGGCGCGGGCCTCGGGCTGCTCAACGGTGGGATCAATCCTGTTTGCAATCACATGCTGAATCCGGACAAGCTCCTCATGCGAGCGCCAGTTGGAGATGAGAGAGATCCTTTGCGCGCCGAACTGTCGCTCGAATTGGGCGAAAGCGTCTGGCATAGCTCCCGCCCATACCATTATGCGCTGTTTGTCATCTCCCACGGCTGTGAATATGGCCTCGCTGCCACCGAACGCGGTACGCAGAAGCTGAAACTGGGCGAAAGTTGTGTCCTGAAACTCATCGAGAAACACGACTGGATATGTGAGACGCAAGGCTTTGAGGATATACGGGTTCTCCCGGATCAACAATTCGACAAGCCGGTTAAGCATCGGAAAGGACAGTGAAACCTGGCCATAGTCGTTGTATTGGGCGCGCCAATACTCGGCGACCGCTCGCTGAAGCTCCGAGCCCGAATTGGCGACCGGCAATCGCACCCTTGCTATCTCACGCTCAATCTGCTGGGCGTTCACACCTTGGAAATTGTAAGTGTCCAGAAAATCCGCATAGTCCTGCCTGCGCGGCGTCACGATGTGGTAGCCGGCCGGAGGGCAATAGGGTTCTGGAATCGCGGCGCGAAAGCGATCAACAAGGCCCTTTGCGAATGAATCGAAGGTATAGGAGGTGAAACGCCGCGCTTGCTTAGGCGGACAGCGCTTTGTTACCCGTTCTGCCAGATTGCTGGCTGCATCGCGCTTGAAGCTGATGGCGAGGATGCGTTTCGGTGCGGGACACAAACCGGTCTGTAGAAGGTAAGTTGCTTTCTGCGCCAGAAACTCCGTTTTTCCTGCTCCTGCCCCTGCGGTAACGAGAATGCTTTGCGCCGTCTGTCTCAGTGCTTCCCATGCGCGCGGCTCGAGATCAGCCACCCCTTGAGGGTTCCAGTCACCGGGTGGCACGAGGCTCATTCTTCATCGTCCTCAAGGCCGATCTTTTTCTTCAAATAGTTGATGAGCGCTTTTAGCTCCGGCGGTGCATTGTTCGCTAATTCGGTATCTTCTTCGATACGGGTGAGCGCAGTGATATGCGTTCCCGGCTTGCTTCGGCTCAGAAACAGGTAAGGATACCATTTAAACTCGTCATCGTAGTCATCGTACAACTCAGGATTGCCGCCGGTTTTCAGGGTAACCGCTTTCTTCTCGCGAATCGCTTCGGCACTGCTGCGCGGGCCGTGGCCTCCGGGGTTCGGATGCTGATACCCCTCTGGAAAAGCGCTCAGCATCGCGAAATCGATATCGAGCGGAAATGAGAGAAATATCCCTTCCTCTCTCAGGGCTTTCAGCCAGTCATTATCCTCGCCCTCATCCAGCAGGTTCCGGTCCTCAATATGTCCCACATCCTCAGGATCGATTGTGCCGGCTTCAACGAGAGTGTTCTCGCTGAGATCGTTGTCTATCTCCCCGAGCTTAGAAAAAATGTCGGCAATCAGGGCCGCGCCGCCGTGCGCCCTTCCAAGATCAAGGTCGAGTAGGGTCGCGTAAGGGATGCGGAGATCATTGAGAAGCCTCCAAAAATGGCTGACATATCTTCCTCCCAAAGGAACGATCGGCACAAAGGATGGATCAAGCTGAACACCCATGGCTTCAGCAATTCTCGGGATTACAAGGCGCTCGGAGTCACCCTCGCCTAGGATAACAAAGCGGGCGAAGTAAAGCTCGGGATAGGCCCTGATTGCAAGTCGGACATACTGGCTGGCTTCTTCATTGTCCTTTGGAAGCGTAATCCGCCGGACATAGGCGCGCCGCACTTCCCGGTTGAGCCGGAAATGGCGCACCTCCACGGGGTCTATGCGGCTGAGGATAGCTGGCGAATGGCTCGATAGCGTAACCTGCGCGGACGGGAGGGTGCCAATTTCCCGCGCCTGCGCGACAATGCGGGAGAGAAAGAAAGGTGAGAGGCTGTTTTCGGGCTCTTCGATTGCAAGAAATGTGAGGCTCGTCCTCCGCAACTTCTCCTGATCGAACGAACTCTCCTCAGCAGACTGGCCGAACACAGCCTTCTCGACTTCCAGGGTCGCTGCAGTGAGCGTGATATGAAAGAGAGAACGCTGACCATCGCTGAGCTCCGCGAGCGCTCGCTCCTGCCCTGCTTCATCGGGAAAGAAGGCGAACTCGGCCTTGCGGACCAGATCCTCAAACCGGCTTTCGATGAGGCGCAGGGCGGGCGTGGTGTCTGTGTCCGCTTCATGGACCTGCTTCCAGCGCCTGGAAAGGTGCTCAATCACAGAGCGCGCAGGGCCCTCGCTCTCGAAATCTTGTTGAATCTCCTGGACGCGCCTCGTGCTGTCTTCCTTAAACTGATCGGACCATTTTGCGGCCCGCCATAGGCGTCCTTTGAGCAAAGCAGTCACCTGACCCGCTGCATCGCGGGTAGCCGGGACATAAATGAGCTGTATGGCACCGCGTTCCACGGCCTGCACCCGGTTGCAATCCTCCCACTCGAAATTATCATCGAGCGTGGTGATCCACCGAAGATCTTCTTCAATGCTGCCTTCCGGCGTGCCGTCATCGGTCCAAATTGCCTGCATCTTCATCCTTGCTTTAAGCGGAGCACCTGGAGCGGAAGCGGCCATCTGGAGAAAGAATTCCGGGACCGCGTCCTCAATGGCAACCTCTTCGAGATCTTCCAGTTCAGGAAAGGAGAAGAGTACTTCGATGGATAGAGTCGCCCCCGACTGAAGCTCCTGGTGGTCGGCAGGCAAGTGGAAGTCCTGCCGCCGCACAGTGCGTTGCGCGGGCGTGACGCCGAAAAGACGTGACAGCGCCTGAAAGACGGCCGTCTTGCCGGAGCCATTACCGCCAACGAACACTGTAATGAAGCTTTCAAGCTTGATTTTGGTCCCTCTTGGACCGAAGCAGCGGAAGTTCTTTATGGAAACCTTCTCGATCTTCATTGATTAAAGTCCTCAACTTTCGTGTTCAAGTTGGAGGCGGACTTGCAGGTGGCGCCCACCAACATATTATGAGCGCGCATGGCCTAGGCTGGAGTTACTCGGTATGAGTGCGGCACCAGCCCCCGAGTGAATGAACTGCTCAGTAGAATCCGCTCCCTGGTTATTATAAGTTCCTCATCGGACCCTCTTGTAAGTGCTTAGAATAACATACAATTTTAAAACATGGCCTCCGGAGACGGGTCGCATTCATTTCGTGCCCTGCTATTGCCTCGGAAAAAACCGGGGGCATAGAACTCGGGGCACATAATTTGAGCAGTGTTTGCCATGAAAAATAAAAAAATTTGAAAGGGATTTAAAAAAATTGCGACATTTTTGCGACATAGATTTAAAACCAAGGAATCAAAAATCACGCAAGCCCTTGATTTTAAAAGAGCGGGCGACGGGATTCGAACCCGCGACCTTCAGCTTGGGAAGCTGACACTCTACCACTGAGTTACACCCGCACACACTCCGCATTTTTGCTTTTTACTTTCTGTATTTTACTTCATATCGGGATAAAATGCATAATGAACGCGGTCCGGCCCGTAAAAAAAATTTAAACTAAAAATACAGATGGGGAATACGGGGACAGGGCGTTATACCGCAACTCACGCTTTAATCTTTTTCAAAAAGGCGGTAATTGCCGCTTGCCTGCAGCAAACGGACCCTTTCAGAAGGGCCATTAAGCGCAAGCACGTCCGCGGAGTCCCTGCCCCTGGTTATGATTATTGCCTGCCTGCTGCCGGATACAGCGGCGGCAAGCTCCCTTGCGCCATCGATCCCGTCCACCCTGTGCCCGGAGTAAAAAACAACACTTGGATTGTTTATCTTGTATCCTATCAGGACGCCGCCCGGGCGGAGATTTTTCTTCGCATAGATGCTGAAATTATAGAGGCCGCCCTGGAGATACCGGCTGGCGGCGGGGACGGCCTTTAGCGATATGACAGAAAGAAAACCGATCATAAGAAGCGCCAATATGCCGTTTCTGTTTTTGCCGCCGGCCGCGCAATACCCGGAAACGAGGGCCATCAGAAACATGATGCCCGAAAGCCAGTACGCCCAGCCTGCCTCTATCCCTGCCTTATGAAGATATCCCTTTGCGATGAAAAACCCGGCGGCAAGCGCCAGCGACACCAGGGCTATGAACCAGTTCGACAACCTGCCGGACCTGCCTGAAGCCGTGCTGATGCCCGAAGAGATAAGCAGCGCTGCGGCCGGCACCCCGGGCAGCACGTAATCCGGCAGCTTTGTTTTCGCGAAGGAAAAAAATACAACAACGAATGAAAGCCAAATAAGGGCCAGGAAGCCCGGCGAGTCTTTCCTCTCCCTGAAGGCGTTTTTTACCCCCTGGGGCAGAAACGCTATCCATGGGAAAAGCCCCAGCGCCAGGACAGGGATGTAATAGTACACCGGGCCGGTGTGTCCGGATATGACGTGCAGGTACCTGTCAAAGTGCTGCTTGATGAAAAATTTCCGGATGAACTCATTACCGTTGGCCACGTAGCAGGCAATGTACCATGGACTGGAGACGGCAAGAAACAGCAAAATCCCCGGGGTGCTCCATATCTTTTTCAGGGCCGCGGCAACCCCCTCGGTCAGAAAAAGGTAAATAAACGCGATGCCCGCCGGAAAGATTATGCCTATGAGCCCCTTGGTCAGAAACGCAAGGGCGGCAAACAGGTAAAATCCGTATATATACCCCTTGCCCCCCTTGGAGGAGTAAACATAAAAACACAAAAGAGAAAGCGTTATAAACAGGGTAAGCGTCATGTCCGTAACCGCGGCATGGGAGTAGGCCAGGAAAAACAGGGAAAGCATCAAAGCCAAAGCCGCGTAAAAGGCCCTCTTCTCCCGCCGGATGAACGGTCCTGAAAAATGCGCTTTTTCCTTCGACATCCCCTCGAAAAAAAACACGGCAAGGGCAAGAAGGCACGCGGCAACGGCCGACGGGAACCTGGCCGCGAACTCATTTATGCCAAACATCTTGTAAGAGCCGGCCATGAGCCAATATATCATTATCGGCTTGTCGAACCGTTTCGCGCCGTTATATGTTGGGGTTATCCAGTCGCGGTTTTGCACCATCTCCTTGGACGCCTGGGCGAAGACCGCCTCGTCCACGTCAAAGAGCGTAAAGGAGGAAAGCTCGAAAAAAGCGATGAACAAAGCTATGGCTATCACTGGAAGCGCGTATTTACCCATGGACTAATTTAGCTTCTTCCTTCCTGTAATGTCTACCCGCCATCCGGATTTTTTTATTTTTAAAAAATCCGGGCCAGATGCCTTTTAATGGTCCCAAGGTCTATCGCTCCTTCCCGGAGGGTCTTCATCTCTCCGCCGGTCACATCCACTATGGTCGAAGCCGGGCCGCCGGGGGCCTTCCCGCCGTCCACTATGAGGTCCACGCCGTCCCCGAAATAATCCTGCACCCCCCTGGCGTCTGTTGCGGGTGCAAGCCCCGCCGGATTGGCGCTTGTCGCCGTCAAGGGAAGCCCGAAACTCCTTGCAAGCTCCAGGGCAAAAGACGCGCCCGGCACGCGGACCGCCACCTTCCCGTCTTTCGATATAAGAACGTGCAGCCCCGCCCTTGCGCTAAAAAGAAGCGTAAGCGGCCCAGGCCAGAATTCCCGAGCAAGCTTCAAGGCAATCGGCCAGGCATCGGTGGCTATCAATGACAGGTCCCCGGTTTTCCCGATAATCAGGGGAAAGGGTTTTTCTCCGGGCCGGCCTTTCAGCAGGGAGAGCCGCTCCAGGGCGGCCTGGTCGTCATACCTTGCGCACAGGCCGTAACTGCTTTCAGTGGGGCACGCGATTATTCCGCCTTTCTGAAGGACCGCCCGCGCCTCGGAAATGGCGTCTTGCAGATGCTCCCTGTCCGCTTTTACAAGATGCATAAGTAAAATGGAATCTTTCTTCCCTTATCGTTTAAAAAATACTGCTTTCCCGGCCGCGACTGTTTTCCGGTTTTTTACAGATGTTTTCCGGTTACAGGCGCTTCAGGAGCATGGACTTAAGCGGCAAAGCAAGCTCCCTGGAGACGACCTCGCACTTGGACTGAAAAAGAAAAAAAATGTTTTTCCGCTTGCCCTCATCCATCAGGGTTTCAAAATTCCCCTGTCCCTTGCTTATCACAAGCCCTGCCTTCTCATAGATGTTCCTGAAACCGGGGGAGGTCATATCCAGGATGGTCCCTATGCAGTCAGAGCCGTTATCCACCACGCGGCATATATCCGTGAGCCCGGTTTCCCGGGCGTCCTCCATGGTGGCATCGTTCAAAACAGGGCACCCCTTCACCACTGCGGTCACATCCTTGCCCATTTTTACAAGCAGTTCTATAAGCGTCCTGTCAAATGCTATCTCGCCGGCGTTGTCAAGGAGGTAGAGAATGCCGCCTGCTTTCTCTATCTCCTTCCTGAAAGCCGCGTAATTATCGCAGGCTATAGGGCCATCCAGCGCCCGCTCCACCGTCGCGCCAATATCAACGGATGTGAATATCCCGAAATCTATTATGTTCCCCGCTATGGCAAGCCTGGATGCCGTAAAGAGAGGGTCGTCAGAGGAGGATACTGCTTCGGAGAACCTGACGCATGCCTCCATCGCAAGCCTGTTGTAATCCGATTTCACTTTTTTAAAGGGATCTGTGGCCAGAATCTCCCTGATCCGCCTGTGCATGAATGTAGTGGCATGGGCGGGGCTTTTGGAGAAGTCCGCTTTCAGAAGCTCCGGCATAATGCCCTTCATGACCGCTTCGAAACGTTCCTCTGCCCGGCTTAATCTAAGAGCGATGACCGCTTGCCTGAAAAAACAGGGAAAGCAGTCCGGATGGACCTTCATAAGTTTAAATCTTTACCCTGGATTTCCTTTTCACCTCGGCAGCGAGGGAATGTTTGAAATCCTTTAAAAGCCTCTCTACCTTCCTGTCTGAGGATGCGATTATCTGGGCCGCGAAAATGCCCGCGTTCTTCGCTCCGGCCTTCCCGACGGCCATGGTGGCAACAGGCACCCCGGGGGGCATCTGCACCGTCGCGTAAAGCGCATCCATACCGTTTAAAGGCGAGCTGTCTATGGGCACCCCTATCACGGGCAGGGTGGTCTTTGAGGCGATGACCCCGGCAAGGTGCGCCGCGGCACCCGCCCCCGCAATGATGGCCGCGACACCGTCTTTTTCGGCTTTGGTGACTATCTCATCAACCAGGTCGGGGCTCCTGTGGGCCGAGGCTATACGCATCTCATACTGTATCTCAAAAAGGTCAAGCATCTTTCCTGTCTCCTGCATAAGGGGCAGGTCGGAGTCGCTTCCCATCACTATAAGGATTTTATGCTTCATTCGCATGTGGAGCCCTTAATGGCCCTGTCCGCGATGTCTGTCCTGAATTGCATTCCTTCAAAGGAAATCTTTTCCACTGCTTCATATGCCCTTGTCTTCGCTTCCTTCACGTCCCTGCCCGTCGCGGTCACGCCAAGCACTCTTCCGCCGTCCGTAACAACATGCTCCCCGTCAAATCCGGTGCCGGAGTGAAAAACCACCACATCCTTCATTTTACCCGCTTTATCAAGTCCGCTTATAATTTTACCTTTTTGATAGCTGCCCGGATAGCCTCCGGAAGCCATCACCACACATACGGACGACTCCTGCTTCCATTGCACATTCGCCTGCGCCAGTTTTCCCTCGGAGGTGGAAAGGATTATCTCGAAAAAGTCAGAATCAAGCCTCCTTAAAATCGCCTGCGTTTCGGGGTCCCCGAACCGGCAGTTGAACTCAAGCACATAAGGCTTTCCATCCTTTATCATCAGTCCCGCGTAGATCACGCCCCTGAAATCCATGCCCTCCGCCTGAACGCCGCGCAAAAAGGGCTTCATTACCGTCTCCATTACCGTCTTTTCCATCTCGGGCCCCAGCACCGGTGCCGGGCTGTAAGCCCCCATGCCCCCTGTGTTCGGGCCATGGTCTTTGTCAAAGATGCGCTTATGGTCCTGCGAGGACACCATCGGGATTATCGTTTTGCCGTCGGTAAACGCCATGAAAGAGGCTTCTTCCCCTTCTATGCAGTCTTCCACGACCACCTTGTCTCCGGCCTCCCCAAAGGCGCGCTCCTTCATTATCAGACGCAGGGCATCGGCCGCCTCCTGCACGGTCTTTGCAACTATCACGCCCTTTCCCGCCGCAAGCCCGTCCGCCTTTATTACTATTGGGGCACCCTTGAGCCTGACGTAGTCCTCGGCGTGGACGTAGGAGTTGAAAACCTTGTACTCGGCTGTAGGAAGAGCGTAGCGGCGCATAAAATCCTTTGAGAATGACTTGCTCGCCTCAAGTTTGGCCGCATCTGCGCCCGGGCCGAATATCTTTCTGCCATCTTTCCTGAAAGCAGTCGCGATGCCCGCCGCAAGCGGGGCCTCAGGGCCGACCACGGTCAAATCGATCCATTCGTATTTGACGAGGTTCAGGAGAGCGCCAAAATCCATCGGATCTATGTTCACGCATTCGGCCAGATCGGCAATGCCCGTATTCCCGGGACAGCAGTAAATCTTGTCCACGCGGCGGCTTTGGGCGAGCTTCCAAACGATGGCGTGCTCCCTGCCCCCGCCGCCTATCACCAGTACCTTCATTTATGGACCCCTTCAGAACTTATCTCAAAACCGTTTTTAAACATGAATGCCCGATTAAAAAAAATAGCGCAGGCGGGAATAAAATCCATTTTATTCCCGAATCCTCCCTGAAATTTGCCTATTTGAGATCGTCCTCAATGCTTGAAATGCCTTGCCTTTGTCATAAGCATTGCCATGCCGTGCTCGTCGCAGGCCTTTATGACCTCTTCGTCTTTCACGGAGCCGCCGGGCTGTATGACAGCCGTGACCCCCGATTTGCTTATCTCGTCTATGCCGTCCCTGAACGGGAAAAACCCGTCCGAGGCCACAACGGAGCCTGTAAGCGGCCCCACGGCGTTCGCGGCCCCGCACCTTGCGGCATAAACGCGGCTGGTCTGCCCTATTCCTATTCCGGCCGTCCTGTCCGCAAAGGCGTAAACGATGGCGTTGGACTTCACGTGCTTTACCACGCGCCAGGCCAGATCCAGCGCCGAAAGCTCTTCCTCTGTGGGTTTTCTTTTGGTGACGGCCTGAAGAGATTTAACATCCACCCTCAGGGTGTCCCAACCCTGGGTCAGTATCCCGCCCGCTATTCGTTTTATATCGAAACCCTTAAGGGGTTTCGTAAGCATCTCAGGAAGCTCAAGCACCCTTATGTTTGATTTCGCGGAAAATCTTTTCAGCGCTCCCCCGGTATAGGAAGGGGCCAGGACAACCTCCACGAAGAGTTTTGTGATCTCTTCCGCGGCCTCCTCATCCACTTCCTTGTTGAAGACGATGACGCCCCCGAAGGCGGATACCGGATCTGTCTTCAGCGCACGCCTGTAGGCCTCCGCGACAGATTCCGCAACGGCCGCCCCGCATGGGTTGTTGTGCTTTACGATGGCGCAGGCCGTCTTGTCGAATTCGAGCGCAAGGAGCATGGCGGAGTGCGTGTCATAGTAATTGTTAAAGGACATCTCCTTGCCCTGGACCACTTTGGCCCTCGCAAGGGAAAGTCCGTCCGTACGCTCCTCGTAAAAACCTGCCGCCTGGTGCGGATTCTCTCCGTATCTAAGGGGCGAGGCAAGCTTGTAGCTTAAGGTCAAAGCGGGAGCAAGCGAGCCATCCACGCCCGTGACCCCCTCCAGATAGTCCGCTATAAGGGAGTCATAACGGGCAGTGTGTTGGAACACCTTTTTGGCCAGCCTCAGGCGCATCTTGCCGTTTACCTCTCCACCCGTTGATTTAAGCTCCTCAAGCACAGGGGCATAATCGGCAGGATCAACAATCACCGTGACAGACTCAAAATTCTTGGAAGCGGCCCTGAGCATAGTGGGGCCGCCGATATCTATGTTTTCGATGGCCTCCGCGAATTTGACATCCGGATTGGACACTGTGCGCTCGAAAGGATAAAGGTTTACGGCCACGATATCTATAAGCCCGATACCGTGCTCCTCCAGGTCTTTCATATGCCGTGGATCGTCCCTTTTGGCCAGCAGTCCGCCATGGACCTTCGGGTGCAGGGTCTTCAGCCTGCCGTCAAGCATCTCCGGGAACCCGGTGTAATCCCCGATGTCCTTCACCTGGAGGCCTGCGTCCTTCAGCGCCTTGGCCGTCCCGCCGGTCGAGACCAGCTCCACGCCCATGCCGGCAAGCCCCTTCGCGAACTCGACAACCCCGCTTTTGTCGGAAACGCTGATAAGCGCCCTTTTCGTCTTGGACATCTTCGGTTCCCCCTTTATTTGGTAAGTAAGGCGTGTTTTTTTAAGAATTTTTCGCCTGTGAAAAATGACGTTTATTTTATCACCTGGGAAGACGGCTTGTAAAGCGCGCGACGATTCCCGATGGAAACATGGCATACCCCATGGATTTCAGGCCGCTCAAGACTCCGTCCAGAAGAACTAAACCGCTGCGCGGTAGATGTCGTGCCCTACACCTGTCCTGATTAAGACAACATTTTTCCCTGACCAATCCGAGTAAAGGCAATCCTTCAAGCCTCGCCGGTAGTTTTCATACAATCTCCTTTTGCACACCGCCCGCATGAGCTGACGGATTTTTGCTCAAGAAGGAGATTGTGTGATGGGTGAATTGAGAGATCAGATGATCACGGAGCTTCAGTTGGGGGTTTCAAACGAGGACGCAGAGGACGTATCTGAGAGAAGTACGAAATATGGCGCTTTATTTCAACAAGTCTCCGGAACAACTGAGCGAGAGCGAGATCAAGGAATACCTGCTTTTTCTTAAAGACAAGAGAAAACTGGCGGACGGAACGTTCCGGTTTTATTACAGCGGCATAAAATTCCTGTACAAGCAAGTACTGAAACGGGATGTTGTAGAG
>JAJYJK010000001.1:0-147722 GCA_021789555.1 Nitrospirota bacterium
ACAGGACCGTAAGGGTTAATAATAGAGTCAGCTTGTATCCCGCATGGGCAGGCAAGTGACTTCCTAATTTGGTTTTTTTGGTGGTTTTGATTCTTGACGACTGCACTGGACACACCTCCGGCTAATTCGTGGATACGGAATTCTTCATTTTTTTTAAACTGTGGACGCCAAGTACTTGGGAAGCTCATGTACTATAACCGGGCATCCCCGCCGGAAGATGTAACCGAAATCACACCGCCCCAAATATTTCGCAAGCGCCTGTTTTACCGAAGGCGGCAAGAAACCCCGGTGTTAAAATCCTCTTTAGGCAGGCCGGTCCCGCCAAATGCCCTTCGGAAAGATGTCGAATGCGCGCGGCTCATAAACGCGATTGACAACGCCGTATTTTGAGATACACTTGAGGAATAAGGCCACTGTAAGTGGGAGAGCGAAGCCCTGCCAGCCGTCATCAAAATCCTGCGATTTCCTTGCGATGGCATACTGATGAATCATTCCACGCAAATTCCCAGTCTCTTAACCCCCCTGCGGTATAGTTTCTGTAAATGGGCTGCGTTTTAAGGTTTTATCCACGATTGCGGAGGAAAAATGATATCTCTATCGAAAGTCGGCGCCCGCTTGAAATCAGGGCAGTCAAAGGCAGCCAATCCCGCGCGGACCATACGCGTGGAGCCGTCTTCCGGGTGGGTTTCTCTGAGGCTCAGTGAATTATGGGAATATAAGGAACTCCTGTATTTCCTTACCTGGCGGGATGTCAAAGTGAGATACAAGCAGACATTATTGGGAGTGGGATGGGCCGTTATTCAACCGTTTTTCACCATGGTGGTCTTCAGTCTCTTCTTCGGTCGGCTGGCCAAGATGCCGTCCGACGGGGTCCCATATCCCGTCTTTACTTTCACCGCCCTGGTGCCATGGACATTCTTTTCCAACGGGTTGAGCCAGGCGTCCAACAGCCTGGTGGGCAGCGCCAACCTCATTACAAAGGTGTACTTTCCCCGGTTGGCGATCCCCATTGCCTCGGTGCTGGTGGGCGTAATTGATTTTTTCCTGGCATTTGCAATATTGATCGGCATGATGTCCTATTTCGGAATTGCCCCGACCATCAATATATTGTGGCTGCCCCTGCTGCTGGCGCTCGTCATTGTCATATCTCTCGGGGTCTCCCTCTGGCTTTCGGCCCTGAATGTGCAATTCCGCGACGTCCGCTATGTCATCCCCTTTCTGACGCAGTTCTGGCTTTTTGCAACGCCGATTGCCTACCCGAGCAGCCTGTTGCACGAACCCTGGAGGACCCTGTACGCCATCAATCCCATGGTCGGAGTGGTGGAAGGTTTTAGGTGGGCCCTGCTGGGGGCGAAGACGGCGCCGGGCCCGATGATAATCGTTTCCTCGTCGGTGGCCCTCCTGGTGCTCGCGAGCGGCGCACTGTATTTTCGCCGCATGGAAAAGACCTTTGCGGACATAGTGTAGAAGATGAGAGGACCCCTGGCGCTTCAAAAAACAAAAATCCCCCGTGTCAGAGGCCTCCGGTCATGAGCGGCATCGCCATAAGATTAGACAATATTTGCAAGAAATATCGCATAGGACGCGCGGAGCAAAATTACAGGACCTTGCGGGACGCCATAAAGGACGCCCTTGCCGCGCCCTTTCGAAAGACATTCAGGCTGCTCGCGGGCCGGGGCGCGGAAAAAGCAAAAGCGCATGATGAAATATGGGCGCTGAAAGATATTTGCTTCGAAGTCCGGCCGGGCGAAGTAATGGGCGTGATAGGACGAAACGGCGCGGGCAAGAGCACGCTGCTTAAAATACTCTCCCGAATCACCGAACCCACACGCGGATACGCCGAAATCCAGGGAAGGGTCGGCTCCCTCCTGGAGGTCGGCACGGGATTCCACGCCGAGCTCACCGGCAGGGAAAACATCTACCTCAATGGCGCAATTCTTGGAATGGCGCGCATCGAAATCAAGCGGAAGTTCGACGAGATAGTGGCTTTCTCCGAAGTGGAGAAGTTTATCGATACGCCGGTTAAACATTACTCGAGCGGCATGTACCTGCGGCTGGCCTTTGCGGTTGCGGCGCACCTGGAGCCGGAGATACTCATTGTCGACGAAGTGCTGGCCGTGGGCGACGCCCGTTTTCAAAAGAAATGCCTGAACAAGATGGAGGATGTGGGCCATAAGGGCAGAACGGTCCTTTTCGTATCGCATAACATGCCGGCGGTCACGCGCCTGTGCAAGAGGGCGATTCTGCTTGAAGAAGGCATTTTGAAAACGGAGGGGCCCTCTTACAATGTAGTCGGTTCGTACCTGAATTCCGGCCACTGTAATGCCGCCGTGCGCGAATGGTCCGACCCCTCGAAGGCGCCGGGCAATGACATCGTCCGTCTGCGCGCGATAAGGGTGCGCACGGCGGAGGGCAGGATCGCGGAGACCGTGAATATCAGCGAGACATTTGCGATTGACATGGAATATGATGTCCTCCAGCCGGGGTGTTTCCTCATGCCGTGGCACCATTTCTTCAATGGCGAGGGGATAAGGCTCTTCGAGGCGCACGATACCGACGCGGCCTGGCTGAGGCGTGAACGCCCCGCAGGACATTATGTAAGCACGGTCTGGATATACGGCAACCTCCTGGCCGAGGGAATAATATATGTCTCATCGGGCCTGACGAGGCTGCAGCCGACAGAGCGCATGTTCCATGAACGCGATTCCGCGGTCTTCCAGGTCGTCGACCACGACAGCAACTCCCCTGCCCTGGGCGGCTGGACAGGCACAATGGAAGGCGCCGTGAGGCCCTTTTTCCAGTGGACCACCCGGCTAAGACGGACCGGCGAGAAACCCGCTATCTGAAACCAGGGGCAACCGCCGAGGGACTGACCGTCCGGAGATATGCACTTTCACCATCAAAAGCAAACCGGGGAAAAATTGTGAATGGCCCGCTCGTTTCCATCATAACTTGCACTTATAACAGGGTCCGGATGCTGATGGAGACCGTTTCGAGCATTCTTGCCCAGCAATATGCTCCGGTGGAGAACCTCGTCGTCGATGACGGCTCCACCGACGACGCCCAAAAGGCAATCGCGGCCCTTGGAGACAAAATCCGCTATCACCATCAGGAACATAAGGGGTTTGCCGCCGCGCTGAACTTTGCATGCCAAAAGATGGCCCGAGGCGAATACATCGCAATCAACGATGACGATGACCTTATGCTGCCCGGCCGTATTTCCAGTCTTTACGGGGCACTGAGTCGGTTTCCTCAGGCGGTCCTGGCCATCGGAGACGCCGAGATGATTGACGCCGACGGCAACCGGACCGGCAAACGGATCAATCCCGATATTGAAATCGAGCGGGACGGGCCGATATTAATAGAGGACGGCTATAAGGCAATTATGTGGCCCTTAATCAGACCGGCGACGTGCGCAACGCTCTTTAGAAAGACCGATGGTGAGCGCATAGGCTGGTTTGATGAAGGATTTTCGAGGGGTGGCGACACTGATTTTTTCGGCAGATTGGCGCAGTTGGGCCCAATCGTCTACCTGCCCCGCGTGGTTGCCTGCTACCGGAGGGGACACCCGTCCAAGTGGAGCAACAATATCGCCAACAATCTTCTTTGCGAGTATAGCAATCTCATGTTGTTTAAAAAACACCTGGAGTCCGTTTGCGGCGAGCGGAGGGAAATGGCGGAAAGATTGCAGACCAGGATGCTTCATGCCCTGAAAATGATCGCGTTTCTTGCGTGCCAGGCTGAAAACGCGGCCGGGGTAAGCAAAGGCGAGCTCATGAACATAAAAAACGGCCTGTCATTGCTGGACATGAAAAAACGCCTTGCCTATGAATGGTATATCAGGATACGGCTGCCCCTGAGGAACGCCATAAGAGGGCAATGACAATGGAACAAGCCAATATGACACATATTCAGATTGCTTAAAACAGGGTAAGGGGCCATCATGTTCTTCAACTATATCTGGCAATCTTCCGGCTTTACCCGGCGGGACGCGCATGACAGATTTTCCTCGGTCCTGCAGAAACAGCGCGAATTATATGGAAGCGCGTTCGGACTGGAGCCGGCCGTGAAAACAAAACAGATCGGCAACATACTTCTGGGCCAGCTCCGGTACGAAGCGGGCGTCGTCGGGTGGGAGCCCTGGATTGACGCCGGTGATGCGGGCATCGCGTGGGGGGGAATTTGCGAAGATTATCTGGGCGGGAAGTTTGACGCCGCCAGGATAGATGAAATAAGGCAACTCCTGGCTAATGATCCGGGGAAACTCCTTGCCTGGGACGGCATGTTTTCCGTTGCGCTCTGGGATGAAAAAGAAGGCAAAGTGTTCCTTGCGACAGCGGCAACGGAGTGCCCCACCCTATGGCATACGGAGGGGCCATGCGGCTGGGCCTCGGGCCCGCGCGCCTCGCCCCTGCTGGAACTGGTAGGCCGCAAGGCTGAGCCGGATATGGATGCCATGCGCCTATACCTTCTGTTCGGATATTTTATCGGCGGACACTCGCCTTTCAGGCATGTAAGCCGCGTCCGCGACCGGCAACTGATCACTATCGGGCAAGACGCCGCCCCTGTCTTCAACACTTATGCCTCCCTGCGGGAATACCTCGGTTGCGGCCTGAAAAATGCGGACTGGAGGCAGACCGTCGGCTTTGCCGCAAACAGGCTCATTGAAAGGGTCAATACGCAGATAAAGCACAGCCTGGAGCCGGTTGTGCTTTTGACGGGGGGACGCGACAGCAGGTCCATCGCGGCAGCGGCAAAAAAAACAGGCCATGATTTTACGGCGGCCACTGGAGGGCCCGCGGATTCCCAGGACGTCGTCATCGCCGCCCGGGTCGCAAAGCTATTGGACATAAAACACAGGCTAACCGGCGATGCCGCGCCTCCGGAGCTTTTGCGCAGATCCATTGAGCGGATCAGGACGTGGACGCAAATGACCGAGGGTATCATCCCCATTGATTACAGCCTGCACATGAAAGATTTTTTTGAGGCAAAACTCCCGTTTCCGGCCGAACGGGCCCAATACCTTCACGGCCTGGAGCCTGGTATCGGCCGCGGTTCATTCTATCCGCATTATCCCGACGTCGATGTCGCGGATATTTCGGCAATGACGCTCAGTGATGTCCACTCATTCGTGACAAACACAAATAAAAACCACTACCTAAAATCAAGCAAAGCGGCCGATGACCTCCTGGAGGACATCTACCTCCGCCTTGACAGCGACATCCAGGAGACCGGGGGCAACACCCATCACTGGTTCGAATTGCTTTTGTGGAGGGAGAGAGGGCTTATCTGGGGCATGGACCTGGAGTCAATCAAGAACCCTGTCAGATGGGCGTGGATGCCCCTCTTCGACAGGGAACTCATGGCGTTGAGCTGGAACCTGACAATCGATCAGAAGATAGAGGCCCGGCTTTTGCTGGATGCCTCCGCGGCCATGGTGGCGGACCTTGCTGATATGCCATGCACCCGGTATACCGGCGGCAGGAGGACGGGACTGGCCGGCCGGATAAAAAACAGAATACGCTCCGGGATGCGCCATTATTCGAGACGTATCGGCGGCACATCCTGCCGGAACGAAGACGCGCCGGACCAGTCGGGCTTTTGGGAGGCGGGCCTGCTGAATAATGGCGGTCATATATGGGATGAATTTATCGACGGGAAGGACCTGCAAAAGATCATCAGGATATCGCCGCATAACGCGCTTTTGTGGAGGCTGACAACCGTAAATTTCCTTGCTGAGGCATTTTTCTGAACCGTCGCCGCCGCAGCCCGGCCCGTTTTCAGAGGGCACGCCGATATGGAGAACCTCTTATGCTTAAGAAACGCATTTGGCGGATGGCTGGAAAAAATGAACGTTGTTCCTAAAAGCCCCGTGGTCAGAATGAAGCTCGCGTTTGGCCGGCTTTACTCCAAAATGTTTTCGGACGGCAAGGCGGCCGGCGTTGCCATTTCCTTTGATGACGCCCATGTCGATGAATGGTATTGCCTGAAAGACCTCTTCGGCAGATACGGCGCAAGGGTCACCTTTTTTGTCAGCAACTTCGATCTGTTGCCGGGGGAATCGATTGAAAAATTGAAGATGTTGCGGGACGACGGGCATGAGATCGCCTTCCACGGCCTAAGGCATCTCAGCGCGGGCAAGTTCGTTCAGGAGCATTCGCTGGATGAGTACCTGGAAACGGAGATTTTTCCCGGTATCGATGCCATGAACAAAGCCGGGTTTTCACCGATGACCTTTTCGTATCCCTATGGAGTGCGCGCTCCTCATATCGATGCGGCGCTCCTGAAATATTTCAGGCATGTCAGAGGGGTGGCCTGCACCGATAATAAAAGAAGACTGACCGACATCGGGCAGATTTATTGCGGACATGAAGGAAGGCTGGTCTTCGCCGCGGGCATCGACAACGTATACGGAAACAGCGTCGAGGAAATACGCGCCGCCATGAAAAAGGCGCTCGAAAAGGGAAAGACCCTCCTTCTTTTTGCTCACAGGACTTCCAGCGAACCGGGCGATTATTGCACGCCTGTTGCAAGGATAGAATCCGTACTCGAATATGCCTCGGGAATCGGCCTGAAATTCTATACGATCAAGGATATCTAAAAGGGGAACGATTGTGAAAATCTTGTTCATTTATTCGTCCGAGGGCGTGGACCCATCATCCGAACCGCTCAGGTCGTGGTCGAAAGTGCAATTTGGCATCTCTTATATCTCCGCCGTTTTGAGGGCCCATGGTCACCAAACGAAGCTCCTGGTCCTGGGAAGCGACAGTTGGGAGAAAAGTCAACGGCTCATAAGCTCATACATGGAGGAATTCGACCCGCGTATTGTCTGCTTCACGGCAGTATTCTCCCAATTCTCCGTCATTGAGAAAGCGGCGCGGCATATCAAAAAAAATTGGCCGGACAAGTATTACGTCATTGGCGGAGTACACGCAACCCTCAATCCCGGGGCTGTCATCAGGGGCCCCTTTGACGCCCTCTGCGTGGGAGAAGGGGAATATCCCGTCCTGGAGTTGTGCGCTCAACTGGAAGGCGGGGAGGTCCCGCACGGGATATCGAACCTGTGGTTAAAATCCCCGGACGGGGAAATAAGCCGGAGCGCGCCGCGCGACTTCATCAGGGACCTTGACATATTGCCATTTCCGGACCGCGAGATGTGGGCCCCCTGGATAAAAAAGGACCCGAATGATGAAATAACGGTGCTTGCCGGCCGCGGCTGCCCTTATGACTGCACGTATTGTTCCAACCACGCAATCCGGAGGGTCGCGGCAGGTAAATACGTCAGGATGCGCTCCCCCGAAAGCATTGTCCTGGAAATAGCATCCATATATGATGCCTGTCCTCAACGCAAAATCTATCTCGAAGCCGAATCGATAGCCCTGGAGAAGAGATGGACCTTTGATTTCTGCGATAAGCTGGCGTCTTTTAACGCGTCGATAGGAAACGCCATCTCATACGGGTGCAATTTCCGCGTTTCAAGGCAATCATTGGATGAGGAACTCTTTGCCGCGTTTGAGAGGGCAAATTTTTACAAGATAAATATCGGCCTGGAAGCCGGCAGCGAAAGGGTGCGGCGCGAGGTGCTCAGGCGCAACTACTCGAACGATGATTTCCTGAAAGCCGCTTCCATGGCCCGCAGGCACGGGATGGCGGTCAATGTATACAATTTGATCGGCATTCCGGGAGAGTCCCTCGCCGACCATATGGAGACGGTCCGCATAAACCGCCTCTGTCAGCCCGACAACCTCTGCACAAGCATATTTTTCCCCTACCCTGGGACCGAACTCTACAGGACCTGTATCAGTCAGGGGCTCATAAAGGATTTTGTCAATACGACGAAGGAACGGCGGACAGCGGTGCTGGACCTGCCGGGCTTCTCCAGCGCCCAGATACAGGAGGCCTACGGGCTGTTTGACAGCCGCGTCTACAAGGGGCGCTTCCCGTGGTGGAAGAATTTGCTTCGCGCCGCATACGGACGCGTGCCCGCGCAGGCAAGGTCCGCCATAAGCCGGGCGATGGTCAAAGTCCCGATAATGCGCGGCCTGCGCGAAGGCCTCAAGGCAAAATTGTTCGGACCCGCAAAAAAAGCGCATGATCAATCTTTACAGATATAAAGAAATCCTGGTTTACCGAACCGGATGCTAGTCAGGATCAGGCCGTTTCTGGACGTCGGCAAAATTTCAAGGGCCCTGGAGCGGGCCACGGAGCTTGATGACCGTCCGATAAAGGAGTTCGAGACCGCCTTTGCCCGCCGGCTCGGGGCCCCCGGCGCGGCGGCCGTTGACAGGGGCAGGTCCGCCCTTCTGCTTGCCCTGAAAACATTGGGCATAAAGGGAGGTGATGAAGTCATCGTTCAATCTTATATCTTTCACGTGGTTGTTGACGCCATACTGGAGCTTGGCGCCAGACCGGTGCTCGCGGACAGCCGCCTGGACGATTTCAATGTAGACCCCCGCGCAATCGAAAGGGGAATAACCCCCAGGACAAGGGCGATCATCGTGACCCATCTCGGCGTTCCATGCGATATGGGAGAAATCAGCGCCATTGCCCGGAAACATGACTGCTATCTCATAGAAAACTGCGCCCATACGCTTGATGCCCAGTGCGATGGGAAAAAGGCAGGCGGGTTCGGAGACGTGTCGTTCTACAGCTTCGATATCGACAAACCGATTTCGACCGGTGACGGCGGAATGCTCCTGATCAACAACGTCGACCTCCTTGAAAAGGCGCGCGGCATACTTGACGGCTACGGCAGGGTGCCTTTTGAAAAAGAGAAGCAGACCGTTTACGGGCTCCTTCTGCAACATTTTGTGACCGGTGATGGGGTTTATCCCGAAGACGGCTTCCTGCCGGTCGACTTCGGCAAGAAAGCGGTAAAAAAAGACCGGCGTCTGCTGTCGCTTGTGGAAAAGGCGGCATGCCAGGGGGGTACCGATGGATTCCGCGAGCGCATATTGCCTTATCTGCAGCGCAATCGCCTGCTATGCGAAAAAAAATCCCGGACCGGAGATATCATTTCAAGGGCCGCCAGTCGGGCAGGTGTTGCCCTTGGCCGGATGAACATACCGAAAATAGATTCCCCCCTCCTGTTGATGAATTCCCTCAGGAGCGCGGTCGGCATCGAATGCCTGAAGGATTTTGACAACTGCAAGGCACTCCGGGACCAAAACACGCAATATTATATCGACCATCTGGACACGGCCGCATTCGGACACCCGCGGATAGACAAAGGGAAAAAGACCGCCTTCATCCGGTATGCCGTTTTGAACAATACGGGGTGCGAAAATTCCCGGATTACCGCAGCGGCAAGGAAACGGGGGTTCGAAATAGGCATCTTCAACTGGAGCGCGCCCGTCCACCTGTGTTATCCCTACAACAGGCTGCTGGATTTCGAACGGTCAAAATTACATAACAGCGAGCATCTGGGCAGGAGGCTCCTCAGCCTCCCGGTGCATCCCTACGTCGGCGAGGAGGCACTGGAGAGGATATGCCGCTTCCTGAACGGTTTCACCTCCTGAACGGTTTCACCTCCTGAACGGTTTTGCCGAATGACAGGCAGGCACATGCAAGGCGATCTTCTTACCGGCAGTATCCCTTATACCAATTCGATCTTCCAGCAGCCGTGGTGGCTTGACGCGGTCGCGCCCGGCCGATGGAGTGAGATTGCGATAAAGAAGGGGGAGGAAACCCTCCTGAGATTCCCCTATGTGACAGAGTCGAAAAATGGTTTTACCACCCTGAGCATGCCGCCCGTCACGCAAACCCTCGGGCCGTGGTTGAAACCCCGGCAGGGAAAGCACTCCAGCCAGTTGTCCCTCCAGAAGGAGCTGATGGCAGAGCTTATCCGGCGGTTGCCGCCCTTCGACAGCTTCTACCAGAGGTTCCATTATTCCATAACCAACTGGCTTCCCTTCTACTGGAACGGGTTTAGCCAGACGACACGTTATACCTATGTCATTGAGGACCTGAAAAATCCGGACAGGATCTGGGACCAAATGAAATCAAACATCCGCAACAAGATACGAAAGGCGGAAAAGTCCGGCGTCAGGGTGGTAGATTCCGATGACATCGAGACGTTTCTTGATTTAAACGAGATGACCTTTAAACGGCAGGGGCTGCCGCTGCCTTTTCCGAGGGATTTCGCGCGGCGGCTGAATTCGGCATGCGTCAGTAAAGGCGCCCGCAAGCTCTACATTGCATACGGTCCGGACGGCCGCCCCCAAACCGGCCTTTTTTGCGTTTATGACGGATATTGCATGTACAATCTGCTGCAGGGCGGCGACCCCGCATTAAGGGGAAGCGGCGCCAATGCGCTCGCCATGTGGGAGTCGATAAAATTCGCCTCGAAAACGGCCGAGGTATACGATTTTGAAGGCTCCATGATTGAACCGATCGAAGAATTTTTCCACAGTTTCGGCGCAATCCAGAAACCGTATTTCGAGATATCGAAGGTAAACAGCCGCAGGCTGAAGATGCGCCATCATGGACGCGAACTCCTGAAAGTCCTCCTGCACAGGTAAATAAAACTGACAATCGACAGATAAGACACGCGAAACCGGACCAGGATGATTACGATACGCATCGCCGATAATTTCATACCCGAAAGGACGTACAGCATCGACGTCCTGTTTTCGGAGTTCCTGGGGCTCGACTATAAAATCATGGTCGATAACGCCGCGCGCGACTATGAGATAATTCTGGAAAACGGCAATACCCTTCTGGTGAGGGACATCTTCTTCGGGAAGTTCAAAGACGGCCTGGATTATCTCGATGAGGACCAAATCCCCCTGAAGACGCCCCATTTCGAAAACCCGTTTACCGCGGCGTCGGATATCCCGGCAATTTTCGGCACCGATGAGCTTGTAATCAGGCAGGGGAAAATCGTCTGCGGCATCGACATCTTCGCATCTTCCTTTTTCATGCTTACCCGCTGGGAGGAATGCGCGAACAAGAGCAGGGATTCTCACGACCGTTTCCCAGCTCATGAGTCGCTGGCCCATAAACGGCGCTTTCTCCATCGCGCGGTCGTCAACGAGTACGTTGAGATGCTGTGGAACATGCTGAGCCATCTAAAGTGCGGACAGGCGAGGAAGGAAAGGGCATTCAGGATTTTTGCGACCCATGATGTGGACGCCCCCTTCCTTCATGCGATGAAAAGCCCGCTTGCCGCCGTAAGGCAGATGGGCGGGGACCTTATCAGGAGGAAGGACCCGAGGGCCGCCCTTGACAATTTCAATTCCTGGTCGAAAATAGCCGGCGGCGATGCGAAACGGGACCCCTATAATACGTTTGGCTTCATCATGGACCTCAGCGAGCAATTCGGCCTGCAAAGCACCTTCCTCTTCATGGCCGACCGCAGGCAGCCGGAATATGACGGAAATTACAGCATCGGCCACAGGTCCCTGAGAAGGCTTATGGCGGACATGCACGGCAGGGGACACGATATCGGTCTTCATGCGAGTTACGGGTCCTTTGACGACCGGAAACAGACGAAAAAAGAGTTGGACATATTAAAAGCCGTCTGCTTTGAGGAGGGCATCGGACAGCGGCAGTGGATGAGCCGCCAGCACTTCCTGCGGTGGGAGACGCCGACCACTTTCAATAACCTCGAAGCCGCGGGCATAAATTATGATTCCACGCTGTCCTATGCCGACGCGGCGGGCTTTCGCTGCGGCGTCTGTTATGATTACCCTGCTTTCAATATCCTGGAGCGGGCCCGCCTCAATCTGCGCGAAAGACCGCTGCTGGTCATGGAATGCACGATAATAGATGAACGCTATATGGGCCTCGGGGCCGGGGAAGCGGCCTTTTCCTTTATTAAATCGATCAAGGACACATGCCGCCGTTTTAAAGGCGATTTCGTAATCCTCTGGCATAATACCAGACTCGTTGCCTCGCCGGAGCGCCGGCTCTACAGCAGGATACTGAGGGCCTGAGGCTCCTGATGCGCGGCCCTTTAATCAGCGTAATAATGCCGCTCTATAATAAACGGCCGTATGTCGCCCGGTCCATAGGGAGCATAATGGAGCAGACCTACCGCGCCTGGGAGCTGATAATCGTCGATGACGGCTCCACTGACGGCTCGTCGGATGCGGTCCCCCGGGGCGACCGGCGGATCAAGCTGCTGCGGCAGACCAACATGGGACCGGCGGCCGCGCGCAATAAGGCGTTCCGTGCGGCCGCAGGGCAATATCTCGCATTTATCGACGCCGATGACTGCTATTACCCCTATAAGCTCGAACATGAAATGGGGCTCCTGTGGCAGCGGCAGAAGGCCGAATGGATGATGTCGGCTTACGATTATCAGTTGAACGGCAGGACAACCAGGCATTACATGAAAGACATAGGCGGGGCGGAGATCAAGGAAGAGACGAGGGTCTTCGAAGACGCCCTCACCGAGCTGACAGTCGCCGGCTGGCCCAGCGACGGCCTGTTCATGAAAAAGACATTGTTTGAACGGCTGTCCGGTTTCAACGAGAACATGAGGTACGGCGAGATCACCGAGCTTATATTGCGGTGCGCCCTCATGCAGCCAAGGGTGCTGATATGTCACATCCCCCTCTATCTTCATATAGATGTGCCGGAGAGTACGGCAAAGGCGACGAAGCACAAAAATGAATATCACCGGCACATGGGGATGAGCCTGCACGATCTCGGCAAAAAGTACCCGCGATATGCCGCGTTCCTGATGAGCGGCAGCTCCGCCTGCATGATCTCATATGGCGCGTCTCTGGTGCTTGGCGGAAGGGGCAAAGAGGCCCGCAGGTTCCTCCGAGAGGAGTTTCCTTTTGAGCGCGACATACGTTGGTGGAAACTGTGGACGACCAGCTGGTTGCCAGCGCGGCTGCTTGTCCGGATGCTGAAGACGGTCAAAGGGTGGTGATAAAATGCGCGAATTCAACAAGCCGGGAATAATAATTGTTCTCTTGACGATCATTTTTTGCCTCTCCGGCGCCCTCATTGGAGACGCCCTTGCGGCGGTCTATTATGTATCGCCCACTGGCAACGATGACGCCCGGGGCACATACGCGGCGCCATGGGCAACTTTCATCAGGGCCATGATAGCCCTCAGGCCGGGCGACAGCCTGTATCTGAAGGACGGCGTCTATTGCCAATCTCTTGATGTAACGGTGTCGGGCAGGGCCGGCAAGGCGATAGTTTTCAGGGCGGTAAATGACGGCAAGGCCGTCGTCGACGGCCGGTGGATAATGAGGGCGCTGCGGATCGCCAACCGCTCCCATGTCGAAGTGGACGGCATAACCTTCAGACATAGCGGCGGCGGCTCCAACGCCCATGGACTGGATATAAGCGGTTCCGACCATATAGTGCTAAAGCGGGTCATTGCCGACGGCTCCTCGGGGTACAATTCCGCTGTAATCAGCCTCTGCGGGGTAAAAGACAGTTTAATCGAGGACTGCGCGGGGTCGGGGCCGGGCAGGGTCGTCCTAAACATACTCGACTGCAGGAATATAACCGTAAGACGGTGCTGGCTCGACTGGTCGGGCCCCAGCACCGGCGGCGGGGACACCTCAAGCATCGCCCAGATATATGACTCCTCCCACGTGCTAATGGAAAATAATATCGGCGTCAACATGACCCACACGCCGACCGACGACCTGAGCATATGGGCGCATTACAAGAACGCCGATCACAATACGTTTATAGGAAATGTCGTCTATCATACCTCGGCCTATTCGGCGGGCGGTTTCAGGGACACTGCCGAATATGGAAGCCATTCATCATATGGGCGGTTTGAAGATAACGTCTCAATATTGCCCGTCGCGGGGGCCTACCACAGTGTGGACGCCGACGTTATCGGGACAGACCATCACATCTCGAAAAACAATACTTATGTGGGAGACGGCGGAGGCGAAGGCTTTTTTGTCCACGAACGGCCCAACAGGGCGGACCAGGTAACGACAGCGGCGGTGGAAAACTGCTCCTTCATCAATGTGGGGGCCGGAATTTATGCAAGCAGCAGCGGCGACAACACGGTTTCCGCGCACAAATACAATAATTTCTACAAGGTGCAGGCATGCCTTTGGAACAAGAAACAAATGGTCCCTCCGGGGCTCGACAGGTCGGAGAAATGCAATACCTTGAATCCCGGATACGACGCCAGGTACGGAAAAGGCGCTTATCTTATGGCGTCGGCGGCGCTCAAAGGCAAGGGAGAAGCCGGGGCGGACATAGGCGCATCGGTGATATACCGCTATCAAAACGGGGTGCTCACCGGCGTGCCGCTTTGGCCCTGGCCCATGGAGGCCAGAATTCTCGCCGAGTTCCACCTGAGCCCCACCTGGGAGGCAAAGGGAGGCATATGGAAGAGCTTGGCGGGGGTATACCCCCGCAGGAAAAAATGAAGGGAAAGGTCCTGATCATAGCATACTGCTTCCCCCCGATGCAGGTCATAGGCTCCCAGCGCCCCTACGGGCTGGCCAAGTATCTTAAGCATTTCGGATGGGACCCGACGGTGCTGACAATCAGGCACGCAGGCAATTTTCCGCGCGGAATCAGAGTGCTGCCCACGGAATACTCCGACAGAATCGCCTCGATAAAGAGGCTGGCGGGATTTAATCCCGCGGCAGGAGTCCATCAGCAAATGGGAATACCGGTCACTAAACATTTCAGTTACCCCGCATTAAGGAGCAAGGCCATTAAGGCATTCAGGGAACTCGTCGCCTTCCCGGATGAGGAGATAGGATGGTACGGGCACGCCGTCGAAACAGCATCACGACTTATGGATGAAGAGAAGATTGACGCCATTATAAGCACCTCTTTTCCTGTCACATCTCATCTGGTAGCAAAAAAACTGAAGCAGAAGTACGGGGTCCCGTGGATCGCCGATCTCCGCGACCTCTGGACGCAGAACCACTATTACGGAAAATTCGAGGCAGTGCGCTTCCTCGAACGGCGCCTTGAATTGAAGACCTTATCATGCGCCGATGCGCTGGTCACCATTTCGCAGCCCCTCGCTGACGCGCTTAAAGGACTCCACGCCGGCAAGGATGTACGGTGCATCACCAACGGCTTTGATCCGGATGATTTCAAGGGCGCCCCGTCAAACCTCACGGAAAAATTCAGCATAACCCATACCGGCAGACTCTACAACGGCAGGAGAGACCCCTCGATGCTGCTGGAGGCGACCGCAAGGCTGATCAGTGAAAACAGGATAGACAGTACGGACATGGAGATAGCGTTCTACGGGCCGAGTGAGGAATGGCTCACCGCCGATATAAACAAATACGGCCTGAAGGACATCGTAAAGGTCCGCGGGTCCGTACCGAGGCAGGAGGCCATCTGGAAACAGAAGGAATCCCAGCTCCTGCTGCTTTTATTATGGAATGATGAAAGGGAGAGAGGCGTGTATACCGGCAAACTGTTCGAATATCTCGGGGCCAGGCGGCCCATCCTTGCGATTGGCGGGGCAAACAGCATAGTAAAGGACCTGCTGGCCGATACGGGTTCAGGCCGTCTCGCCGAAGACAGCCGGCAGCTTGAAACGATCCTGATGCAGTATTATCGGGAGTTTAAAAGCTCGGGAGAAGTCGCGTACCATGCCAATGACAGGCTTGAGTATTATTCATACAACTCGATAGCCCGGCAGTACTCAAGGATATTATACGAAGTGACGGCATTGCGGCCAAATGGGGGCAGACCATGAATGCAATATCCCAAACGTCGGGCATCAACCCCAAAATCCTTGCGACCGTTGTCGCATTGCCCCTGGCTGTCCTTGTTGCGATTGCCATAACCCAGGTCGAATGGAGCTACGCCGCGCTGTTGTTATGCGCTCCCTTTATCGTCTATCTTGCCATGAAAAGGCCTTTTATATTTCCTTTCGGGTTATATGTTTTTTCAATCCCTTTCGAGAACCTGCTAGTGATGAACGGGTCTGCGCACGGGGCGACATTGACAAGGCTGCTGGGCGTAATGGCGATACTCGCCCTGTTGCTGAAAGGCGCTTTCGAAAGGAGGCTCAAGAAGCCCGATAAGATTGACCTGTGGTGGATATTATTCACCCTCTACTGCCTGCTGTCCATTTTATGGTCCATCTCTTCCAGCTTGCCACTTGTGAGGGTCCAAACGATTATCGGCCTTATCGGGCTTTACGTGGTCGCCTCTTCATACCGGGTGCAGGGAAAAGAATATGAATCGGTGAAATGGCTAATATTGGCGGGCGGCGCCCTGTCCTCGATATTTACAATTTACGCCTACCATAAGGGACTGGTCAATTTCGGGGAGGCTGAACGGGTGTCTTTAATGTCATTGGACAGCGCCAGCGGCATCGGCGGAGCAAACAAGCAGGCATTTGACATGCTCCTGCCGCTTTCCGTATGCATGGGTATGCTCCTGAAGAAGGGAAGGCCCCTGGCGAAAGGCTCTCTTTTTCTCGTCCTTTTTGTGATGTTCTTCGGCATAATGATCACCGGTTCGCGCGGAGGCCTGGCGGCGGCGATCGTTGTCCTGCTATGCTTCATCTTCTACTCGAAAAACAGACTGAAATTCGCGGCCGCGGCATCCATAATCCTGGTCACAACGTTTGCGATGACTCCGCAGTTCTATCTTGACCGTATTAACCGCTCGGCGGAAACTCATGCCAGCGGAAGGACCGATATCTGGCGGGTCGGATTGAAGGCAATGGAAAAATACTGGCTTTTCGGCGCAGGGCTCGACTGTTTTCCGAATGCATACACCGAGTTTGTCAACTACTCTCCCGTGTATATGGGGTTCGACAGGGCCCCGCACAATATATTCGTGGGGACGTTCGTTGAACTGGGTATTATCGGCGGCCTCCTGATGGTCATCGCGCTGATCAAACATTACGCGACCATAGGGCATTACGCGGCCATAGGGGGGAAAGGCGGCAGACCCGGCGCCGATCAAATTATCCTGAAGGCGGCCTTTTGGGCGCTGCTGGTCGGAGGCCTGTCGCAGGACGTCGTATGGTATAAATCATTTTGGCTGCTCTGGATGATGATAGTGATGCAAAAGTATGCATCGCAAACCGGAGGGGACCGCTTGGACCGCATAGGGGCCCGAAAAGGCCAATAACCATGTGCGGCATATGCGGCATATATGACAGGGTCCATCCCGAAGTCGACGCCGCCATCGTGGCGAGGATGCGCGACATCATGATCACGCGGGGCCCCGATGATGCCGGACTGCATACGGCCCCGCACATCGGGCTTGGCCATCGCCGCCTGAGCATTATAGACGTCTCGCCCGCCGGTCATCAGCCCATGCGCAATGAAGACGGGACCGTATGGATCACGTTCAACGGCGAGATATACAATTTCCACGGACTGCGCGATGAGCTGGCCGGGAAAGGGCATGTCTTTCGATCCTCCACGGATACCGAGGTGCTCGTCCATGGTTATGAGCAATGGGGGACGGAGGCGCTCCTGAAAAAATTAAACGGCATGTACGCCTTTGCCATCTGGGACAGTGAAAAACAGGAATTGGCGCTCGCAAGAGACCGGCTGGGCGTCAAGCCGCTCTTCTATATGGAAAAGGACGGGAAGGTATATTTTTCATCCGATATCAAGTCCATCTGCCTGGCGTATGAGAGGGATCTCACGCTTGACTTTCGAGCGATTGACGATTTTCTCCATTCGTATTGCATACCGCAGGAGCGCTCGATTTTCGGCGCGATAAGGAAAGTCCTGCCTGCCCATTATGTCGTCTTCGGGAAAAATGGCGCCGACGCCAATGAATACTGGCATTTGCGCCAGGCGCCGAAATTAATAATGAGTGAGAACGAGTGCCTGGAGGAACTGGAAAAAAGGCTTTTATCCGCCGTACAACGCAGGCTGATAAGCGATGTCCCCATAGGCGCCTTCCTCAGCGGGGGAGTCGATTCGAGCCTCGTGGTGGCCCTGATGGCCATCACGTCCGGTCCCCGCGTGAAGACTTTTTCGATGGGGGTCAGGGAAGAATCCTATAATGAATTGAAATATGCCCGCATGGTGGCCGAAAAATATTCGACCGAGCACCATGAATTCATAGTTGAGCCGGACGCCTTCGGCATTCTGCCGGAGCTGATATGGGCCTACGGAGAACCTTTCGCCGACGCCTCCCAGATCCCGACTTATTATGTGTCAAAAATGACCAGAGGGTATGTAACCGTGGCGCTGACGGGCGACGGAGGGGATGAATCCTTCTGCGGATACGGCAGCGCAGTCGCCTATCATTACGCATCCCGGTATAGAAAATATGTGCCGGATTTTTTGCGAAACAGCCTCATGCCGGCGATTGCGGGCGGTCTGGTATCAATAGCCGGCAGGCGCGGGGCCGCTGGAAAAATCAGGACCCTGACGGAGTATGGAAAAAGAAGTTTCAGGGACAGTCTGGGCATCGGCGGAATTTTCGGGCCCCGTCTCAGGGACAGGCTGTATACGCCCTGTTTCAGACGGGAATTGACGGGATATGACCCCGTTGACATTTTTGAAAAATATCTTGGCGACTCCGACGGGGTCGATGAGGTGGACAAATCGCTTTACATCGGCATGAAGACCGCGCTGCCAAACGACTATCTGACCAAAGTGGACGTCGCCACAATGATGAATTCCCTGGAGGCGCGCTCGCCATACCTCGATTATGAACTGATGGAATTCGCCGCCAGGCTCCCCTCGAATATAAAAATGAGGCACGGCAGGCGGAAATTCCTCCTGAAAAAATTTGCCGCACGCTTTGTTCCCCCCCCCGCGATTTACAGGAAAAAATGGGGGTTTGGAATACCGATAGTCTTTTGGCTGAGACAGCACGCCATGAAGGATCTGCTCAATGGCGTCCTGCTTAGTGAAAGGGCCGCGCGGAGGGGATATTTCAATACGGAGTGCCTGCGCGCCCTGATAACGGAGCACCTGACCGGGAAGGCCGATCACGCATATCGATTATGGACGCTGCTCTGTCTTGAGCTGTGGCACCTGATGTTCATCGATAAGGTCATCTCGAAATCCGATAAATTGTCATAGCCGCGCCGGAGCCGGGCAAAAAAACAAAACTCCCAAATGGATTTTCAGCCGTGAAAATATTGGTCGTGACGAATATGTATCCGAGATACATGGGCGGCAGTTTCGTACATGAACAGACAAGACGCATGATGGGCTCCGGATGCGAGTTCAAGGTGATCGCCCCAGCGGCGTTTTACCACGGGGCGATTGCGAGAAACAAATGGGGCTCATATTCGCGCATACCAGCAAGCGAAATAATCGATGGGGTGCCGGTGCATCACCCGAGGTATTTCCGCCTGCCTGGAAAATGGTTTCACCCCCTGTCCTGCTATACCGAGTACCTCGGCCTGAAGAATGCCGCAGATGCGATAATCCGGGAGTTCAAACCGGATATCATTCATGCCCATGCCGCCACGCCCGCGGGTTTTGTCGGACTGCTCCTTAAAAAAAAGTACGGCCTGCCCCTTATCTGCAGCCTGAGGGGCAGCGATGTAAATCTTTATCCGGGATATGGGAGATTGTCTCTGCACATGACACGAAGGGTCATCGCCGAATCAGACGGCCTGGTCAGCGTATGTTCGGCCCTGAAGGATTCCGCAAACGCCATCGCCAGGGCAAAAAGCAGGATTCATGTCATTTATAACGGCTGCGATCATGATACCTTCGCCAGGAGGGCGGAAGACCGCAGGTCCGTGAGAGAGGAATTCGGCATTCCGGGGCCCGCCAAGGTCCTCGTATTTGTGGGAAGCATATCCGGGGATAAGGGGATATTCGAGTTGATGGCGTCTCTCAGGCTCATAAATCGGGGCCGGGCCGGCATTCATCTGCTTATTGTCGGAAGCGGCCCCGAGGAGTCCGCCTTGCGTTCGATGGCGGCTTCCAGCGATTTACACGCCAATATGCATCAGACCGGCGATCTTCCGCATAAGGAAATAGCCCGCGTCCTGAGCGCGGCGGATATTTTCGTTTTGCCTTCACACCATGAGGGGCTTCCAAACGCCGCGCTTGAAGCCATGGCCTGCGCCCTGCCCGTCATCGCCACGCGCGCGGGCGGCATCCCCGAGGCCGTGGAAGACGGAAAGAGCGGCATCCTTGTCCGGACAAGAGACGCCGTATCACTGGCAAA
The DNA here is from genome assembly GCA_021789555.1 of Nitrospirota bacterium. Taxonomy (GTDB): domain Bacteria; phylum Nitrospirota; class Thermodesulfovibrionia; order Thermodesulfovibrionales; family JdFR-88; genus JAJYGJ01. Next base: position 20,083 of record JAJYJK010000001.1, read on the forward strand.
CGCCATCGAATGCCTCCTCATGAACGATCATCTCGCGGCTCAGATGGGGAATCATGGGCGGGAGATCGTGAAAAAGAAATTTACGTGGCAGGTCAATTCGGAAAAGATTTTCGATCTCTACAGGGAGCTCACAGATGCAAAATAAAAAAATCTGCATGATGACTACCGCCCACGGGCCCTTTGATGACAGGATATTCCACAAGGAAGGACTGAGCCTCGTCAGGAAGGGCTATCGGGTCGTGCTCATCGCGCCGCACGACAAGAATGAAACCGTGGAGGGCATACAGATAGTCCCCCTGCGCGGCGCTCGCGGAAGAACCGGCAGATTTTTTTCCGCCACCCTCAGGGCATACCTGCTCGGCTCAAAGGTGGGGGCCGACGTATATCATATCCACGACCCCGAGCTTCTGGCTGCCGGCGTCCTGCTGAAGATGTTCAGGGGCAAAAAAGTGATCTACGATGCCCATGAGGACTACGGGAAAAAGATACTTTCGAAGAAATGGATAGGAAAGGCAATGCGGCCGTCCCTGTCGAAAATTTCGACCGCGCTGGAACGGACCGCGGCCAGGCTGCTGGATTATGTAATCGCCGCCGATTCAAATATAGAAAGGAATTTCAATCATAACGGCGGCAATGCGGAAGTAATAGGAAACTATCCGCCCCTGGATTTCATGGTAATGCCTTCGAGACAGGGCGGAACGGACATGAGGTTGATTTATATAGGCGGCATTGACCGGGACAGGGGCAGCAAGGTGATGGTCGAAATGATGAAACACCTTGACGGCTGTCAAATAGAACTGCATATCGCAGGCAACGCAGGCGATATGGGCGATATGCCCCTTGACTCGTCAGGCAAGGTGATATACCACGGTTTTATACCCTGGCGCAAGGTCAACAAGTGCCTGGCGGAGGCCGATGTCGGCCTGCTGCTGCTGCAGCCCACGCCCTCCTACGTAAATTGTACCGGCGAAGGCATAATAAAATTGTTTGAATACATGCTGATGGGGCTGCCCGTCATCGCCTCCGATTTCCCGCACCTTAGGGAGCTTATTACCGGGATAGGATGCGGAATCTGCGTAGACCCGACCAATCCCGCAAGGATAGCCGATGCCGTCAAATTTCTCTTCAGAAATCCCGATATCAGAAAAGAGATGGGAGTGAAGGGAAGGACCGCGGTCATCAGGAAATATAACTGGGAAAATGAAAGCAGGAAGCTGATCGCCGTATATCAAAAAACCCTCGGGCAAAGGGGATAGCGCCACCCCTTTGTCAATGGAGACCGGCTCGCATGATTATAAAAAAAATCGTCCCTGACAGCCATTCAAAAAGTAACGGGTCATCTGCACCGTACGACTCCGTGTTCGACACGCCGCAATGGACCGGCCTGTTCGGGGAAAAGACCACGCATTATGGCCTTTATGATGCCAGCGGCGCTCTGACCGGACGCTTCTATATTTACAGGGAAAGAAGATACGGACTCTCCGTCTGCTGCAATCCGCCGCTTACGCCCACCATAGGCCCTTTTTTCAGGAACGATGCCCAAAACCCCGTCAGGGCGATGGATAAATGCAAACTGATCATGTCCCATATCGCGGAATACATCGACAAGATGAATTATTCGGTCGTATCGCTTTCATTCGACAAGAGCATAATCGACATGCAGCCCTTCATCTGGAGGGATTTCAAAGTCGTCCCCCAATATACGTATGTCATGGAACTGGCCCTGCCCGTGGACGACATCTGGAGGAGAATGTCCTATGAAAAAAGAAACCATATCACCAGAGGGGTAAAAGACGGACTGGCCGTCAGGCAAATAAATGATTACTCTGTCGTCAAAGCGCTGGTCCTGAAAACCTTTTCGAGACAGAAAAAGACAATCAGCGAGTCCGGCATGAACAAGGTCCTCTTCGATTTTGCAAACGACGCCAACAGCTTTGCCTTTGCCGCATTTCATCACGGCAATCCCATCGCCTGCTCATTTTGCGTCCGCGACAATAAAACCGCCTATTATCTGCTTGGCGGCTATGATTCTGAAAACAAGCACCACGCCGCCGGCCCATTGTGCGTATGGGAATCGATCCGGCATGCAAAATCCCTCGGCCTGCCGCATTTCGATTTCGAGGGATCGATGGTGCCGGCCATAGAACAGTATTTCCGGGGATTTGGAGGCCGGTTAACGCCGTATTACCGCGTCAACAAGGCGAAATTGCCGCTGGAAATAGCCCTGAAATTCTTCAAGAGGGGATTGTTTTAGTGGACGCAATCATTTCACACGATGTAGACCACATCACGGTTTGGGAGCACAGGAGAGATTTGATACTGCCCAAACACATCATAAGAAACTGCATCGAGTTCGGCCTTAAATATATCACCCTGGACGAGGTAGCCGGGCGCCTCAGGGACATAATGCGGAACAAATGGAACAACCTTGAAGCGCTGATGCAGTTTGACAAGGAGAAGGGGATCCCCGCCACATTTTTCTTCGGCATGCAAAACGGCGTCGGGCTTTCATATGCGCTTCAGGACGCGAAGCCCTGGATGGAGAAGGCGACTGAAGAGGGTTTTCCCATAGGCGTTCACGGAATGGCATTTGAACGCCTGGAGGAGATGAGGAAGGAATTCGATGCCTTTGCCGCACTGACGGGGCTCGGAGGCTTTGGGATAAGAATGCATTACCTAAGGAGAAACGCCGAAACCCTGATCAATCTGGAAAAGGCCGGATACCGGTTTGACAGTTCGGTCCAGCAGTTGGCGTCTCCCTACAGGGTTTCGGATCTCTGGGAATTCCCGCTGCATATCATGGACGGCAGAATTTTGTGCAGAAACGGCCGCTGGCAGGACCAGACCCTTGAGCAGGCCAAGGACTCCACGAAGGCCCTGTTGGAGGAGGCGGTCAAACGCGGGATAGGATATTTCACGATTTTACTTCATGACAGGTATTTTAGCGACAGCTTCAGGACATGGAAGCAGTGGTATGTGTGGACCACGGAATTTCTGAGGGACAACGGCTTCAAATTCATAAGTTTTAACGATGCCATCGAAGAACTGGAAGACGTCCATGCCGCACATTAAGGACAGTTGCCCATATCCCATCCCGGCTAACATGCGAAGCGCTATCGGCAACAATGCCCTTATGCTGCGCCGGGATGCCCGTTCATTTTTCTGGCAGGACGACCGATACAAGGTGTACTGGGAAGGGCTGGTCTTCGTAAGCGGAATCCTGTCCGGGGCCGAGTCCGTCAAGGCTTTTATCGCGGGCCTCGAAAAAACGGCGATCGAGGACGCCTGCGGCATCCTCAAAGGTATTTACTTTTTTATCATCGAATCAAAAAAAGGCGGCGATATCCACGCGTTTATCGATAATTCCGGATTATACCAGGCGTTTTACACATCCGGAAAGATATCGAATTCCTTCCTGGAATTGGCCGCGCATGAAGGTCATACCGCAGCCGATTTTGAACCGGATGCCGTCGTCGAATTCCTGAATTTCGGCTCCCTTCTGTCCGGGGAAACGTATTTATCTTCTATCAGGCGCATTCGCCATGACGAAATACTTCGCCTCCCGCGCCCCGGCGCGAAACTTTTGTTCATAAAAAAGAAGAATGCCGGCCTCCGAACGTCCCCGGATATCCACCCGAAATCATTCGAGCAGCATTTCCACGAACTTGCGGCGTCGCTTGGAAACTGCAGAGTCAGCATAGACCTGACCGGCGGTGCGGACACCAGGCTGGTGGCGGCGATGCTGGACCACTGCGGCCTGCAATTCGAGGCCGCCTCATCCGGGGGGACATCCGAATATGCGGACATCTCGATGCCGAGGGAAATCGCCCGCGCCATGGGTCATCCCTGGTTCGGCACGATACATTCCGCATCTGCGCTGCAAGACGACATAAATGACCTGCTTGCCGCAACAGACGGCCTGTACGACATCCTCTATTACCACCGGCTGTATCAACTGCAAAAGGCCAGAAAAAAACGTGGCATCGACACGATGATTTCGGGAGTCGGGGGGGAGCTGTTCAAGGATTACTGGTGGCTGCATGAATTTCCATTTTATCGCCGTAAAACCTCAGATGTAAAAAAACTCGTAAATATGCGAATCATGCCGTCTCGCCCGCTCCTGGGGATTTTTTCCAAAAGATACGCCGGCCCGGGCGGCAATTTGAAAGACAACCTTGTCCGGTCATTCTCCCGATATGTCATGGATACCAACACCAAAACCCTGGATAACATCTTTTACAACGCAATTATGCGCAATATGGCCGGACGTATATTGACGTCTCACACCCGCTATGTGAAATGTCTCGCGCCGTTTCTTGACCCCGACCTCGCTACAATGGGCTTCAATCTTCCGAGGATGCAGCGTTTTTATAATTTTTTTCACAGAAGGGAACTTACAAAAATCAATCGACGGCTCGCAAGGTTTAAGACATCCGAAAATGGTATGACCTTATCATATAGGCCAGCCGACATTTTGCTGGACCTGCCGCGGTATATCGGCGAAAAGGGCAAAAGGGTATTGATAAAATTGCGGCTCGCCCAACGGGGCGGACCGTCGTCTCTTAACGATCCCGCCTGCTATCCGCAGGTCCGAAACATGAAGCTCATGCTCGAATCGTTAGACGCATTAAAGGATGCCCGGATAATAAATAAGGACGTCCGGCTGCATCAACTGGCGGACAGCCGCCTGGGTTCTTTTCTCACGCTTGGAATGGTTGCGGCGGCTCTGGAGCGCGGGGCGCGCGGCGGGCAAATGAGAATAGACCGGCCCTGATGTGAATATGAAGATTCTTACAATTGTCGGGGCGCGTCCCCAATTTATAAAGGCGGCGGTGGTATCGCGGGAAATCGCCGCGTTTAACGCCGGCCAGGACGGCTTGAAAATCGATGAGGTAATCGTCCATACCGGGCAGCACCATGACGGCAATATGTCGGATATCTTTTTCAGGGAGATGAAAATTCCGGAGCCGCATTTTAACCTCGGCATCTGCGATTGTCCGCACGGTGCGATGACGGGCCGCATGCTGGAACAAATTGAAAAGGCCATAATGAGCGTCAGACCTCATGCCGTGCTCGTCTATGGAGATACAAATTCGACGCTCGCGGGGGCGCTGGCGGCTGTAAAACTGCATGTCCCGGTCGCCCACGTCGAGGCCGGACTGCGCTCATTCAACATGAACATGCCGGAAGAGGTTAACCGGGCGCTGACGGACCGCATATCGAGGCTCCTGTTCTGCCCGACGGAAACGGCCGTAAAAAACCTGCTCCGTGAGGGAATAGCCGGAAGCTCGGAAACCTCGGCAGGAGCGCCTGCGGTCCTGGAGGTCGGCGACGTCATGTTCGACGCAACCGAATTCTACAGGCGCATCGGCAAGCCCGGCAAAGACATACAGGCAATAGTGGACGGCGACAAAGGAGACTATTACCTCGCCACCGTCCACAGGGAAGAAAATACGGACGACTTTCGCCGTTTGAACGACATCGTCGAGGCCCTCGAAATGATAGCCGGGACCACTGCGATAATCCTTCCGCTTCATCCGAGGACAAGGAAGGCCCTCTCAAGACACGGCCTGCGCATGAACAAAGTAACGCTTCTCGGCCCCGTAGGCTATTTTGACATGCTGGCGCTGCTGGACGGCTGCAAGGGGGTCTTGACCGACAGCGGAGGGCTGCAGAAAGAGGCCTATTTCTTCCGCAAGCCCTGCGTGACGCTTCGTGATGAAACCGAGTGGGTGGAACTGGTGGAACACGGGTTAAACACCATCGCGGGCGCGAAAAAAGACGCCATAATCGGGGCTGAAAAGGCTTTTTTGTCACGCGGGACCGTCGGATTTTCCTGCGCTCTGTATGGCCGTGGCGACGCCGGGGCCAGGATAGTGCAGGCGCTGAACGATTACCTGGGCGGAGCATGAACATCGTCATCATCAACCATTACGCGGGTTCTCCCGGACACGGCATGGAATACCGGCATTACTACCTTGCCAGGCAATGGACCGGCCTCGGCCACAGGGTCTGCATCGTGGCGGCGTCATATTCGCATCTCAGGCGCCGGCAGCCCGACACAGGCGGCATGATGACGCGCGAGATAGTGGACGGCATTCAATATCTCTGGCTTAAAACGCCGCGGTACAGGGGAAACGGGGCCAGACGCGCGCTTAATATGCTGACCTTCGCCCTGCTGCTTGTATTTTCCACCAAAAAGATACTGCGAATTTGCAGACCGGGCCTGGTTGTGGCCTCCTCGCCCCATCCCTTCATCATCTTCGGCGCAGACAGGATTGCCCGCGCATCCAATGCCAGGCTCACGTTTGAAGTCAGAGACCTCTGGCCGCTGACCCTGACCGAGCTGGGCGGGATTTCCGAACGGCATCCCTTTATCGTCATGATGCAGAAGGCCGAAAATATCGCATACAGGGTCTCCGACCGGGTGATATCGCTGCTGCCAAAGGCGGACAGCTACATGAGAGAGCATGACCTGCGGCGCGGGAAATTCGTCTATATACCAAATGGAATTGACGGCGCGGAATGGCAATCATCAAACAAGGCGGGCAACACGCATCACATGACGGCGTTGTCAGAAATTAAGCGGCAGGAGAAATTCATCGTAGGTTACGCCGGGGCGCACGGCCCCGCCAACGAATTGCATGCGCTCATCGACGCGGCCGCCCTCATGCAATCCTGTCCCGTCGTCTTCGTGCTCATCGGACACGGACCGGAAAAAAAACAGCTCCGGCAAAGAGCGGGGAAAAAGGGGCTGCAAAATGTAGTTTTCCTGGATTCGGTCCCCAAATCCGATATCCCCGGACTGTTGACCTCAATGGATATCCTCTATATCGGTTTGAAGAACGAACCCCTCTTCCGCTTCGGCGTCAGCCCCAACAAGCTAATGGATTACATGATGGCCGCCAGGCCCGTAATACACGCGATAAATGCCGGAAACGACATGGTGTCTGAAAGCAATTGCGGGATTTCAATTGCTCCAGGGCAGCCGGAGGCCATTAGAGACGCCGTAATAAAACTGATAAATATGACGGCCGCCGAGAGAAACGCCATGGGAGCGAGGGGAAGGGACTATGTACTGGCCCACCATGATTTCAGGGTCCTTGCAAGGCGCTTTTTTGAGGCGGTCATATGAAAATCGCCCACCTCGTACAGACCCATAAAAACCCGGAACTCTTGAGAAGAAGGGTCGGATTTCTCTCGTCCGACGAGAGCACATTTTTCATTCATGTGGACGCAAAAAGCGATATCAATGACTTTTCATCGATAAGGGGCGGTAATGTTTTTTTCAGCGAAAGGCGCGTCCCTGTATACTGGGCAGAATATTCAATGGTCGAGGCGATACTCATCCTGATCCGGCAGGCGATGGACGCGCCCCGGAAATACGACTATTTCATACTGTCCACCGGAAGCGATTATCCGCTCAGGAGCAGGCAATATATCCACGATTTTTTTGAAAGGAATAATGGAAGGGAATTTATCAGCGCGATAAGAATGATCAACGAGGACGGGTGCGTGGCGATCCATCAGATAAACACCCTGAGGATACCCTCTGACAAGCCGTTTTACCACGCTGTCATGAGGGTCGTGAACCAAACAGGGCTGACCCGCCGCGATTACAGGAGACATCTCGGGGACATGGCGCCCTATTTCGGCAACGCAGGCTGGGCGCTCACGCGGAGCGCATGCCAATATATCCTCGAATTCGTCAAGGGGAACCCATCATACTGCAAATATTTTGAGAACTCCTTTGCGCCGGATGAGATGTTTTTCCATACCATCCTTGGCAATTCCCGATTTGCGCGCCAAATGAGAAGACACCTGACCTTTGAGGACTGGAGCAATCAGGAGGAACTAAAAAAAGGCAGCGGGATCAGACATTGGTTGTCAATGCGCCTCTCCGATAAATTGGGCCACCCCTCACTTATGACCGAAAGACATGTCAGTTTTTTTGAAAGCTCAGGGAAAGTCATGAGTGACGTCAGTGTCTACGGGCCCGGAGAGATGCTGTTTGCGAGAAAATTTTCCGATGGCAACCTGCAACTGGTCCAAAGGATTGAGGACATGATAGGACAATGGCAGAGGCGCGCGCGCCCGGTATCAATTCGTGAAGCGGCGGAATGGGCCGGGCGATGAAGATAGCCTATCTGATACAGACCCACAAAAATGCAGGTCTTTTAAAGAGAAAGATAGAACTCCTCTCATCCGACGAGAGCGCATTTTTCATCCATGTGGACGCAAAACATGATATCAACGCCTTTTCGTCCATTAAGGGCGGCAATGTCTTTTTTACCGGCAGACGCATACCGGTGTATTGGGCCGAATATTCAATGCTCGAGGCGATAGTTTCGCTGATGCGCCTCGCCCTCAGCGGACCTCAAAGGTTTGACTACTTCATCTTATCGACCGGCAGCGACTATCCGTTACGGTCCAGGCAATACATACACGATTTCTTCATGAAAAACAGCGGCGCGGAATTCATCGGGGCCATAAAATTGCCCGACGGTGAAGCGGCAAATCCGCTGTATCGGGAGGCTACCGGGAAAAAACCCGAAAACTGCGGCGGCTACGCTGCCCGGCAGTACTACCGCCGCCTGAATGCACTGAGAGTCCCATCCGACAGGCCGCTTTGGCGGCTCACGGTTAAAATGTCGACGAGATTGGGCCTGGCGCGCCGCGACTACAGAAAATATCTGGGGACGCTCGAGCCGTATGCGGGAAATGCCGGCTGGGCCTTAACAAGGGACGCATGTCGATATATCGTCAACTTCATCGACGACCATCCTCCGGTATGTAAATTTTTCGAGGGCATTTTTGCACCCGACGAAATTTTCTTTCATACAATCCTGGGCAATTCGGAATTCAAACACCGTATGAGGCGCCATTTGTGCTTCGAGGACTGGGCGCAGACAAACAGCCAGAGAGGGTACGGGGGGCTGCTGGAGCGCTCGTCCAACAAGGGAGGACACCCCGCCGTCCTGGATAAGAGACATATCGACTTTTTTGCCGGGACCGGGAAGGTGGTCATGAATGATATTTACGGCTCCGGGGAGGCGCTGTTTGCGAGAAAATTTTCCGATGACACCATGGATCTGGTCGAGAGAATCGATGACATGATAAAAATGGGGACATAAAGCCGTTTCGCCTTGGGTCAGGGAGAAAAAAAGGAGGGGGAAGATGCTCAACGTCGGAGTAATAGGATACGGTTACTGGGGGCCCAATATCGTGAGGAATTTCAGCAGCCTGGACGGCGCCAGGGTCGTTGCTGTATGCGACAGAAACCAAAACTCCCTGAGACAAGCGGCGCGGGCGTTTCCGGCGGTCAGGCCGACCGACGACTGCAATGAGATTGTCGCCGCCCCCGATATCGACGCCGTGGCGGTAATCACGCCCGTTTCAACACATTACGAGCTTGCCAAAAAGGCGCTCCAAAACGGAAAGCACGTATTTGTCGAGAAGCCCTTCACGGCCTCCGTCGCGCAGGCCGAGGAACTCATAGAAATAGCCGAGCGGAAGGCCCTTAAGATCATGGTCGACCACACCTTCCTCTTCACCGGGGCCGTAAAAAAGATGAAGCAGCTAATAGATGACGATATGCTGGGCGAGCTGTATTATTACGATTCCACGAGAGTCAACCTCGGGATTTTTCAGCATGATGTCAATGTGATATGGGACCTCGCGCCCCACGATTTTTCGGTAATGGATTATCTTGTCCCGCAGAGGCCTTCCGCTGTGGCGGCATGCGGCAAGGCGCACTTCAACGGCCTGGAGGATATGGCCTATATCACCGTCCACCTTGGTGGCAACATGATCGCCCATTTTAACGTCAACTGGCTCTCCCCGGTCAAGATCAGGTCCACCCTGATAGGGGGTGAAAAGAAGATGCTCATCTGGAACGATGTCGACGCCGATGAAAAACTGAAGGTGTACGACAAGGGAGTGGAAATAGTGAACAACGAAGGCATATACGATCTTCTTGTCAGCTACCGCTGGGGCGATGTATGGGTGCCACGGGTCGACCAGGTGGAGGCCCTGAGGCTGGAAGCCGACTGTTTTTTGGATTGCATCGTCAATGACAAGACCCCGGTGAACGACGGTCATGCGGGTCTGCGCGTGGTGAAACTGCTCGATGCCTGCAATGTCTCGCTGAGAAACGGCGGACGGTTGGTGACCATATGAGCTACCGCTCCATATCAGACGACGTCGTACTGGGCAATGATGTGAAGCTCGCGCAATTCATCAATCTCTACGGGTGCACCGTCGGCGACAATACCAAAATAGGGACCTTTGTGGAAATCCAGAAAAATGCCTTCATAGGGAAGAATTGCAAGATACAAAGCCATACTTTTATATGTGAAGGCGTCACTATCGAAGATGATGTTTTCATCGGCCACGGCGTCACCTTCATAAATGACAAATACCCGCGCGCCACAAATACCGGCGGCAAATTGCAGACGGAACGGGACTGGGAAGTCCGGCCCACGGTCGTAAAGAAAGGGGCTTCCATCGGGTCTGGGGCCACAATCCTCTGCAACGTGACAGTCGGCGAGAACGCAACCGTCGGCGCGGGAAGCGTGGTGACCAGGGATGTGCCGCCCGGCTCGGTCGTCGCAGGCAATCCGGCCCGGAGGCTTGGAGACCGCGGTAATGAATGAAGCCCACCTCCCCTCCTTACAAATACCTTTATGGCTGCCGGAAATACATCAAGCGCCCGGCGGCAACGGAGGCACATGAGCAATATTTCTCTTTCCGATCGCATGGCCGTAATTATTTCCCGCGCCGGCCGTTGTCTTTCATTTGCCATCTTTGCCTGCCTGCTATTTTGGATGACGGCGGCCGCCTATGCCGGCATCACGACCCAGCATTACGATTTCGCCTATCCAGACAGGACGGGCCTGATTTCGGCGGGATGGAATTTTAATGCCGTTACCCCTTCCGGCGGCCTGCGGAACACAGAGCAGACGACTGGCGCAGTGGTATCATACGACCAGACTGCCCATCCCGGCGTCCTTCAAATCCCCGCCGACACGGGAGACCTCTGGGATAACGCCAACAACTCAAGGAACACCCTGTTCAGGACACTGCCGCCCGACTGGACCAGCATACGGCTCAAATTGTTCTTTGGGCCGTCCCGGGACTATCAGCAGGCGGGCCTGCTGCGGGAGGCTTCGCTGTTTCAGTCGACCCGGCAGGACTATCAGAAGGCGTCTACAATGCCACGATAACGGTCGCTGCACCGGGCGCAAACAATAGTCCTCTAACCGTGAACGTCAGCCTGATCGTCAGACAGAACCCCGCCGTGCAGGCAGCCACCTGAAAGGATGCGCATAAGGCCGCAATGAGCGTTTGGGTGGATGACGGCAATTCATCATGCTTCACCGAATTGCAAAACGCCGGTTTCGAGGGGACCTATGTCACGAATGATCCTGTGCCGTCATTCTATCCCCAGTATTATGGGGCCGGCATGGAGCTTGGATGTCATCTGTTTTATCACACTTGCGACGCCGTCACTGAGTACTATTTGAGATATACTCAGATCGAGCCCAATATAGCCGAAATCTGTGGCGGTACGCCGGAACCGTGCCCGGACCTCGTATCCCTTGTCTGGCCCTGCGGATTTACCACCATCGAAGAAGAGGCCGTTTCATCCAATTATTACCTTGCGGCCCGGGGATACAATTTCAACCTGCTCGAAGAGACGACCCCCACGGACTGGCAAAACCTGAAAAGTTTCAATTCCCACGAGCACACTCCGTACCCGCCATCCGATCTGAAGACTGTCGTGGACATGGCTGTGCAGCAGGGCAAATGGGCCAATCTCGTCTTTCATACCTCTTGCAACGACGACGGCGCCATAGCCTATTCCGCAACCAAGGACATATGGGTGGCCCCCGCCGACACGGTAATAAAATATATACTGCAGCGACAGGGTTTCGTCCTGAACAGTTATCAGTCCGATTCCTCCACAACCACCTTTTCGTACAGTCGCCTTGGCATACCGATGTCGCCTTTCAGGGATTTTGAAACGGCCTTCACGCCGGCAGATACGGTCACCCTTCAGATCAATATAAACGGTTCAAATCCCCTCGCCTCCGTAACATTGAACGGGACAAGCTATCCATACAAATCGAGTGTCGAAGGCGGCAATACCATCGTTTTGATGGATGTCCCGATCGACAAAACCGTAAGGACCGTTACAATTAGTTCAACCGCAGTCCCGTCAATCGCGCTTACTCCGGCGGACCTCAATTTCAGCGCCTCCGTGGGGACAAATCCCGCAAGCCAGACCATATCTTTATCCAACGGCGGAGGGGGGACCCTTAGCTGGACGGCGACTGCCGATAGTACTTCACCCGCGTGGCTTTCGGTGAGCCCCGGCATCGGTGCGGGAGATGCGACGCTTAGCGTCTCGGTAAACACCTCCAGCCTAGCCGCGGGGAACTTATACCAAGGCAATCACGATAGCGGCGACGGGGGCTGCAAATTCCCCCCAGGTAGTGAATGTGACGCTGACTGTAAACTCCACCGTTTCGGTTTCCTTTGCGACGGACTCCGGCGGCGGGCAGTACACGGACCACTCGGCGGTGGTATTTCAGGCGGATACGGATTATTCGGGTGGCTCAAAGGCTTCGACCACTTCAGCCATCAGCGGCACACCTGATCCAATTTTATACCAGAGCGAACGATTTGGGAACTTCTCATACAATATCCCGCTTCCAAACGGAAACTATAACGTGACCCTCAAATTCGCCGAGATCTACTGGAGCCAGGCGGGCAAAAGGGTCTTCAATGTGAGCATGCAGGGCGCGCAGGTCATAAGCAACCTGGACATCTACGCCCTGGTGGGCAGGAACGCGGCATACGATGTCACGCTGCCGGTCAGCGTCACCAACGGAGCCCTTAGTATCAGCTTCACCTCGGTCGCGGATTACGCCAAAATAAGCGCCATCGAAGTATCGCCGAGATAATTGGCCGGTCAAGATAGACTTAAAATCGTCTTAATTTTTAAAAAGGAGAACGGACAATGCGCAAAAGAGTTCCTTTTCTTGACCTTTCATCCATCCACAGGGATTTGGAAGACGAACTTGTGGCGGCATTCAGGGAAACCATGAGGACGTGCAGGTTTATCGGAGGGCCGATGGTTGAAGATTTCGAGAAAAACTTCGCCGGGTTCTGTGACACAAAACATTGCATCGGCGTCGGCAGCGGAACGGACGCATTGCGTTTTTCGCTGATGGCGTCGGGAGTTAACCCGGGCGACACCGTCATCACAGTGCCCAACACCTTTATTGCAACGACCGAGGCCATCTCACAGGCCGGGGCCATCGTTGACTTCGTGGACATTGACGAACAGACTTACAATATGGACCCGGCGAAGCTCGCTGCTTACTTTGAGACGAAATGCCATATCGACAACCCCACCGGCAGGGCCGTCAGCGCCAGGACGGGAAGCCAGGTAGCGGCTGTACTCCCCGTTCATATCTATGGTCAGATGGCGGACATGGATTCCATCATGGACATTGCGGATAAATACAACGCAATCGTCATCGAGGACGCATGCCAGGCCCACGGGGCGGAATATTTTTCCGCAAAGACAACACGCTGGAGAAGGGCGGGCTCCGTAGGGATTTCCGCCGCCTTCAGTTTCTATCCCGGCAAGAACCTAGGCGCATGCGGCGAGGCGGGCGCGGTCACAACCGATAACGAAGAGATCGCCCGAAAAATCCGCATGCTCCGCGACCACGGCCAGATGAAAAAATATCATCACGAAATGGAGGGCTACAACGGAAGGCTCGATTCCGTCCAGGCGGGGATATTGAACATAAAACTGAGGCGCCTGTCCGGCTGGAATGAAAAAAGACGCCGGCATGCCGCCTATTACAGGGGGCTCTCCGGTCAAACGGACGGCCTTGTCCTTCCCTACGAACCCCCGTGGTCAAAGGCGGTTTACCATCTTTATATTGTACGCGCGCCGGACCGCAACGGACTTCAGGAATATTTGGCGCGGCACGGCATAGAGACCGGCCTGCACTATCCGCTTCCCCTGCATCTGCAAAAGGCCTATTCGGCAATGGGATACAAGGCGGGCGATTTCAATGTGGCCGAAAAAGCCTCTGCCCAGGTGCTTTCGCTCCTCATGTACCCGGCCATTACGTCCGAACAGCAGGATTATGTGATCGGGACAGTAAAAGAGTTCCTGTCGGAACGGCGCTCGGTGGCCTGAACGCCGGAGGGGACACATCATGGCCCGAAATGACATACGGATAGCGTATCTGCTGCAGGCCCATAAAAACCCGGTCCAAGTGAATAAATTCATACGGCAAATAGCCGGGGACGGGCATTCCGACGTCTATGTCCACATCGACAAAAAAAACGCCGGCAATATTGCGCCCCGGATCGCGGGCGGCAGGAACATAAAGATCATTGGAGAGAGCATGGACGTCAAATGGGGAGACATAAGCCTGGTGGATGCGACGTTATGTCTTTTGCGGGACGCGAATAAATCGGGCATGAAATATGACTTCGTATGCCTAAGGAGCGGTCAGGACCTGCTGGTCCGAAACGGTCTGCGAGAGTACCTTGCCCGCAATAACGGCAAGATTTTCATGAATGCGAAAAAAACGGGAAGCGGCGATGAGACGGCCTATTTCTGGTCGCTCAAATGGCCCTCATTCACAAGGGAGCGGCATGATTCCGTCTTTCATCCCGCCAGGATTTCGCGGGCCGCGTTAATCAGGCTTTACAGGCTGGGCATCAATGTCATCCCCAACCCGAATAAGCCGGCCATTGACGTATATCGGGGTTCGGCGTGGTTCTGCATACCAGGGGAGGTGGCGGCGTATATCCTCGATTATCTCGAAAATAACCCCTGGTATTACAAGGCATTCAGGGACGCCCTTGCGCCCGACGAGTATTTCTTCCAGACAATAATAATGAATTCACCGTATGCGTCCGGCAGCGTCTGCAACAATCTTACGTATCTAAGATTCGGCGAAACCTTCCCGGACAACAATCATCCTCGCACGTTGACCGTGAAGGACATATCCGGGATTGAAAAATCCGATAAGTTCTTCGCAAGGAAATTCGACGAGACAGTCGACAACAATGTAATCGAGTATTTTTGCCGGAGATGCGGGGCCTGACAGGCGTGAAGGATGAGCATGACGGAAAGCAGATACATATCGTGGCTTGAAAAAAAGGGGACCGCCCTTTTCAGGGCGGCTGGGACCTGTTGGACACTCTATCACGGGGCGCTTGTCCCCGCCTCGCCATTTCCGGATTACCACGACCTGAATCCCGGCGAGGCCCGCTCATTATTGAAGGCATCGGGGGCCTGGTTCATCCGTTATTCGAGGGACCCGTGCAATCACGAAACCCCATGGTGGTATGTGGTCTGCGACCATTATGACCCGGCGACCATCAATGCAAAGACCAGACAGAATATCAGGCGCGGCAGGCGCGAATGCGCCGTTAGGGAAGTTGACGCCACGTGGCTCGCGGATCACGGATACCCCTGCTACGCCGCGGCATTCGTAAGGTACGGCGGCCGGAGACCCCTGTCGGAGGGCGGCTTCCAAAAAATGATACTCGATACCCGTGAAGGCCCTTTTTCCTACTGGGGAGTGTTCCATGAAGGCCATCTCGCGGGGTACTGCCAATGCATCGTGGACGGCGGGCAGGTATCCACAAACGTCACCAAATATCATCCGTCATATTTAAGGCACCGGAGCGCCTATGCGCTCATCGACGCGCTGATTCAAACATATGCGGTCGGCCGGGGCATGACGCTGAGCAATGGAAACAGGTCGATAGCGCATGGAACAAATTACCAGGATGTGCTCGAAAACCTAGGCTTTCGCAGACAGTTCTGCCGGCTGGCCGTCGTTTATAACCCGTGGCTGGAACTTTGCATGGACGCCTTATATCCGCTGCGCCCAATTCTAAAGAGGCTGCCGGACAGGCATGTCATCCATGAAATTGGGGCCCTCATCCGCCAGGAAGAGATACGGAGGGCGAAGCCCGGCCCAGCAGTACAACTGAGTCCCAGAACATGACCGATGACCTCTTTTTTTACAAGGGACGCGTTGCCCTTTACGCCATCCTGAAATCCCTGGGCATCCGGGGGGGCGATGAAGTTATCCTCCCCGGGTTTACCTGCGTCGTCGTCCCCAATGCGGTGACCTATCTGGGCGCGAAACCGTGTTATGCAGACATCGACCCGCAGACCTACAATATCGCCCCGGAGAAGGTCCTCGGGAAGATAACCGGAAAGACACGCGCGATAATAGCCCAGCATACCTTCGGCATTCCGGCCGAGATGGATGAAATCATCAAGATCGCGAAAAAAAATCTTGTCCCCGTCATAGAAGACTCCTGTCATACCATCGGTTCGAGATATAAGGGCCGGGAAGTGGGGACATTCGGCGACGCGGCCTTCTTTTCATCCCAGTGGTCGAAGCCCGCCACTACCGGCCTTGGGGGATGGGTAAAGGCGAACAGGCCCGATCTTAAAGAGGCCCTTGAGCGGATATATCCGTTTTTTTCACGGCCCTCCATCAGGGACAGCCTGCTTTTGAGGATGCAATATTTCCTGTATGCCGCGCTCTTCACGCCGTCTCTCTTCTGGTTTGCCAGGGACGCGTACAGGAAGTTGTCAAAATACGGGTTTGCAATAGGCTCATCGACAATCGATGAATTGTCATGCAGTATGCCCGCCCAATACGCAAAAAGGATGACGAACTGGCAACAAAAACTGCTGGCGCAAAAATTGTCCCGCATCGCCGATGTCATCGAACACAGGAAATGGGTAGCTTCCCAATACCAGAGACTGCTGCCGCAGGCGGGCTTTACGCTGCCTGAACTGCCCGGTCGTTACGAGAGTGTTTTTTTGAGATATCCAGTGCGCGTGAGCGACAAGCAGGGGGTACTGGAGTCCGCAAGACTAAACCGGCTCGAAATCGGGGATTGGTTTGTTTCACCCGTGCATCCGAACCTGGCGGGATGGGAGAAGATAGCCTACGAAAAAGGCATGTGCCCGAATGGGGAGATGGCGAGCGCACAGACAATTAATCTGCCCACTCATATGCGCATAGGGGCGGCGGAGATAGAAAAGACCGTTGCCCTGCTGTCTAATTTCATCAATTGAAACGCGCATACCGGACGCGCATTCATATCGTGCATCCATACCGCGGGATCCATTGCATTTTATCGTTAAAATCCCTCTTGACATCCGGCCCGAAAAGCACTAGGTTATAGCTTGTAAGACCTCGCCTCATCTGATATTGACTCAAAAAAAAGCGGCAATCACAGCAGAAGCGTCACCTCTTCGGCATCGCACCGGCAACCCATTCGCGGCAGGCGGCTTCTTGCCGACGGGTAAAGCGGCCGGGACAGACGACCCGGGCAGGGCGCAGGTTCGTCGTGATGCCTTCGAACATCCAAATGCGAGGGGCAAACCCCGCCTTTGCGGGAGGCGTATGACGGCTAAAAAGGGGCCTGACAAACCATTCGTTGAATTCGGGAAGACTGAAACCGATCAATCCATTGTCGAGCGTTTCGAGCAGCAGGTGGCCCGATATCCCTCCCGGCTCGCCGTAAAGACAAAGACTGCGCGGCTCACCTATGCCGAATTGAACCGGACCGTCAACCGTATCGCGCGGGACATAGTGGAACGGTTTGGCCGGGAAAACGAACCCGTTGCGGTCTTCCTCGACCAGGGGGCGCAGCTCATATCCGCAATACTAGCCGCATTGAAGGCGGGCAAATCCTATGTCGCACTGGACACCTCCTTCCCCCATTCAAAAAACGCCTCCGTGGTGGACCACTGCCGGCCGGGGATTGTCCTTACCGACAGGGACCATTACCCTGCCGCCCGCAGGCTTGCCGGCAATACGCCGCTGCTGATTATCGATGAGGTCAGCCCCCTGTATTCCCCCAGGAACCTCTACCTGCCCATTCCCCCGGAGACGACCGCCTATATTATCTATACGTCCGGTTCCACCGGCGAGCCCAAAGGGGTGTATCAGGACCACAGGAATGTGCTCCATAACGTCATGAGATGCACCAACATGCTGCATATGGCCGCGGATGACCGCCTGTGCCTCCTCTGGTCCTGCAGCTTCGCGGCATCGGTGCCAAACATATTCGGCGCCCTTCTAAACGGCGCGGCCCTGTTGCCTTTCGACCTGAGGAAAGAGGGGATTGTCAAACTGGCCGAATGGCTCATAAAAGAAGATATCTCCATTTATCATTCGGTCCCGACCGTTTACCGCCATTTCCTTTCCACGCTGACCGGAAGGGAAAATTTTTACAGACTTCGCCTGATCAAGCTGTCGGGCGAACCCGTTTTGAGGAGTGATGTGGAGCTCTACCGGAGGCATTTTCACGAAGACTGCGTCTTTCACGTGTCATATGCGTCCACGGAGACGAATATTGTCCGCCAGTTTTTTTGCGACCATCACACCGCATTCAGCGGCGACATAGTGCCGGCCGGATATGAAGTGGAAGATATGGAGGTCTTGCTGCTTGATGAGGACGGCAAAGAGGTCCAGGCCAACTGTGAAGGCGAGATAGCTGTCAGAAGCCGTTACCTTCCCCCGGCCTATTATCGAAAAGAAGACCCGGCCGAATCGCCGTTCAAGCCCGATGGGACCGGCGGACACCGCCGCATTTACAGGACCGGGGACATCGGGCTTATGCTTCCGGACGGATGCCTGGTCCACCTCGGACGAAAAGACATGCAGGTAAAGATAAGGGGGTATCGGGTCGAAGTCAGCGAAGTCGAGGAGGCCCTGAACGAACTTGCCGCGGTAAAGGAGGCGGCCGTCGCGGGCCGTGATGATCATTATGGCGGCAAGTTTCTGGCGGCGTATGTGGTCCCTCATAAGGGCAAGGCCATAACGGCCGGCGAGCTTCGCATCGCCCTTAAAGACAGACTCCCCGATTACATGGTGCCTTCACGCTTTGTCCTTCTGGAGGCCATGCCCCTTACTCTAAGCGGCAAGATTGACAGAATGGCGCTGCCGGACCCGGAGCGCGAGGGGCCGCAGCTCGATAACGCTTATGCCGCTCCGCGCACGCCGACAGAAATAATGCTGGCCGGCATCTGGCGAAAAATTTTGAGGATAAAGCGGGTGGGCGCGGCTGATAACTTCTTCGAGCTGGGAGGGCATTCCCTGCTTGTGGCGAGACTGGCGGCTGAGATCAGGAAAAAGACGGGCAGGACGCTGCCCATTGTTGCGATACTGCAGTCCCCGACAATTAAGCAGTTGGCCAAAATCCTTCAGGCAGAAGGGTCCCCATCCAAGTTTCCATCGATACTGGTCCGGGCAGGCGGCTCAAGACCACCTTTTTTTTGGGTGGGCATCAATACTTATCGGCCGCCTTATCTGGGCCCCGAGCAGCCGGTGTACGGGATCATCCTCCAAGGTGATTACGGGAAGCCCATCGTTTACAGGTCCGTTGAAGAGCTGGCTGCCCACCACCTGGATGAAATAAGGACTGTACAGCCAAAAGGTCCATATTCGCTGGGCGGCTATTGCTTCAGCGGCCTGGTGGCTTTTGAGATGGCCCAGCAGCTGTTCAGGCAGGGGGAAGAAGTGTCGTTATTGTGCCTCGTCGAACCTCTCACGCACTGCCTGCCTTCATGCAATGGGGCATCCAATGTCTCATTAATATCCAGGGTGAAATCTCTGGGCGCGAAACTGGCGCTTTTGAGGAGCGCCGAGAAAAGGACATCCGCATTAAGTTTTATTTCCCGCACGATAACGGGAAATATCCATTTCGCTTTCTGCCAGACTTATATTTCTCTCGGATATCCGGTCCCCCGCCGCTTCAGGGATTTCTATCGCCTGCATACAGCCGGAAGGTATGTCTCCGGCGCTTATCCCGGCAGGGCGGCCGTGTTTTTGAGAGAAAAAAGGCGCGACGCGGACTGGAGCGGACTTGGCGCCAAGGGAACATATGTCCATGAGGTAATCGGCACAGTGCATCATACCATGCTGGACGAACCTTATGCGGGAATATGGACCAGACAGCTAAACCGTTATCTGAGCGATATCGAGGCTGATGAAAAGATAGATAGCCATGATACAGAAATGGTTTTATCCTAAAGGGAGTCCCCGCGCCGCGTGGCCTGTCCCTCCCGATGTCTTGAGGCTGAAAAAAAACGAAGCCCATCTGTGGCTGGCTTCCTTGGACATGCCGTCAGTTCATGTGGAAATGCTGCGGCAAACCCTTGCGGCGGATGAATCGGGAAGGGCCGCGCGTTTCCGTTTCCCCGGAGACAGGGACCACTATATCGCGTCGCGCGGATTGCTCAGGACCATCCTGGGCGGGTATCTGAACATGAAACCGGAAAAACTCCGTTTCCGCTACGGGCCGTATGGAAAGCCGGAGCTTGCGGAAAATGCCCACGGGGAAACGCTCCGTTTCAGTGTCTCACATTCCCGCGGCCTCGCCCTGTACGCCATCGCCCTGGGGCACAGGATAGGTGTGGACATCGAATATATTTGTCCCGGCCCCATAGCCGAGGACATCATCATCGCCGGGCAATTCTTTTCGCCCCTGGAAAACATCCTGCTTAAGGCATGCCCCGAGCATGCGCGAAAGCGGTTTTTTTTCACGCTCTGGACGCGAAAAGAGGCCTATCTGAAGGCACGGGGGACCGGGCTTGCGGAGGACGGCGCCCTTCGCAAAGCGGACCGGCAAGCCCTGTGGTCATTTACGGACCTCCGCATCGCTCCGGGATATGCCGCTTCCATTGCCGTCGACGGACGGGACATCCGCTTCCGGCGCCTGGATTGGGTGAACAGCCCGCCGCGAATATGATTGCTTGTTAAGGGTCCGCGCGGCATCTTTCGCATAATATGATATTATCAGGTTCGCCCCCGCCCTCTTGCAGGCAACAAGCGCCTCCTGCATGACCGCCTCGAAGTCCAGCCGGCCCGCCGCCGCCGCCGTCCGCACCATGGCGTATTCGCCGCTCACGTTGTATACCGCCAGGGGCAGATCGAACCGCTGCCTGGCGCGGTAAACGACATCGAGGTAAAACAGGGCGGGCTTTATCATGATGATGTCCGCTCCCTCTTCAATATCCAGGGCTATCTCCCGCATCGCCTCGTTCGAATTGGCAAAATCCATCTGGTGCGACTTTTTATCCCCGAAGGCAACCGGTGACTGGGTGCCGTGCCTGAAGAAAGGCTCGTAAAGCCCGGAGGCATATTTTGCCGCGTACGCCATTATGACCGCCTCGTGGCGTCCGTGCTCCTCGAGCGTGTTTCTGATGGCGCGAATCTGCCCGTCCATCATCCCGGCCGGGGCAACGACATCGGCGCCCGCCTCCACATGGGAAAGCGCGATCTTCGCGACTATCTCCGTTGTGGAGTCGTTAACGATATATCCATTGCTGATAATGCCGCAGTGCCCGTGCGGCGTGTGTTCGCAAAGACACACATCGGTGATTATCACCATGTCGGGCACGACGCTCCTGATCGCCCGTACCGCCCGCTGGACAATGCCGTCAGGCGCATATGCACCCGCCGCCCTTTCATCCTTCCCCTGCGGTATGCCGAAAAGCAGCACGGCGGGAATGCCCAGGTCGCTGAGTTCCCCGGCCTCTTCGACAAGCATATCGACGGAGAGATGATAATTGCCGGCAATAGAGGGTATTTCGCGCCGTATCCCCTTCCCTTCTACAACAAACAGCGGCTGCACAAGATCGCTTACGGCCACGCCTGTCTCACGCACCATCCTCCTCATGTTCCCGCTTTTTCTCAACCTTCTCAATCTCTGCGCCGGAAAGCCCATAATACCCTCCTTTAAGTGGTCCCTTTTTTTGTACGCTTCGCCGTTTTTAAAATATAACAGCTGAAATCAGCCCGACTAAATTTTGCTCAAGGCAACAGACATGGAGGTGAAATCCGGGTACTGCCGGTCTTTTTCCGAGATCGTGGAGACCTTCAGGGGCCATTTTATCTCGAAGAGGGGATCGTCCCATCTGATCCCCCTTGAAAATTCGGGCATGTAGAACTGCGTCATCTGATAAAAGACCTCGGTATTGTCACGGAGGGTCATAAACCCGTTGGCAAACCCTTCCGGGATGTAGAGGAGCCTCCTGTTTTTCTGGGTCAGTTCCACCGGCATCCACTGCTGGCAGGTCGGGGATTCCGGACGCAAATCCACAATGACGTCGTAGATCGCGCCCATCGTGCACCTGATGAGTTTTGCCTCGCTGTACGGGTCCGCCTGGTAGTGAAGCCCGCGCAACGTGCCCCTTTTCTTGTTAAAGGAGATATTGGATTGAACGGGTTTTTTACATATCCCCAGCATCTCGAATTCGCGCTGGCACCACGAACGGGCAAAAAACCCGTGATCGTCCGTCAGCTTGTCGGGCTCCACGATAAATGCGCCGTCTAGTCTGGTTTTGACGAATTTCATCTGGGAAACCCCGGCCCGGGGATGGGCCCCGCGGACCGCCCGCCATGGTTGCGGATGTGCGGCATCCGCTCAGTTGCCCCTCCTATCACGCGCAGTGCGGATATGGCCCTGCCCCCCTTCGCATTTTCGCGCCACGGATGCATTCAATGGAGACACACTGGTGAATTGCAATTTGCATGCCCGCGCGCCTCACATGATCCTGTAGCCTTCGGGGCCGGCGGAGGGCCGCAGGAAAAAATGCCTTACAAGATTTTTGAATTTCCGGTAATCGAGGGGTTTTAAAAGGCAGCAGGAATTTTTCAGACCTTCGAGTATCTTTAACAGTTCACTGTTTATATGGTCCGAAAGTATGATTACCGGCACTTCAAGTCCCTTTACCTGCTCTAAAATCGCGCTTCCGAAGGGATAACTCGTAATTATGAGGCCGAGGCCGCCCCGGGCCAGCATCGGGGGAAGCAGGGCGGGATCGGCC
Source organism: Nitrospirota bacterium (assembly GCA_021789555.1). Taxonomy (GTDB): domain Bacteria; phylum Nitrospirota; class Thermodesulfovibrionia; order Thermodesulfovibrionales; family JdFR-88; genus JAJYGJ01. The sequence goes on from JAJYJK010000001.1 coordinate 42,992, forward strand.
TCGGCACGGCTGTCGAAACCCTCCGTGGCCAGAATGGCCTGACAGATGCGGGAAAACCTGGCCTCGTCAAATATGAGGATGCTTTTGTCCGTGATCATCTCCGGTCGGGCGCTCCGCTGTTCCGCCCCATGTGTATTTTGGATACAGGACTGCGCCGGTTTGCCCGGCACCCTGTTTACAACGGAAACAGAGAAACAGACGGAAAAAAAACTTTCTTCTTCGGTTCAAAAGGCGCCGCCCAGTTTCTTGTAGAAGGATTTTCTGGATATGCCCAGCGCCTTTGCGGCCTTCGATTTGTTGCCCCTGCATTGGGTGAGGGCCTTTTTGACGGCCATGGTTTCAAGCTCCTTAAGGGTTTTCAAGGTGTCGGCAAGCCCCCGCCGCCTTTTAAAGTATAGGATTTCGGACGGCAGTTGCCCGGCGGTTATGGCCCCTCCAGGGGCAAGCACGACCGCCCGCTCAATTACATTTCTAAGCTGTCTGACGTTGCCTGGCCAGGAATATCGCTGCAATGTCTCCATCATGTCCGCCGGGATGAGGAGTTTTTTGTCCTCCCGGAGGCAGTATTCGTTCAGAAACTCCGCAGCCAGCAGCGGGAGGTCTTCGATCCGGTCCCTGAGCGGGGGCATCTTGATATGCACGACGTTGACGCGGTAAAAGAGGTCCTGCCTGAAATTGCCCCTCTGGACTTCCGCCTGGAGGTCGCGGTTGGTGGAGCAGACCAGCCGGAAATTCGTCTTTATCCTGCGGCTGCCGCCTATCCTTTGCATGTCCCTCTCCTCGAGCACCCGCAGGAGTTTCGACTGGAGCGGATGCGCCAGCTCCCCTATCTCATCGAGGAAGAGGGTGCCGGCCCCGGCCTCTTCGAACCTGCCTATCCTCCTTGAGTATGCCCCGGTGAAGGCGCCTTTCTCATAACCGAAGAGCTCGGACTCAATAAGCTCGCCCGGTATTGCCGCGCAGTTTACGGCCACAAAAGGTAAATCCCTCCTGGCGCCCCCGTAATGCAGCGCCCTGGCGGCAAGCTCCTTGCCCGTGCCGGTCTCCCCGGAGATAAGCACGCTGCTTGTGGAATCCCTTACCGACTCGATTATCTCGGCAACCCTCAGCATCCCGTCCGTCCCGCCTGTGAGGTTTATGCGCCTCTGGCAGCCCGGGCCCGTCTTCAGGCCCTCCAACTCGCGTCTTGACCGCCTGTGCCCTATGGCCCGTTCGAGCATCTTCTTCAGTTTCAGAAAATCCGGCGGCTTGACAAAATAATAAAAGGCCCCCCTCGTAAGGGCCTCCACGGCCGATTCCACCGTGCCGTGGGCGGTCAGGAATATGACGGGAGTGCCGGGATGCCTTTCCAGGACAAAATCGAAAAGCTCCATCCCGTCCCTGCCCGGCATCCGCAGATCGGTAATGACCGCGTCGATGCCCTGCCCGTCCATGATGTCCATCGCCTTCGCGCCGTCAGTCGAGGAAAACACCTTGTACCCGTCCCCGGAGAAGATGGCCGACAGGACTTTTAGCGCATTTGGTTCGTCATCCACCAGAAGTATGCTGGCCTTATTGACGTTTTCGCGGTCCCTGGAAATAATCAAATCAGGTTGACCTCTTCCGTCCTTTCCAGGACGCCCTGGAAATTAGGCACCGTCTTTCTGATGCAGGCCATCACATCGTCCGTGGAAAGGGCGTGGACGGCCTCTTCAAGCTCCCTCACCATATCATCAAGCTCCTCATTTGAAGGGACGCTGGAGACGGCGATCCTGAGCTTTTCGTGGGAGGCGGGCAGCACGGTCTCTCCCGCGTCGAATAGCTCCTCGAAGAGCTTTTCGCCCGGCCGGAGGCCGGAGAACTCTATCTTTATCTCCCTGTGGGGCACGAGGCCGGAGAGCCTCACGAAATTCTCCGCCAGGTCCAGTATCTTTACCGGCTCCCCCATGTCCAGCACGAATATCTCGCCGCCGCGTCCCGAGGCGCCGGCTATCAGCACAAGCTGCATGGCCTCCGGTATCAGCATGAAAAACCTCTTCACCTCGGGATGGGTGACCGTCAGAGGTCCGCCCTTGGCAAGCTGCTCCCTGAAGATGGGCACGACGCTGCCGTTTGTCCCCAGGACGTTTCCGAACCTCACCACGCTGAACCGCGACGGCGACATGCGGTTCATGGCTATGGTCAGGAACTCGGCCAGGCGTTTCGTGGCGCCCATGACGCTGGTCGGGTTTACCGCCTTGTCCGTAGAGACGGCGACAAAACTCTCCACGCCGTGGCGGTCCGAGGCGTAAAGGAGGTTTTTGGTGCCAAGGACGTTGTTCTTCACCGCCTCCACCACGTTTGATTCCATCAGCGGCACGTGCTTGTAGGCCGCGGCGTGGAAGACGATCTGCGGGCTGTGCCTGGAAAACAGGTATTCGATGTAGGGGGGGTCCTGTATGTCGCCCACAACGCTCGAAAGGGCCGTGCCCTCCGCCCCCCCGCCGCGCCTTAGCTCCATGTCTATGTGGAAAAGGTTGTTCTCGTACCTGTCCAGAAGCACAAGGGCGCGTGGATTATACTTCATTATCTGCCTGGACAGCTCGGAGCCTATCGAGCCGCCGGCCCCCGTCACGAAGACGGATTTGCCTTCTATGAAATCCCTGACGGATTTTATGTCGGCGCGGACAGGCTCTCTTTGAAGGAGGTCCTCCAGGGAGAGGGGTTTTACCCGGGAAGAACCGTATTGTTTCTGAAGGGCGGAGACGAGATTATCCTCCCGTATGAGACCAAGCCCGATGAGTCTGGCGCCCAGTTTGCCGCCCTCCGCCCTCTGGAGCGAAAGGCCCATGGCGAGCTGTGAATGGGTGATGTGGCCCGAGTCGATCAGCACCTGGCCTATCCTGGGGGCCAGCGAGACGTCCCCGTTCAGGATGTCCTCCATGACGGGCAGCTTCTTTACCTGGACATTAAAGGGCTTCGAAAGCTCGTATATCTTTTTAAGGCCCTCGGGGCCGCAGGGAAGCGAGATCAGTATCTCGTCGGGCAGATGTTTCCTGATGAGTTCGGGCAGTTGTTCCTTCGCCCCCAAAATGGGCACGCCGTGAATGGAGAGCCCCCTTTTGTACCTGTCATCGTCTATAAACCCCACAGGCTCGTAGGAATTCCTGTGCCCGTTGGTCTTCATCTGCCTGACCGCGAGCTCTCCGGCGTCTCCCGCGCCCACGATGAAGACCTTCCTGAGCGCGCCCTGCTGGCTCATGTACTCATTGAATATCCGGATCAGAAGCCTCGTGCCCCCGGATATCGGGACGAATACGAGGAAATCGATGACATAGATGGAGCGCGGATATCCCTTGTCGCCGAAGATAAAAACCACCGCGGCCATGAAAAGCGCATTGCCGGCGGCCGAGGTCCAGAGGATGTCCACCAGGTCTTTTATCCCGGCATACCGCCACAGGCTTTTATAGAGCCCGGCCCGGAGATAGAAAAAGAGCCTGATGGCAAGCAAAAGAGGGACATACGTGAGGAACTGCCTTACGTTTACAGGCGACAAAAGCGACTCGAACCTCAGGATAAAGGCAAGATAGTTTGCAGCGGCCGTCTGGACAAGCAGGACCAGGGCAAATACCAGGCGCCTCCGCCTTATTATGAAATTCCGCATGGGGCCGTAAATGGACGTGGTGATGCGTCTTCCGTCTTTTTTTGTTTTTGCCCCGGACGTCCGCCCGGCCGCCCAGCTCCGGAGCACCGTGCCCATCATGATACGGAGGTCCTTGACGGTCCCGGCGCTCCGCAGATAGTCCTTTGAAAGCCTTATCTTCTCCGGCAGTATTTTCTTGATATAGATATCCTCGCTGGCGGGGGAAAGCGGCACCGCGTCTTCCTCATGAATGAAGCAGACGGATGCGGGGTCGGTCACGCCGGGCCGCACGGACAGCAGGCTCTTGTAATCGTCCCTGAAAAGCTCGACGTACTTCCTCACTTCCGGCCTGGGGCCGACAAAACTCATCTCACCCTTGAGGATATTTATCAACTGCGGCAGCTCATCGAGCTTGTATTTCCTCAAAAACGCGCCAAGCGGGGTGACCCTCGCGTCGCCCCCGAACGTAACGGGCAGCCCCTCAGCGGGCGCGCCGTCCCTCATGGTGCGGAATTTATAGATGGAGAAGGGCCTGAAATTCATGCCCATCCTCTCCTGGCGGAAAAAGACCGGCCCCTTCGAGCTTAGTTTCAGGGCCAGGGCGACCACCGCGAACAAAGGCGCGAAGGCGGCGAGCCCAAACAGGGAAAAAAGGATGTCGAGCGCACGCTTCATCAATCGTTCACCTCTTGAACTTTCTGGCCAGATGCGTCACCACCTCGATTACTCCGGAGACCTCCTCCTCCATCATCCCCGGGTATATGGGAAGCGAGATGATCCGCCCGAATACCCATTCCGAGGCCGGGTACTCATGCAGCCCGCAGCCGTATTTGTTCCTGTAGTAGGGGTGCCTGTAGAGCGGGATGAAATGGACCGACGCGCCGATCCCCCTCTTCGACAGCTCGTCGATGAAGCGGTCCCTGCCGATCTGCAGGGTCTCCAGGTTCAGTTTCAGGCTGTAGAGGTGCCAGGCGCTCTGCCTGTCGGGCTTGACAAACGGCGTTATAAGCTCCTCCATCCCGCCAAAGGCCTCGTCATATCTGTCGGCGATCTCCCGTCTCGCCTGCCACATCCATTCCAGCTTCGCAAGCTGCGCGAGGCCAAGCGCCGCCTGGACATCGGTCATGTTGTACTTGCACCCGGCGGCTATGACCTCGTACCGCCACGTGCCGTTTTTCGCATATCTCTTCCATGCGTCCCGCGATATTCCGTGCAGCCTGAGGACCCGCATCGCCTCGGCCCATTGCCCGTTGTCCGTGACCGCCATTCCCCCCTCCCCGGTGCACAGGGTCTTTGTGGCGTAGAAGCTGAAGCAGGTGATGTCGCCCAGGCTGCCCACCTTCCTGTACCTGTACCATGCGGGCAGGGCATGGGCCGCGTCCTCGATCACATGCGCTCCGTGCGCCCTGGCCATGTCGAGTATCTCGTCCATATCGCAGGGCTGCCCCCCAAAGTGGACAGGTATTATGGCCTTCGTCTTTTCGGTGAAGTGCCTTTCGAGCCTGTTTAAGTCGATATTGGAAGTCCCCGTCTCCACATCCGCGAAGACCGGCCTGGCGTTAAAATAGCTGATCACCTCCGAGGTGGCCGTAAACGTCATGGCCGGCACGATCACCTCATCGCCCTCCCTGAGGCCGATGGCCCGGAGCGCCAGGTGGAGGCAGGCGGTGCAGGAGTTCATCGAGACCGCGTGCTCCGATTCGACGTATCCCGCGAACCTGTTTTCGAATTCGATCGTCCTGGGGCCCATGGTGAGCCAACCGGACCTGATGGCATTTACCACGCCCGTTATCTCTTCATCGGTTATGTAAGGCTTGTGGAAAGGGATTTCCATGCGGGTTATCTCCTCCGGGATGAAATATTCGCCGGTCCCAACGCGTCGCCCTCTCGGTTACAGGAGAAGGTCTTTTGGACAAGATTGGCTTTGGGGATTTTCTGGAAAAATCAAAGAATTTTCCGGATTTTCAATTTTCAAACCGCTTCTATGTCCTCGGCCGACACTTTGACGCCGATGCTCCTGCCAAGGATCTCTATGTTCACGATGAGCATATAACCGTCTTCCTTTTTGATTATCACACCCGCGGCCCCATTGAGCGGGCCCCTCCTGACCATCACCCTCACGCCCTCCCTTAGGGCGGGATAGATGTCCAGGTCGTCTCCCTTTCCCATCATGAGTTTTAGGGAATCTATCTCCCCGTCGGGCACCGGAACCGGCACTCCCTGCTCTCCCGAGACGAGACTCACCACTCCTCTTGCCTTGAGGACGTTGACAAAATCCGAGGGGCACGGGTTTACCCGCACAAACAGATATCCGGGGAACAGCGGGAATTCGACCATCTTTTTGCGGTCTTTCCACTGCCGGTTCCTTTTTATGAGCGGCAGATAAGACTCCACCCCCTTTTTTTGCAGTTGCCCGTAGGCCACGCCTTCGTGTCTTGATCTGACGTATATGGCATACCATTTACACCCGATAGATTCCATAAGAGTTTCCATGACATCGAAAAGAGCAATTGGCATGCCAGCCGGGAAACCGCGGGCCGAGACCGGCCAAGGGACGGGCAAGTGGCTGAAATCTTATCCGGTTCCCCGTTTTTGGATGCCGGGGACCGGCTGGCGCGCTGTCTTGCCTTTTCCGGCTCCCGGCCTCCGGTTTCCGGTCTGTTGCCTGAGGATACAAAATGTTTATTCCAGATACATCCTCTTTTGAGAGGGGTTGTGCAGAAAGGTAACAGACAGGGGAAGCGGGGGTTTTATCCGGTTTCGGGCCAGTCGGCCACGGGTCCCGTCATGGCCCCGCCGGGCAAGGCGGGGGGTTGGGCGTCCGGGTGGCTGGCGGGGATGCAGAGGCGCACCGTTGTGCCGGCCCCTTTCCGGCTTTTAATCTGCAGCAGCCCGCCGTAGTTGCGCAATATCTCCCGCGTCAGGAAGAGCCCGAACCCCTTGCCCTTGTCCGCGGCGGCCGGCCTTTCATTTTTGCCGCCCAGGACCCCTGAGCCCGTATCGGATATGCTTATTACGACAAGGCCCCGCTCCCGGGGATGATGATGTCTTCCGGCCTGCAGGAGCGTCCGTACGCGGAGTTTCCCGCCCCGCCCCATGGCCTCAATCGCGTTATTGACCACGTTCAGGACGGCCTGTTCCAGCTGGAAGGGGTTTATGACCGCCTCCGGCAGCTTCGGGGCGTACCTGAACTCGGATTTTATCCCGTTTGCCAGGGCCTGGAGCGAGACGAAGACCTCTATTTTTTTCATCAGCGAGTTTATGTCCACCGCCTGGCCCATCTCGGCAATGCCCGCGGAGAGGAACTTTGAAATGAAATTGTCCAGGCGGGAGATCTCCTCCTCCATGAGCCTGGTGAACTCCAGCAAGTGTTTTTCCTGCCGGTATCTTTCCCCGAGGTACACCACGGCCCCTTTGATCGCGTTCAGGGGATTTCGCACCCCATGGGCCAGGATGGAGGCCATCTTGCCTATGTCGATAAGCGGCTGGTAATTATAGAGCTGTTTTGCGAGCTGGCAGTAGTCCCTGGGACAGATTGTAATCCTGGCGCGCCTTTTCCCCTTTTGGCTAAAACCTTTCCGGCCGGGACTTAAGGGCTTTATGACCACATCGGCAAAAAACTGGCAGCTTGAAAACCTCATGCAGAACGATTTCAGCGCAACCGGCGTCCCGCCGGAGATGGCCATGCGCACGGCGTCCCTGTTGCCGGCCTTGATTTTCGGCAGTATCTCGTAATATCTCCGGCCCCTCGGATCGCCGGCGCACCCCACAAGCTCCCGGAAACCCTCTTCGGACCAGTCGATGCGGAGATTCTCATCCGTGCAAAAAGAATAGGATTTCTTCATTATCCGGAAAGGCCATCTACATATTTTTTTAGTCGAATCGGCGGAAAAGTCAAGAGGAAAAACGGCAGCGGGCGTGACTTGAAAATCCACTACCCCAAAGGAACGATTTTTGCTACTATTAAGTGCATAGAAAACCGGGTAAAGGCCATTTTTCGGATGGCCATCATCTTTGACTGGAGGGTGAGGCATCATGTGCGGCATAGTCGGCTACATAGGGCAAAGGAGCGCGCTGCCGGTCCTGATAGACGGCCTAAGACGGCTCGAATACAGGGGATACGATTCCGCGGGCATAGCATACGCCAACGGCGAAGGCATAGGGATACACAAGACCATGGGCAGGATTGACGACCTCAAAAATATCCTGCCTGCGCCCCTGCCGGAGGCGAGGGTCGGGCTCGGCCATACGAGGTGGGCCACCCATGGCGCCCCTTCCGACAGAAACGCCCACCCGCACGAAACGGGCGGTGTCGCGGTCGTCCATAACGGGATCATCGAGAATTATCAGCAGCTAAAGGCGCGCCTCATCGCGGAAGGCCATGAGTTCGCCTCCGATACGGACACGGAAGTGATACCGCAGCTCATATCGAGCTATATGCAAAAGGGGTTTCACTTCGAGGAGGCGATGAGGATGGCCATTTTGGACCTTAAAGGCTCCTATGCCCTCGGGATAATGAGCGCCTCCGCCCCCGGAAAGCTCTTCGCCGTGAGAAACGGAAGCCCGCTGGTTGTCGGGTTTGGCCCGGGGGAATTCTTTTTCGCCTCGGACATACCGGCCTTTCTGGCATATACGAAAAAATTCGCCTTCATGGAGGACGGCCAGATATTCACGCTTGCGGCGGGGGAAGAGGCCCGGCTTGAGCGCCTGGAGACAAACGGGAATTCGGGCGGGAATTCGGGGAAGAGGCCCCCGGAGCCCGAGCTGAAGATAGTGGAGATAGACTGGACGGCCGAGATGGCCGAAAAAGAGGGATATGACTACTTCATGCAAAAGGAGATCTACGAGCAGCCGGCGACCGTCATGGAGACCATGAGGGAGTGGCTCGACGACCCCATGGAGATGCTCCGCACCATGGGCATCACCCCGAAGATGATACTCGGGTTGAGGAGGCTCCACATAGCGGCCTGCGGGACTTCTTACCACGCCGCCCTGGTCGGCAAATACGCCATAGAGAGCCTGGCCCACATCCCCGTGGAGGTGGAGATCGCATCGGAATTCAGGTACAAGCACCTGCTCGTCGAAAAAAACAGTCTTTTCGTCTCGATCACGCAGTCCGGAGAGACGGCCGATACGCTTGCGGCCCAGCGGGAGGCCGGGAAGAAAGGGGCCCATACCCTCACGATATGCAACGTCGTTGGCAGCACGGCCTCCAGGGAGGCGGACTCGGTCCTTTATACCCGGGCCGGCCCCGAGATAGGGGTGGCGTCGACAAAGGCGTTTACCGCCCAGATGGCGGCCCTCTGCCTCCTTGCGGTGGCGCTCGGGGTCAAACGGGGCAGGCTCATCGCGGACGAGGCGGAAACGCTCACCGGCCAGCTTAAAAAGATGCCGCTCCTCATAGAAAAGGCCCTGGCAGCGGGGCCGCATGTGAAGGAAGTCGCCGCTTCCGTCACCGGCGCCCGGAGCATGCTCTATCTCGGCAGGGGAATAAACTATCCCATCGCCCTCGAGGGCGCGCTGAAACTAAAGGAGATCTCCTATATCCATGCCGAGGGATATCCGGCCGGGGAGATGAAGCACGGCCCCATCGCGCTCATAGAAAGCGGGCTGCCGGTGGTCGTGGTAATCCCGATGGGCAGCCTCTTCGAAAAGACGCTCTCGAATATAGAGGAGGTCAAAGCCAGGGGCGGAAGGGTGATCGCGGTTACGGACGAGCCTGCCAGTCTTCAGGGCAAGGCGGACGAGACCATACCCGTGCCCTCCACCCATCCCGTGCTCTCGCCCTTCGTAAACGTGATACCGCTGCAGATGCTGGCTTTCCATACGGGGGTGATCAGGGGCAACGACGTGGACAAACCCAGGAACCTGGCAAAGAGCGTGACCGTGGAGTAATAAATACCCTCACCCTCCGCTTCGCTTCTCCCTCTCCCCATGGGAGAGGGTCCGGGTGAGGGAATCCAGCTTTCTCTCCCACTGCCATGCGGTCTTTATGATATGGTCGAGGTCGTCCCGCAGCGGTCTCCAGCCGAGGAGGGCCTTTATCTTCTCGTTGCCCGCCACAAGCTCCGGGGGGTCCCCCTCGCGCCTGCCGGTCTCGGCGACGCTAAAATCGATGCCGGTCGTCCTCCTCACAGCGTTCACAACCTCCCTTACCGAAAATCCGTGGCCGTAGCCCAGGTTGAAGACCTCGCTTGCGCCGCCCGCGGCAAGGTAATCAAGGGCAAGCACATGGGCGTCGGCCAGGTCCTCGACATGGATGTAGTCCCTTATGCAGGTGCCGTCCGGCGTGGGATAATCCGTCCCGTAGATGTCCAGCCTCTCCATCTCGCCCCTGGCGGTCTTCAGTGCCCTTGTGATAAGGTGCGTCGCCTCCTTGTAGGCCTGCCCTATCCTCGCCTGTCCGTCGGCCCCGGCCACGTTGAAATATCTCAGGGAAACATACCTGAAATCATCATGGGCGAAGACCGTGTCCCTCAGTATGATCTCGTTGACCATCTTGGAGGTCCCGTAAGGGTTAATGGGCGCAAGCGGGGCGGTCTCCCTTATCGGGGACGTCCCGGCAATGCCGTAGACAGCCGCTGTCGATGAGAATATGAGCCTGCCCGTGCCGTGCGCGAGCATCGCCCTTAAGAGATTGAGCGTGCAGGCCGTATTGTTCAAATAGTATTCGACCGGATTTCTCACGCTCTCCGGCACCACTATCGAGGCCGCAAAATGCATTACTGCATCGGGTCTGAACTGCCTGAAAGCCTCATCCAGGGCCTGCACGTCCGCCAGGTCGGCCACGACCAGCCGGCCGTGAAGGACCGCCCAGCGGTTGCCAGTCCGGAGGTCGTCATAAACCAGCACGTCATGGCCCTTTTCGCCAAGCGCCTTTACCACATGGCTGCCGATGTAGCCGGCCCCGCCCGTCACAAAGACTTTCAATTGCCTGCCCCCCTCCGGATAAAGACGTAATTGTTCAAGTATATACTATAACCCAAACGGTTCCTCCGGCTTTATCTTCATCAGGGGGGTGCAGGGGTGCTGGCATCTTGGCGCTGGCGTCCCCGCAAAAGATTTTTCCTAACTTGCCCGCCGCCCTCACCCCAACCCTCTCCCAGTGGGAGAGGGAGGAGCGAAGCGGAGGGTGAGGGAATAGAGTTAAGGGTTGGCGGGTGGGGCAGGTTATTTCCGGTTCAAGCGCAGCTTTTTGAGGGGCTGATTTCCCTGAGCCTTTTATAGAAGGTCTTCCTGGAGATGCCAAGCAGCTTTGCCGCCTTCGATTTATTGCCCCGGCATTCCTCAAGCGCGCCTATGATGGCCTGCTCCTCTATCTCCCTGAGGGTCTGCGTGGCCGGGGGGGAAAAAGGCGGACAAGCCGCCCCGCAAACGCCGCCGGCGGCCGCGGCCGCTGGCTGACCGGCTGAAGGGCATCCGGGAGAAAGCCCTGTATTGCCGGCCCCGGAGACGAGTACCTCTTCGGGCAGGTCGTCCGGTGAGACCCGGCCGGTCCGGCTGAGTACTGTGACCCTTTCAAGGACGTTCCTCAATTGCCTTATGTTTCCGGGCCATGAATATTCGCAGAGGATATTCAGGACCTCCTCCGAAAGGGAAACGGTCTTTTTCTCCCGCTCCGAAAACTCCCCCACGAACTCCGCCGCCAGTTGCGGTATATCGTCTTTTCTCAGTCTCAGCGGCGGCACCCATATATGGACCACGTTTATCCGATAATAAAGGTCCATCCTGAAAGTGCCCGCCTGCACGTCTTTTTCGAGGTCTCGGTTCGTCGAGGAGACCAGCCTGAAATCGACTTTTATCTTCCGCCCCCCCCCGAGCCTTTCGACCTCCCTTTCCTGGAGCACCCGGAGGAGTTTTGCCTGAAGCGGCAGTCCCAGCTCGGTTATCTCGTCCAGGAAAATGGTGCCGGTGGCGGCCTCCTCGAACCTGCCTATCCTGCGGGACACGGCATTGGTGAAGGCGCCCTTCTCGTAGCCGAAGAGCTCCGACTCCAGCAGTTCGCGTGGAATTGCGGCGCAGTTGACGGCCACGAAGGGTTTCACCTTTCTGACGCCGCCATAGTGCAGGGCCTTCGCTATAAGCTCCTTGCCCGTGCCGGTCTCGCCCGTTATGAGGACGCTGCTTGTGGTGTCCCTGACGGACTCTACCGTCTCCAGTATCTTCTTTAGCGCCGGGTCTTTGCCTATGATCCGCATGGAGGGGTCGGTGGCGCCCGGCATCTGCTCGCACGGCATGGCCGCGCCGCGAGCGCCGGCCAGCTCCAGGTGCGTGCGGCGCGCCCGCACCGCCTTTGAGAGCACGCCCCTCAGCTTCGTGTAATCCGGGGGTTTTATGAAATAGTAATACGCTCCCTTCGTTATGGAATGGACGGCGGACTCCACCGTGCCATAGGCGGTCAGAAAGATCACCGGGATATCGGGATGGTTTTGCTTCACGTACTCAAAGAGCTGCATGCCGTCAATCTCCGGCATCCTCAAGTCGGTAATTATCGCATCCATCGGTTCGTCCCTTATGATGTCAAGGGCCTTCCGGGCGTCGTAGGATTTGAATATGTTGTAGCCGTCGCTGGAGAGCATCGCCGAGAGCACTTTGACGGCATTGGGTTCGTCGTCGACGATAAGCACATTGCCGTAACTTTCAGCCATTTTAGGAAGACCTCTCCCGTCTTGGAAATCGAGGATTTTTAACTGCGACGCGCTTTAAAGTAAACCTCTTTGCTACGTATTAAAATCTAGGGGAGAACGGGACCGATTACAATCTCCCGTTTGGGGGAAAGAGGGTTGGAAATAGCCCTGAGCCTCAGATGGTAAAGCCGTCGAAGGGCTCCTCGGGCAGTTCAACGCTGGTGCGGCCATTGCCGGAGTTTTCGTCCTCCCCCTGCCCGGTCTCGCTGACCTTCATGTCTATTTTCATATCTATCTTCATATCTGGGGGGTTCATATCCGGGGGTGCTGCGCCCGGAGAGGACCGCCCGTCGCAGAAATCGCCCTGCCCCCGATTGAAACCGCCCTGCTCCTTCATGAAGGACGGCTTCACGGCCACGGAGGGGCTCCATGAGACGGTCCGGTTTTTCCCGCTCGTCTTGGCCGAATAAAGGGACTTGTCCGCCTGTATTATGATGTTCTCCATGGAATCGCCGCTCTCCGGGTACATGGCGATCCCGGTGCTTATGGTCAGGCATCCGCCGGTCTCTTTCGTCTTTACGCCGGGCAGGACCATGGCGCATACGTTTCCCCTTATCCTTTCAAGGACAGTAAACGCCTCGTCCTTGGTGGTCTGAGGCATTATTATGGCGAATTCCTCGCCCCCGATCCTCACAAGGATGTCGTTTGCCCTGATGGAATTGGTCATTATGTTGGCTATCTCCCGCAGGGCGTAATCGCCGGCAAGATGGCCCTCGGTGTCATTGAGGGCCTTGAAATCGTCTATGTCCAGGATGGCCAGGGAGAAATTCAGGCCGTATCTCTTCGCCCTCTGGTATTCCTCTTCCAGCCGGACATCGAAATAGCGCCTGTTGAAAAGGCCCGTTAGGGGATCGGTTATCGAAAGCTCCCTCATCTGCTCGGAAGTCCTGTGGCAGCTTGAGAGTTTCAGGAGAATCGAGGACTGCATGGCGAAGGGCATGAGCACAGTGAGGTCCTTTTCCGTGAAGGGCTCCCCCGACGCCTTGTCCGAGACGTTCAGGATGCCCATCGTCTCCCCCGAGATCTTAAGCGGCAGGCTTATGCAGGACTGGGTCTTGAAAAGCGGCTTAGGGGTCCCGGAGAATGTCTTCAGCTTCTCTTCGTTGTCTATGAGGATCGGCACCCCCTGCTGAAAAACCCTTCCGGCGATGCCCTCCCCCACCCGTATCTTCACTTCCTTCATCAGCCACTTGTTCAGCCCCTTTACGGAAATGACGCTGAGGGAATCCCCGTCATCATCGGGCAGCATGACAGAGCACTTTTCCGCATCCACCAGGGCGGCGGCCTCGGCCACTATATGATCGCATAAGACCTGCTGGTCCTTGTAATGGGGGAATAGCTGCACGGTCTTCCTGGTTATCACGTTCAGGCCGTCCGAGTGTTTCTCGTACTGCTCGCGCAGGTATCTTACGCCAAAGAGATAGGCCGAGAGCTTGCAGAGCTCGTTGACCGAATCGAATGCCTCGCGGTCCAGCAGGGAATTGAAAACACCCAGGAACCCGAAAAAGCCTATCTGGGAATATATCGGGAAGAGGTACATGGAGATGATCTCTTCCGGGAAGCCCGAATGCTTCAGCTTATAACTGTCTATGGCTGAAACGGGTATCCTCGACGAAACGGCGTTTGATACGAGGTAATTGTCCTTCGAGAGTCTCAGCCTCCTGATGATGTCCCGGTTGCGGCCGCCCACGGACTCGGGACAGAAGAAGTCCTTGTTCCGCGTGAATATGGCCGCGGTGTCTATGTTGAAAAGGAAGATGACCGTATCGACTATTATCTGCCGGACGTCCTCAATCGTGGCGTCGGACTTTATGTTCGCCGTAAGGCTTATTATCGTCTTCGACCACTGCCATCTCTTGTTCAGTTCGCCTTTTTCATATCCCGAGGAGATTATATTTTCCAGCAGGAGCTTTATGGACCTTATATAGTTTTCAATGGTCTGCGAGTCCACGACTTTCAGCTCCGCCCTCCACTGCTCCTTCGTGCGGTTTGTAAGCCCGAACTTATCGGCCTTCGTGGCGTAGAACCTGGCGAAATCCTCCTCGGACATGTAAAAGCCATCGCACAGGGCCACCAGCATGATCTCCTTGTACCTGATGGGGATAAAAACATGATACTGCATTGTAAAACCCTGGATGAGAAAGGATTTCGTGTTCTTGAGCGTCAGCTTCAGGTATTTTGACAGGAAACCGTTATACAGCTCCTGCCCTTTCTTGTCCGTCCTGATGGAACTGAGGAGGGGGTCTTCCCTGGAAGGAGCTATCAGCAGGTTTTCCCTGTCGTCATAGAGGGAAAAATTAAGCCCGGTGATGCTGGAGAGGGCCTTCATGGCCTTCGTCAAAAACTGTATATCAATGAGATGTATCATTCTCAATGGTTAAAGCAAAATCCATACCCGTCAGTTCACCCTGACAATATTCATTTCCCCCGAAAGGCCTCCCCTCTCAAAGTGAAATATTGTAAATCAGGGAAATTTAAATGTCTAGTAAGCGCGCCGGCGGCCCCGGTCCGCCGATGACACCCCGGGCGCGAAACGGTCTTCCACTGCCTTCTAAAACGCATTTTTGGCTCCTGGCCTGAGATTAATAAACGGATAGCGAGCGTATTTTTAGAGGTCCTGCCGAGGGAATATCCAATTAAACCTTGATAAATCACGTTTTTTTGTGTGAAAAGACACTAATTGCATATTAGGCCAATGTGACTTCACGCAGAAAGGCCCGGGGTGAAACGGCTGCCCCCAATTAACGGTTTTTTCAGGTATAATGTTGAAATAAAAATGAAAATATTTAATAAAAAAAAGAAAACAGACGCGGAAGAACTTGAACCAAAAAGACATTTTGTCTCGAAAGAGCTTCGCTACTCGATAGCCTTAATAGTCATCGCATCGCTTGCAGCCGGTATAGGCTTCATCCTTTTGGCCAAGGCCCTTGGCACGGTCGTAAACCGCACTTTTGTGCCGTTTATCATAATGGCCGGCTATGTGGCCATCGTGGTCCTGCTGACGATGATCTTCAGCCACCGCTTCATAGGGCCATTTCCAAGGCTGAAGATGGAGATGCGCATCATCCTGGGCGGGGAATATTCCAGGCGTCTCCGGCTAAGGGTAAAAGACGACATATACATCAGGTCTTTCATAGATGAGCTAAACCTCCTGCTGGATGAATTCGAGAAGATGCACCGCCTGAAACTGGAATTCATCAAGTCAGTCGATGCCGACCTTCAGGCGCTCTCCTCGTGCATAGGCTCCGAAGACATGTCGAAGGAAGAGCTTGTCAAAAAAATACAGGACTGCCGCGGCAATGTCGGAGAACTGCTCAAAAAATACAGGTACAGATATGTACGGGGGCCCGAGGACAAGTCAATTTCCTGACAGTTTCAGATGATGAACGAAAGCGCCGTGAACACGAAAACGGTGACGCTTATCCACCCGTTCATATTAAAAAAAGCGATATCAAGCCTGCTAAGGTCCTTCTCCTTCACCAGGGAGTGCTCGTAGATGAAGAATGCCGACACGAGGACGAGGCCGGCCCAGTAGGCCCAATTCATGTCCACAAGCGCTCCGGTCACGCAGAGCATTAGAACGCTTAAAACGTGGAATGACCTTGCCGCCAGCAGGGATTTTCCGATGCCGTATCTTGCCGGCAGCGAATAAAGCCCGTATCTTCGGTCAAAATCGATGTCCTGCAGGGCATACAGGACGTCGAAGCCGGCCAGCCAGAACACAACGGCGAAGGCGAGGCAGACGGCCCCCCATCCGAGGCTGCCCCGGACCGCGGCCCAGGCCCCAAGCGGAGAAAGCGACAGGGCCAGCCCAAGGAAAAAATGGGACATCCAGGTGAAGCGTTTCGTGTAGGAATAAAAGACCACGACCGCGATGGCCACCGGAGATAGCTCAAGACACAGGGGGTTTAACCTCCATGCAGCAAATATAAGAAGCGCGAAACTGGCGGCCGCGAAGACGGCGACCTCCGCGAGCCCCAGTTTGCCCGAGGGCAGCTCCCGGTCTTTCGTGCGCGGGTTCATGGCGTCTATCTTCCGGTCCACAATCCGGTTTACAGCCATCGCCCCCGAACGGGCCCCCACCATCGCCACCGTTATCCAGAGGATTTTCGCCAAAGACGGATAACCTCCCGCCGCCATAATCGCCGCGGTAAACGCAAACGGCAGGGCGAAAATGGAATGGGAAAATTTTATCATCCGCAGGAAATGGACCAGGCGCTTGAACATATCGGGAGTTTATTATACCCCGGCCGTTATTTCCTGTCCCTTTTATGCCTGTTTAAAAGGGCGTCCACTATATTGGGCATCTCCTGCCTGCAGCGCGCATTCGGCATCGAGAAGGTCAGATGGGCGGAGCCGGCCTTTATCGAAATGGAGCTTACCTCATGGTCGCTGCTGACGACTACAACCACGGGGGCCTTTCGGATCGAGGGTATCCGTTCCAGTTGCTCGAACGCGCTGTAGGAGCTGAAAGGCAGGTTATTGGAATCCACAATGATGAGTGCGGGATTGAACATCCTCGCCTCTTCAGGCCCCCGCACCGCCTTCACCTCGTATCTGTCTTCCGGTAATGACGGGATTTCAGCCGCGGTGGATACAAACAGCACCATTTTCCTTTCACCGGGCTCCGCCTCTTTCCAGATGGCCTCAAGTATCTCTTCCGCCAGGATGCCTTCCGCGTCAAAGTCCTTTCCCCACTTCGTATAACCGCCTATCTCCCTTTCCCTCTGCATGACATAGTGGGAGATCTTCCTTTGCTCGACTGCGTCCTTGACGAATTGCACCCCGCAGGTATTGTCCGCCACATTGACGGCCCTCCCGGTAAGCCAGCATATCTCATCCCCGGGCAGAAGGATGGCGAAATCGATGGCTGCGCCCGGCTGTATTAAATTCTCGGCATAAGGGACGCTCAGCAAGACGCCCCCCAGGCTTATGTCGATTATCTTGATCCGTTTCGCAACCGCCCTAAATGCCTTGTTTTTGACGGCGATCTTCAGGGGCCTCGAAACCGGGACGGGCACCCGTATATATTCCCGGCGATTTGTCATGCTTTTTTAAAAAGATATCCTCCGTAAATTTCCTCAGAATTTTTTTATCCCGGTGACGCTATTTGCCCCTTTTCACTTGCCCCGTTTGCCCCGCCGCCTGTATAAAACCTTCCATGGAGATATTCACATAAGGCCTTTTGGGGTCGTTGCTGGTAATGAGGACGTTTTTTGCGATATAACCGTTTTTGCCCGCTGTATTTATCCTCACCGTGATGGTCCCTTTCCGGCCGGGCGGAAGACTTGCCGAACTGGCAAGCGCGGCCGTGCAGCCTCAGCCGGGCTTCAACCTTTCGATTACAAGCGGCTCATCGCCGGTATTCCTGAATGTAAAGCTTCCCTGGACGTTTGAGCCGGCCGCCACCTTCCCGAAATTTATGATCTCCCTGTCAAGGGAAATCGCGGGCTGGGCGAACAGCGGGGATGGGGAATGGAAAAAAGACAAAAGGGATATACTGATTATAAGGACCCCCTGAAAAAGGCACAGACGTTTCATTATTCGATTATAAACAATCCCTTCGATAATTGAAACGGCGGCCCCATATTTTTTATAGTAAAGGGTTGGATTTTAATTCGGAGTGTCTATGCAGGATTTCATCGTAATAGTCGGCGCAAGGGAACATAACCTTAAAAACATAAGGCTTTCGATACCGAGGCAGAAGACGACGGTCATAACCGGCCCCTCGGGCTCGGGCAAGAGCACCCTTGCCATAGACACCATCTATGCCGAGGGGCAGCGCCGTTACGTGGAAAGCCTGTCGCCTTACGCGAGGCAGTTTCTGGGCGAACTCCAGAAACCGGATATCGATTCCATAGAAGGCCTCTCCCCTTCCATCGCCATAAACCAGAAGACGGTGACGAGGAGCGCCCGTTCCACGGTGGGCACCGTCACGGAGATATATGATTACCTGAGAGTGCTCTATACCAGGGTCGGCAAGGCATTCTGCTACCGCTGCGGGGGGGCCATTTCCGGACAGGAGAAGGAAGACATAATAAACACCGTCTCCGCGCTGCCGGAGGGCACGAGGTTCCAGGTGCTCTCCCCGATCGTCCGGGACAGGAAGGGCGAGTACAGGAAAGAACTCCAGGAGATGAGGGCCGAGGGTTATTTACGCGCCCGAATTGACGGCAAGCTCGTTGACATCGCCCCGGAGATGAAACTTGCGCGCTACAAGCGCCACACCGTGGAGATAGTCATAGACAGGCTCATAATAAGGCCCGGCATCGACCGGCAGCTAAAAAACGCAATCGAGGCCGCCCTGAGATACTCGGACACCGCAGTCGTCAATCTCATAGACCGCGGGGAGGACATCGTCTTCAGCAGCAAGGCGGTCTGCCCGCACTGCGGCATCAGCTATCCCGAGATCACCCCGATGTTTTTCTCCTTCAACAGCCGCTCCGGGGCCTGTCCCGTCTGCCGCGGCCTCGGATACGAATTTTTGGAATCCGATGACAGCGAACTCATCAATACGGAAAAACCCTGCCGCGCCTGCAAGGGCATGAGGCTCCGGCCGGAGGCCCTCAGCATAAAACTGGGCGGCTCAAGCATCGGCGAGGTCGCGCGCCTGTCGGCGAAAGACGCCCTCGATTTCATGAAAAAACTGAAACTCTCCCGGAGGGAAGAGACTATAGCCCAGAGGCTCCTGCGGGAAATAAAGGAGAGGTTGAACTTCCTTGAAAACGTGGGCCTGGGCTATCTTGCCCTGGAGCGCGCCTCCATAACCCTCTCTGGCGGAGAGTCGCAGCGCATAAGGCTTGCCACCCAGATAGGCTCCTCGCTCACGGGCGTCCTCTATATACTCGACGAGCCCACCATAGGGCTCCACCCCAGGGATTCGGGCAAACTCCTTGCCAGCCTGAACAGGCTCAAGGAGCAGGGCAACACGATTGTAATCGTCGAGCACGACGAGGAGACGATGCGCAGGGCCGACCACATCGTGGACATGGGCCCGGGCGCGGGCCTGCTGGGCGGCTGGGTCATCGCCTCCGGAGCGCCCCACGAGGTCGCCGGAAACGAAAACTCACTGACCGGCCGATACCTGAAGGGCGAGCTCCAGGTCCCCCTGCCCGAAAAACGGAGAAAACCGGGCCGGAAATTCCTCGAAGTGCTGGGGGCGCAGGCCTATAACCTTAAAAATATCGACGTGAAAATCCCGGTCGGGCTTTTCACCTGTGTCACGGGCGTCTCCGGCTCCGGCAAGAGCACCCTTGTAAACGAGATAATCTTCAAGGGCCTGAGCAGGCAGTTATACGGCGACGGGCAAATGCCGGGGAGGCACAGGGAGATACGCGGCGCCCAGTGGTTTGAAAGGGTCATCGAGGTGGAGCAGGCCCCGCTTGGCCGCACCCCCCGCTCCAACCCCGCCACCTATTCGGGCGTCTTCAATTACATCAGGGAGCTTTTCAGCATGGCGTCGGAATCGAGGATAAGAGGATTTAGCGCCTCCAGGTTCAGTTTCAACGTCCAGGGGGGCAGATGCGAGACCTGCAAGGGCGAGGGCCTCAGGAAGGTGGAGATGCATTTCCTGCCCGAGGTATACGTGCCCTGCGACCTCTGCAGGGGGAAGCGTTACAACAGGGAGACGCTCGATATCCATTACAAGGGGAAAAACATATCCGACGTCCTCGAGATGACCATCTCCGAGGCCCTTGAGTTCTTCAGGCCCATCGAGCCCGTCAGACGCAGGCTCCAGGTGCTCGCCGATGTTGGACTCGGCTATCTTAAACTCGGCCAGCCGACAACAACACTCTCCGGCGGCGAGGCGCAAAGGGTAAGGCTTTCGAGAGAACTTGGAAAAAAGGCCTCCGGCAAGACCCTCTATATCCTCGATGAGCCCACCACCGGGCTTCATTTTGTCGATATAGAAAAGCTCCTCCGGGTGCTGGACTCACTCGTTTCGATGGGAAATACGGTTATTGTTGTGGAGCATAACCTGGACGTGATAAAATCAGCCGACTATCTGATAGATTTGGGGCCGGAAGGCGGTCAGGAGGGCGGCTGCCTGGTTGCGTACGGCCCGCCAGAGGAAGTGGCCGGAAACAAGAACTCATATACCGGTAAGGCCCTCCTGCCCAAACTGAGGAGATCGTGAACAGGGGAAAAACGTTAATTTTTCACTTCAATAAACTTATAGCAACCACTTTTATTTTAAGCTTTTTACTTTTTTTGTTTTCATGCGCACGCCCTCAAAAAGAGCGTCTCTACAGGAAGAGCGCCATACTCATGGACACCCTGGTGACGATCACCGTGGTATCCGACTCCCCCAGAAAGGCGGATGCCGCCATTGACGCGGCCTTCGCGGAGATCCGCCATCTCGAAAAGCTGATAAGTTTCTGGGACCCCAGAAGCGAAATTTCCGCCCTCTCGAGAGAGGCCGGAATAAGACCGGTAAAAGTCTCGCCGGAGACTATGGACCTGGTGGAAAAGGCCATTTACGTGTCCCGGCAAACTGACGGCGCGTTTGATTGCACAATGGGGCCCGTAATCAAGCTATGGAATATTCCGTACAACAAGACAATACCCGATTCAGCCGACATAAAAAAGGCTTTGGAGCTGGTCGGCTATAAAGCGGTAAAAATAGACCCGAAAAATTCTACCGTCTTTCTCGGCCGAAAGGGGATGTCCTTCGATACGGGAGGCATCGCCAAGGGGTGGGCGAATGACTATGCCGAAGCCGTGCTCAAATCAAAAGGAATAAAGGCCGGTCTCATCTCCATAGCCGGAGATGTGAAGGGTTTCGGCAGAAAGCCCGACGGCCACGGCTGGAGGGTAGGCATAGAAAATCCAAGGCCCAAAGGCAAAGATGATGCTGTGCTGGCAAGCGTGGAACTCCTTGATGAGGACATATCCACTTCGGGCGACTACGAAAGGTATATTATCGTAAACGGCGTCAGATACCATCACATTCTTGACCCCAGGACAGGCTATCCCGCGAGGGGTTTTGAAAGCGTCACTCTAATAACTCCCGAGGGAGTGTGGTCGGATGGTTTTTCGAAGATTTTTGTCATGGGGCCGGGGAAAGGCCCGGCGCTCGCAAGAAAACTTGGGTTCGGGATTGTTACCGTTACAGATGACGGGGCGATTCATATATCGGGAAGGGACCTTGAAAAAAGGGTCACGGTGTACAGGTGAAAGTCTCCTGCCCTGTTTGCCGGAAGATGACCCAGTGGAAGGGCAACCCGTGGAGGCCGTTTTGCTCCGAAAGGTGCAAGACTATCGACCTTGCCTCCTGGGCCTCCGAAGAGTACAGGATACCGGCAGAGAGACTGGGAGAAGAGGAGCTGGAGGAGGAGAGAAGAGGAAAAACGGATGAGCCGGCGGACGTCCCTTCATCCGAAGGGGGCGACGCCGCATGAGCGAGGTCTTGAACGGGCTTAAAAAACAGACCTTCTTCAGCTTCCTCGACGCTGCGGGGCGCGTCTTCATCCATGTGAGGCCATCCGGCGGCGCCTTCATCGGCGAGCGGGGATTCACGCCCGATGAGTTGGAAAAGGGGATAGTGCTCGTCTTTAACAGCAAGATGCCCTTCGATTGGGGGCAACAGGGCATATCGGCCACTCTTGTCTTCGGCAGCTCGGCCCAGAAATGCTTTATTCCCGCGGACGATATAATCGCGGTCTTCAGCCCGGAACTGGAGGCCCGCCTCATCCTCGACCCGCCGGGCGGCGGGCCCCCGAAGGACGGTTTTTTGCCCCCCGAGGAGCAAAAAACCGCCGCGTCACATGATCAGACGGAGAGAAACGAAGACGGAGGCAGGAAAAAGCTGATAAAGGTTGATTTCAGGAGAAAAGAGCGGGACAAATAAGGGGGGCCGAGAGGAAAACAATGACGAGGGGGAAACAATGATGGAAACGGAAGACAAAAATGTCATCCACGACGCAATCGCGGAAGAGGTCAGGAAAAAACTCAGACACCAGTACCGGGAGATAAAACTAAACCCCTCGGGGCAAAGACTTCACGAGTTCAATGGGCAATACCCGGACCTCATACTCTCGGAGCAGGGGATGGTGCTGGTCCTGGTCGAGATAGAGACTGAAAATTCCATCACACCTGATAAGATTAATATATGGAAAGGCCTGGCCGGCTCCGGGCCCAGACTCTACTGATGGCGCCCAAGGCAATGAAGGCCAGGCTCGCCTCCATGCTCTGGGACAGCGGCCTCGCAGGCAAGGTCGCTCTGGGCAGCTACGAAATCAGTATAAACATGCCCTGACATCTGGCTTTTAGTAAAACCCTCTCCCTTGATAGGGAGAGGGTTGGGAGAGGGTGAAATGGCAGACGATCTCATGCGGATAAAGATCCAAGTGGGCGGGGTGGAGCTTGAGGCGCGGCTCCTGGACAACGAGACGGCAAGGGCGGTATATGACCTGCTGCCTGTCGAGGGGTATAACAATGTTTGGGGGGACGAGTTCTATTTCGAGATACCGCTCTACATGCCCCCTGACGATTCGGCCACGACGGAAGTGGTCGTCGGAGACATAGGCTACTGGCCGCCGGGGAAGGCGATAGCAATTTTTTTCGGCCCTACGCCTTTGAGCAAGGCCGACGGCAGGCCTGTGCCGGCCGGCCCGGTAAACCTGATAGGCAGGATAAGCGGGGATGCTGCCGCTCTCAGGAAGGCTAGGGATTTCAATCCCATAACACTTGAAAAGGCCTGAAGGAGGACATTTCAGACAAGATGGTGAAAATAGCGGTAGCGGGGGCGATGGGGAGGATGGGAAGCCGGATTGCGGCGCTTTCCACGGAATATGGGGACATCCGGCTTGCGGGGGCGTTAGAGCGGAAGGGCCATCCGGACGCAGGCAAGGAGTTTTGGACGCTGATTGGCCTCGGAGGGCAATCGCCGTCAGTAAAACTCTCTGAAGATGTCCATGAGGCGCTTTCGGCGGCGGACGTCCTTATTGATTTTACCCAGCCCGCCTCCACGCTATCGAACCTCAGGGCCTGTGTGGAAACGGGCAAGGCGATGGTGATAGGCACAACCGGGTTTGACGCGGCGCAGACGGGAGAGATAAAAAAGCTCGCCCCCCGGATACGCTCGGTCATGGCCGCCAACATGAGCCTGGGCATAAACCTCCTGCTCAAAGTCGTAAGGCAGATGGCGCAGGCGCTTGGCGGCGACTACGACGTGGAGATAATCGAGGCCCATCACAGGTATAAAAAGGATGCCCCGTCCGGGACGGCGCTTAAACTGGCGCAGGCCGCCGCCGACGGACTGGGCAGAAACCTGGACGATGTGGCGGTCTATGCCAGGCGCGGGATGATAGGCCAGAGGTCTTCAGCCGAGATAGGCATCCAGACGATCAGGGCCGGCGACATAGTGGGCGAGCATACGGTGCTCTTTGGCGGGCTTGGAGAGCGCATTGAAGTCACCCACAGGGTGGCAAACAGGGACACATTTGCAAGGGGGGCGCTCAGAGCGGCCCTCTGGCTTCAAGGCAGGCAGCCCGGCCTTTATGATATGCAGGACGTGCTGGGCCTGAAATGAGTCCTGACGAACCGCTCCTCGTCCTGCCGGCTGGCCAGGTTGCCTTTCAGTCTCTCATGGAGGATGGCCCTGAATATCCGTGAGAAGAGCGGGCCGGGCGTGAAACCCATCGCTGCCAGGTCCGCCCCTTTTAAAAGCGGCCTTTCCCTTCGCAGCTCAAGCAGATACCGGGAGACCGCCTTTTTCTGCCCCTCCTCGCCGGCCAGCGCCATGGCAAGAAGCAGGCTCTCAATCGGCAGCCCGTTTAAAACCTCATAGAGTTCAACCGCGCTTTCAGGGATTTTTGCCGCGGCCAATCTTTTAGCAAGCACTTCCCTTGCCTTCTCGATGCCACCGGCGATCGCGGAGCCGGTCTTTGACGAGACCTGGAGCCTGCGGAGCGCAAAACCGATCTCTTCCGCGCCTAATCCGCTTAACAGGGCCATCAGATAGAGCGCGGCCCTGTCGACGGGTTCTCCGGTGAAAGAAAGCCCGAACCACAGGAGCGCGTCGTGCGCGGCCCGGATGCCGCTGAGCGTCTCGTCTTTCTTCATGGCCGGATGCAGCACCTTCAAAAGCCCGTACTCGGCCAGTTTGCCTATCGCCGCAGCGGGCTCCGTCTCCTTGAATATAAGGCGCAGTTCCTCATACAGCCTCGAACCCGAGAGCCGCCCGAAGAGGTCCATCTCGAGGGCGGATTTTAAAAGTTCCTCCGTATGCCTGGATAGTTTGAAACCGAAACGGACGGCAAAGCGCACGGCCCGGAAGGCCCTTGTCGGGTCCTCGATAAAGCTCAGATCATGCAGCACCCGGATGGTCTTGTCCCTGAGGTCGCGCCTGCCGCCGAAGAAATCCACAAGCAGGCCGAAATTCGGCCGGTTCAGCTTGACCGCCAGCGTATTGATGGTGAAATCCCGGCGCTGAAGGTCGCGTTTTATCGAAGAGACCTCCACCTTCGGGAGGGCCGCCGGAAACTCATAGTATTCCGTGCGAGCGGTGGCGACATCGAGCTTTAAATCCGGCAGGATGACAATTGCGGTGCCGAACCGTTCGTGCGTCCTCAGGCGCGCCCCGAGCGCTGCCGCCAATACGCGGGCGAAACCTATCGCGTCGCCCTCCACAACGAGGTCGATGTCCAGGTTGCGGGTGCCGCGAAGCAGGTCCCTCACCGAGCCGCCGACCATATAGACCGAAAGCGCAAGCTCGTCGGCCGTCTGGCCGGCGAGTCTCAGTATCTGCACGATCCGATCGGGGAACTGCTCCTTGATGTTTTTTGCGAGGTTCCTTTCGAGGTGCGGCCTGATCAGTCCGGTCTCACCCGGGGGTATCCGGCTGCGCCTGAGATAGTCCTCGTAGAGGACTCGAAGTATGTCCGTCCTGGTGATTGCGCCGAGGATGCCGCCCTCCACGTCCAGCACCGGCATGAAGCGCTGGTTTCGCTCGACCATAAGGGCCTCCACCTCGCCTATGGGCGTCTCGGGCCTTACCGTGGAGGCGTCCGTCACGGTGAAACCCATCACGCCTGTCTTTGCAAACCCGTGAAAAAGGGCCTTTTCGACGACCTCGCGCGATATCATCCCCCTGTAAAGCGAGTCCCCGAGCACCGGCAGGACATTCACGCCGTAGCGGGTCATCATCTTTTCGGCCTCGGCTATCGTCGCAGTGAAATCTATGGTGACGACGGGCCTCGTCATCACGTCGCCGGCGACCGTCTCCGGCCTTACATGCCTTTTGAGAGATTCGACCAGTTTTTCTTCGAGTATCTCAAGGGGCATATCGGCCACGGTGGCCGAGGCCGCGCCCCTGTGTCCGCCGCCGCCGAAATCCTCCACTACGCGGGCGACGTCTATCTCTGGCGCCCGGCTGCGGCCCACGACCACAATCTTGCCCTCCATCGAGACCATCATCAGAAGGGCGTCTATGTCTTCGGCGTCCATTATGCTGTGGGCGAGCTGTGCGGCATCCCCCATATAGCTCTCCGCCGCGGCCTTCGCAACCTTCACCCTGAGCCCGCGTATGATCAAATCCCTCGAATTCTCCAGCAGCTCATTCAGGAGCGAGATCTCCTGCCTGCCGAACCCGGCCTTCCTGTAACTCTCGATTATCTTCGGACTCGCCCCGCATTTAAAAAGATACGCATAGGCCTGGATGTCCCGTTCGGTGGTCGACGGGAAGATGAGCCCGCCGGTCTCCTCGTAGACGCCAAGCCCCATTGCCGTCGCCTCCAGCGGCGCGGGTTTCAACTTTCGCTTCCTCAATATCTCGATGAGTATGGTCACTGTGGCCCCGACGGGCTGGATGATCTCAAGCTTCCCTCTTATGTCGCCCTCCCCGCGGGGATGGTGGTCGTAAAGGTGGACCTCGACATCAGGCCTGGCCAGCAGCCCCGCAAGCGGCCCCAGACGGTCGGGCGACTTCGCGTCAACAATGATCAATCTTTTTACTTTTTCAGGGTCGACATCTTTCAGTTTTTTTATGCCTGGAGTGTGAAAATCCTTAATGAAATCCCTCACCTTCTTTTCCTGCGAGCCGGGAAACACCATCCATGCGCCGGGATAAAGAATCCTTGCGGCAATCATGGACGAGAGGGCGTCGAAATCGGCGTTCAGATGGGAGGTGATTATGTCCATTCAAAAATAATAACACAGCGCGGAATGCTCAGAGAGAAGGCGGACGCAGGGGCAGGGCCGGCGAAGCCCCGCACAAAGCCGCCCTTTACGCCAGTATTATCTGGTCTCTTCCCCGGTTTTTCGCCTTGAAGAGCGCGTCGTCGGCAAGCGTGATAAGCCCGTCGGCCTCGGCCACCCTCGCGTCCGGATAGGTGGATATGCCCATGCTGACGGTGACGCCGGATTTTTCATCGAGCGCCCTGTAGCGGTGCGTCCTTATGAGGTCCCTTAGCCTGTCCGCCTCCGTCAGGGCGCCGTTTACAGGGGTGTGCGTAAGCAGAAGCACGAACTCTTCGCCCCCGTAGCGCGCAAAGACGTCCGTCTTCCGGACCTGCCTTTTGACGATATGGGCGAACTCCCTGAGGACCATGTCACCGGCCTTGTGCCCGTAGCTGTCGTTTATCTTCTTGAAGTGGTCCAGGTCGAACATTATGCAGCTAAGGGGGCTTCCGTAGCGTCTGGCCCTCTGGAATTCGTCTTCCAGCCGATGGTAGAGGTAGCGGATATTATAGGCGCCCGTCAGGTAATCCGTTATCGACAGCCGCTCAAGCCTCGTCTTCTCCTTGACGAGTTTTTCGAAGAGAAAGGCGTTATAGAGGGGGTTTACCGCGGCCCTGGCGATCTCCTGGCAGAATTTTTTCTCCCGTTCGGTGAAGGGGCGGGAGTTCCTCGTGGTCCGCAAAAAGAGGCTCCCTATCACCTCGTCCCTGTAGACAATCGGCACCACCATGATGGCCTTGATATCCAGCGCCTTCATGAGGCCGGAGACGGGCTTCATCAGGGGGTCCTTTCGCGCGTCCTTTACGATTACGGGCCTCCCAATCCTGTGGGCCCTGCGTATCTCCGGATATTTCTTGAGGTCGAGCCTGAATTCCTTCAGCTCCGGCGCCTCGAATGTGGAGACCACCTGGGCGTAGCGCTTCTCTCCGTGTGTGAGCCCTATTATGAAGCAACGGTTCACTTCGAGTGTGCTGCTTATCCTCTTGACCATGAAGTCCAGGACCTCGCGCGGGTCAAGGGTCGAGGACATCAGATAGGCCAGCTCGACGATGGCCTCCAGGTCTTTCACCTTGCTGCAGATCCCTTCGGAAAAATT
Organism: Nitrospirota bacterium; assembly: GCA_021789555.1. Lineage (GTDB taxonomy): Bacteria > Nitrospirota > Thermodesulfovibrionia > Thermodesulfovibrionales > JdFR-88 > JAJYGJ01. Next base: position 70,557 of record JAJYJK010000001.1, read on the forward strand.
CTGCCTGTTGCGGAGCACCTTCAGCTTGTAATCCAGGTCGTCCTTGTGGAAGGGGGCCATAAGGTAGAATTCAAGATTGTGTCTCATGACCTGCGAGAGCCCTCTCGTGAGATCCTTTTCGACCATCGCGACGACCGGAAACCCCGCGGCGAGGGGGGCGGTTTCGCCGAGGCACCCGTTATTGGTGCCGGCGATGACGGCGCACCTTGAGTTGCTACTGAGTCCCTCCTGCAGCCCGGAGACGTCCCGGAAGAAGGAAGCCGAATATTCCTTCCTGTCCTTGAAGAAATCCTTAAGGAATTTTAAGGTTTCAGTGTCCCTGTCGTAGACCGCTATTTTACACTTGTGCATAGCCCCGAAATATAAACGATAAATCGCGCATAAATCAAGTGCGCCCCTTATCCCCTGAATTCCTCAAAAACCCATGTGGAGAGGTATCTCTCGCCCGTATCGGGCAGTATGGCCACTATCAGCTTGTCCTTGTTTTCCGGCCTTTTGGCGGCCTCGACCGCCGCCCAGGCCGCGGCCCCCGAGGAAATTCCCGCCAATATGCCCTCTTCCCTGGCAAGCCTCCTGGTCATCGCCCCGGCGTCTTCGTTTGAAACCCTTATGACCTCGTCCAGGAGATCGAGGTTCAGGACAAGGGGTATGAACCCCGCGCCAATCCCCTGTATCTTGTGCGGCCCCGGTTTCCCGCCCGAGAGCACGGGCGAGTCCGCGGGCTCGACCGCTATGGCCTTAAATGACGGCTTCCTCTGCTTGATCACCTCGGCAACCCCGGTGATCGTCCCCCCGGTGCCGACCCCCGCCACCAGTATGTCCACCTTTCCGTCGGTATCGCGCCATATCTCCTCCGCGGTCGTCTTACGGTGAATCTCCGGATTGGCCAGGTTCCAGAACTGGAAGGGGACAAAGCTCTTCGGGAGAGATTTCGCTATCTCTTCGGCCCTTTCAAGGGAGCCCTTCATCCCCTTTTCCGCGGGTGTGAGGACCAGCTCCGCCCCGAATATCCGAAGCAGCATGCGCCTCTCGACGCTCATGGACTCCGGCATCGTAAGAATGAGCCTGTAGCCCATGGCCGCACAGGCAAAGGCAAGGGCTATGCCGGTGTTGCCGCTGGTGGGCTCGACTATCACCGTATCTTTATCCAGAAGCCCCTCGCTCAGGGCGGCCTCCATCATCGCCACCCCTATCCTGTCCTTTACGCTCGAAAGAGGATTGAAGCTCTCGAGCTTGGCGGCGATCCTCGCCCCCCTTTCGCCGGCCACCCTGTTTAACCACACAAGCGGCGTGCCGCCCGTCGTCTTCGTTATGTCCTTGTATATCTTCCCCATGCCGCGTCTCCCCCTTTGTTTTTATAGTTTAGAATGCGTTTTTCCCGACATTATACCTTTTTACCACGATTAGTTGTGAGGGTACTTGCGAAAAAAAGCCCAATCCGGAATTAATAAAGATTGATGTAAAAGGCGGCGCAGGCTAAAATTCCCTATAAAAGGGAATTTGAAATCTATAAATGGGATTTAAAAAGTAAAAAAATTCAGGAGGTTTTTTCTTATGGAAATAGCCGTACGCGACGCAAAAGAGCTGGATTTCGCCTGTGACGCCCTCATACTGCCGCTTTTCGAAGACGAAGGCATGGATGCGTACCCGGAGATAGACCGCGGACTTGGCGGCCTGCCCTCGAAGATAATGGCCACGGGCGAGTTCCGCGCAAAACACGGCCGGGTCTTTCTGCTCCATACCTTCGGGAAGATAAAACCCCGGAGGCTCCTCTTCGCGGGTCTAGGCCTTAAGGCCGATGCGACGAGGGAAAAAGTGAGACAGTCCGGCGGAAAAGCGGCGTCCTGCCTGAGGGAGACCGGCGCGAAAGATATCGGCCTTTCCACAAGGACACTGTCCGCCCTGCCCCCCCTGCTCCCCGCCGATTTCGTCGAGGGGGCGCTCCTCTCACAGTACAGGTTCAAGGCGTACAAGAAAGAGGAAGACGAAGAGAAAGGGGAAATTAAAAGTCTCACGACGCTTTCGGCGGAGGACTGGAAAGGGCGCATCCGGCGGCTTGTGGCAGTGGAGGCGGGCACCCGTTTTGCCAGGGACCTCGTCAATACCCCCGCCAACGACATGACCCCCTCGGCGCTCGCGGAAGCGGCCCTCGGGCTGAAGAAGGTAAAGGTGAAGATAATCGAAAAGAAGGAGGCGGAAAAACTCGGCATGGGGGCATACCTCTCGGTGGCGCGGGGTTCCGCCCAGCCGCCGAAATTCATCGTGGTCAATTATGAGGCCCGCAAGGCCCTGCCTGCGGCGCCCTTGGCGCTGGTCGGAAAGTCGATAACCTTCGACAGCGGCGGCATCTCGCTTAAACCGAGCGAGGGGATGGAGAAGATGAAATACGACATGGCGGGCGGCGCGGCCGTGCTCGGCGCCATCAAGGCGGCCTCGGAACTGGAACTGCCCGTCTCCGTCGCAGGCGTGCTGCCCGCCTGCGAAAACCTGCCCGGCGGCTCCGCCTCAAAACCGGGCGACATCGTCAGGACCATAACCGGCAAGACGGTCGAGATAGTCAACACGGACGCCGAAGGGAGGCTCGCGCTCGCCGACGCGATAGGCTACGTCAGGAGGTCCTTCCCCGGTGCGACGATAATAGATATCGCCACCCTGACCGGGGCCTGCTCTATCGCCCTCGGTGACGAGGCAATCGCCATGATGGGCACGAGCGAAGAGCTTATCGCCCGCATAAAAGCGGCCTCCGCGGAGACGGGGGAAAAAGTCTGGCAGATGCCGCTTTATGAAGAGTACAAGCACTACATAGAAAGCGAGGTCGCGGACCTGAAGAACTCCGGGGGCAGGTCGGGCTCGCTCGTGACGGCAGGCTATTTCCTCAAGGAGTTCGCGGAAGCGGCCCCATGGACGCCAGCGCCATGGGCGCACCTGGACATAGCCGGCACCGCCTGGACGGACAAGGACAGGCCATATATGCCCAAAGGGGCCACCGGGATAGGAGTGAGACTGCTGCTGAATTTTCTGGAAAACCTGACGCCGCAAAGCCAAAAATAATGATCCTTCAATGATCCTTCAATGAAAAATGCGACGGATCAGCAGGAGTGTCATATAATGTAAAATTTTCCGGAAAAATTATGGATAACTTTACAGTTTTATTTTTCTCAAATCATCCTCTTTCTTTGTTTTTTCCGAAAAATCAGTATGTTACCTCATCATTAATTTTGGCATAAAAATTGCTTTATATTCTACAAACTGTTCCCATTTTCTAAAAAAGGAGGGAGTTTCATGAAAACTCGTCTGGTATTAAGGCACCGCATCCTGTCTCAAATCCTTTGCTTCATGGTTCTGGCGGGCTGCCTGTCCATAGCCGGCACCAGCCACGCCACTGTCCTCGGAGAGATATGGCTGAATCAACCAGAAAACGGGTCATCCGGCCTCCTCTCTACCGTGCCCGTCACAACCCCCGATGCCGAGTTCAACACCAGCGCAATAAATTACGACAGCAGGGTAACCGGGTATACTCCGGCGCTTTTCTTTAACAACCCCACATTTTTCAACACCTCGGGCGCCTTCAACCCAAACGGCTCGCTTGACGATACGCTTGCATTGTTTACCGGCCAGACTTACCTTAACGCAGGCAACAACACCTTCACTACAACCCACGATGACGGGTTCGAATTGTCGGTCCCAGGAGTCGGTTTTGACCTTCAGCAGGGCGGCCCTTTTCCCCCGACCCCCATCACATATACCATAACTGCCCCCAGCGCCGGGCTTTACGATTTTTCCCTCTCTTACTTTGAAGGCTGGGGCCCTCCGGCAACGCTTAACTACGAGGTCAACGGGGTCCCGGTTGGCGTACCGGAGCCGAGCACTTTCGTTCTCCTTCTGGTTGGCGCTGCCAGCTTTGCCGTAACCGCAGTCTATCGCAAGAAAATGACCGCGTAACATACCGGCTTCCAGAGTCCGAAGGGATGCATCCTGTGGTGCATCCCTTCTTTATTTGATCTTTCAAAAATGCCTCCTCAATAGCCCCGGGGCGTTTTATATTTTCCGCGCTTATCTAAAATGAGGGGCGCGTCCTGCTGCTATAATCTGGACATGAGGGGTATTAACCCACTGGAGAGACCATCCAGAGATATAGTCCTGCTTGTTTTTTTCGCCCTGTTTCTCGCCGCGGCCACCAGCGGCGCTGCCGCGGGCGGCGCGGACGCCATTGCCGGCGTATGGCCCAACGTCATCATTGGCGTATGGTTAACCCAGGAGCGGGACGCGAAGATAGACATTTACCGGTGCCAGGACAAGTACTGCGGCAAGATCGTATGGACAAAGGACGAGCCCAGGCTTGACGTCAAAAATCCCGACCCCGCCCTAAGGGGCCGGCCTATCTCGGGGCTCCGGATAATGAAGGGGTTTCACTTTGCAGGCAAAAACGAGTGGGCCGGCGGCAGGCTTTACGACCCAAAAAGCGGGCACACCTACAAGGGCACGATGACGCTTGTCTCACCGGAGCGGCTCCGGCTCAGAGGGTACTTCCTCATACCGCTTTTCGGCAGGACCGCGATATGGAGCCGCATTAAAGACCAGAACGAAAGGGGGCAGATGAGAAGATGAAAAGAAAAACGGCAGGCCGGTTGGCAGTCCTTTTTGTCCTCCAATTCGTCTTTGCGGGATGCGCGCACCTGCAAAAGCCCGTATCGGCCGGCACCGGGGCCGGGACGAAAGTGGTCGAAATGACGGCCGAAAGCTATAAGTTCACGCCCAACAACATATGGGCAACCGAGGGCGGCGTGATAGTGTTCAGGATCAAAAACGTCTCATCGATCACGCACGATTTCACGCTTAAAAACCCCGACGGACGAACAATCGCGGACTCGGACCTTCCGGCGGGCAAGACGACCGAGGTCAGGGCTGATTTCTCGAAACCGGGCCGCTATGAATATTTACTGTGATAAACCCTTCCACGCCGTTTTAGGGATGGAGGGGCAAATCGAGGTGGGCAAAAGATAGCGCCCTTGCTTTTTGTCTTTGCACTTCCATGCCGGCCCTCTGTATGAGGTCGGGCCAGATGCTCTCCGCGGACCTGTCAAAGATTGTCCCGGCGTCGGCCGCGACGATGTACCAGTCCCCGCGGGCCATCTCCGATTCGAGCTGGCCGGCGCTCCAGCCGGCATATCCCGCGTAAATGCGAAACCGCGCCCTGGGGTCGCCGGCCATGGCCTTTAGCGCCTCCTTGTCGAAGCTGATATAGACCCCGTCGAAAATCTTCAGCGATTTGCCGGGCCGGCCCTTGGCGGACGCCAGCAGGAACAGCCGGTCCATCTCCACCGGTCCGCCGATGTAGGCCAGGTCGCCCCTTTTTTCGAGCCCCTTCATCGCCGGGAACAGTTTCGACAGCGGCATCTTTGAGGGCCGGTTCACGATGAGCCCCATCGCGCCGTCGTTTCCATAGCCGACGAGCAATATGACGGCCTTCGAGAAAATTGGGTCCGGAAGCCCCCTTCTCGCCACAAGGAACTTCCCGGCTGAAAGGGGATTCCCCGATTGGGGAGAGACGGGGACCTGCGGGATGTTTACGCCTCTGGCGGGCAGGCTGCAAAGGAGGCCGCCCGCCGCCCCGGCCGCCCCCGGCGATGCCAGCAGAAAAAGAGATATCAAAAGCGCAGCGGCCAGAAGGGTTGAAGAGAAAAAGGTCTTCGCAGGGTATGAAAAAACAAGGGACAAAAATACGGACTTTGGCCTCATGGCTATATTAAAGCATAAATGGATAGCGAGCGCATTCCCCGCGGGCCCGCGTCATGAAAGTGGGTTTGATTATAAACGTCATGCCCGAGCGCCTTAGCCGGGCATCCATTTTATTGTTTTTAATTGTTGTTTTTAACTTGGATTCCCGCCTTCGCGGGAATGACGGAAAGGGGAAAAAACGTTTGCCCCACAAATCTGACGCAGGCCCGGCGGGTTCGGCGGTAAATCATTGCATTTAATATTCTTATTTGAGAAATTTCCCGTTTACAAGTTAAAATAAACGACGAAAGCCGATGCGAAAGCCGGGCCGTGATGATTCAGGAACGGCCGGCCGGCGCGAAAGAGAGGGCAAAAGTCCATGGCAGGAAAAGAGGCCGGAAGGCTCATAAAAGTCGTCATAAACGGCAAGGGCGTCGATTGCGAGGAGGGCAAGACCGTCCTCGAGGTGTGCAGAATGGCGGGCATATTCATCCCCACCCTCTGCTTCGATGAGCGCCTGGAGCCCTATGGCGCCTGCCGGCTTTGCCTGGTGGAGATAAAAGGCATCCCGAAACCGCTTTCCTCCTGCACGACCCCGATCCAGGACGGCATGGAGATAACGACCGAAAGCGAAAACCTCACAGGGCTCAGAAAGACCATACTCTCCCTGATACTCTCAAATCACCCGAACGACTGCATGTGCTGCGAGAAGTCGGGGGACTGCGCCCTGCAGGACCTCGCCTATATGTATAACATCAGCCCCGGCCAATACGAGGGAGAGCGGTGGGACCTCCCGGTAAAGGACAACAACCCTTTCATATCGTTTGATCCGAAGAAATGCATCCTGTGCGGACGGTGCGTGAACATCTGCAAGCAAGTGATGCTCAAGGGCGGCATCGACATGACCGGCAGGGGTTTCCATACGAAACCGGACGCCGCCTTCGGCGGGCCCCTGAGCCCGGAGAATTGCCTCTTTTGCGGCCAGTGCGTCTCCACGTGCCCCACAGGCGCGCTCGTGGAGAAACCCTCCATCGGCGCCGGCAGGGGCCAGTCGGTAAAGAGGATCAGGACCACTTGTTCTTATTGCGGGACGGGATGCGGGTTCTACCTGAACGTGAAGGACGGCAGGGTCATAAAGGTGACCTCCGCTTATGACGCCCCGGTAAACAGGGGGAACCTCTGCATCAAGGGGCGCTTCGGATACGAGTTCATCCACCACAAAGACAGGATCACCACCCCTCTCATACGGGAAGGGCAAAAAGGGAATTTCCGCGCCGCATCCTGGGATGAGGCCCTGGGCCTGGTGGCCAGGCGCTTCCTGGAGCTGAAGGAAAAATACGGCGCTGAAGCCGTGGGCGCATTTTCCTCCTCGCGCTGCACCAACGAGGAGAATTACCTCGTCTCCAAGTGGGTGAGGGCTGTTTTAGGCAGCAACAACGTAGACAACTGCGCCCGGGTCTGACACGCCCCCACTGTGGCCGGTCTGGCCACTTCACTCGGGGCCGGGGCGGCCAGCAATTCATTTAATCAGATCGGGGACGCGGACACCCTTCTCATCATCGGCTCCAATACCACGGAGGGCCATCCTGTCATATCGATCCACGTAAACAGGGCCATCAGGCGCGGGGCCCGCATAATAGTGGCCGACCCCCGCAGGATAGAGCTTGCGAAATACGCCGACCCCTGGCTCAACCTGAGACCCGGCACGAACATCGCCCTCGTAAACGGCCTGATCCATGTGATACTCGAAGAGGGCCTTGAAAACAGGGCCTTCATCGAAAAAAGGACCGAGGGTTTCGCAGAGCTGAAGAAAGCGGTGAAAAAATACACGCCGGAGCACGTGGAGAAGATAACCGGCGTCCCGAAAGAAAAACTGGTCAAAGCTGCGCGCATATACGCGGCCGCCAGGGACGCCATGATCCTCTACGGCCTCGGTGTCACCGAGCACCAGAGCGGGACGGAAAACGCGATGGCCATCGCAAACCTCGCCCTCGTCTGCGGGCATATAGGCAGGCCCGCCACCGGCATCATGGCCCTGAGGGGGCAGAATAATGTCCAGGGCGCCTCAGATATGGGCCCGGCCCCAACGGTCTTTACCGGATATCAGCCCATCAGCGACCCCGTGATCAGCGCCAAGTTCGAAAAGACATGGGGCGTAATCAAGCTGCCTTCAAAACCCGGGCTGAAATCGGTCGAGATGCTCGACGAGGCGAAAAAAGGCAATTTCAAGGGGCTCTTTATCCTGGGCGAGGACCCCGCGCAGACTGACCCGGACTTAAACCACGTCCGGGAGGCGCTCTCTGCGCTTGAATTCCTCGTCGTGCAGGACATCTTCCACACAGAGACGACACGGTTCGCCCACGTCGTCCTCCCCGGGGCAAGCTTCGCGGAAAAAGACGGCACTTTCACTAACGGCGAGAGGCGCATCCAACGAGTCAGAAAGGCGATAGAGCCCGTCGCCGGCATGGCCGAATGGCAGGTCGTATGCGAGATAGCCTCCAGGATGGGCTACCCGATGAATTACGGCGACCCTTCCGAGGTCATGGAGGAGATTGCGAGCCTCGCCCCGATATATGGCGGCATAAGCTACGCCCGTCTCGAAAACGGCGGCATCCAGTGGCCCTGCCCCACGAAAGAGCATCCGGGCACGACCACGCTCTATCAGGAGGCGTTCGCGCGGCCAGGCGGACTGGCCAGGTTCGTCGCCCTTGAGCATAAGGGCCCGGCCGAGCCCCCGGACGAGAAATACCCCTTCATCCTCATCACCGGAAGACGCCGCGAACACTACAACAACGGCTCGATGACAAGACGCGTTAAGGGGATCGCCGAGCTCTACCCGGAAGAGCTGCTGGAGATATCACCGGCCGATGCCGTGAAACTGGGGATCGATACCGGCGACATGGTCAAGGTCGCCTCGCGCCGCGGAGAGATAAAAGTCAGGGCTAAAATCTTCAACCGCTCGCAGGAAGGAAATGTCTTTCTCTCCTTCCACCACCAGGACGCGCTTACCAATATCCTCACCTCACCCCACAGGGACCCCATAACGGGAACACCTGAATACAAGGCCTGCGCCGTGAGAATAGAGAAAATTTAAAAAAAACAAAAAAAAAAAGAAAAACACCCTCACCCAACCCTCTCCCTCGAGGGAGAGGGTTTCACAAAAGGATTCACGGCAGCCCGCCAACAAGCGCCGCGCTGTCGCCCCCTGCGGGCCGTTCCAGCACTTCCCAGGGACTGCCGGTCTGCGCGACCCTCCCCCCGGAGTAGACTATCAGCCTGTCGGCCACTTCGCAGGCCTCCTTGATGTCATGCGTCACAAGGACAATCGGAATGCCGAACTCGCGCCTTACAGCCAGAAGCATCCTTCCCATTTCATCGCGGAGGCCGCGGTCCAGGGCCGAAAAGGGCTCGTCCAGCAGAAGGACATCCGGCCTGCCGATAAGCGCCCTTGCAAGCGCGACCCGCTGCTTCTGGCCGCCCGATATCTCGCGCGGATACCTCTGCCAGAGACCCCCGATATGGAAAACCTCCAGCATACGGTCTATCGCGCAGGCCTCCTGCCCCCGCCCCCCCTTCAGGCCGAAGGCGATATTGGCGCGCACGGTCATATGAGGGAAAAGGGCAAGGTCCTGGAATACAAAACCCAGCCTGCGCCGCTGCGGCGGCAGGTCCACTTCCGGCGAGCGGCGTCCCCCCGAGGACTCAAAGAGGGTCCTGCCCTGCGCGACTATCGCGCCCTCATCCGGCCGCATCAGCCCCGCGATGGCCCTCAGCGTGAGCGTCTTTCCCGCGCCGGAATGCCCAAAGAGGACCGCTATCTCGTCCTCCATCCGCCACTTGACGTCCAGGGAAAACCCGTTTAGTTTCTTTCTTATATCAACCGTGAGCCCCATATTTTTTCTTATCTGGACTCGCCCATTGCCCTCATCCCAAATCCCGGCAAAAACGAAATGCGGGCGCAGCAAGTAGCGCCTATACGCACTTCCATGCCACTCTCCCTGGCTGCGGCTTGCGGCAAGCGAAGCGCGCCCTGGGGGCCGGCGCGGAAGCCCGCCCTGGCGGGGATGGAGTGCGCGGCCCACATTGGCGCGCGCAGCGAGCCGCCTTGCCGCGGCCGGGCCCTCAAATTATCCTCCTGCTCATCCTGTTTGCCAGGTAGATTACCGTGCCCGACAGCAGCGTAAGTATGATGACCATGCCGTGGACGTGCGACCAGTCGCCGCTTTCAAGATAGCTGTAAATGGCAAGCGGCATCGTCTCCGTTCTGCCCGGGATGTCCCCGGCGAACATGAGTGTGGCCCCGAACTCCCCTATCGCCCTCGCGAAGGAAAGCACCAGCCCCGCCAGTATCCCCTTGCCGGCCAGGGGAAGTATCACGCTGAAGGCGGTCCTCAACTCGCCGTGCCCAAGGGTGTACGAGGCGTTCACCAGGTTTTGGTCCACGGATTCCATCGCGGCCCGCGAGGTCCTTATCATGAGCGGCATCGCCACTATGAACGATGCCAGGGCCGCGGCGTACCATGTGAACGTGACCGTCCAGCCGGTAAGTTCGTAAAGGGGCCGGCCGACTATCCCCTCCCTGCCGAAGGTGATTATCAGATAATAGCCCGTCACCGTGGGCGGCAGCACCAGCGGCAGCGTCAGAAGGACGTCCAGCAGCCCCTTGCCCCAAAAATTCTTCCTGGCCAGGATATAGGCCATCGGCACCCCGGCCAGCAGCATGAAGACCGTCACCACAAACGCCACCTGCAGCGACAGCCGGATCGAAAATAATACGGGGGAGGAAGCGCCCATTTTATTTCAATACCGCCCGGAACCCGAATTCCTCCAAAATAGCCCTGCCCCGCGCGCTCCTGATCAGGGATATGAAGGCCAATGCCAGTTTCTTGTCGGGTGAAGACGAGCCTTTAACGGCGGCAATGGGATACAGGACCGGCTTGTGGCTCGCCGGCGGCGCGACCGCTGCAACCCTTACCTGATCGGGGATGGTGGCGGCATCAGTCGAATAGACAATCCCCGCGTCCACCTCCTTCCTTGCGACGTAGGCAAGCACTTCCCTTACGTGCTGGCCGTAAATGAGCTTCCCGCTTATGGCGGGCAGCAGCTTGTAATAGCGCAGGACCGCTTCGGCATACCTGCCGGCAGGCACCGTCGCCGGATTGCCCATCGCAATCCTGGCCGCCTGCGGCCGGGCCAGATCGCTGAAATTTTTTACCTGGGCAGCGGAGGGGTTGCCGGCCGGCACTATAAGCACCATGGTGTTGCCGGCGAAATCGGCCCTCGATCCGGGCTCTATCAGGCCCTTTTTTTCAATCTCATTCATCTCCTTCTCCGCGGCGGAGGCAAAGACGTCAACCGGCGCGCCCTGCTCTATCTGCATGGCCAAATCTCCGGAGGCCCCGAAATTGAAAAATATCCTTGCGCCCCTGTTCTGCGCCACGAAGACCTTTGCCATCTCTTCAAAGGCGTTTTTCAGGCTTATCGCCGCCGAGACGGTAATGCTGCCCGCATTGGCGACCCCGCCGACCGAATATCCCCCGGCCGCGTATCCGTTTGCCGGGAAGGCAATCGACGCGACAAAAAAGGCCGCGCCAAACAAAAAAGTAACCGCCTTAAGAAACCAAAATTTCTTCATCCGCGAAAAAAGTCCCCCTTTGCACGATCGAATCGCCCGGCCATCCGGGGCGGTATATCCCTTTTCCCCCTTTCCCTGCGGGCGCTTCAGCCCCCAACCTGGCTCATGGCGTCGCAGGGGATGGATTTTTGGAGAAGGCTTCCTTTCGCCTTGCTCAATACTGAAGTGAGCAATAACCGTTCCATATCGCCTTCGCCGGAGGCGGCGCTGATATCCGCCTCGTAATCCGAGAAGAGGCAGGGCCTTATCCTGCCAGCCGCGGTTATGCGCAGGCGGTTGCAGGAGTCGCAGAAATGGTCGCTCATGGGGCTGATGAACCCGATTGTCCCCGCGCCCCCGGCGAGCCTGTAATTTGCGGAAGAGCCGCTCCTGCCGATGGGGATGAGCTCGCCCGTCGTCCGGATGGCCGCCCTCGCCTCATCCGCCGTTACGCGCCGTCCGTCGAAGAGTGAAGAATCAAACTCGCGCCCGACCGGCATAAGCTCTATGAAGCGTATATGCCAGCGCCTTTTCAGGCTCAGGGCCGCAAACTCCGCGACCTCGTCATCGTTTACCCCCCTTATCGGTATCATGTTTATCTTTACCGGGGTGAGCCCGGCCCCCTCGGCCTGCTCGATGGCCCGGTAGACATTTTGAAGATTTCCGCCACCCGTAATCCGTCTGTAGCGCTCCGGCCGCATCGAGTCCAGGCTTATGTTTATCCGGTCAAGCCCCGCTTCCTTAAGTCGCTTTGCGAAGAGCGGCAGGAGCTGCCCGTTTGTCGTAAGACTGAGGTCCTCCACCCCGATTTCCCTGATGGCCCGGACGAGCCCGGTTATGTCCTTTCTCAAAAGCGGCTCGCCCCCGGTGAGCCTGACCTTTTTGAGCCCGTGTCCCCTGGCGATCCTCAGAAACTGAAGCAGTTTTTCCGTCTTCAATATCCGGGAGGGTTTCAGACAAGGCGGCGGCGACGCCGGAACGCAGTACATGCAGCGCAGATTGCACCGGTCCGTCACGGAAACCCGGATGTAGTCTATCTTCCGGTTGAATGTGTCCCTCAGTTCCATCTTCATCGGCCCCCTAATATTTCCCGACCCGCCTTTGGTATTTTCCAAATGGACCCGCCTTAGTATTTTCCGAAGGGACAGGTCGGATATGTGCAGACCGGGCAGTGAAGGCAAAGACCTCCGTGGCCAAGCTCCGCCAGCTCGCCCCTTCCTATTTCCTCCCCCGCCAGGACCCTCGGCAGAATCAGGTCGAGCACCGTTATCCTGCTATACATGGCGCAGGTGGGCACCCCCAGCACGGGAATGCCGCCATCGACGTTTTCACTTTCTAAATAAGCGACCAGGAACATGGAGCCGGGCAGCACGGGGCAGCCATATGTCATCTTCGAGGCGCCCAGTCTCCTTATGGCGAACCTCGTGACGTCATCGGGGTCCACGGACATCCCGCCGGTTGCGATGAGCAAATCCGCTCCCCCCTCAATGAATTCCCTCAGCCTGGCCTCGATAAAGACCTCGTCGTCGGGCGCGTAGGCGATGCCGGCGACCTCGCCACCGTATGCCTCTATCTTCTTCCTCATGACGGGGGCAAACGCGTCCTTGATCCTGCCTGAAAACACCTCGCCCCCCGTTATCACGATGCCCGCCTTCGGCCGCCTGAGCGGTTTTACCTCAACGATGCCGCCTTTTTTGCGGGCGGTCCTTGCGGCCTTCAGGACGGCCTTCCTTTCGACCACAAGCGGCACGGCGCGGGTGGCGGCAACCGTCTGCCCCTCCCTGACGAGCGAGCCGTCGTGAAGGGTGGCGCAGACGACCTCTCCGCCCAGGTTGAACTTCATCAGCGCGGACCTGTCTACCCTCAGAAGCCCGGCTTGCCCCGCGACGATATTTAACTTTCCCTCTCGCGGCTCTCCCTGCATCCGGACCCCCGGGCCCATCAGCGCCTCTGCCAGGGCATACGCCGCATCGTCCTCATGCATCATGGCGGGCCCAAGCTCTAGGACATAAAGGTTTTCCTTCCCGAGCCTCCTTAGATGCCCTATGTCCTCCCGCTTTACGATATGGCCCTTACGGAAGGCGGGCCCCTTAAAATCCGGCCGCACTTCGGTAATATCATGCGCGAGCACCATCCCGACCGCTTCAACTACCGGTACGGTCCTGCCCGGCGTACCTTTATCGTTTTCCTTGCCCATTCATAAATCTCCCTACGGCCCGAACAATTCCTTAAAGCGCTCGTCCGCGGCCTTTCGTACGTCCTTCTCGATTTCATCGTATCTTGAGAGAAAATCCCTGATTTCGGGCGTAAGCTCGGCGCCCCCTCCGCCCTTGCCGCCAGCCCTGCACTCCACAAGCGGGATGCCAAGCCGCTTTTCCATCGCCTTTATGTAGCTCCACGCCTTCCTGTACGAGATGCCCACTTCCCTTGCCGCGCGGTTTATCGAGCCGTATCTGCCGACGGCCGCAAGCAGCAGCATCTTGCCCTTGCCGAAAAAGGGCTCCCCCTCAAGCTCGATCCAGAGCTTCGACCTGATCCCGAAATCGTTATGCTTGATTTGCATAACGGACGGCGAAAAAAAAGAAGCTGCGGAATCATTCTCGCCCTTTAAAGTGAAATACCCGCCGTTTGCGCAGGGCCGGCACAGGGGCCGGCCGTTCTTTTCTACCTCGCGCCGGTCCTGGACGTACTCGCCGCAGGCCGCGCATCTGACCCTGCCCAGCGGCCTGCCGGGCATCTCCTCGGGCCTCATATTCACCGAGACCCGGGAGACTTTGAAGAGCTCGCCCTCGGGCATTATCCGGTAGGCCTTCAACTGCGCCTCGTATCTGTCTTCTATCTCGGGAAAATACTGCCGCGCCTTGTGCCTGGATTCCTCTTTCGCGAGCACCCGGAACGCCGCCCCGCTCCTAATATTCAAGAAAGTCGCCGCCATCTTCCCGTAATCCATGAATTTTAGCGACCTTTTGCCAAGCGTGCAGCCGGTGACCGATTGAATGGCGTCCGTGGCGCACCTGTCTATCTCCACATAGACAATAAAGTCTTTCCTGTCTTTGCCCTTTGGGTCAGTTATCCCGATTGCCGCAAGCCCCACCATCGACATGCGCACTCCTAATACCTGGCCGGCGCAGAGATGGCCGTGGACCCTCACCGACTCCCGAAGCAGTTCCTCGAAATCTTTCATTGCTTACAAACGCCCTTTCAATCTTTTTATAAAGTCTACCAATCCTGAAGATCAAAAGGAAGAAAATTCTCCAGGCTTCAGTCCTCCGGGTTTTAAGGGGGGCTGTCCGTCAAGCGCCCTCTTGATGGACTCCTTAAGCTCCTTCATCTTAAAGGGTTTCGGAAAGAAATCGTGCACGCCGCCCCTTATGGCCTCGATTGCGACATCAAGATTGGCGAAAGCCGTTATCATTATGACCTTGGTCCCGGGATAAAGGCCCTTTACGACCCTGAGGACCTCGAACCCGTCCTTGCCCTTCATCTTGAGGTCCGTCACAACGACATCGAACTCCAGATCCCTAATCCTGTCAAGGGCCAGCACCGAATTTACGAAGGTCTCGACTTCGTGGCCCTCCTGTTCCAGCGAGAGTTTGGCTATATCTCCCACGATCTTCTCGTCATCAATTATCATTATCCTGGCCATTGAAAGAAGACCCCCGTCAAGATAAAAACAAAAAACCCATCCGCTTGCGCCCGCCCCCGTCCATAAAGCCGCCCTTTTTATGAATTATGCCATAACTTGCAAAGAAACGGTCCGCGCCTCTCATTCCGAGACGCTCGCCCCTCATTCCGATACAATCCTTGTGATGCCGTATTTCTCTTTCCGGACCGGCAGATACCAAAGCATTCCGTCCACGGTCATGAGGAAGCCCGCCAATATGAGGAAAAAATCCAGGAAACTGTACGGGCCCTGCCTTAAAAATTTGCTCATCGCAAAGCCCAGTCCCATGAATGATATGCCGGTCCGTATGAAGGCCAGCCCCGTCCTCGCCCTCGCATATATCGTCCGGTAGCAGCCGGCAAGAGTCCTCTGGGCGGCCAGCATGTTACGCTCCCTGGCCAGGTGCGTCCTCTCCTTGCTGGCCGGACTGGGGGGAAGGATGGTGCTGTAATCGGTCACGAAATCCCCCAAACGGGCCAGCATCGTGCCTTTTGTTTTTTTCCCGGGCGCGCCCTCCAGGTGATATTCCTGGGTGAAATGCAGTGTCACGCCCGTCACCTCCACCAGGGTCTGCTCTCCTGGCGTGCTCATGCGGGACCTGCGCACCCTGACATAGGTGACAAACCCGCTCAAGGAAAAAACTATCCCCACGAGCAGCATCAGCGCGTAAAACGGTTTCAGCGGATGGGCCTTGATCCTCATCAGGGCATCGGAGAGGGCCACTATGCCAAGCCCCCACCTCAGAAGGGCCAACCCCGTTCTGGCCTTGGCAAGGTCGGTCCTGTAGCAGGCAAGCCTCGTCCTCCAGTGGGCCATGACATTGCGCCAGCAGGCAAGCCCCGTCCTCTCTATGCCTATGAGAAATTCGGGCCTCGCGTGCAGGTAATCCTGTATATACCACTGTATGTCCTCCGCGAGGGCGACCCTGAACTCATACATCTCGGCCGGAATTAGCTTCATCGCCTCGCTCCTCACCGTCCGGCTCTCCGGGTTAACGGCCGCGATGACAACCGTTGCCCCCGTCATCATCACCGGGAACCACTGGCTCCTCGAGAGCACGTCGCTTTTGAGCCCCTCAAAGAGATGCGTCGGCACGGGCAGCCTCTCGTCATACTGGATGGAGCCGCATCCGAAATGCCTTGACAGGGCGGCCAGAAGGGCCCACCTTGGAACGCCAAATTCCCTCAAGAGCACCCTTTCGACCTCGACCCCGCGGGCCCTTGCCGCGTCCCGCGCCTTCAAGAGGGCCTCCTCCGTGATGACCCCCTCTTCCACCAGGGGCACGAATTTTCTCAACTTACCGGTCATGGCTGAAGAAAACCCTCTTCCAGGAGACGCAGGGCACGCTGTAGTCGGGCGGCTGTATCTCGAAGTCCCCGAAACAATACGGGAACTGCTTTTTTTCCCTCTCGGCCGGCACAAGCCAGTAAATGCCGTCGCCGGTCAGATACAGGCCCGCGGCGATAAGGAAAAGTTCGAACCCCGCCCAGTACATGTTTCTCGTCCCGAAATAGATAAAGAGCCCCGCCCCTACCGCCGAGATGCCAAGCCCCGTCCTGATGAAGGCCATTCCAGTCCGGCAGCGGGCCATCACCGTCCTTAATCTTGCCATTATATTGCGCCTGTCGGCAAGCAGCGTGCGCTCAAGCGCAAGGCCGGTCGTGGCCCAGACGCCGGGGCGCTGCCCCCGGCAGACCGCGGGGGCGGGATGATTTTCCCCGCTGTGTTTTCCATCTCCGGAGGCAAAATGGCTGAACATCGGGAAGACGCGGTCCCATATCGTCTTCGTCCTCTCGGCCCTCTTTATGCTTTCCAGCCCGGCCTTCCCCGCCCCCCTGCCGGGCAGGTACCAGTGAAAACCCTCGGCTATCATGGCCGCGCCGGACACAATCAAACCCCAGGTGAAGATGGAGGAGGCCCATCCTCCATGGCCGAACTGGCGCAGAAACCCTATCCCTATGCCGGAGAAGGCGACCCCCGTCCTGGTGAACGAAAGCCCCATCCTGGCCTTGGCCATCCTGGTCCGAAGAAAAGCCAGGATCGTCCTTTCCTCGGCCAGATCGGTGCGGTCGCTGGCAAGAAACCTCCGTCTTTCAACCGGGGAGAGCGAATCCCACTGTCTCCTCAGGGGGCCGGCCCCTTTTACAACGGGGCTTCTGCCGAAATTCGGGGTTTCTCCCGGATTTGAGACCTCGAGGGCTGAAAAATCATCGGGGATATCATAGGGGTGATAGGGATAAATGTCCCTTGACTGCCGCCTCGCCGGCAGGTACCACAAAAAGCCGTCCCAAACGGCCGCAATCCCCAAAAATATCAGCGGCGCCTCCATGGCAAGCAGCCATCCCGCGCCAAAAAGCCTGAGAAACGAGACCGAGATGGTGATAAACGCCAGGCCCGTCCGCAAAAACGCGAGCCCCGTCCTGCCCTTTGCGAAGGCCGTCCTCTGGGCGGCATATGCGGAGCGCCTGTCCGCCAGATATGTCCTCACCTTGGCAAGCGGCGTCCTGCCGGCCGAGGGGGGAAAAGCCGGGTTCAAGTCCCAATTGTTTTCTATTATCCTGATCAGGTCCGGGCGCGCGGCGGCCAGAAAATTTATCTCATTTACCCCGAGGGTCTCCCGGATGCCCCGGCCCAGCTCCGGATCGTCCGGCCTGCAGGCTATGACCTCCGCCCTGCCTTCAAGGATTGAGACAGGCAGCCAGAGCTCGGCCTTCAGCCTCTCCACATCCATCCTCCGCAGGATGGACTGCGAGACCATCAGGTTCTCCTCGTATTCGACGACAGGACAGCCGAAATGCTCCGCCAGGCAGAAAAGGACTTCGTGCTTCGGCACACCGGCCTCCAGTATGGCGTCCTCCAGGCAATTGCCGTTGCCGCCGGCCTTTTCCTGAAGGTCTTCCAGGTCCCGGGGGGTCAAAAACCCCCGCCTTATGAGCCGTTCGAATCTCTGCGGCATCTTTGGCAGATAAAACCCTTATTTATTATAAGTTATAGGGGGAACTATCAGCAAATTAAATTTTACATTCTATCATAATTGGAGTTACAATAAATCTAGGATTATTGAGTGATCAAGAGGAGGGAAGCAGACGTGCGCAGGCAATTGAGGTTTCCGCATCCGTATTTTTCTTCACATCCCGGCTGGAAATGGTTGATCCTGGCAACCGTGCTGATGGGGGCCGCCATGTCCGCCCTGGACGTAAGCATCGTGAATGTGGCCATGCCCACCCTGAAGACGCAATTCCATGTATCCATGCCCGTAATCGAGTGGATAACCATGGCCTATATGCTCGCGTTGACCGTCTTCCTGCCGCTGTTTGGCAGACTCTCGGACATTTACGGCAGGTCGAGACTCTACAACGCCGGTTTCCTGGTATTTGCGACGGGTTCGCTTCTCTGCGGGCTGTCGTCTTCCGCGGCGCTGCTCATCGCATCGAGGGTCGTCCAGGCAGTCGGCGCAGGGCTTCTTCAGGCCAACTCGATCGCCCTTGTTGTGCAGGCCTTCCCGGCAAAAGAGAGGGGCAAGGCAATCGGCATCCAGGGCGCCGTTCAGGCGATCTCGATGGCGTTGGGTCCCTTCGTGGGCGGTCTTCTTATCTCCACAATAAGCTGGCGCGCGATCTTTTTCCTCAATATCCCCATAGGCGTCATGGGCATTATAGCCGGTATCCTTGTGCTGCCTGCCGATGAAAGGTCCGCCGCGAAGGAAAAAGTGGATTATTCGGGGGCCATTTTACTTGCCTCCGGTCTGGGCTTCCTGATGCTTGCGATAAACGAGGTCGTGAAACTCGGCTGGGGCTCGGGCACGATCCTGGCCTATTTCCTCTCTTCGCTTGTGCTCCTTGGCCTTTTCATAATGCGGGAGCTGAAGGCCGCAAACCCGCTCATCGATTTGAAGCTCCTGAAAAATTCCTCGTTCCTCCTGGGCAATCTCAGCAGCATGTTCTCCTATTACGTCCTCTTTGCGATGCTGTTTCTCATGCCCTTCTACCTGGAAAAGGCGCTGGGCTACGGGGTGGAGCTTACCGGCTTTCTGCTGACGCCGCTCCTGCTTGCGATGGCGGTTGTGGCCCCTTTTTCCGGCCACATGTCGAGCAAATACGGGGCAAGGATAATGACCACCCTGGGCATGCTCGTCTCGGCCACGGCCTGCCTTTTTCTGCTTCTGGGCGAGTCCTCCGGGATACCCGCGCTGGTAGGCGTGATGATATTTCTTGGCGTAGGGATGGGTCTCTTTACGCCCTCCAATAATAACGCGGTGATGGCGGCCGCCCCCAGGGACAAACTAAGCGTTGCCGGCGGGATATTGAACATGATGCGTTCCCTGGGGCTCATCTTCGGCGTGAACATCTCCGGGATGATATTCACCGGCCTGGAGCACCGGTACCTGACCGAAAAGGGGTTCCCCAACGCGCAGCATGTCTTCAGCAACCTGAGCATCCCCGCAGGGATAAAAGACAACGCGTTTTTGCACGGTTTCGTGGTTGTGCTGCTGGTGCTGGTGCTGCTGAACCTCCTTTCCTTCATCTTTTCAGCGGCCAAGAAAGGCGGCCCTTCAGGCGTAATAGACGATGAGATCACGCCGGTTGTCATATCCTCGGGCTTCCTCACCGGGCTTACACGCGAGATGGAGGGAAAGGCCGTATATGTGGCCCTTCTTCTGTTTGTCGGGTTTATGGGCACGTTTGCCACTGAGCAGCTCAGGCGGGAGGGTTTCCGTCCGGCCTCAGGCGACGTCCAGAGCTGTTATCTCTCTCCTTCTGAAACCGGCATCCCCGCCAAAACCCCGGAGTCGGAAGCGGCAAAAAGACTGGCCCTGGTATATTACGCCGACAAATACGGCGACAAGGATGTATCGGTCGAGGTCAGGGCGGCCGGCGACCATATGGAGGCCCTGCTGTTCAAGGATGAAGCGCTCGTCAAAAAACTGGAGATACGCGGCAACTCCGTAATGGAAGCGAAAACCGGCCTGCGCGACACATTGTATGATTTCTTTGTGCTTGTCAATTAGAACTATCAGAGTGTATAATAATTCATTTTTCCGGTTGAAATTGCTAAGGAGGCATCATAGAAAATGAGTAGAAAGTTTCAGTTTCCTCACCCTTATTTCTCTTCAAAGCCAAGCTGGAAATGGTTCATCCTGGTCAACGTCCTGATCGGCGCGACCATGTCGGCCCTCGATGTAAGCATCGTGAACATCGCGATGCCTACGCTTAAGAACGATTTCAACGTCTCGCTGGCGGTAATCGAATGGGTCGCGATGGCCTACATGCTCACGCTCACGATCTTCCTGCCGCTCTTCGGAAGGCTGGCGGACATGTACGGCCGCTCCAAGCTCTATAATACCGGGTTCATCATCTTCTCGGTCGGCTCTCTCTTTTGCGGCATGGCCCCTTCGGCGGCGTTCCTGATCGGCGCTCGCGCCCTTCAGGCGGTGGGGGCCGGGCTCCTGCAGGCAAATTCCGTGGCGATAATAACCGCGGCGTTCCCTTCCTATGAAAGGGGCAAGGCCATCGGCATCCAGGGGGCCGTGCAGGCTGTCGCAATGTCCATCGGCCCGTTCGTGGGCGGCGTGCTCATAGCCGCGGTGGGATGGCGCGCCATATTCTACGTGAACCTGCCGATAGGCGCCCTGGGCACAATAGCCGGCCTCCTCATTCTGCCCCGCGACAAGAAGAAGGAGCAGAAAGAGACCGTGGATTACTTCGGGACCGCCTTTTTCTCCTCCGGGCTCCTCTTCCTCGTGCTGGCCTTCAACGAGGGGGCAAAGCTGGGCTGGACTTCCCACACGATCGTCCTCTACTTCACCCTTGCGGTCGCCTTACTGAGCCTCTTCGTAATTACGGAACTGAAGGTCAAATATCCCCTTATAGACCTGAAGATGTTCAAGAACTTCACGTTCTCCGCGGGCAATCTGACCGGCATGATGTCCTATTACGTGCTGTTCGCGATAATGTTCCTGATGCCTTTCTACCTGGAAAGGGTGGTCGGCTACAGCGTAGCGCTCACGGGCAGCCTGCTTACTCCGATCCCGCTTGCCATGGCGTTCGTGGCCCCCTGGGCCGGCAGTGTGTCGGACAGGCGCGGCCCAAGGCTGATGACCACGAGCGGCATGCTGATCTCCGCCCTGTCCTGTTTCCTGCTGATGCTCCTGGGGGAGTCCTCCCATCTTGTTTCCCTGGTGGGCATCCTGATCATGCTTGGCATAGGGATGGGGCTCTTCACACCGCCCAATAACAGCGCCATAATGGGTGCCGCCCCCAAGGACAAACTGAGCGTGGCCGGCGGCATCCTGAACATGATGCGTTCCCTGGGGCTCATATTCGGCGTCGATATCTCGGGCGTCATATTCACCACCCTGGAGCACAGATACGTGGCCGAAAACGGATATCCGAACGCCCGCCATATATTCCGCAGCCACAACATGCCTGTCCCTGTTAAGGTGAACGCCTTCATGAAAGGCTTCCTGGTTGTGCTGGGCGTGCTTATAGCGCTGAACCTGGTCTCCGCGTTCCTGTCCGTCCTGAGAAACGACAAGATAGATAAAGAGGCCGCCGAGGCTGCAAAGGAATTCGAAGGGGCCTAAAGAAATATTCTATAGGGAAACCCCACAGCAGAGACTGTGGTGTATTGAAAAATTAATAAGAAACCCCGCGGACACCAAGCCGCGGGGTTTTTTTTGGCGCGTTTATCCGGCATCCATTTTAAACAATGATCGTGAGGCAGGTCCTAATCGATGGCGGGGTTTTCAGTCTCCGATATGTCGAATTCATAGCCGAATTCCGTCCCGGCCTTTGACAGAAACTGGCATATCTCGTCCCGCCCGGCCGGCTTCTCGAAGAAAATCCGGGTGATCCCGTGCCCCGTTTCCACAAGCAGATGATATTTGGCCCGGAACACCCCGACCAGCAGAAACAGACCCGTCCCCAGCATCACCCAAAAGCCGACCGGGATCAGCGGGATAACGAAACCGTCGGGGTCCGTGTCCGCGTCGAGACGGAGCCCCGTCAGGCTCGAAACCAGGATTATAAATTCGCCGATGACTCCGAGCATTACCATGGTGAAACCGGAGAGAAAATGGCAAAACGGGCGTTTCACCCCCGTGTCGCGGCAGAGCTTCAGTTTAATTATCCGTTCCCTCGGGATCGTCTTGACGGGCTTTCCGCGCCGCAGCCGGCTGATCGAATTGGGCGAAATCATCACCCCGGAACATCTGAGATGCCCGCTTCCGCTTTCCTGCCCCCCATATGCGGAAGTCTCACTCATAAAAAAATTATATCATTAGCACCATAAGGAAAGACACCAAAAACCCCAAGCCGTGGAAAACACGGCCCGAAATTGCATAACCGGACGGGATAGGCAACGCCGGCGCCGTTTTTTGTATTTTCCATAATACCATGATATCAGCCCGCCCCCGTAATGGGAATCGGAAATACTTCCTATACCGGGGGGGAAAAACTCCTAGGCCTGCCGCCAAAAAACTCCCTTGGGCCGGGTAAAGCATCGGGAAACCGGGGGGAATACGCCCGCTATCTATTTGAAAAACAAGAAAATAAGGTGATGATGGCGCCTTTTTTATTTTATGCCGAAAAAATCCCTGATCCTCTCGAGCACGGACTCCGGGTTTCCCGACTTGATGATATGGTCATCAACCCCGTGCTGAATGGCCATATGCGCCGTTTCCCTGTCGCCGTCCGTGACCAGAAAAACCGGCACGCCGCCCATGTCGCGGGAGCTTTTGAGCTTCTTTAATATCTGCCAGCCGCAGTCCAGCCCAGCCGGCCCGCAAAAATCCATCAAAACAAGGTCGGGCTTTATCCCGAGGGCCAGCTCCTCGGCCTTGGGACCCCCGTCCGCGTATGCCTCGAAATCCGCTCCGGAAAAAATGGCGCTGTAGCTCTCACGTCCTGAAGCGCTGGGGTCTATTATCAGTATCTTTTTCTTTTCGGCGGCGTCCGCGCCTCCCCGGGGCAGCTCCCGCGGGGCCATTGCCCCCTTCCGGGTCGCCTGGGACTCCATGAGCCAGTTATAAAGCCCGCCGGTCTGCCTGTATTCGAAGGCCTTTTCTTCCGGCCATTTCGAGGTGTCATGCCCAAGCAGCTCCACCTGCCTCTGATGGACATACCTGGCAAGCCTTTTCTGCTCCGGCTCGTTCCTGAGGAACTCTATTCCCCTCAGGCTCCCATACGTAAACCTGACTATGCCCGAAAGCTCGCAGACGCCCTGCCGGGGCAGAAAAATCCGTATCTGTTCGATCAGTGTGCCCGACGGAAGAAGGCCGTCCCGGCCGGCAACGGCGTCGCTGATCTGTATCATGACGCCCCCGATGCTTATATTTCTCACCTTGATGAAAGGGGCCATGCCTTTCAGCTCTTCCTGCATGAATGAAACTTTCACAGGATCGGCGCCCGAGGGGGGCACCCTCAGGTAATCTCTTTTCTTCACTCTACCCTCCGGGACCGAAACTCAATAACGACGGCCGCCTGTCCTCTCCGCAGGCGCACGGCCGGGCGCCCCTTCACCCGGCGCATATGTTGCCGCAAAAAACCCCGTAGTTTACTATACCAGAAGCAGGCCGGTTTGTATAAAAAGCCTGCTTTTTTCCGGGTCCGGCGCTGTTTCCGCGGCCCTATTCATATGCCCTGGCCTGTTTGAAGAGGACTATCACCGAAATCCTTCTGTTTCTCGGGTCCAGGGGGTCGTCTTTCACGAGGGGGACCGTCTCGGCATATCCGGCGACCCTCGATATGCGGGAAGGGTCCAGGCCATAGACGGTCAGGAGCCTCCTGGCGGCAAGCGCCCTCTCCGTGGAGAGGTCCCAGTTTGTATATGCGCCGCGCACATAGGGGAGCGCGTCGGTATGGCCTTCTATGGCGACCTCGTTCGGGGCGTGCCTTATGGCCCCGCCGATGACGCTCAATATCCTTTTTGCGTCGGGGGTTGGGTTGGACGAACCGGTGTCGAACATCGGCCTGCCCTTTTTGTCCATGATCTGGATGCGCACGCCGCCATTGATGATGTCCACCCGGATCTGGTCTTTTACATCGCCCAGCTTCTGCTGGATAAGGTGTTTAAGCATCTGCTCCATCAGCACCGGGCTGTTGGCCGAGCTGCTTGCGAACCGCTTTCTCATCTCAAGGGAGAGTTTCGAGGCGTTGGCGCCGGACTCATTGAATACATTGCTGGATTTTTTCATGATGGACTGGCCGCTCTCGGTGAAGATACTGAAATTCTTGAAGTAATCGGCGACCCTCGCCCTCTTCTCCGGCGCGATCATCGTAATCAGCCACAGCAGGAGGAAAAAGGCCATCATGGCCGTAACGAAATCGGCGTAGGCGACCTTCCAGGAGCCGCCGTGCGCCTCCTCACCGATCCTTTTAATCTTCTTTTTGATGATTATCTTCTTGTCTTTCACTTGCCCCTGACTTCCTCTTCAAGCTCGTTGAAGGATGGGCGGTCCTCGGCGGGGATAGCCCTGCGGCCGAACTCGACGGCTATCTGCGGCGCCGCGCCGCCTACAAAGGCCACTATCGCCACCTTTATCAGCTGGAATTCCACCTCGTCCTTCTTGGCCCTGTTTTCAAGGTTCGTGGCGACGGGGCCGACGAAACCGTAGGAGAGCAGGACCCCCAGAAAAGTCCCCGTGAGCGCGGAGCCTATGCTGTGCCCGAGCACGGAGGGGGGCTGGTCTATCTTGCCCATCGTAAGCACCACCCCCAGCACCGCGGCCACTATGCCGAGCCCCGGCAGCGCGTCGGCGAGCTTGGCCAGGCTCCGGGAAGGCCCCAGCGCCTCGTGCTGTCTCGTCTCTATCTCCAGGTCCATCAGGCTTTCAAGCTCGTGCGAGGGCACATTCGTCGTTATTATCACCTTCATGTTGTCGCAGATGAAATCGACGACATTGTGGTTGTCGGCATTTACCTGGTAAGAGCTGAACACGGGGCTGCCTTCCGGCCTCTCTATGTCGGCCTCCACCGCGACAAGCCCCTCCTTCCTGATCTTGGAAAACAGCCTGTAGAGCAGGACAAGCAGTTCCAGATACTCCGCCCTGCCCTGGCTCCTGCCCCCTATCGAGCCGCGTATGCTTTTGACCACGTAGACAAGCAGACTGTACGGGGATGATATCAGGAAGGAGCCCAGGGCCGCCCCGGCGATTATGATTATCTCGGAGGGCTGATAGAGGAGGCTTACGTTGCCCTTCTCCATGAGGAAGCCGCCGAGGACCGACACGATCACGACCACAATGCCTATTATTATGAGCATGCGGCCTCCCCTGGCATCGTCATGTCTTCTCCAGGCGCTCCTCTTTCAGGATGTCCCCCGTCTGCCTCTGCGGTATATCGATGATGAAGCGGGAGCCGCCCTCCTCGGTCCTGCCGACCTTTATGGAGCCGCCGTGCCCGATTATGATGCCGTGCGATATCGAGAGGCCGAGCCCCGTGCCCACGCCGACGGACTTGGTGGTGAAGAAGGGGTCGAAAATCTTGTCCGCGATCTGCTCCGGTACGCCCGCGCCGTTGTCGGATATCGTGACGGACGCCTTTTTTGCCGCGCCGTCAAACCGGGTGGCGAAGACGATCCTGCCTTTCGGGGGCCGGGCGTCGGCTATGGCCTGTTCCGCGTTTATGAGGACGCTCAGAAAGACCTGCTGCATCTGCTGCGCGTCCACAAAGAGGGTCGGCACGGCCCCGTAGTCCCTTACCACCTCGATACCGCCCAGCCTGAGCCAGTAGTTCCGTAGCTCTATGGTGCGGTCTATGATGTCGTTTACGGACTCGAAACTCTTGGAGAGCGCCTGCTGCCTGGAAAAGGTGAGCAGGTTTTCCACTATCTTCTTGCACCTCTCGGCGCTTATCATTATCTTGCCGATCACCTCGCCGCCCTGCTCCACGCCCTTTCTCATCTTCAGCAGCTCGGTATAGGCTATTATCCCGGTGAGGGGGTTGTTCAGCTCGTGCGCGACCCCCGAGACCAGAAGCCCTATCGAGGCCAGCTTGTCCGAATGGAAGAGCTGCTCCTTCAGGCGCCTCATCTCGGTTATGTTCTTGAGGAAGTAGATGGTCATGTCCTGGTTTTCGAACCGCAGAGGGAAGATGCTCACCAGGTAATAATCGTTGTTTATCTTCTTTTCGACGGGCTGCGAGGCCTTTTGGTTTTGTCTCCTGATGGCCTCGAGCTCCATGGAAAGCCCCCTGCCCAGGAGGTCGCGGCTCTTCATCCCGGTGACGTCCTTTGGATGTTTCCCGTAGGCGCCGGCCAGGGCCGAATTGACCTTGATGATCCTCTGCTGCTCATCGGTTATGAATATGAAGTCGGTTATGGCGTCCAGAAAGGCAAGCCACCTTACATGGTTTTCGAAGAATATGTTTTCGAGGCGGTTTCTGCCGGCGCTGCCGGCCTGGCGCGCGGCGGCCTTCCTGAGCGCAAGCGGCAGCTTCAGGGCAAAATCCGGGGCCTCCGAGGACAGGAAGTCGTCGGCCCCCTCGTCCATGGCCTGCAGACATAACTCCTCGTCCTCGCGCTCCGCGACGACAATCACCGGCGCCGCGGCGTTCATGAACTTGAACCCTTTCACGAATTCGCGCCAGTCGGCGCCCGGCAGCGGCGCCGTTATGAAAAGCGCCGTAAGGCCCTCGGCCTCAGCATGTGAAAACCCCTCGGCCCGCGGGATGAATCTCAGCTTGTAGAGGCCATTGCCGCGCCCCCTGAAGGCGTTTTTTATCCCTTCCGCGGGCAGCGGACCACCCAGAAAAACTACCCTGTTTCTTTTTCCTTCTTTTTGCCTCATCCGCCAGCGGCCTGCGCCCCCCGAAAAGTCCGCGGGGGCGGGCAAGTTATTATGACCGTTTGCGCCCATATTATCCAGTGCGCCCGAATGGCTGTCCCGGCCATGGGCCATTATACGCCCTGGGACGGCGCCCCTCTGCCGGCGGGGGTCTGCAGAAAGGCATTCACTATCAGCCCGTCGAACTGCGTCCCGGAACACCTGACCAGCTCCTTCACAGCCGCCTGATGGGATTTCGCCGACCTGTAGGGCCTCACGCTCGTCATCGCGTCGAAGGTGTCGGCGATCGACAGTATCCGCACTATGAGGGGTATCTCGTCTCCGCCTATGCCGTCCGGGTAACCGCCCCCGTCGAACCTCTCATGATGGTGCCGGATGAGGGATTTCTCCTTGGGGAAGAATTTCATCGGGGATATGATGTTGTCCCCGATGACGGGGTGGAGCCTTATCTCTTCCACTTCCTCGCTCGTAAGCACCCCCTGTTTAAGCAGCACCATGTCCCTGACGCCGATCTTGCCTATGTCGTGCAGGTACCCGCCAAAGGCGATCGCGTTTTTTTCATCCTCGGAGAGACCCATTATCGCGGCAATCTGGAGGGCATAGCCGGTCACCCTCTCGGAGTGTTGTTTCGTGTATGAGTCCCTCGCCTCGATGCTGTTTACGAGCGATTTCAGCGCGCTCACCAGGGAGGTGTAAAAGACATCATAGAGGGCGTTGTTCTCTATCCTCAGCGCCACTTTCCTGGCAAAGGTGAGGCCGAGACCTATTTCGTCCTCGCTGAAACTGGTCCCGTCGGCCTTGTCCCCGATATTGAGCACGCCGAAGACCTCGCCGTTTATGGCAAAGGGGATTGAAAGCATCTGCGCCCTGAGGAGGTTGCCGTCGTGGGGGTCCATCTCCCCGGCCGCGGCCAGGTAGTGTTTGCCGTTTTTCACGACCTTCTCAAGGAGGCTTCCGGCAACCGGTATTTCCTTTTCCTTCATGCCCTTGGATTTCTTTATCTTCAGGTAACCGTTTTCGACGATGCCGAAGCTGACCAGCCTGGCGAAAAGCAGTCTGGAGGCCATCCCGACGATCTTTTCATAAAGCTCCGCATTGCTTGAGAGGCCGTCTACTTCGGCGCTTATCGTCTTCAGGAGGTTTATCTTCTGTATCTTCGAAAAGAGGGCGGAATTGAGCCTCTTGACGGATTCGGAGGAGAACCCGCCGTCCTGCCTGGTCAGGCTCCTCGCTCCGGCAAGCCTGTTTATTATGGATTGGATGGAATCTATGTTGAAGGGCTTCGTTATGAAATCGTCGGCCCCCTCCTTCATGGCGCTCACGGCGGCCTCCACCGTCGGGTAGCCCGTGATCACCACCACCGAAACACCCGGATTGCCCTTCTTCACCTCCTTAAGGAAGTCCATCCCGCCCAGGCCGGGCATCTTCAAGTCGGTGAAAATTATGTCATATTCGTTTTCACTTGCCTTGCGGAGGCCGTCAAGGCCGTCTTTCGCCGCCTCCGGCCTGTGGCCTATGCCCGCTATGATCTCCTGAAGGACCTCCCGCACGACCGGGTCGTCATCTACTATCAGTATCCTGGACGCCATTGCCTCTTAACAACCTTTCCTTTAGGATTTCAGCTTCAGCCAGGCTCAGTATGTTGTCCGATTTCAGCTTCTCCAGCCTTTCTATCCACTCTGTGACGAGGCATGGGTTGTCTCCGCTTGAGACGGCCTTGAGGATTTTCAAATCCCTGTAGGTCTCCCTGAGATGTTCTTTAAGTTCACGGTTTTCCGCGAGCAGCCTGGCCCTTTTAAAGGCCCTGTCGGCCACTATGATAATCTCCTGTATCTTGAAGGGCTTCGTGAGATAATCGTATGCCCCCTCGGCGATCGCCTCCAGCGTGGCCTCCAGCGTGCCGTAGGCCGTAATTATGACCACGCTGGTCTCCGGGTTTGCCCGCACGCTGGTCCTCAGCACCTCGAAGCCATCGGCCCCCGGCATCTTGAAATCGGTGATGACCATGCCGATCTCCTCGGTCATGAGCGCGCTAATGGCCTGGAGCCCGTCCACGGCGGTAAGGACCGCATACCCTTCCTTCGAAAGGATGGAGCCGACGACCTCGCGGGCGATATCGTCGTCATCGACCACAAGGATCTTAAAATCCCTTTTATTCATCGCGCAGAGCCTTCCCGGGAAGGCACCCGCTACCTGGCCTGCCTGATCCGCTCAAGGACCGCGCCCTTTGCCTCGTCGAGGACCTGTTTCTTCTTGGCCTCCGAGGAGATCATCACGACGTCCTTGGGCTCCGCCTGGTCCTTTTCAAGGAGGACCGAGGTCGGCAGTTTCAGCGCCCTGGTGTACAGGTGCATCATCTCTTTCATCTGGAAGGGGAAAATCGTCATCTGATGCCCTTCCAGCCGTCCCTCAGCACCCGCAGAAGTCCCTGCACCCGGTTTATTTTTTCGGGGTCGTTTCTTATGTTGGCGGAAGTCAGTTCCTTCATCATGTATATGTAGAGGTTCTGGAGGTTGCAGGCCACCTCGCCCCCGTCTTTCATGTTAAGCGAATTCAAGAGCTCCGTTATGATGTCCAGCGACTTGGACATGTAATGGAGTTTTTTGGCGACGTCCTGCCGGCCCATGTAAAACACCGCCTTGTGCAGGAACTCTATCGCCCCGTCGTAGAGCAGTATCACCAGGTCGAGCTTCGACTCCGAGGTATTGACCATGGTCTTTAAATATGCGTTGCTGGCGTACTCAAGGTTTGTCATGCCGTCGTGCCTCCGCTGGTGCCGGTTGATGTTGACGAAGATATCTGGTCAAGGGCATTGTTTTCACTTGAGAGTGGTGGATGTTGAGCCTGACGAAGAGCTCGATGTTGATGGGTTAAGCATGTTCGTCATGGAGCTGCTTTCACTTGAGAGCGTGCTGAGGTACTGCTCCATGGCCGCAAACTGCGCGGTGAGCGTCTGCTGTATGATAGCCAGCTTCGCCGCCCACTGGTTCTCCTGCTGCTGGTAGAGGGATATCTCGCCGTTTAACCCCTGCTCCGCACCCGGGATGATCGTGTTCATGTAGCTGTTCATGGTGGTCTGAAGCGATGAGGCCATCTGGTTTACCGCGCCCAGGACCTGGCTCGGGTTGGCCGCAAGCGCGGCGTTCCACGCGGTCGAGTTGAGCGTGAGATTGCCGTTGGAGCCGTGCGTTATGCCGAGGGCCGCAAGGGAGGTCCCGTTATAGGTGGTTGTGGTCATGTTATAGAGCGTCTCCCGGAGGCCCTTTGTAAGGCTGTCCCCGTAGAGGGGGCCGGGGATCGACTGGGTGCCAAGCGCGCCGTTGATTGCGCCCATGACGGTGTTATATGTGGATATGAAGCTGTTTATCTGCGAGGTAAAACCGCTATTGTCGTTGGCCACGGACAGGGTGGACGAGCCCGCCTGGAGGAGATTGACCGTGACCCCGGTTATCAGGTCCGTTATCGTGTTTGTGGAGCGGGTGACGCTGAGGCCGTTTAAGGTCAGGTTCGCGTCAAGCCCGGCCATGGATTGCTGCATGTTCGTGTAAGTCCCGTAGCCTGCCACGCTGCCGTTTGAATTATACGTGGGGTCGAAGGCGAGCCGGTTAATGCCGGCGCTGCCGGTGGCGTCGCCATAGCCGCTGCCGGTATTGACCAGTATCTTCACCCTGTTTGAGGCGCCCGTCTGGGCGGAGGTCAGCACCAGTTGGTAACCCGACCCGTTGTTTATGACCGAGGCGGTCACCCCGGCGCCCGCGGCGTTGATGGCGGCCCTCACGCCGTCGAGGCTGTTTGAGTACGTGTTTGAGCCCACGACGAAGTTTGTCCCGTTAAAGGTGATGGCGACGGGCGAGCCGCTTCCCACCTGTATCTCGAAACCCGCATCCCCGGAGTTCGCCACCGGGGTGGCGGTCTCCGACGCGAAATTGGCCGAGTATATGCTCTGGGCCTGGGCAATCTGGCTTACAGTCATGCTGTATGTGGCCGCGGCGGCGTTCGTGCCGGCGGTGGCCGTGAGCACCGTGCTGTTCGAAGACGTTGCCGCCATCCCGTATATGGTGGGAAGCGCCATGTTCTGCGCCAGGGTGTTCAGGGACGAAAGGGAGTTTATGAGGCCGCCGTAGGCGCTTATCTCCGCCTGATCGGCAGCCACCTTGTTTTGCAGGTCGACCAGGGGCTGACTGTCGGCCTGCACGATGGTGCTGATTATCTGCTGGGTGTTCAGCCCCGAGTAGGCGCCGGTAGAGCTTGTTACCAGTCCCGTCCACTCCGCCATTTTAGGCCTCCTTGCTGAAAAGGTTTTTCATAAGCTCCTGAAGCTCTTTTTTTACCGATCGCGCTTCCTCAGGCGGTATCTGCATGACCACCCTGCCCTTGCCGTCCAATATCCGGATGACGACTTTCTTGTCGCCGTCCACCGCAAAGACCGCCCGGTCTTTTGAAACCGCATCATCTTCAGCCGGGGCCGGTTTTTGGGGCTGGTTTCCCTCCCGCGCCGCTTGCGCCTGCAATGCCGCCTTTGATCCCGAGGGGACAGGCTGGGCGGCCGGCCTTTGGCCTTCCGCCGCTGCGGACCAGGCTGCGCCCAGATCCCCAGCCCCTGCTGCTACCCCGTTAATGTTCATCCGCCCACTCCTTCAAAAAGGGCGGAAGGGGATGTGGATAAATCCCCTTCCCGCCTTTTTTCCCGCGTTTACTGCAGGAGTTTGAGTACCATCTGCGGCTGCGAGTTGGCCTGCGCCAGGACCGAGATGCCGGCCTGCTGCAGGACCATGTCCTTCGTCATCTGCGCGGTCTCCGACGCGAAGTCCGCGTCCACTATCTGCGACCGCGCCGCCGTGGTGTTCTCTGCGACGTTCTGCAGGTTGGCCACCTGGGTGTCGAGCCTGTTGCTGTCCGCGCCGAGTGTCCCCTGGTCCCCACTGAGCGTGCTCAGTGCGGTGGAGACCGTGCTGATGGCGGCCTGCGCGGCGGCCTGCGTCGTGAGGGCTGCAGTGCTCAGGCCCAGGGCGCCGGACGTCACGGCCACGGTGGATATGGCCAGCTGGTCGTTGGCGGTGTTCTGATAGCCGATCTGGAACGTGATGGAAGAGGAGCTGTTAAGTACGGATGTGCCGTTAAACTTGGTCTGGTTGGCTATGGTGTCGATTTCGTTCTTGAGCGCCTGGAACTCGGAGTCGATCGATGTGAGGTTGTTGTTGTAAGAGCCGTCAGACGCCTCGACCGCAAGCTCGTTCATCCTCTGGAGGGCGTCCTGTATCTGGTTCATGGCGCCCATCATGGTCTGGACCATGGAGTTTGCGTTATTTGCGTTGTTTACCGCCTGCCCGAGACCGTTTATCTGCGCGGTCATGTTGCTGGCGATTGCGTAGCCGGCGGCGTCGTCCTTCGCCGAGTTGATCTTCAGGCCCGATGAGAGCCTCTCCATGGCCGTCTTCAGGTCGTTTCCGGTCGACCAGAGGTTCCTCTGTGCATCGATAGACGCGATGTTTGTGTTGATAACCAAAGACATGTTTTTTTCCTCCGTGAATTTTTGTCTACCGGCATCCTTGCCGGTTTTAAAAGGTCTCTTTTCCGCCCTCCTCCTGATCCCCTGACCGGGCGGGCAGGCGCTTGAACCTTTGCAGTCACCCCTTTCTCGCGCCTTTTGAAACCCTTTAGTTATTTATCGGAAGGGATAGGGGAAAACTTTAGCGGAATGCCGAAAAACTCCTCCGGTTGCCGTTGCCGACGAGGTAATGCAACCTAATAATTCGATAAATCAATAAGTTATGAGACTGCCTCGCCGCCTGCACCACTCGCTACAGCCTGAAAAGAGGCTTTTTCAGCCTGCATGCTTCTCAACATATCGGCCAATTCCATTCCGATTTTCTCCAGGGAGTAATGTCTTGCGATAAATTCCCTTGAATTGATAGCTATCCGACGCCAAAGGCCGTCATCGGAATACAAGCCCACCACACATTCGGCGAAGCCATCCGCGGAGTCCGCAATCAAGGCGGTTTCACCGGAAATGAGGCCTATTCCTTCAGCTCCAATTGAAGTAGTGACTACAGGGACCCCATGCGCCATCGCCTCGCCTATCTTCCCTTTCATGCCGGCGCCGTATCGCAGCGGTGCAATGGAAATTCTTGCCCTTTTCAGATAAGGTCCCGTTTCCGGCACGTACCCGGCGACGATGATATCCTTGTTTTGAAGGGATGCAATTTCTTTGGGAGGAAGTGGTCCGACAATCGTAAACGTCATGTCCGGTATCTTCGCCTTGATTTTGGGGAAAATCTCGCCCAGGAAATATTTAACCGCGTCTACATTGGGCAGGTGATTGAAATTCCCGACAAAAATCAACCCGGAGCGTCCGTCCGATTCTATCGGGCCTTCATCTACGCAATGGATATTGGGAATTACAAAGTGTCTTGCGCCGGGGAGATAATCTCTTATGTGGTCCCAATCCCTGTCCGTTATGGTTATGATGGCGTCGGCTTTGCCATAAATATATAATTCATCTTTTTTTGTCGCCTCTGCCTTCTTCAGCAATGCCTTATCGCTGTTCAATTCGGCCATTCTCTGTTCCCGGACGAAATGGATGTCGACAGTGTCTATCAGGATCTTGGTGCCAGGGGAGCAAGCCCTTATTTCGGGCAGATACTGAAGCGCGACATCATAGAAAGATAGAAATGCCGTCTCATAAAACCTGTCGGACAAGATCCTTTTTAAATCAATCGACTCGATGCCGGAAATCCCTGATCGGTCCAATTTTTGCGGGTCCGTGGCATAAACTTCAACTCCCAGCCGTTGCAAGACCCTGATGTAACGCTCCTGATCTCTGCCTTCACGTGCAATATATGTAATGTGATAATTCTGTTTTTTCAAAAGACGGATAATCGAAAGAAGCCTCAACGAACCGGACGCCCTGTCAAACCAGGGCAAATATTTATCGATTATTAAAATATTCCCCTCGATCTGACGTTCGCTGCCCGGAATCACATTACCGCTGCCGGCAGGATACTGATTTTTCAGCGCGCCGGACCATTTTATGACGAATTTCTCTTTATTTATGTCTTGAAATTTTTTCATCCCCGCGGACAAGTCCGTTCCACTCGTGGCCCCCTCGTGATGTATTACAAGCGAGAGCGGACAATAGACCACCTTATAACCGGCAGACCGCGCGCCGAAACACAAATCGGTATCTTCATAATACCCGGGGGAGTATCGTTCATCAAAATAATTCAACTGCTGCAAAAGGGACCTGCGAATTAACAGACAGGCCCCGGAGACATAATCAATCTCTTTCACATAATTATAAATCGGCCTGGAGGGATCATCGCCCCTGCCGAAATTCCAGCCGCTCCCATCATTGAAAATGATGCCCCCGGCTTCCTGTAACCGTCCGTCAGGATACGTGAATTTTGGCCCGGCAATACCTGCTTCAGCGTCGGATTCAATTGTCTCCACAAGATATTCCAACCACTTTGGCTGCGGCTCCGTATCGTTGTTGAGGAAAACGATATATTTCCCGCCGGCCGCGGCGGCCCCTTGGTTGCATGCCTTCGTGAAGCCCAGGTTTGCATCATTGGAAATTACATTTACACGCATCTTTTCATTCAGGCCCTTCAGATAATCCTTTGTCCCATCCGTGGAGGCATTGTCGATTATGATAATTTCGCAAAGGTCGCAGGGCGTGTTTCTCCTGATTGCCTCGATGCATTTTCTTGTATATTCGACCTTATTAAAAACGGGTATGATAATCGAGACCACTGGAATTTCCCTCTTTTGGCCTTGTTTGGCCGGTTCCGCTTCAAGCGCCCTTCCAAATAGTGACTCGGCCCTGGCCCCCTGCCCCTTGTCCAAACGGAGGCCACCCAGGGCCAAAAGGGCGTCCGCATCGCGCGGCGATACACTCAATATCTCCTCATACGTCTGCATCGCCTCTTTTTCGCGCCCCGACGCCTGAAGGAGGCGGGCGAGGTTTTTCCTTGCCGCAATGTTTCCCCCGTCTGCGGCCGCCGCATGGCGCAGGCAGAAAAGGGCTTTCAATTTATCGCCCAGGAGTGCATAATTCATGCCGGTAAGGTCCAACACCCAGGAGTTCCTGGATGAGTTGCCGGACAGGATTTTCGCATGGTCCCGTTTCGCGCTCTCCGGGCCGCTTGCAAATTTCAGGGCGCGCCCGTTGTGGAAATTCCGCGCCATCGCCTTAATAGTAAGCCTCAGCGACTGGTCCAGGTATCTTCCGGCCGCCTTCGCGTCCGACCCTTTAAGCGCCGAGCCCAGGAACAGACAGGCTGCCGCCTCGTCCTCAACGTACTTGCCTTCCGGTGGCGCCTGGCGGACTGCTCCTTCGGCGCCGGTCGGCAATGCCGCCCTTATTGCATCGAGTGTCGCCTCGAGCCAGGCGCGCCCGAATTTCAGGTCCGGCTCGAGATGATTGCCCTCGCCCCACTCGTTCCAGGCGTTTATGAATACGATATCATCGTCCAGGTTGCGTTCTTCCAGTGTGTCTATCTCGTGGCCAAGCCACTTGCCGTAAAGCGAAGGCGTGGCCCCCAGAAAAATAAAGGCATCCGTCGATTTGCGCGCCGTGTTGTCCCATGACGGAGTTACGCAGGGGAACCTCTTGAAAGGAGGTATCTCCTTCCTGCAGACCAGCTCTACCGCATCCCGGTAGGAGCTGACCCAGTTGCCGTCAGTCAGCAGATTTGCAACCGGCCTCAGGCCGGTCCAGTCCGGCTGAAATTCCACCGAGGCGTCAAAGCCGAGGGTTTCAGGGCGTGAAAGTTCGCCCCCGAAGGCCTCCACCCTGCAGAGGTAGAGGCCGGGCAGCCCGAGCCTCTGCGCTTCTTTTCTCCAGAGAGAAGTCGTCCCAAGCGGATCGGGAAGGTCGCTCACCCTGTAGACGAGCAGAAGCGGTTTCCCATTCACCCTTATGTATCTGTCGTCGCCAAAGACGCCGCAGAGCCACCGTATATGATTAAGGTCGTCCTCCTTGCTGTAATGCTGGTCAATGAGCACCTCGCTTGAGCGCCCGTCCCAGTTCCTCGTCCATTTCTCATTGGCCCAGCAGAGGCAGAAGGGGAAATCGGGTTTGCCTGAGGCGAGCACCTCCTGCAAGGGACGCCCAAGCGGTCTCTTCCCGTTAAACCAGTAATGGTAATAGCAGAAACCGTAAACGCCGTACTGCCTGGCAAGCTCCGCCTGGGCCTCCCTGGTCTCGGCCAGGCGAAGGTCGTAAAATCCCAGGTCGGCGGGTATATGCGGCTGATAATGTCCGGGGAAAAGGGCTTTCGCCTTTGTAACATTCGTCCATTCGGTGAAACCCTTCCCCCAGGCGCTGTCGTTTTCCGGTATGGGATGATACTGCGGAAGATAAAAAGCTATCAGTTTGGGATGACGCCTTTGCTTGTCCATGCCTGTCCTTTCAGCTGCGGATTCGCCCGTCTTTTTCATACGGCCCGCCTTTTTTCAAACAGCCTGCCTTTTTTTTAAACGGATTCCATCAGACCTTCAAACAACTTTCATTTTTATTTTTATTTTCAAGCCGCTTCCTCACCGCCTCCAGCGCCCGACCGAGCGGGATTTCGGAGGCCGGCCCCTTTTCATTGAACAGGATTTCGGCCTTATCCCCTTCCGCGTAACAGCCGGTATAAGGCATGTATCGCTCAAAGATGCGGTATCTGCCAAGCAGTATGACCCCCGGCGTCATAGTCGCGTTCGCCAGGTGGGCGGGCCCGCTGTCTACACCTGCGAAGAGGGCCGCCCGCCTGATGACCTCCGCCGTCTCAAGAAGCGATAATTTATTGCAGAGGTTTATGCCCGCGCCCTCCGGCAAAACGGGCCTTGCGCCGACTTCGACAACCGGAATCCGTAATTCTTTTGCCATAAATGAGGAAAGCTGTGCCCATTTGGAGGCCGGCCAGTCCTTGGCCGCCTCGTTGGACTCGCAATGAAACACGGCGTACCGTGCCGGAAGCGGCAATTGTCGTACCCGCCGGACTGCGGAATCCGTGATGTATACCCTGGGCTGCCTGTCCCCGACGGTAACGCCCGCGCCAAGTGAAAAGGCCTCAAGCAGGCTGCCGAAGGAAAAATAGTTTTCGACATTTATCTCGGTCCTGCCCCTTTTTTTCCTGAGCGGGACCCCGCAGACAGGGCATATCCTGCCGTTTACATGAAGATCGAAGACCTCGTCGAAGATGCCGCTTTCGGCAATCAAAATCCACTCCGTAAGGCAGTCGACAACGAGCGTTTCATCGATGTTTGGATTGCTGTCGATCAATTCCCTGTAAGGTTCTCTTACCGCCCAGGTAATCCTGGCCTCGGGATATCTCTCTTTCAGGCTGCGCGATACGGGTTCACAGGCCACTATGTCGCCGAAATGCTCAGTAAGCCCGACAAGGACACTCTTTACAAAAGGAGAACCGGCGGTGTTCCCGGCGCTTCCGGCCGCCATGCCCGGCATCGGACTGCCGGCGGCTTCTGCATCATGGCCCAAATTCGGCTTGCTGCTTTTGCGCGCAAGGCCGGATCCCTTTTTGCGGCCTAAAACAATAATCTCGTCCGGATTGAATCCACGGCACAGCTCGAACGCTTCCAGACCGGATGCCAGGAACAACCTTTTGATGCTGTCCCGTGTAAACAGAAAGAGATGCTCATCGGGCTTGAACTGCATCCATTCCCTGCCCTCCCCGCTCCAACACGGGGTCTGGAATATGCATACGCCGTCGTCCTTGAGTCCGGCCGCGACCGCGGAAAGTCCTTCCACGGGAGAAGAGAAGTGCTCGATGACGTCAAATCCGCAAATAACGTCGAACTTGTCGTACGGCAAATTTACATCCGGAAACAGGCCGCCTATGATGAAAGGCAGATTAAAGCGCTCGCGGGCGAAACTGCATGTCCGTTCGTCGACTTCCACGCCCACGACGTGCGCGGCCCCGCGCTCGCGGCAGTAATGCAGGAACCCGCCGTGGGCGCAACCGATTTCAAGCAGATGCTCCGGCCTGGGATTATATCTCGTGAGGATCTGATGCCAAAATGGAATTCGGTTCTTGAAGTCCATTTCCGCGCGCTCTTCTATCGGCGGGTAACCAAAATCCTTCGCTACATACTCGTGCCAGTAACCATCAAATGAATAGAACTCCCTCAGCCTTTCCTTTTCGGGAAATTCTTTTACCACATAAGTTCCGCATTCGACGCACCGCGAGTACGACGGATTCACTGCTTCCACGAGCCCGCCCCCGCACCAGCATTTCCGACCGGGTAAAACTTCCGGGACTGACCCTTTTTCATTTGCGGGCATCTTGCCATCCCCTGATTTCGCAATCAGGAAAGAACATTCCGTCAGCATAACCTGAACATCCGGGTTTAGTTTTTCTCCCCTGAGACCTT
The DNA here is from genome assembly GCA_021789555.1 of Nitrospirota bacterium. Classification (GTDB taxonomy): domain Bacteria; phylum Nitrospirota; class Thermodesulfovibrionia; order Thermodesulfovibrionales; family JdFR-88; genus JAJYGJ01. The sequence continues at coordinate 108,714 of JAJYJK010000001.1, forward strand.
CGAGGACCCGGCGGGCGTAATCGGTCCTGCCGCTTTCAATCAGCTTTCTCGCGTAAACCGCCAGCGCGGCGGGCATATCCATGAACTGGCCGGCCCGTCTCGCAAGCTCCATGCCGCTTTCCTTCCTGCCGGCGCAAAGATGGGCCAGGGCCAGCGTGGAGAGGACCATGGGGTGCGTGTTTTTGCTTTTTCCATTTTCAAGCAGTGCAATCGCGGCCCCGGCATCCCCTAGAAATACCTGGCAGCGGGCGTACAGATAGCTCGTCTCCAGGCAGTCAAGCGGCGACTTGAAGGCCTTCTCGATGACCTCTTTGGCCTCGCCGTAACGTGCCAGCGCGCACAGGGAGTCGGCGACCCCCAGGTGCGCCTCCAGGTGGCCGGGCCTGATGCGGGCGGCCTTCTTCCAGTTGTCAAGTGCGTCTTCAAACCTGCCCAGTTCCCCGGCCTGAACGGCCAGTTCCATGGCGGACTTGAAATCGTCCCCGCCTTTTTCAGAGAGTTTCGCCCTCCCCATTTCAAAATAGTCCCTGCCTTTTTCCTGCACCTTGTCCGCGAAGAGTTTCCCATAATGGTGGATGGGTACGCCGCAGGGCGCGATTTTTATGCCCGCCTCCGCCAGGGAGTCCTCCACCACCTCGTGGACCGGGTTTTTGAAACGTATCCTCTCATCGTTCGCAAAGAGCCTTACCTTAATGCTCGGCAGCCAGCCGGTGCCCGCCTGTTCCGGGTAAGCGCCGTCGTTGGCCCTCCAGCCCCAGATTGAGGGCGAGAGTATGTAATTTCTCGTAGTGAAGCTGTAGGCCGTCTTTTTCGTTTTCGCCCCGTCGATAAGCGCCCTGAGTTGCTTGCGGCTCGACGGGGATATGACCTCGTCCGCGTCCATCACGAGTATCCAGTCGCCCGTGGCGCGGGATATGGAGAAATTCCTCGCCCCGGAGAAATTGAAATCCCCGGTCCACTCGAAATCGAAGACCTTTGCCCCGAGCGCCCTGGCAATTTCCTTCGTGCGGTCCCGGGAGCCCGTGTCCACGACTATCAGCTCGTCCGCAAGCGGCCTGAGATTCAGCAGCGCGCGCACGATGTTTTTTCCCTCGTTTTTCACTATCATGCAAATGGAAAGCGTCTCTCTATCTTTATTTTTGCCCGGACCGGACGCAAGTGTTCCCCCCGCCGGGCCGATAAGCTCCCTGATTTGAAGCGCTACGGAAAGCGCGGCGTCGTCAACCCCGAACGCCAAAAACGTCTCTTCAAGAACATTCAGCGCCTCCCCGAGCTGGTTGCACTTTAAGTGAAACTCCGCCAGGATGTGCCTTAAACGCCTTTTTAAAGGATAAAAGACGATGGCGTCCCTGACCGCCCTTATGCCCCTTTCAAATATGCCCTTATCGTCTTCAAGTGAAAGCTCCATGAGCGCGCCATAATAATTTGTGATTATGTCTTCCGTTGCCGGGGAAAGGGTGAAAGCCCTTTCAAAGAGCGCAAACGCCTCCTGTCTTTTGCCCTCCGCCCACCTTATCGCCCCGAGATTGGCATAGGCCTCTGCGTAACCGCTGTCGGCCTTTATGGCCTCTGCGAAAAACGACTCCGCGCCTTCGGGCATCCCCTTTTTGAATTGGATGACGCCCATCAGGTTTAGAGAGCTTGCCCGCCTATGGAGGTCAAGCGCCCTCCGGGCAAGCCTGTCCGCTTCTTCGACTTCCCCGAGGCCGTCCTTGCAGTATCCCCTTAACTCAAGCTCCATCGAATCCGGATTTGGCGGCGACTGGGCCGGGGACTGGCCCCCTGCGGGACTGGTCTCCCTGGGCATATTGGAGAGCAGCTCAAGGGCGTGCCTGAACCGGCCGTTATCGATGAGCATCCGGGCGAACCGGTAATAGAGCCCCTTTACGAACGGCATATCACCAAGGGGGGAATTCTTGATGGTCTCGACAAATATCTTCACGGCCTTTTCCAGATCGCCCCTCTGGTCCGCCTCCACCGCGCCTTCAAAGAGTTTTAGCGCACGGAGTTTTTTTGCTTCGGGGCCAAGGGGGTCGATGGCCCGCCATTTTTCCTCGAAGGCCATTTTATCGGCCGCGTCATCTTCGGGCGTTTTCGATTTCGTCGTAGCCGGCCCTTCCCTGTAGAGAAGCGTATCGGCCGCCACGAAACACTTCGAGCCGTCGAGCACGGCGCGCTGCATGAGGTCCAGTATGGCAAAAGGCCGTGAACTGAAGACCTCGTCAAAAAAGCCCGTCTTTTCAAATAACGCGCGGGACAACAGAATGCAAAAATCATCGAGCCTCGGCACGGGAAAACGGCAGTGCATGTTTTTTTCCCTGAAGGCGCGCGCGTACTGCTGCCAGGAGGCGGTCCCGGTCTTTCCATTGCCGCCTTCAGTGGTCTCCGGGATGGAGGGCAAGATGGCCTTTTGGGGTCCTTCCGCCCGGTTTGATATTGGACCAATTATAGGGGGTCCAACTATGGGGGGGCCGATTATAGGGGGCCCCGTTGTCGCGGAGCCGGCAAGGTCTCCGCCGGGTGCGGATTTCTCAACATTTTTCATGCATCCGAGCATCCCGGAGAGCCATCCTTCGCTTACTTCCACGCCGCCGGCCAGAAGGACTATATACTGGCCGGATGCCGCCCTGATTCCTTCATTGCAGAGGGCGGCAAAACAGGGGCCGGAGGTCTCAATAAACTTGTATCCCGGGTAGTCGGCCGCATGCTTTTTAAGCCATTTCGCGGCGCCATCCGCATAGTCGAAGCCGGTTAAAATTGTCTCATGGGGCTCGGGAGTATATTTGTCCAGGAGCCGGAGGCATCTCTGGATTTCCTTGAGCCGGTTTTCCTGTTTATTTCCGGGGGCCGCAAGCACAATCGAGACCATACTGCCGCCCCGGGCATTCATGCGCGCCTGAGGGGACTGGTCCCCCCGGGCCCAGAAGGAGCCTGCCCAGGACAGTCCGGCGCTGAGATACCCGGCCTCGTCCTTTTTTGAGAATATATCGAATGCGGACTTTTCAAGCGCCGCCCTTTTTTCATCGTCTTCCACCAGTTTCCTGCACTCCGCTGCGATATTCCCATAGGGGACCGCGGCCAAGGCGTCACGGAGCCAGGGCGAAATCTCGGTCTTCTCATCACATTCGGCGACTACGGCCTTCCGGTTGGCAAGCAGATACGACACCCTGACCAGCTCGAAGATGCTCGATTCATAGAAATGGAGGTTTAGCACCACCTTCGCCCTGGCAATATAGGCATCGCGCGCGGCGCCATATACGTCAAACAGCGACTCCACGCTGAGACCTTCCAGGCTGAGGGCCTCCAGTATCTTTTTTCGCCGCTCGTTTACGGAGCCGTAGAACAGGACGTCGATGTCCTGCCGGGCGGCTGGACTGATGCGCGCCATCTCCGGCCTGAAACCTATCGGCACATGCAATACGGCGTCTCCATATCCCATCGCCCCGAGGGCCTCAATATTTCGCAGGCTGTAGTCCCAGACGGGAAAACGGCCGAGCAACGGCTTTATCCGCCCCCACATGGAAGACGGGCCGGCCTGCTCCAGGTTGTATATCACGGTTTTTTCCGGCAGCCGGGCCGCCTGCTCCGCAGAAAGCAGATGCGCCCCGAAGACAATATTCAGCGGACCAGTCCGCCCATCCTGAATAAAATTGTTCGTCCCAATTGCCGCCTCGTACCCGAGCGCCTGCAGTCCGTAAAAAACGGTCTCCGCCACCTCCTGGAAGGCCGCGCTGTGCGGATAACCTGGCGGCTGAACAATCGTAACGGCTGCCTTGCCCTTGACTGAATCTTTTCTCAAGATTTTTCTCCTCCCGGTTCAAACCGCCTCGGATGCCAAATATCCGCCAAACACCTCAATTGGCCTTGAAAAAAGCAATTATTATGCCAATAGGAAGGACTTTGATTTTTAAGGATTTTTTATTTTCAGTCAGAAATTTGACAGAAGGATTACTAAACTGCTCAGGGCCGTCATCCCGGCGAAAGCCGGCAACCGGCGACTCTCGCCGGCAAAGTCACGGGGCAGCGACTTTGCCGGCAATGACGGCAGGAAATGCGCGCGGCACGGCGCGCCTTTAAAGCCTGTCGGGCAGAAGCTGCATGCCCCTCATGAGGGCGGCGTTAAGCAGGAGCGGGGCCCTCGTGTTGACGATGACATTGCCGGCTTCCACCCGCACTATAAGCAGCACCGCGAGGTCCTCCTTTTTTTCGAGCCCCAAAAACCGTATGGCCGCATCGTCCACCGGGGCCTCGTAGCCCGGCGAAACGCTCCCGGGGAGGCTGACGATGAAGGCGACGGCCGGGTCGTCCACCGACTGGAGCCATTTCAGCCCGGTGTCCTTGTAGTCCATGATGATATAGCGTTTCAGGGCGGAGAAGCCGGGTATGCCCTCCGGGAAGTCTATTACCTTTGAATCATCCATCTCGATGGGGCCGAAGCGGGAGGTTTCAAACTTTATCTTCATGTTTTTGCCCGAGCGCCTCCTTGATCTTGCCGAACTCGTCAACCGAGAGGTCCGAGGACATCATGTTTTCCCTGAGTATCTTTTCATAGACCTCCGCCCGGTATATCCTTACGCCGGGAGGCGCCTCAATCCCAAGCCGTACCTGCCCTCCCTTGATCTCTACGACCGTAACGGTGATGTCACCGCCTATCCTGATGGCCTCCTTCGACTTCCTTGTCAGTGCCAGCATCCTTGCCCGCCTTTCAAAAGATATTCATCCTCTCCCAAGTGAAACCCTCTGCCTCAAGGCAGAGGGTTTCACAAACTCCACAAGCACTCCCATCTCCCGCTGTCTTTCGATTGAATGATATTTTATCGGATAATCACTTCAGAAAATCAAGCAGGGACTGCGAGACGGAAGTCGCGGTCGTCTCCCTTATGGACTGCAGGATCGCCTGGTACTTCGCCAACTGGGTGGTCGTGGCCGCCAGGTCGTCGTCCTGTACGTTCGAAAGGAGGCTCTGGGCGTTAAGCGTATCATTTTCTATGGAGTTTTCCTGGGCGGTAAGCCTGTTTTGCCTCGCGCCGATATCGGCGCTCACGCTCGTCGCCTGGCCTATGGCGTCGTCAAATGGGGTCAGGAGGGCATTTATCCTCATGGTGTTGTTGCTGTTGAGCGCATCCCCCAGCAGCCCGGTAAGCTGCATGAAATTGGAGAAGCTGAATTTGTCGAGGACGTTGCCGCCACTATCCGTGATTTGGACATTTATCGTCGTGTCGCCAGCCGGCGGCGGATAGCTGGCCATCGAATACGTGACAGTCGTCCCGCCGGCCTGCTGGGCGGTCACGGGGCCGCCAAGGGTATATGCGAAGGCGGTGCTCCCCGGCACGTTCGCGGGAAGCAACTGCGAGCCCGATATATTGGCGTTCATCACGTTTGAGTCCCCGTTATAGTCGTACGTGGAGGGGTCAAATGCGCTCACGTTCGTCTTTAAACCCGCAAACACGCTCTGGCCGTCCGCGGTCTTCGTATTTGCGAACCCAAGCAGTTCGTCCCTTATCTGGTAGACCTGCTGGGCCATCGCGGCCCTGTCCGAGCTGCCGGCCGTGCCGTTTAGCCCCTCAAGCGCAACCTCCTTGGCGTTATTGAGCGCGTCCAGGGTGGACGACATCGCCGTCGATGCGTCACTTAGAAGCGTAGTGGCGCTGTCGATGCCGGACTTGTACCGGTTGTCCTGGCTCAGTTCCATGTTATAGTCCATGGCGCTTATCACGCTGATTACATCATCGGAGTTCTTGCTGAACTTCTTTCCGGAGGAAAGCTCGTTCTGGAGCTGGCTTATCGTGGAGATGTCCTGGTTCATGTAATTCGAGAGCTGGTCGTAAATTGAATAGGATCCTATTTTCATATGTTCATCAGGGTAGTCAGGAGTTCATTCGTGGTCTCTATCACCTTTGCCCCCGCCTCGTAGGCGCGTTGGTACTTTATCAGGTTGACGGTCTCCTGGTCCAGTGAAACTCCGGATATGGAGTCGCGCTGCTGATTGAGCTGATCGAGCAGATTGCTGTTGAATGTCTCGCTGTCGGAGGCGGCGCTGCTCAGAGCCCCCGTCGTCGAGACTATGCCTTTGTAATAGTCCATCAGGGTCTCGCCGCCAAGACCCGCGACCTGCCCGTTCTGGAGCATGTTCATCATGGCAAGCGCGTTTGAGTTGTCCCCGGGCACATTCGCGGACTGGGCGGCGGCCACCGGGCTGCCGTCGGTGAGGGCCACACCGAAATTATTTACGGCATTTTTCAGCGGGTTTATGGAGAAGGTGTCGCCCGAGTTCACCGTGCCCGTTATCTCGGCCTGGATCCCGTCGAAGCTGATGGTGGTGGTGGTGCCGGATGTGGTTACAGACGCCGTGACGGACTGGCCCGTATTACTGTCGGTGACGCTGTAACTGCCGCCTGAATACGCGATGTTGTATGCGTCCAGTGTGAGCTGGCTCTCGCTCGTGACCGAGGCGGTTATGGATGCCTGGGAGTTTGCCGTCGCATAAAGGGAAAGAGGCGTGAAAAAGGGCTCGCCGGAGGCCTGGTTGCCGTTTAAGTCGTAGCCCTGCTCCTGAATCTTGTTTACCTGCTGGACGAGGGCCGCGACAAACCTGCTCAGGGGGGCAAGCCCCTGGGTCTCGGCATCGCTGCGTCCCGCTATCAGGCCGCCAAGCGAGCCCTTCTGAATAGACGAGGTTATGTTCATGCCGTTCATGTAGAGCTGGTTGTCGCCGTTTGAATCGGGCTGGACGGAAAGGGCTTCCGTATGGTCCCCGGACACCAGGTCATTCATGCCGGTGATTATGGTCACCTGTCCGGTCGAGTCCTCAAAAGAGTTGAAGTCCACGTACTGGGAGAGCTGGTTCATGAGGTTGTCCCGCTCGTCCCTCAACTGGCTGTCGCTGCCGTCGCCCGTGCCGGCCATCCGGGCTATCTGCTGGTTCATATCTGCGATTTGAGAGGCCAGATTGTTTACCGTCTGCACGGTCTGGGCAATCGAGTCGTTGGCCCATTTGATGGCCGACTGCACGGCGCCCTGTTTTTCCTGCGCCGCCCCTACGAGCGCCTGGGCATTGGAGAGCAGCACGGTCCTGCCGGAGGCGTCCGTCGGGTTGTCGGCCACCTGCTGCCAGGAGTCCACAAAATTGCCGAAATAGGTGGCAAGCCCCGTATTGCCCGTCTCGTTAAAGGCCTGCTCCAACTGGCTAAGTATGGTGCTGGAGGAGTCCGAACTGCTCAGGCTCTGCTGCTGCTGATAAATCTGCTTCTGGAGAAAGGAATCATACTGCCTCTGAACGCCGGCCACCGTCACGCCGCCGGGGTTGTTCATATTCGCGTTGGAGCCGGCGAGGCTGACGTAATCGACAGGTTCGAGCAGGGTGATCTCCGCGTCGTAGCCGGGGGTGTTTGCGTTTGCTATATTGTTGCTCGTTGTATTCATGGCTGCCTGGCTGGCAAAAAGGGCCGAGTTGCCGATATCCAGGATACTTAGGAGCCCTCCCATCAGATTTCCCCGCCTATGGGATATAGCTCAGCCATCGAATATTCCATCAGATATTCCGGGATACTACAAGGCCGCTGCCACTCCGGCCCCCCCTGCCCTGCACAGCGGGGCCGCGCGCGCCCAGGGTTTCAAGCGACCGGTTCACGACCGTCAGCGAACGCTCTACAAGCACCCGGTTGAACTCGTTTAACTCCGCGATGCCCTGCAGCAGGCAGATGAGCTGTCCCCTGAGGGCCTGGAAGGCGACATTGCCGGTCTTGGCCGCGAGCTCCCTGAGACCCAAAAGCCCATCGGCCCCGAAACCGGCGGAAATCTTCTCCAGGAGTCTCAGCCTCTCTTGTTCCAAGAGACGCAGTTTCAGGACGACGGTGTCTTTCTGCTTCGAAAGCTCCTCCACCGCTTCCCCATCGAGCTCCATGAGGCGCAGCCTCTCCTTCTGCAGGAGTTTCAATAAATCCTTGTATTCCCCTACCTGCCGCTCCAGTATGTCCCTTATCTTTTGCAGGTTCTCATCCATCTCATCCGTCATGTCATCTCACTTATCATCTTTTCGGCTATCCTGCCGGACTCCACCTTGTAATTGCCCGCCTTCACCGCCTCCGCAGCCGCGTTCACCTTGTCCGTCCTCATCTCGGGCAGCCGGCTTATGGAGTCCATAATCCCCTGCGCTTCCTTGCCCTTCTTTGAGATCTCTATGCTGTCGGCCGGGCCCGCCGCGCCCCCCGGAGCCCCGCCCCTGTCGGAAATCCTTTTCATGCTGCTGGGGTCCAGGCCATCGGGTGGTTTGTTGCTGTTTACCTTCACTCGTTCCTCCGGGCGTTCAAACACTGTTTTTCTGGCAACGTCCTATGCTTATTTATCGTGACCCGCCCGGCAAATCTTTAATCGGACCTCCTCCCTGCCACGGATAGCTTACGGGCCCCATGCTCTAACTGGCGGAATTATCCGCATATACGGCATCCGGCGGCCCAAGCTGCACCTTCCCGTTCCGTACCGATGTCCACTGATTCCAGCCTCCGTGCCTGTATATCCAGGCGGCCGCTTCAATGTTCCTCTGCGGGTCAAACAGATCATTGACATTATTTATGATCCCGTTACTTTTAAGCCGGTCCGCCCAATATTTATCGTTTATTTGAAACAGCCCATAATCCGTGCTCCCATAAAAAGCATTAAAATGCACGGCATTAGGGTTCCCTGAGCTTTCAGCGGCGATTACAGCCATTGCATTGGTGGCCTGGCCGCCAAATGCCGCCTTTATCATGCTTTTTATTTTCCCGTCCGTCCTGCCGCTTGTCGCCCCTTTGACTGGGACATGAGCGCCGCTGGCAGGGGCGTTTTGGATTCCGGGTAAGGGAGTTTTAATTTCCGTTTCGGTTTTCCCCTTTGATTCTGAAGTGTTATCAGATGATTCCTCAGGTTTTCCTTTAGAATCCATTCTCTCCATCTGCTTGATCATGACGTTTTCCATGCCCATTCCCTGTTCGGCCCAGAGGTTGGCAAGCTGCATGTCGAACATGCTCGAATAAGTCTGCCCGGCGAAATCGCTGCTGCCGTCCTCTGTCGTGGCCCGCATCTCTTTTATCAATTCGTAAGCGAACATGGCCTCCATCGCTTTGGCCACCGCCTTCATGGCGTCCGGCGACTCCTTGCCCCGGTATTTGTTCAGGGACTCGGGGCTCAGGCCGTCGTCGATATACATATCGTCCATTCGCCTAAATAATCTCTAAATCGGCTTTCAGCGCCCCTTCCGCCTTCAGGGCCTGCATGATGGAGATGAGGTCTCTGGGGGTGACGCCCAGGGCATTCAGGGCGCTGACGACCTCGCCCAGGGTCGACCCGGAGGCCTCCATGAGGCTCGCCTTCTGTTCCTTCACGTTTACGTCTTTGTTCGGGACGACTACGGTCTTGGACGACTCAGGTCCGAAGGAGGCCGGCTGAGAGACGGCGTATGTCGTCTTTATCTCTATCGTCAGGTTGCCGTGGGCGATTGCCACGGGGGCTATTTTCACGTTCTGTCCGATTATTATCGTTCCCGTCCTCTCGTTTATCACGACCTTTGCCGGGGCATCGACCGCGACATCCATGTCGCCCAGCAGGGAGACGAAGTCCACTATCCGGTCCTCGTAGGCGGGCGGGATATCGATAGATACCATGGAGGGGTCCGGGGCGGTGGCGCAACCCGGCCCGAATGTCCCGTTTATCTTCTTTGCTATCCCGGACGCAGTGGAAAAATCGGGGGTGTCGAGAAAGAGTTTTATGGTCCGGCCGTCGCCGAGTGTAAACGGCAGGGTCTTCTGGATTATGGCTCCTTCGGGCACCCTTCCGGCAGTCGGATGGTTCTTCTGCAGCGAGGTGCCGCCGCCACCGCCGACAAAACCCCCTATCGAGACGGGGCCCTGGGCAAGGGCGTAAACCTTTCCGTCCGGCCCATAGAGGGGGGTCAGCAGCAACGTGCCGCCCTGCAGGTTTTTGGCGTCCGCAATTGCAGAGACTGTCACGTCTATCTTCATGCCCGCCTTCGGGAAGGGCGGCAGCGTGGCCGTCACCATCACGGCGGCGGTGTCCTTCGCCCTTATGTCGGTCAGCGAAACGGTAAGCCCCATCCTCTCAAGCACATTCGCAATCGCCTGCATGGTGGCGTTTCCGGTGTCGCCCGACCCGTTCAGGCCCACGGCGAGCCCGTAGCCGACGACCTGGTTTTCCGTCATCCCCTGAAAACTCGCTATGTCCTTTATGCGGTCCGCCCGCGCTCCCCGCGGCGCCGCCCAGAGCAGGAAGGCCGCGAAGAAGATAAATATGACTTTAAACTTCACTTTCCCCATTTTCATCCCCATGATCAAAAGGGCCATACCTTGTCAAGAAACCTCATCAGCCAGCCGGGGCCCTGCTTCTCCTGCACAACGCCGTCACCCACAAAAAAGACCTTCGCGTCCGTTATGCGGGTGCTTGCAATCGTATTGTCGGGGGCGATATCGAAGGGCCTTGCCATCCCCTGGAACACGAGTATCTGCTTTTCGTTGTTTATGGTGATCTCCTTTCTCGCCTCCAGCAGCAGGTTGCCGTTTGGCATCACCCGGACGACCTTGGCGGTTATCGTCCCCACCAGGGTGCCCGTCCTGTCGGTCGCGCCGCTTCCCTTGAAGCTGTCCTGCATCTGGCCGGCGACACTCGGAGAAAACGTGTGGCCCCCGCCATAGAGATTATTGAGATTGCCGTTAAGCGGGGCGCCAAAAAAATTGTCCACACTCGCATTGAGGCTCGAATTCTTCGACGTGTTCGTGTTCGCCGCCCCGGAGCCCGAGATGTTCTCCAGCACGTCTATCGTGACCAAATCATTGAGCCTCCTGGCCCTGAGGTCCTCATAGAGGCTCGCCTGCTCCACCCACAGGGAATTATTCGGATAATTCTCCGGCGCCTGGACGGTCTTCTGCCCATAGACATATTGCGGCGGCGGGGGCGGCAGTTTAGGTGTAAACGCGCACGAGGCGAGGAAAACGGACGTTAGGGCAATTGCCGTTCCAAATGCCTTCGTTGACATGAAAAATCTCCTCACTTCACGTCCTCCGCCCGGATGCGGACCGTGTCCGCATCGGCCAGAAACCCTGAAAGCAATTTTTTCGAAGACAGGTTCATCACCTTCGCGTATGTCCCCACGCGGGCGTCCTGCAGGATTTCCCCGGTGGCCGTTATCCTGAAGGCCGGGGACTCTATCACTATATTGACCTTCTGGCCGCGTTTGACAAGCGGGCGGAAGCTTACCATCCGCCTCGATATGGTCACGCCCGGCCCTATCGAGCAGGTGAGCCAGCCGCCGACAACGGAGGAGGCGTCAGTGAAAAAGCCTTCCCCGAGGCGGGAAACCTCTTGCGGCGCGGAATAGACGTCGTCCGGACCGATGGCGGAGTCCTTGTTTAAAAGCCTCTTGCTCTTTATCACCGTTGCGTAGGCGGTCACCTCCGCGGTCGCCTCCGTTTTGCGGCCGTCGGCGAAGCTGAGTTCGAAGACCGTCTTGCCCGGCGGCTCCCTGACAATCCCTATGTCCGCGGGAAGCCCCGATTCTTCGCCCGGTAAAATATCTTTACCCGGTAAAACATCTTCGCCCCCGAGCGTAAGGTCCTTAATCTCGACGCGGCTCCAGTGATACCGCCCCTCGAGATAGGCCGTGAGCACGGCCTTTACGGCGTCCGTATTCGCCTTCGCGCCCGCGGCGGCCGGGAGGGGAAGGCACGCGAAGAGAAGGAGGACCACTGTGACAAGCGCGGTCTTTTTGATCATGCTATGCTCCGGACTTCATGTTGTTTGCCATCTGGAGCATGTTGTCCGAGGCCGTGACCGCCTTTGAATTTATCTCGTAGGCCCTTTCGCTGGCTATCATGTTGACCATCTCCTCGACCACGTTTACGTTGCTCATCTCCAGGTATCCCTGCTGGATAGTGCCCATGCCGTCCTGGGACGGGTTGGCGAGGATTGGGTCGCCGGAGGAGCCTGTGGGCGCAAACAGTCCGTTTCCAAGGGCCTGGAGCCCGCTTTCGTTCGTGAATTTCGCAAGCTGTATCTGCCCTATGTCGACCGGCGTGGTGCTGCCGGCCTCCACCACCGTGACCTTCCCGTCATAGCCCACGGATATCTGCGTGGCGTTGGTCGGTATGGTTATGGCGGGCTGTATCTGGTAGCCGTCTGAATTGACGATATTGCCGTTGTTGTCGAGCTTGAAGGCCCCGGCCCTCGTGTAGGCCGTAGTGCCATCGGGCATTGTGACCTGAAAGAGGCCGTCGCCCTGGATCACAAGGTCCAGTTGATTGCCCGTCTGGACGAAATCCCCCTGCTGGAATATCTTCTGCACGGCGGCGGGTTTCACGCCGAGTCCCACCTGTATGCCGGTGGGCAGTTGCGTTTTGTCGGACGAGGAGGCCCCGGGCGCGCTTACGTCCTCGTAAATGAGGTCCTGGAAGTCCGCCCGGCTTTTCTTGAAACCCGTCGTGTTGACGTTCGCCAGGTTGTTGGCGATGACGTCCATGTTCAGTTTCTGCGCCTCCATGCCGGTGGCCGCTATCATCAATGACCTTAACATCCCTTTAAAATCCTCCTTCTTTGCCCCCGCCTGCGGCGGGGCCGCAACTTGCCCGTTTTAGAACTTCGCCATGCCACCCGACTTTAGAGCGTTGCCATGCTACCCGTAACTTTGCTGGCGGCCTCATCGAAAGTCTGTATCGCCTTCTGGTAGGTCTCGTATTCCCTCAGTGCGTCTATCATCCTCACCATCTCATTGACGACATCGACGTTTGAGGCCTCGAGATAACCCTGCTTTACCGCGGCATCCGACTTCACCACCGCGCCCTTCCAGTAATAGATGCCGGACCCCATCTTCACGACTGCCGCATTGTCCGGGAAGTCCACGAGTTTCAGGCTGTCCACCTGCTCCCCGTCCACGTATATGTTGCCTCCGGTGTCTATCTTTATTGACCCCTGCATCTGGTCCGCGGTCAACTTGACAGGTCCCTTTTCCCCAAGGACCTTTATCCCGTTGGCAGTCGTCAAAAAACCGTCGCCCGTCAATTTCAGGTCCCCCCTCCTCGTGTAACGGTTCCCCTCGAGAGCTATGAAACCCTGCCCCTCGACGCACAAATCCATGGAGTTTGAAGTCTTGAATATGTTGCCTTCTGAAAAGTCGGTCTTCTCGGCGGACAATGTGCTCATGTCCCTTTCCTCCTCCTCTGGATTCGTTGCCGGGGAATTTACCAGATAATCCTTGAACGACATGTTCTCCTTCTTAAAACCGGGGGTGTTTACGTTTGAAAGGTTGTTGGAGATGGTGTCCATCTGGAGCTGCTTTAGTACCGCGCCTGACAACGCTATGTAAATTCCTTTGTACATGACCGGTTATATTGCAATTTCAGTGCCAGCCTGAAAAAAATAGCCGAGGGCATTGCCGCCGGTCGAATAATATGCCTTGAATGAAGATTTCCCGGGATATCCGCCCCGTGGAATCTGCAATAGAGGTTTTTGTTTTTTTCGGCCGGCGGAGGGAAAACTTTTCCCCCCGGCAAATTTTTGCCGCCCCCCGATTAAATAGTTTGCCGGGGGCAGGGGGAGTGTCTCACCTATATTGACACAGAGGGAGGCGGGCGAAGTGAAGAACCGGCGGCCCTACTTGCCGCGAATCAGGCCCACGGCAAAGACCCATCCGGTCAGGGGGAATTGTTTGAATACAACGGTCCTGCTGCCCTCAAACTCGTATCTCACAACGCCTTCGGGTTTTGAGAGCATCACGCGCACTTTTTCACTCAGGCTCCGGCTGCCCATGTCCGCTGGATAGGCAAACAGCAGTGATGCCTTCCTGTGCAGGCAGGTCTGTCCGGTTGAGTTCAAGGCGTAAAAGACCATATCCTCCGGCAGGGCCATTTTTTCATCTATCATCCGGCTTAGCTCCTGGACCGAAAGGGATGCGCCGAGGGCCCCGATAATCCTGCCGTTTCTTTTCACCGGGACCGCGACGATGGCCGTCCGCTTTCCCGTGGACTTGCTGATAACCAGCCGGCCGATTACATCCTTGCCCGCAATGAGCCCTGGGAAATACGCGCGGTTCCGCAGACTGAGGCCCGTGAGACCCTTCTCGACCGTGTAATAGGACCCGTCGGGCCGCGCGAACCAGAGGGCGGCGGCCCCTATGCCGCTTCCGCCGAAACGGGCAATCACTCCCGTGCTCTTCATGGCGCACACCTCCGCCTTCCCCCGCGCCGGTCGCCCTCCGGGCGGCGCGCGTCCTGTTTCGGGGCGGTTTATAGAGAACATTACCTGTTATTACCGTAACACATATCCATACGGTGTCAACTCAAGGTTGTGAAAGGGAACTGAAAAGTTGTGAAGGAGAACCGAATAAAAAATCATTTAAAGACAGGGCGCGTGCAACCGCGTTATGTACTCATGGCCTGGACAGGAGGAGGAAGCAATGCGCTAAAATTCACTGAAACTTCGGAGAGGGAGAAACCATCCGGGGGCGGGCCGGAGGCGGACGCGAAACAAAAGGCGCTGCGCGGCTATTTTTTGTTCAGCCCCAGTATAAGCTCCACTTCGCCCGCGGGGACGGAGAGTATCCGCGCTATTTCAAGCGCGTCAAGCCCCTTTTCCCTGAGCGCCAGTATCTCGTCCATACGGTTTAGGCGGCGGCCCGCCCCCTCCGGGCCGGACTCCGCGTACATCGAGGCATAGAGGAGTTTTTCAAGGGCCTCTATCTTTTTGCCGGCTTTTTCCTCAAGGATTTTCAGGAGGGCGATTTTTTCGTCTATTCTTTGTTCAAAACCCTGCAATTCGGGGCTGTCTTCAAGGCCCTTCCCGTCCGGTCCTTCCTCCCGGGCCTTCGGGTCCGTCTTCTTCTTTTTTTGAGATTTTTTGTTTTTCCAGAGCATTTAAAATAAAATGAACTCCTTTCAGACCTTTATGTCTATCTTGCCTTTTTCCTTCTTGCCTTGCTCCTGTTGGTCCTTGTCCTTATCTTTTTTCTTTTTCGGGAGGGCGCCGTCCTCATGCCTTATCACCTGCGGGGGCTGCGGCACGCTTACAACGGGTTCGATGGACATTTCTCTTTCCACCTCCTTTTACATGAAATGCATCTTTTCATTGAGGAAGGTCTCTTTGAACTTGGAAGCGATTTCGCCGTATCTTCCGTCATCGATCTTGAGGAGCCTCTGGAGTTCCTTTTCGCCCAAATCCAGCTCCGGCATCGGGGACTTATACCCGATTCCGAGCCTTGTGCAAAGCGCATCCGCGAGGGCGACAATCAGGCACAGCTCGCGCACGTCGCCCTGTACCGCCTTATCAAAGCTTTTCCAGCTATGGTGGTACAGGATGGCGCCGGAGAGGATGTCCGGGAAGCCCCATTTCTCGCCGAGGAGCGATCCCACCTCCGCATGGCCGAAGCCGAAGACCTCGGTTTCGACCGTATGGAAGGGCACTTTCTCCTCCTGCACGGACTGCGCGAGAAACAGATACCTCTCGGGCTGATTGCTGTTCATTACGAGCTTGCCGGTGTCATGCAGAAGGCCGGCGATAGCGGCCTCCTCCCTGCCCGAGCGTATTTCCGCCGCTATGGCGCCGGAGGCAAGCGACACACCGAGGTTGTGTTCCCAGAGCTTTTCCTCCAGGAGGCCGAAAGGCCTGTAGATGTCGCGGGTGGAAACGGCAAGCGTCACGGAACGGATAGTGTTGAAACCGAGGACCGAGACGGCATCGGAGATCGTGTCGACATTCTGGCGGAACCGGAAAAAGACCGAATTGGCCATCTGCAGTATCCGGGTTGTAAGGGAGCTGTCGGCCATGATGGCATCCTTCAGGTCCTCAATGGTCGTATTTTCCTGGCCTATGAGGGCCAGTATCTTCGCCGCCACCAGGGGGACAGCCGGCAATTTGGCGCTCTGCAGTATGAGGCTCCTCGTATCAACCGGCCCCTCCATCGATTGGAGCGCCGCCTTGATGTCCTCGAAATTGAATGGTTTCTTCACCAGTCTTATTTTTTTGGCCTTTATCTGCCGTTCGACGCCCTCATCCATGACGGCACCGGTCAGCAGGACAAACCTGCCCGCAAGCCTGGGGTCCAGTCCGCTTATTTTTTCGAATATCTGCAGGCCGTTTGTTCCCTGCAGGGTCAGGTCGCAAAAAACGGCGCTATAAAAACGTTTGCCGGCGAGGTGTTTCCCCGCCTCCTGCCAGCCCGGCGCCACGTCCGCCTCGTAGCCCAGGAAATCCCCATACAAATCCAGTATCTCGGTTATGTCGGGATCGTCATCTATGATCAGGAGTCTGGCCATTTTTAAAGTACACTAATTATAATTTCCATCCTTATTAAGGTCAAGCAAGGACCATTGCCTCATTTGCATACGTACCCGATTATCGCGCCGGGGATATCCTCCGCGGGCAGGACATCATCGGCGATGCCGGCCTCCACGACGGCCTTCGGCATGCCGTAGATAACGCTGGTCTTCTCGTCCTGGGCGATGATCCTGCCGCCCGCGCTTTTGACCCCCCTTAGACCTGCCAGGCCGTCGTTTCCCATGCCTGTGAGTATCACGCCGACGGCCCTTCTCTGGAAATGGGCGGCAACCGAGGCCATCAGCGCGTCAACCGACGGACGGTAGATGAAATCCCCGCCCTCCTCGACTGAGATGAACGGCCTTGGCATCCCGCTTGCCACCCTCATATGCCCGCGGCCGGGCGCTATATAGACAACGCCGTTTTTGACGCTTTCGCCGTCTTCGGCCTCTTTTACCGAGACGTTGCTTATCTGGTCCAGCCGTTCGGCAAAGGGTTTCGTGAAGTAGGGCGGCATGTGCTGGCTGATCAGAACGGGGACCGGGAAATCCCTTGGCAGGCTGGGTATTATCTGCTGGAGAATTTTTGGCCCGCCCGTGGAGGCCCCGATTGCAACAATGTCCACCTTTGCGCCGTTCGCGCAGCAAAAGACATGGTGGGACGCGACGATGTGGGGGAGGGCTATCGCGGGTGCAGGGGGCGGCCGCATAAAGTACCCCTTCCTGCCCAGGTGCTTTATCTTCTCCCTGAGCACCTCCCTTATCTTTACTATGTCCATGCTGGTGCCGGAGAGGTTCTTGGGGATGAAGTCCACGGCCCCCAGCTCCAGGGCGTGAAGGGTGATCTTTGCCCCCTCCACCGTCTGCGCGCTGACCATTACGACCGGCATGGGGGTCTCACTCATGATCCGCTTCAGGGCCTCGATGCCGTCCATCTTCGGCATCTCCACGTCCATCGTTATGATATCGGGTTTCAGGGCCGCAGCCTTCTCCACCGCCTCATAGCCGTCGGCCGCCGTGCCCACCACGTTTATCCCGGGGTCGGAGCCGAGCATCGTGGTGAGCGCCTTCCTCATGAACGGGGAATCATCGACCACGAGCACCCTTACCATGCCTGCCTCCATTTGCCCATCTCCCTTTCGGGCGAAGCGGGGCTAGAAGCCCAGCCCGGAAAGCATCTGGTCCACCCCCGCCTGAGACACCTTCTCCGGGGCCTGAGCGAGGGAGGGACTTTGTTCTATCTTTACGCCAAAGTTGGCTATGAGCCCCATGAGTTCCTTTTCCACCTCGCCCACAAGCCCTATCACCTTCTTCAGCGCCTGCCCGGTCAGGTCCTGGAAAGACTGCGTCGTAAGGACCTCGGTGAGGTCGTCCTCGAGCCTGTTCTTGAAACTCTTCAGATAAGCGACCGTCTCCTCCGGCTCCTTTATCTGCCTTATATGAGAGGAGAGCTCGTCGATGCTCAGGATGTATTTTTCGACGAAGGCCATCGTCTTGTTGGCCGCCTCCTCCGTCTTGTCGATCACGTACTTCAGACGGTCGACTGCGTGGGGCATCTCCGTAGTGGCCATGTCCTTCAGTTTCGGGTCGATTGCGTCGTTGAAATTCTTGAGGGAGTCGTGGAGTTTCCGGGTCACCTTGCCCACCTCGTTGTACAGCTCGCCCCGGCCTTTCTTGATGATCCTCTGAATGACGGCCTCGGCCTTTTCGTAATCGCGCGCGTCCAGGGAGTCCAGGAATTCCATCACCTCCGTCATGATCCCGTCGAGGTCGCCCGATAATTTTTTCCCGAAGAACTCCTTGGCGTCATGGACTTCCTTCAACTTCATCTCCCCCGCCATGGTCTGAACGCTCCTCGTGACCTCGACGCTGCCGTCGTTGCCGATCTGCTTTACCTCAAGGGCTTCATCCTCGAAGAGGGCCACGTCCTCGAACGGGATAAGTTTCTTGGGGTCCAGGAGGACCAGCAGCTTGTCTTTTATCTTCGCCACGCCCTTTATCTGCTCCATCTTCTCGGAGAAGAACCTCTCGGGGTGCTCGACGGCGCCGCCGTCAATCTCGACGACGCCCGTGATGCCGTCCACCAGGACGCCGAAAGTGATCTTGCCGCTTGAAATGACGATGATCTTGCCGCCGGAGGCCCCGCCGTTGGAGCCGTTCGAGCCGTTCATGTTAAGGAGGCTTTTAAGGTTCACTATCACTATGATGCTGCCCCTGAGATTCGTAACGCCCTCTATGTAAGCCGGCGCCTGCGGCATCCGCGTGATCACCGGGGCGTTTAGTATCTCACGGACCTTGAGGATGGGTATGGTGTATTCCATCGACCCGAGTTTAAACCCTATGTATTGCTCCATGTCCTACCTCCTGGCAGTTTTTCATTTTCCATCTTCACTTTCATTTTCACGTGTTCACGTGCTCTTTATCGAAGAGATTGCGGGCGATATAGCCCAGGTCTATTATGAGTATCACCCTGCCGTCGCCCGAGATAGTGGCGCCCAGAATCGAGGGCGCAGCCGACCCGGAGCCGGTGATGGATTTTATCACCACCTCCTGAAGCCCCAAAAGCTTGCCCACGCCTATGCAAAACCTGCTGTCGGCAACGGCGACCACAATAATGTACCTGTCTGCCCGGCCCGGCTGCCCGTCTGACCCCCCATCCGAAGACTCGGGGGACTGGTCCGGGGACTGGTCCCCTCGGGATAAAATCTCGTGCGCCGCGTATTGACGGATCTGGCTTAGTTGTCCGGAGTGGTCTTCCAGCAGCCAGGCGAGCTCGAAATACGGATAGACCTTCCCCCTGATATTGATGACTTTTTTGTCCACGAGGTCTTTTATCTCGCTGCCGGCCATCTTCATCGTCTCATCGACAAGGGTAAGGGGGATCGCGTAAACCGAGCCCTTCACCTCGACGAGGAGGGCATGGATTATGGCGAGGGTAAGCGGCAGGCTTATCCTGAAAGTGGTGCCCGCGCCCCGCTTGGTCATGACCTCGATGAAGCCGTTTAATTTGCCTACGTTGTTTTTGACCACGTCCATGCCCACGCCCCGGCCGCTTATTTCGGTGGCCACATCATTCGTTGAAAGCCCGGGCAGGAATATGAGGTTCACCGCGGCATCGAGGCCAAGATCCGCGGCCTCCGCCTCCGTTATGAGGTCCTTCTGGACGGCCTTTCTCTTTACCTTTTCGACGTCGATGCCCTTGCCGTCGTCGGCCACCTCGATGACTATCTGGTTGCCTTTCTGGCTGGCGTTTATCGATACCACGCCCCGTCCGGGCTTGCCCCTCGCCACCCTTTCAGCCGAAGGCTCGATGGCATGGTCCAGGGCGTTTCTTATTATGTGCACCATCGGGTCCGCGATGTGCTCTATGACCGATTTGTCCACCTCGGTCTGCTCCCCGGATATCCTGAGTTCGACGTCCTTGCCGAGGGAGGCCGACAATTCCTTCACGAGGCGCGGGAATTTCCCGAACACTTTTTTGAGCGGCTGCATCCTCATCTTCATCACGGCGGCCTGCATGTCGGAGGTGAGGAGGTCCAGGAAAGAGACGGCCTCGAAGAGGTTTTCCATCTGCGGGTCCGAGGAATATTTCTGCTCGAGACCGCCCGCGAGGTTTAGGAGCCTGTTTCTTATCAGCACCACCTCGCCGGTGAGGTTCATGACCTGGTCCACCTTCTCCACGCTTATACGCAGGGTCTGGATGGAATCGTCCTTCTTGTCCGCCGGGGAGGCCGTTGCCGCCGCGCCCTTTTGGGGATGGCCATCCCCCGGATGATTTGCATCCGCCGCGGGGCGCGGGGCCGGCGCCGCGTCCGCGATGACCGCCGGCCTTGCCTTTATCTCTCCCGGGTCTGTTTGCCTTTCGGCCTGCCCGGCAGGCCCCGCCCCCTGTGCGGGATGGCCGGCCTGCAAGGGTTTTGCGGCCGTGAGGGCGGCCTCAAGCCCGGCAAGCAAGGCGGCCGTCTCCGTCCCGTCCTGCCCCTCATTGCCCTTTGTCCTTATATGTTTCAGAAGGACCCGCACCATATCGAAGCTCTTGAGTAGGACGTCTATAAGCGGCCGGGCGAGGGCTATCTCCTTGTCGCGGACCTTTTTAAGTATCGTCTCGGCCCGGTGAGAGACGTCCACGATCTGCTGGAAGCCCAGGAAGCCCGCGGCCCCCTTTATCGTGTGCATGCCCCTGAATATATCGTTGATGGTCTCCTGGTCGAAACCCTTGTCGTCCATTTCGACCAGCTTCGGGTCTATGCGGTCCAGGGTCTCCTCGGCCTCGGTCACAAAATCCGCTATTATCTCTTCCATGTCGTCGGGCATATCGTTTTTATCCCCTCTTTTCGAATATCTTCTCGAGCTTTTCCTTCAGTATCTCCGCGGTGAAGGGTTTCACCACGTAATTGCTGACGCCCGCCTTGATCGCCTCGATGACCTTGTGTTTTTCGGCCTCGGCGGTGACCATGAGAAAGGGCAGGTCCTTGAGGTCCTGGTTTGCCCGGACTTTCTTCAGCAGGTCGAGCCCGTCCATGTTGGGCATGTTCCAGTCGCATACGACGAACTGGAAACCTTCGCCCGTGAGCTTTGAATAGGCCTGCATCCCGTCTTCCGCCTCCTCGATCCTTTCAAACCCGAGCTGCCTCAGGATGTTCTTCACAATGCGCCTCATTGTGGAGAAATCGTCGACCACGAGTACCTTCATATTGGTGTCAATGGCCATTTACGCCTCCTCGCCGAAGATGTTCTTCATTATGTTCCTGACGTTCTTCACCACGTCATCGGAGCTTACCGGCTTCATCATGAACCCGTTGACCCCGGCGGCGTATGCCCTCTTTTTTTCCTCGGCGTCCTTCTCGGTTGTGACCATCAGGACCGGGATATGGGCGCGGGACGGGTCCGCTTTCAGCGTCTTTATGAGCTCTATGCCGTCCATGAACGGCATGTTCAGGTCGGTTATGATCATGTTTATGTCGCCCTGGGCGACTTTCGACATCGCGTCGAGGCCGTTTTCCGCGGTCGCCACGTCAAACCCCTTCGACTTGATATAGAAGCTGAGGAGCTTCCTTGTGGTGCGGCAGTCATCCACTATCAGGACTTTCATTTCACGTTGTCCTCTGGTAAACAAGGGTATTATTGAATATCAGGGGTTTGAAGGCCCTGGTCACGTCGTGCAGGCTCTCGGACTTCCCTATGAAGAGATACCCCCCCGGCCTGAGGCTGTCATACAGGCCGGAGACGACCTTCCTCTTTGACCGGGCGTCAAAATAGATGAGCACGTTGCGGCAGAAGATGACGTCCATGCCGGTGAGGAATTTCCTGCCGTCCGCGAGGTTTATATTCATGAACCTGACGGAGTTTCTTATCTCCGGGTCAAGCTCATAGAGCTGTCCGCCGTTTTTGAAGTATTTCGCCAGATAGCAGCCGGGCGTGTTCCTGATGGAGTAGGAATTGTAAAGTCCCCTTCTGGCGGCCTCAAGCGTCTGGTTGCTGATGTCCGAGGCGTAGATGCTGAGCCTGGCCGCGGGGTGTTTCTCCCTGAGCACGATGGCCATGGTGTAAGGCTCCTCGCCGGTTGAGCACGCACTGGACCAGAACGAAACGCCCTTCATGCCGGAACGCCCCAGCAGGTCCGGCAGCACATGCTCCACGAGCGCCGCGAAATGCTCCGGCTCCCTGAAAAAAGAGGTCTCATTAGTGGTGATTGAGTCAAAAAGACAGTTGAGCTCCTCGGCGTTCCGGCCGGAGGACAGCAGTTCAAGGTACTGGTCGAACCCGGCCAGTCCCCTGGCCCCAAGCCTCGGGGAGAGTTTCTTTTCGACCAGGTATTTCTTGGTGTCGGGTATGAAGATGCCGCTTTCCTCATATATAATGTCCCTCAGCCGCCTGAAGGTATCCTCTCGAAGGACAGTCTCCGCCACTAGTCAATTTTCTCCCCGTCCGGCCGGATGCTCTGCCCTCCTTCAGGCCCGGATTTTCCGCCTTTGGCCCCGGCGGCCTCGCGTATCTGCCTGAGCGTCTTGACGCTGGCGTTTCTTATGTCATGGATATTGCTGTCCTGCATCTGCTCTACCAGCGGGGCAGCTTCGGCGCAGCCCATCTCTCCAAGCAGCCCCAGGAGGAAGGCAAGCCCCCTGAATTTCAGACGGGCATCCCTTAAAAGACCGATAAGCGCGGGGGAGCAGTCGAATCTCGCCAGAGCGCTCCTGATCTCCTCAAGCTTGCCTTCGCAGTCCGGGACGGATGGGTCCAGCGAGCCGGCCGCGTCGATGATGTGGAAAAGCGCCCTTTCCTCCCTGAACGCGGAGAGCCCCATGAGGGCCAGCATCTTGTCGTCCCAGTCCCCGCCTGTAAAGAGTTCGAGCAGCAGCTCCCTGATCCCCTTCACCTCCGGGATAACGCCCGCCGAAAGCAGGCTTTTGACGGTCAGCATCCTTTCCAGATCAGATATCCCCTCCCACTCGAGGTGCTCATTCAGGGCGGCAATGGCCCTGGCGGTCTCGATCGAGGCCAGACAGGATATGGCCCCGCTCCTGATGACCTCGCTGGGGCTCATCAGCAACTCGGCCACGGCCTCAACCGACCCGTCGTCCTTTATCGCGGCGAGGGCCTCGAGGACCGCAAACGAGACCCACTCGGTGTCCCTGAGGGCCTCGACAAGCGCCGGCACGGCCCCGGACATGCGGAGCGCGCCGATGGCCTTTGCGGCCGAAACCCGGACGTTCGGGTTCGGGTCCCGCTGCAGCAGTTCCTGGAGCAGCTCCGGCGCCGGGCACTCGCCGATTTCGCATATCAGGTCCAGGGCGAATTTCCGTATATCGTCGTCCTTGTCCCTCATAAGAGGGCCAAGCATCGGAACAACCACCTTGCCCAGCTCCTGGAGGATTATGACGGCCATGTTCCTTGTGACGACATCGTCCCTCAGAAGCGGCAGCACCATGTAGGCGGCGGCCTCCCCTCCGATAGCGATCAGGGAGCGCATGGCCGCGTCCTGCACGCCCTGGTTTCCGTCCTTCAGGGCCTTTATGAGCGGCAGCACGGCCCTCTCGTCGCCCATCGAGAGCTGTTCGGCGGCCTCGCGCCTTTTGGAAGAATTGGCCGCCCCCAGGTCCCACACCAGGGCCCTTATCTTCTGGCTTGTCAAGTTCATTTCGAAATGCTTCCCTTTTTATATATATTTACTTATCGGCAACCCGGGCCGGCTTCTTTAAGGCCCCGGTGTCTCCGAAACGGCTTTTCAATCTCATGAGCGCCTGTTTGTGGAGCTGGGAGACCCTTCCTTCGGTGAGGTCCAGCACCCGCGCGATCTCCTTCATCGTAAGCTCGTCCCAGTAATAGAGCGAAAGTATCATCCTCTCCTTCTTCGGGAGCCGGTCTATGGCGGCCGCAATCGCCTCCTTGAGCCTGTTTTCCTCCAGTTCCTCAAACGGCCCCTTGGCGTCTTTGTCGCCTATGCACTCCGAGACGTCCATCTCCCCCTCGTCCGCGTTTATCCTGAAATCCTCGAACCTGAGCATTATCGAGCCGCTGGCGTCCTGGAGTATCTGGCGGTACTCCTGCACGCTTATGTCCATCGCCTGGGCGATCTCCTCCTCCTCGGGCATGCGGCAGAGCTCCTTTTCGAGCCTGGCGTGGACCTTCCTGACGGCGTCGATCTTCTTCTTCATCGACTTGGGGACCCAGTCATATGCCCTGATCTCGTCGAGCATGGCCCCCTTGATGCGGAATTCGACGAACGTGCGGAGTTTTGCCTTCTGCTCGTCATAGCGCCCGAGGGCGTCCAGAAGACCCATCGTGCCCACGCTTATCAGGTCCTCCTCGGTGAGGTGCCCCGGGAGCCTCCAGGCAAGCCTGTAGGCCGTATATTTGATAAACGGCAGGAACTCCTTTACCAGCGACTCCTTCTGCTGATCATTTATGGTCTTGTAACTTATCATCTGCACCTCGTGGGACTCGTTCCCGAAAGCAGGTTTCCAAGAAAAAATTGCAGCGACCCTTTCACCTTACCCTTGGACTCCATTATCTTTGACGCCATCTGGCAGACCTGACGCGAGGCCTCGGTGCCGGGGAACATGTCTACAAACGGCCTTTGCGCCCTCACGGCCTTCCCGACGGAACCGTCCGTCGGTATATAGCCCACGTAGTTGAGCGAGACGTTCAGGAATTTTTCCGTCACCAGCATGAGCCGCTTGAAAACCTCGAACGCCTCTTCCGGGCCCCTGGCCGAATTCACCATCACGCTGAACTCCCGCTCCTGATAGCGCGTGAAGAGCACCTTTATAAGCGCATACGCGTCCGTCAGGGCCGTGGGCTCGGGCGAGGTGACTATGAGGGTCTCCTCCGCGGCAACGCAGAAGAAGGCCACGTTCTCCGAGATGCCGGCGGCGGTGTCGATTATGAGGAGGTCGAAACTCCCCGTATAGGCGTCGAACTCCTCCATGATCTTCAGCCTCTGGAACTCGTCCAGGCTGGTCAGCTCCTGCACCCCGGAGCTTGCGGGCAGTATCTTTATGCCGTGGGGGCCGTCCACCATGATCTCCGCCAGCGTCTTCTGTCCGGAGAGCACGTGCTGGATGTTGTACCTGGGGGCGAGCTGCAGCAGCACGTCCACATTGCTGAGCCCGAGGTCGGCGTCGAGTATTATCACCTTCTTGCCGAGCCTGTTTGCGGCCACGGCAAGGTTCACCACCACATTGGTCTTGCCCACCCCCCCCTTGCCGCTTGCGACCGCCAGCGTTTTCACTCGTCCTTTTCCGTAGCCGTTCAGCATCTGACCAGTCCTTTCGAGAGTATCAGGTTTCCGAGCGTGGTTTCGTCCGGGAATTCTATGTCATCGGGCACCTTCTGGCCCGTGGACAGGTATGCCACGGGTCTGCCGTAGACCATCCGCAGGTTATAGATGGAACCGAAGCTCACCGCCTCGTCGAGTTTCGTAAACGAGATGCGGTCCACGGGCAGCCTCCGGTAATTCGAGTAGGCCCGGGTCATGAAATCATCGTCGCTTGAGGCGCTCATGAGCAGATGGATTTCAGGGGGCGCCAACTCCGCGGCGGCCGCCTCGTGCATCGTCCGGATGTGTTCGATGTAGGAGGCGTCGCCGGGGTTTCTGCCGGTGGTGTCTATGAATATGACGTCCCTTGTCCTGTAAAAGTTCGCCAGGTGCCTCCGGAACTCCGCGGGCCCGGCGGCGGTCGCCAGCGGGACCCCCATTATCCTGGAATATATCCTCACCTGCTCGCCCGCGCCTATCCTGTAGGTGTCCAGGTTTATAATCGCCGCCCTCTCGCCCCGCCTGATGGCCCTGGCCGAGAGTTTTGCGATAGTCGTCGTCTTGCCCACCCCGGTGGGGCCGATGAGCATGAAGGCCTTTTTACTTTCGCCGCCGGATAAAGGCGGCCTCTTCGCCTTCAAATCCGAGACGATGAGCGGCAGCAGGTCGTTTTCATCCCGGGCCTTTTCGCAAAGCCTGACGGCGAACTCCTCCCTGATCTTCCTTTCCCTCAGTATTTGGAGGAGCGCCTTTTTGCGCCGGTCCGAGGGGACATCCGGCCCGGCGTATTTCATGTCCCGGATAACGGCCTTCAGGCCGTCGATCTCCAGCTTCAGCTCCTCGGTTATCTCCTGCCTGAAGCGCGCGCTGAGGGCGTTCAGGGCCCGGCGGCCCTCCGCGGGGCAGTCCTCCGCGCGGGTATGGCCAACGGCAGCGTCCCGACCGCCGGCATCGCCGTCGCCGGCCGTCATCCTGTCGAAGTCATAGTCCACGGCGGCCGTCACCTCGACGAAGGGTTTCATGCCGCCGTTTTTCTCCTCGGACGAGAGTATCACGGCGTCTTCGCTTAACTCCCTGCGCACCATCTCAAGAGCCTCGGCAAAGTTCTTTGCCTTGAATTTCCTAATCTTCATATCTCAGGACCCCGGTTGTATAAATTTTCACTGGCTGCGATATCTCGGCGTTCGAAAGGACGGCAATCGAGGGGATGAATTTCTCGATCATCCGCCTCAAAAACCTTCTGACCTGTGTGGAGCAGAGTATGACCGGCTGACCGCTGCGGAACTTGTTCTCCTTTATCGCGGATTCTATCGCCCGGACAAGACGGTTTACGAGGTCGGGGGTCACTATGCCGCCCGAGTCAACCGACTGCGCGATCGCCTTCTCGAACCTCGGGTCCAGGGCCATGACCTTTATGTCGCCCGTCTCCGACATGTACTGCCTGCTTATGAACCTGCCAAGGGCCTGCCTTACGTACTCCGTCAGCAGCTCCGTGTCCTTCGTCGCGGGCGCGTAATCCAGCAGCGTCTCGACTATGGAGAGCAGGTCGTTTATCGGCACTCTCTCTTTAAGCAGGCTCTGGAGGACGCGTTGGACGCCCCCAAGCGACATGTGCGTGGGGATGAGCTCGTCCACTATCTTCGGGTTGTTCTTGGTGAGGTTGTTCAGCAGCCCCTGCACCTCGCTTCTTGTCAGCAGCTCCCAGGCGTGGGCCTTCACCAGCTCCGTAAGATGGGTGGCTATGACGGTGGCCGGGTCCACGACCGTGTAGCCGCTTGCCCGCGCCTTCTCCCTGTCCGCCTCCCTTATCCAGAGGGCCGGAAGCCCGAAGGCGGGCTCCCTGGCCGGGATGCCGTCGATCTTCCTGGCCTCGGCGGACGTCACGGCCAGGTAATGGCCGGTCATGATCTCGCCCTTGCCGACTTCCACCCCCCTTATGAGGAAGCTGTATTCGTTCGGCCTCAGCTGGAGGTTGTCCTTTATATGGATGGAGGGGACTATGAAGCCCAGGTCCTGGGCGAGCTGCCTCCTGAGGGCCTTTATCTTGCCGAGGAGCTCCGCTCCCTCCGACTCCACAAGCGGAATGAGGCCATAGCCTATCTCGAAGGTGAGCGGCTCTATTTCCAAAAACTTCTCCAGCGGGCTATCCTCTTTCTGCGTCTTCGCCTTGTCGGGCTTTTCCGCCTCCTCCACGGGGGCGGACTTGTTTATCGCGTAGGCGATGGCGCCCGAAGACGCCGACAGCAGGAAGAAGGGCACGTGGGGCAGGCCGGGGATGAGGCCCAGCACCACCATTATGCCGGCCGCGCTGCCCAGGGCCTTGGGGTTCAGCACAAGCTGGGCCGTGATCTCCTTCGAGAGGTCGCGCTCCTGGCCGGCGCGCGTGACCACTATGCCGGCCGCAGTCGAAACCAGCAGGGCCGGCATCTGCGAGACGAGCCCGTCGCCGATGGTGAGGATCGTATAGGTTTGGGCGGCCTGGGCTATGGGCATTCCCTTCTGCAATATGCCGATGGCGAGGCCGCCTATGATGTTTATCGCGGTGATGATCAGGGCCGCTATGGCGTCGCCGCGCACGAACTTGCTGGAGCCGTCCATCGCGCCGTAGAAATCGGCCTCCCTCGATATGAGCGAGCGCCTCCTCCTTGCCTCGTCCTCGTCTATGAGGCCGGCGTTCAAGTCGGCGTCGATGGCCATCTGCTTGCCGGGCATCGCATCCAGGGTGAACCTGGCGGCCACCTCCGCCACCCTGCCCGAGCCCTTGGTTATGACCACGAAGTTGATGATTATCAGGATGAGAAAGATGATGAACCCGACGGCGCTGTTGCCGCCCACTATGAACTGGCCGAAGGATTTTATGACCTTGCCCGCGGCGTCCGTGCCCTGGCCTCCCCGCAGGAGGATGAGCCTCGTGGAGGCCACTTCCAGGGAGAGCCGAAAGAGCGTGATCAGGAGAAGCACGGGGGGGAAGACGGAGAAATCCAGCGGTTTTTTGACGTAAATCGCCGTCACCAGGATGACTATGGACATCGATATGGACAGCGACAGCAACAGGTCCAGCGCGAAGGGCGGCACCGGCAGCATCATGACCCCCAGTATGCCCAGCACGAAGACCGCCACTACCAGGTCTGTCCTCTCTTTTATAAAAAGAAGAAATTTCATCGCCGTCTAGTTGAAGCCCCTTTTGAGCTTGAACACATAGGCGATTATCTTCGCCACGGCCTTGTAAAGCTCCTCCGGTATAAGGGAGTCCAGTTCCATCTTGTAGAGCGCCCTTGCGACCGGTTTGTCCTCCACTATGGGCACGCCGTGCAGCGAGGCCACTTCCTTTATCTTCTCCGCGATGGCGCCCGCGCCCTTGGCGACTATCCTCGGGGCCGGGGTCTTTTCCCTGTCGTACAGGAGGGCGACGGCGATGTGAGTGGGGTTGGTTATGACCACGGTCGCCTTGGGCACTTCCTGCATCATTCTTTTCCTGGCGGCCTCACGTTGGAGGCTCTTTATCCTGGATTTTATGAGCGGGTCGCCCTCCATCTCCTTGTATTCCTGCTTCAACTCCTCCTTGGTCATCCTGAGGGACTGCTCGAAACGCCACCTCTCGGCCAGATAATCGCCTGCCGCCGCCACCAGGAAGACCGCAAAGGCCTCTAGCACCGCCTTCGAGATGAAGGAGGAGCCGGTCTTTTGCAGGGCCCCCACGCCGAGGCCGGGTATCTGCGGCAGGTTTTCAAGCGCCCTTTTTATCACCAGGTAAAAGATCACCCCGCCCGCCGCGAATTTCAGCAGGCTCTTTAATAGCTCGATAAGGCCGTCTTTCGAAAACATCCGCGACAACCCCTCGATGGGATTTAACTTCTCTATTTGCAGGCCCAGCGGCTTGAACACCATCCCCCCCTGGGCAAATCCGGCCCCGAGGGACAGGGCGAAAGGCAGCACCAGGAAGGGCATGATTATGTGGATCATCTCCAGGGCCGCCGCCTTTACGGCCTTCACCGGATCCATGCCGTAGCGGAAGCCGAGGAGACCCCCGGTCATGTCCTCCAGCCTGCCCATGACGGCGTGGCCGTCGAAATAGACTATGAGGATGACCCCCGCCATGGCGGCCATGGACGTAAGCTCCCGGCCCCTTGCGACCTGGCCTTTTTCCCTGGCCTTCTGCCGCTTCCTTGGGGTTGCCCGTTCAGTTCTCTCTCCGGCTTCAGCCATCTCCGCCGCCTATCCCCTCGCCGCCGCCAATATCCTGATCATGTCGCCCTTCACGGAATCGAAACTGGCCCCCATGACCCCGACGAACGCCGGAAGCCCGATAAACAGGAGCATGAAGCCCACGAATATGTAGACCGGGTAGCCTATGAAAAAGACGTTCATCTGCGGGGCCGCCTTGTAAATAAAGCCAAGCAGGATGTTGATTGCGAACATCGCTATCACAACGGGCGCGGAGAGCCGCAGGGCAAGGACAAACATCTTGCCGGCCATTGCGGTCAGCGCCGGGGTAAGCCTGGCGATATTTGCGCCCCCCGGGGGCAGCCACTCAAAACTCTTCACGAAGATATAAATGATCGAATGGTGGGCGTCAACCGCCAGGAAGACGAGCATCGAGAACATGGTGTAGAAGGTCGTAAGCTCGGTCGTCTGCCCTATCTCCGGATTAAGAAGGGTCGCCGTGGAGAGCCCCATCGAAAGGCTTATCAACTCGGCGGCCATATCGATGCCGAAGAAGACGAGCCGCCCGGCGAACCCGAGGGCGGCCCCAAGGACCGTCTCCCTGAGGATCACGCCCGCGATCTCGGAGCGGGCGGGGATGGCGAAATTCACCACCGGGGTAAGCACGACGGCGAGCGCGACCACAAAGCCGATCCGGAACATCTTGGGAAATACCGAGCTGGAGAAAAACGGCAGGAAGGCCACCGCAACGCTCGTCCTCAAAAGGACCAGGAGGAATACCGGAATATAACGCGCAAATATGTTTATGCCGACCGGTTCCATGCCGTCACCTTATGTATGAGGGTATGTTGTATATCATCTGGTACGTGAATCCGACCAGGACCTTGGTAAGCCATGGCGCCAACACGAAGATGCACACAAAGACGGCTATTATCTTGGGCACGAACGTAAGCGTGAACTCCTGTATCTGGGTGACGGTCTGGAAGAGGCCTATCAAAAGGCCGGTGACCAGGCTCACGAGGAGCGCCGGGCCGGAGGCGAGCAGCACGACCCTGAACGTCTGCGCGGCTATCTGCCTTATCGTGTCCTGGTTCATTCAAGACCCCTCAATGGAAACTCCTTATTATCGAGCTGGTCACAAGGTTCCATCCGTCGACCAGCACGAACAGCAGGAGCTTAAACGGCAGCGATATGAGCACCGGGGGCAGCATCATCATGCCCATCGACAGAAGGATGCTCGACACGACCATGTCTATCACAAGAAACGGCAGGTATATGAGAAATCCTATCTCGAATGCCGTCTTCAGCTCGCTTATGACGAAGGCCGGCACCACCACCCTCAGGGGCAGATCCCCGGGGCTCTTCACGGCGGCGTCGCCGAGCTGCCCGTCCTGCCGGGCAATCTTGACGAAGAGGGCCAGGTCCTTCTGCCTGGTCTGCCGCAGCATGAAACTCTTTATCGGGGGGGCCGCCTGCTGGAGCGCCTGCTGCATATTTATCTGTCTTGCCATGTACGGGTTCACGGCGTCCGCCGTTATCGTGTTTATGGTCGGCGACATTATGAACAGCGTCAGGAAGATCGACAGGCCGATTATCACCGGGTTCGGGGGGATCTGCTGCCCGCCGATGGCCTGGCGCATGAAGGACAGCACTATCACGATCCTCGTAAAGGAAGTGAACATTATGAGGATGGCCGGCAGGACCGAAAGAAAGCTTATGAGGAAGAATACGCCGACCAGGGAATCGCGGGAACCGAAGTTCATCCGGCCAGGCCGTCCTTTCCGCCCGAGCGCGGGCCAGCCCCGGGGGCCGGCTCCGTATCCGGAAGGCCCAGTTCGCGCCACGAGTATACCTTCATGAGCTTCAGTTCAGTCGGCGTCACTCCCAGAAGCAGTATATCGCCGCCGAGCCTCATAAGCGCAATTCCCCTCTTGGGCCCGAAGGACTGGTAGGCCATCATGTTCAGAAGGCCGGGCTTCCCCTGGCGCTTTCTCATGAAGGAGGCCGCCAGGTATATGAGCCCTATCACGGCCCCCAGGGCGGCAAACATTCTCAGGTAAACCAACATCATTTCAGTTTCCTTATCCTCTCCGTGGGGCTTATGATGTCGGTGAGGCGCACGCCGAATTTTTCGTTTATGACGACGACTTCGCCCCGGGCCACGAGCTTCTTGTTCACAAGCACCTCCATGGGCTCGCCGGCGAGCTTCTCAAGCTCTATGACCGAGCCCTGCCCCAGCTGCAGCAGGTCGCGTATGAACATGCGCGTGTTGCCCAGCTCCACCGTCACCTCCAGCGGGATGTCGAGGAGGAAA
Source organism: Nitrospirota bacterium (assembly GCA_021789555.1). Taxonomy (GTDB): domain Bacteria; phylum Nitrospirota; class Thermodesulfovibrionia; order Thermodesulfovibrionales; family JdFR-88; genus JAJYGJ01. The sequence continues at coordinate 140,239 of JAJYJK010000001.1, forward strand.
TCCATGTCCCTGCCATCCTGCGCCACATGCGCCCTCGCCGCCTCGTGGGTGGCGGCCTCCGCCTGCTCCCTGACCTTTCCCGATTCTTCGCTCATATCGTCTCCTCTTTCAGATCGGCCCGGATTGCCCTGGTTATCCTGACGGCCTGGCTGCCTTTGCTCCTGCCGGGTCTGCCGTAGAATTTCCCGACGCCCTCCACCCTGACCGCCAGATCCCCGTCAACCGGTTTGCCGATATTTATGACGCTGCCCTTCTCAAGGCGCATGATATCGCCGAAGGTGAGGTCCGTCCTGCCCAGTTCCACCGAAACCTCCACCATGGAATCAAGCAGTATCTCCCTGAGCTTGGCCACCCACCGATGGTCTATCTCGAACTTTTCCCCCTGTATGCCGGTGTTGAGCTTGTCCTTTATCGGCTCGACCATGGAATACGGGAAGCAGAAGAAGAGCTTCCCGGTAAAATCCTCCACCTCGACGTGGACTTCGACCTTTATGACAATCTCGCCCGGGGTCGCAATGGTCACGAACTGCGGGTTCATCTCCGACCAGACGTATTCGGGGCTTACCGGGATTATGACGTTCCAGGCGGAGGCGAGGTCCGCGAGCACCAGGTTCGTTATCTTCTTTATGACCATGTTTTCTATCGTGGTGAAGGACCTGCCCTCGCTCTTTACATAAGGAGTGCTCTTGCCGCCGAAGAAAAACTCCACCAGTCCGAAGACAAGGGGGGCCTCCATGACGGCGAGGGCATAGCCCTTAAGGGGGTTCATCTTGAAGATGTTTATCGAGGACGGAAAGGGGATGCTCTTCATGAACTCGCCGAATTTTACTATCTGCACGCTGTGCACGCTCATGTCCACGAACCGCATGATGAGGTTCGTCAGCGAATTCCTGAAGAGCCTTGAAAAACGCTCGTTTACGATCTCGAGCCCGGGCATCCGGCCGCGGATGATGCGCTCCTGGCTGGTGAAGTCGTAGGGGCGCGTGCCGGAGGGCGCATTGCCCTCGCCCGCCCCGGTCTCTATCTCTCCGGAATCGACGCCCTTCAGCAGGGCATCGACCTCATCCTGTGAAAGTATGTCGCTCATTGCATTATGAATTCCGTGAAGTAGATGTTCTTCACAACGGGTTTCCCCACCACCTGGTTGACCCTGAGGACAAGGTCGTCCTTGAGCTGCATCTTGCCCTCGGCCGTCGACAGGTCGTCGACAGACTTGCTGCTTATGAGGGTGATGACCGCGTCCTTGATCTGCGGTTTATTCCCTTCGATCATGGGGACGTCGGCCTGGTCGTCCACCTCTAACTGCATCGAGAGCTTCAAAAACCTGCCAGGGTCGGAGAGATTGAGGATGAAGGGGTCCATCGGGGCGAGGGCGCTTTTTTCGCCGGCCTGTTTGGATTTCGCCTTGTCCCCCTTTGCGCCCTTGGCGAAAAACTTCTGATAGGCAAAAAAACCGCCCCCCGCAAGAACCACTACCGCGAGCGCGATTACGCCCAGCCTGACGAGCATCTTTTTCTTGCCCGGTTTGGCTGGCGTGCCGGCGTCCTGCTCTTGTGCTGCCTCTTCCTGCGGCTTTTCTTCCGGCATCTTTTTTGACATCCTCCAGTCTTTCTTATCTTCCAGCCGTTGTTACAGACCATAATGAAACAAATACCATGCCAGAAAATAAGCGATTGATTTTAAAGAGTATTTTTTAAAAGAGGATATTTAGGGAATGATTCCGTCAAAAAAATGACTGAGGGATGACGAACCCTCTGACTTGAGGGGCGGAGGGTCCACGAAAAGCCAAAAGGGGACTGGTCCCCTTATTGGGGCAAAGGTAGAGTCGAGTGAGGGCGCTTAAGTTTAGAGGGCGGCTTTTATTCCTTGCCTATGACGTGGAGCTTCATAAAGCGGGTTGTGCCCTTCTTGTTGGGGATGCCGGCGGTGATGACGATTATATCGCCGTTTCTGGCCAGTTTTTCAGCAAGGAGCGCTTTTTCCACCTCCTTGAACTGCGCGTCCATGCTTGCCAGTCTTCGTATCCTGCGGGCGAGGACGCCCCAATAGAGCGCCATGCGGCGCAAGGCGATCTCGGAGGGGCTGAAGGCGATTATCTCCACTTCGGGGCGGAGCATGGAGACCAGCCGCGCGGTGGAGCCGGACTGGGTGAAGGCTATGATGTATTTGGCCTTCACGCCCTGCGCGGCGTCCGTGGCGGCCCGCGCCACGGCCTCTGAAAAAGTCCCCTTCTGCTGGTAGCGGCTCTTTATCGGCAGCGACAGCTCGGTCTCCTCGATGATCCTGCCCATCATGTCGACGGCCTCCAGCGGATATTTCCCGACCGAGGTCTCCTGGGAGAGCATCACGGCGTCCGCGCCGTCCAGAATGGCGTTGGAGACATCGGTGGTCTCGGCCCTTGTGGGGCGCGGACGCTCCGTCATCGATTCGAGCATCTCGGTGGCGATGATCACGAACTTTCCGGCCCTGTTGGCCTTCTCTACGAGGGATTTCTGCGCAATGGGCACATTTTCGGGCGGTATCTCCACGCCCAGGTCCCCCCTGGCCACCATAATGCCTTCCACCAGCGGCAATATTTCATCGAGGTTCTTTATCCCCTGCGGGGTCTCTATCTTGGCTATGACGGGCAGCCCCTCCGCGTCTTGCTTCCTGAGGAAGTCCCGCAGCGCAAGCACGTCATTTGCGGTCCGCACAAAGGAGAGAGCGACGTAATCCACTCCATGCCTCAGGCCGAGACGGAGGTCCGCCTCGTCTTTTTTGGTGAATGACGTGTCGAGGGGTTTTAGCCCCGGCAGGTTCGCGCCCTTTTTTTCCTTGAGCACGCCGCCGGTCTTCACGACGGCCCTCAGGTAATCCGTCCCCTTCTCCGTTATCTGCAACTCTATCAGGCCGTCGCTCAGCAGCAGGCGATGCCCTTCCTCCGAGGCGTCTATCAGATGCGGGTATTCTATGTAGATGGTGTTTTCGTCGCCGGGCCCGCCGCCGCGCCTCACCGTCACCGTCCGGCCCTTCCGGAGCTCGACCTGGCCTCCCTTCAGGGCGCCCACGCGGATCTTGATGCCCTGCAGGTCCTGCATGATGGCGACCGTTTTCTTGAGCCTGAGGGCCTCCTCGCGTATCGTCTTTATCGCCCCCTCATGAAAGGCATGCGTGCCGTGGGAAAAATTCAGGCGAGCGACGTTCATGCCGCGCGCTATGAGCCCGCCAATCATTTTGCGGTCGATGGAGGCCGGCCCGATGGTGCAGATTATCTTCGCCTTTCTTCGCATGGAATTCACCTTTCGACCTTATGAGGACATAAATTGGGATGCGGGCTGATTTTTTATTCCGGACACCTTTACGAAACAGGGCTGAAGCACTATAGGTAGTTTAGCCAAAAATGTATTTTGAAATCAACCCGTCTTCAAGCCCCTGTCAAGGCAAAATAGAAATGTGGTTATGATGTTGCGACTCCCTTCAGTTTTTTGGTCTGATCAAGAATGATCGGCCGGCTGAGGGCGTATTATGCCGGAAACAGGTGGAATACGCCGGGGAATGTTCAAAGTTGCACCACTGCGACGCCCTCGATGCCCTTAAAATGTTTTTTGTCAAAGGTATGGATCTCGCGCGCTCCGTTTTTTTGGGCGAATGCAGCAATCCAGGCATCCACAAGATCAACCCCCTCGGTCCTGTACCGTTTGAGGGCGGAACGGACGATCACATCGTCAGAGACAGTGAGGCCGGGAGTATTCAGGATCGAGTCCACGAGATCGGCGATCTCCGCGGCCTTCATGCGATAGAAACTCTCAAGCACCCAAACGAGTTCCGCAACGACTATGCCTGGCAAAAGAATATGGACTTCGCCGTTTCCGGCTTTTTTCAGGAGTGCATCGACAATTTGCGCCTTGCGCGCATCATCATTGATGAGGTATCTGATGAGCAGGTTCGTGTCGAAAACGATCCGTTTGGTCTTATCCACGCCGGGCGCTCTTTTTCCCGATATATTCCTTTGCTTTTTCCCTCATTTCCTCAAAATCAGCACGCCCCTGCCTGCCCTTCAGAAATCCTTTGAAATCCTGAAGCGTCTTCGCGGCCTTCACAACGAGTTTTTCATCTTCTTTCTCGAAGACCACGATGCTGCCGGTCCGGATACGCAGCAAGTCCCTCACCTCTTTCGGCAGAGTAATCTGTCCTTTGGATGTGACCTTCGCAAGCGCTGTCATTTACAATCTCCTTACAAATATTAAATTGCCTTACTTTTTATTATATGAAAGGAAATTCCGAAAAGCAAACACAACATCCCTGTCCAGTGAGAAGGTTTACAGCGCCCAGCCGCTAATTCTTCCCCTTCACCGCCCTGATCTCATCGAGCGCCGCGAGTATCCTTCTCACATAATCATGATCGGCGGGGCCGCCGTAATGGATAAGCGCGGCCTCCAGGTTGCCCCTCTTCCAGGCCATGTATTTATCGAGTATATAAGCGCCCGCATCCATGCATTTGGAGGCGTTGAAAAGGTCCTCTTCATCGCGGATTATCCCGTGCTGCCTCAATTCCTCCGCCCAGGTGCCGCCCACCACCTGCATCAGGCCGACCGCGCCCCTGTCGGAAAGAGCCTCCGGATCGAAATTGGACTCCACTTTCGCTATCGCGATAAGCACGTCCGGGAAACGGTGCCTGTGCGCGTCGTCGTATATCCGCTCCACCGTGTTCAGGTGCAGGCCACTGCCCCTGCTCATCCATTCAAGGACGGCGGTCTTTTCCTTCTCATCTTTGTCTTTTTGTCTTTCGACGGCCGCGCGGGCAATCAGGGCCGCGCCGCTTTTGCCTTCCGCGGACGGCTCTTTTCTATTGCCGGTCATGGCGACTGCCAGCAGGAGCATCGCCCCCGCCAGCAAAGAAATTGCAGTCTTCATTTTTTTCAGCCGCAACCCCCCCGGGAATTATTCTGAAGTTATTATGGCCGCTCAGGCCTGGATATTCGGGCGATATTCGGAAGTTATATGATGATGATAATATTAGACGCAAACATTGCGGATGTCAAGACGGAGGACAAAAAGGGGCGGCCGGAGGCCGCCCCGCATGAGGGAGGGAGCAAAGATATTTTTTACTGTTTCATGTTTACCAGCGTCTGCATGAGCTGGTCCATCGTGGTGATCATCTTGGAGTTGGCCTCGTAGCCGCTCTGCGCGGCGATCATCTTCACGAACTGGTCCGAGAGGTCGACGTTGCTTTCCTCAAGGCTGCCCGAATTGACGCTGCCCATGCCGGAGGTCTGCGGCTTTCCGATAAGGGCCTGCCCCGATGCCGTCGTCTGGGAATACATATTGCCGTCGAGCTGCTCCAGGCTGGTGGGGGAGTCGAACTTCGCAAGGATTATCTCTCCGAGCGTCTTTTCCTTCCCGTTTGTAAACTTGCCGGTGATGATCCCGTTTTTGTCTATCGTGTAACTGTCCAGCGCGCCCGTGGGGTAGCCGTCCTGGGTGATGTTCTGCACGGCAAAGTCCGAGGCGAACTGGGTGGTGCCGTCGAGGCCGCTGCCGCCCTCCGCGATGCTGGTGCCGTAATCGAACTTGATGTTCTGGGTGGTGACGAAATTGAACGACAGGGGGCCGTCGCTGTCGTCGTTAACGAGCGCGCCGCTTGCGTTAAAGGTGAGTTTCTGGTACGAGTTGCCCGTGGTGGGGTCGGTCGCCTCGGTGAGCTGCCCGGGGTTGGCGGGGTCGGGATACGCATAATACACCTGCCATGTATTGGCCGCCGTTTTCACATAATAGGCCGTCACCGTGTGAGCGGTCGAGGAATCGTAGACGGTCGCCGTGGTGCTGTAATTGTAGTTGGCCGGGTCGTTCTTTACGCCGTCTCCGTTTCCGTCCAGGGTGAAGGAACCGGCCCCGCTGGCCGGATAAGTCGTGGCGCTCGACTCCAGGTTCAGGTTCATGTCGACTGTCGAGGTCGGCTGCGCGGGGATCTGGGAAACGGTGAGCGTCAGGTTTCCGATGGAGCCGGTGATATTGCCGTTTGCGTCGGTCTGATAACCCTGAAGGACGTCGCCCCTGGAATCGCAGATGTTGCCGTTCTTGTCGGTCGAGAACTCTCCGGCCCTGGTATAAAGCTCGCCGCTTGTGCCGTTGACGACAAAAAACCCGTCGCCCTCGATCGCCAAATCCAATGTGTTCGAGGTGGTCTCCAGGGCGCCCTGGCTGAACGATGGGGAGACGGCGTCAACGGCCACGCCCCCGCCCACCTGCTGGCCCGCGATCTCGGCCGACAGGACGTCTCCGAAGACGGACCTGGAGCCCTTAAACCCTACGGTGTTTTCGTTTGCGATGTTGTTGCCGATCACCGAGAGATCGGCGTCTTCCGCGTTAAGTCCGCTTACGGCTGTGTACATTGAAGATATCATTTTCTCCGGAGCCTCCTTTAAATGCTGTTTTTTACCTGCGTGACGTCGCTTGGACTGACGCTCGAGTTGTCCGATAAAACCAGGCTCGCCTGGCCGTTGCTAAACGATTCGCCCGTAACCTGGGTAAAGCCCTTGGACGCCGTCTCGACGTATTTGCCGATGAGGTTGCCCGCCATGACGTTATTGGAGAGATTGCCCATCGTGGTGTTGAGATTGCTTAGCTGGGCGAGCTGGCTGAACTGGGCGAGCTGCGCCGTGAACTGGGTGTTGTCCATTGGCTTAAGCGGGTCCTGATACTTAAGCTGGGCCGTGAGGAGCTGCATAAACTGGTTTTGAAGCGCGGCCGCGCTCGGCAGGCCCGAGCTGGACTGGCCGCTTGCGCCCGTGGAAGAATTCGCGCCGGACGTCTGTGAAGACGCTGATGTCACATCCATGAAATCCACCTCCTTATCATGCGAACAGACTTATGGTCCCCGCGCCCCCGTGGCCGGACGGCGCGTTAATGGCCGGCTGCCCCTGGGGCTCGGCCGGACCGGTTTTTTCCACGGCTGGGGTTCCGCCGTCTTTTTCCGGGCCCTCCCAACCTTCCCTTTTGCCGTTTCTCAAAGAGACTGAAAAACTCCCTACATTTATCCCATCGCCCGCCAGTTTGCTCATGATATTGTGCAGGTTGCCTTCGATGACTTCCTTCCCGATGGATTCAGAGGCGTTTATATGGGCGTTAACGTGCCCCTTGTCGATGAAGAGCCTTATATCCATTTTCCCCAGCCCTTCCGGTTCTATTCTCACTTCGATTGTCTTTGCGTCCTGTCTGGTTACGACAAAAGTATCATCCGCGCCGGCCTTCACCGGCGCCGCATGCGGGGCCGGCTGGCTTGCCGATTGTCCTTGAGGCGCACTTGCCCCGCCCTGCGGCGCGGCCCCGCTCTGCAGAACGCCACCCTGAAGGCCCGAATTAAAACTTGCGGACTGACTCCCCGCATGACTTGCCAATTGGCTGATTGTCTGGGTCTGAAAGCCCGCTTGACCCGCCACCTTACCCGTAGCCGGCTGATCTCCCCGTCCCCCATGCTGGCCGGCCAATGGGCCCACCGACTGAGC
>JAJYJK010000001.1:147822-204815 GCA_021789555.1 Nitrospirota bacterium
CTGTCCGCCCGCATCCTGACCCGTCCCTGCCTGGCCCTGCCCGCCTTCACGGCCCGTTTGGCCCGACTGATTTATTAATTTGCCGGATTGCTGCCCCGCCTGGACTGTCTTGTCCGCCTGAATGTTTCCATTTGCGTTAGTCGCCCCGCCGCCGGTCGTCGCATTATCGGCGGGATTGCCTGCGGACATAGGCGCTCCGCCGCCCGAGGCATCAACTTTTTGTGGGGCGGCCCCTGCCCCTCCGCCCTGAATAATTTCGCCCTGAGCGGGCACAGAATTTTTACCCGTGGGCACGGGATTACCGGCGGATTTCCCGGCCCCGGCGGTGGACTGCGGGGTCGCATCCGGAGCCGCTTGCATTTGCCCTTTGCCGGACCCGGCGGTCTGCTGACCCGAGACATCCGGCAACAAATCAGCCAACCCGATTGCGCCGGCGAGCCCGTCCGGCCCGATATTGTCCAGCGCCGCGGTCTTATCCGCCGGTTTTACCTTTGCCGCGGGGTCGTTTTTGGCGTCCCCTGTATCTTGCGAAGGGATTTCTTTCTGTCGGTCGCCGCCGGAGGGCGGGACGGCCGGCGGCATTGGGGAAGACGGCTTTTCCCCCTGGCCTGATACGGTTTCGTTTGCGGCCCCTCCGGCCAGGGCGCCCCCGGCTGCCTTATCATCAGGCCTCAGCCCGCCGGATATGGAAATACCGGCCGCTTTTTGTTTTTGTCCGGGCCCGGCCGTATCGGCCCCGCCGTTGTCCACAGCTGCGGGGGCGGCTGCGGATGCTGCTGTTTTTTCTGATGCAGTCCCATACCCGGACAATTCAGAAACAAGAGAGGAAACCTGGCTTGTCGGTGCAATGGCCTGCGAATCCGCCAGTGCGGGTGCGTCCGGCCCTGAAGCGCTTCCTTTCAGGAGCACATCCGCATTTGCCAAAAATGTTTGAGCGCCGGACGCCTTATCCTTACCGGTCGAACCTGGCGCATTGGGCGACGTCTGCCCGTTAGTCGAAACCTGCCCGGCGGGCGAAACCTGGTTATCTGCCGATATCTGCCCATTGGACGACGTTAGCCCGTTCGTCGTCGAAACGGGCGCCCTCGAAGCGGACGCCGGCGAAGGGGCCGTTTGGGTTTGGGCAGCGGGAGACATCATTATTTCCGAGACCGTCTCCTCGAATTTCTTGCCGGCCTTGTCTTTGCCTGTTCCCCGGCCCGGCCCGCCGGCCGCCTGCGGACCGCCCGCGCCTGCATTTCGCTTCATATCCGTATTGTCCGCCGATATAAAAGACGCCTTCATGCGGGTATATTTATCAATATGCGTGCCAGGTTTATCCCGTGCGGAGACGAAACGCCAATCCCCGGCGTCATGGTCCATCCCGCGCAAAGGAAGCCGGCTTTTTTTAAATCGGTGAGACGGTCACATCACAAGTGAAAATGCCTTTGCTGAAAAATGCCAACCAACCGGATATAAAAGGAAAAATATCCGCCCCGCCAAGGCCGGGCGCCGGGGCCGACGCCGTTTTCAACGGCCCTCATCACCTGCCGGGCTCCGGGCATCAAATCAAAAAACATTTCATTTGGTCCGCAACTCGAAGCCCTGGGATGCGTAATTTTAACGCCAGGACGGGCAGGCCTGACGGAAGAGGGGGTGAAAGATTTACCTGATAGGAATTTTTTTCCCGATGCCCAGCATCCCGTTTGAGATTGCCTGGGCCTTCTCGGGGGACATCTGCGCCATTACCGCGGCGGCTTTTCTGGGTTTCATCATGAGCATTATTTTTACCGCAGTGGCCAGATCAAGCCCGGAGATCGCCTGGGCCGTATTTCCTGGCGGCATCGTCTCGTAGACCTTCACGAGGCGCTGTATGCCCTGGTTTGAGGCGGCCTGATACAGTTTTAGCGCATCCTGCACCTGGGCCAGGAGGTTTTGGTACCTGGCTATCCTCTGGTCCACGTCCTTTTTAAGCGCCAACAACCTCTGCTCCGATATTTTCAGCGCCTCTTCGCGGGCTTTCAGCTCGTTTCCCTGCTGCCCGCTGAAATCCTCCGTGTTAATCTTGTAACCGGGCTGCGCGGCGCGTGCGGACGCGGGGAGAAGCAATACGGATGCGATTAAAAATAAAAAAAAGAACCTCATTTGTTTGTCTTCCTGGTGACGGTGTTAAAATCCAGTTCCTTTTGCTCGATGGACTGTCTTTCCCGGAGTTCCTCATCGGCTATCCTGTTTCGGAGTATCTCGAAGACGCGCTCTTCCCGGTAGGCGTTTCGGAGGGAGCTTTGTTTGATCTCCACCTCGTTTAGTATCTCCGAGATCCTTGTCTCCTGCTCCTTTATCCGCTTGTCCAGATAGATCACGTAGTTGCTGAGAAGTTCGAGCCTCTCCGTGTCCACGTCTCCGCGGGAATATATGCTGTCCATGGTCTCCATGTTCTCGGCGAGTTTTACCTTCATGCCGTCAAGCTTGTTCAGCTCTACCTGCAGCCGCTCTCTGGTCTTCCTCATCTCCATGGACATCTGCTCCTTGACCACACCCTTCCATTCGATGATCCTCGAAAGTTTTTTGCTTGTCATGCGCGTTCCTCAGCTTTTTTTTCAATGTCTTCGAAGATATAATAGAGCCCCTGGATGCTGTCGGCCATGTCGCGCCTCTCGTTCATGTCCTGCCTGAGGTATTCCCTGAGCCTGTCGATAATGCCGAGGGCGAAGTCGACACGCGGGTTCGAGCCCGCCTTGTAAGCGCCAAGGTTTATCATGTCCTCCATTTTCTTGTAAGTCGCCATCGCCTCCATGAACTTGGAGGCGTACTGCCTGTGCCTTGCGTCGACGATGTCCGGCATGAGGCGGCTCACGCTCTGCAGTATGTCGATGGACGGATAGTGGTTCTCCATCGCGAGGCTGCGCGACAGCACGATATGGCCGTCCAGGATGGCCCTGGCGGCGTCCGCGACCGGGTCGGCCATGTCATCGCCCTCGACCAAAACGGTGTATATGCCCGTGATGCTGCCCCGCCCCTCGCCCGTGCCCGCGCGCTCCAGTATCTTCGGCAGCAGGGCGAACACCGAGGGGGTATAGCCTTTTGTGGTGGGCGGCTCGCCCACGGCAAGACCTATCTCCCTTTGCGCCTGCGCCACCCTTGTCAGCGAGTCCATGAGCAGCAGGACGTTTTCCCCCCTGTCCCTGAAATACTCCGCTATGGCGGTGGCGGCCAGCGCGGCCCTCACCTTGGCAAGGGGGGGATTTTCCGCCGTGGAGATGACCACGACCGATTTTTTTATCCCGTCCTCGCCCAGGTCCTTTTCGATGAACTCCCGCACTTCCCTGCCGCGCTCGCCGATGAGCGCGATGACGTTTACGGTAGCCTCGGTGAACCTTGCCGTCATGCCCAGAAGGACGCTCTTGCCGACCCCCGAGCCGGCCATTATGCCGATCCTCTGCCCCTTGCCGCACGTCAGCAGCCCGTTTATGGCCCTGATGCCCAGGTCCAGCGGCTCGCGGATCCTTTTCCTTCCCATCGGGCTTGGCGTAGGGGCCGTCAGGGGATAATCCATGCCTGTAATCGGGCCCTTTGCGTCCATCGGAAGGCACCTGTCGTTTATGACCCTGCCCTTCATCTCCGGGCCCACCTTCACGGAGACGTTCTTGCCCAGAAGCTCGACCGGACTGCCGGGTTTGATGCCGGCCAGTTCGCCCGTGGCCATGAGAAGGACATGGCCGTCCCTGAAACCCACGACTTCGGCGTCTATCGGGTCCCCGCCCGAGGAGTAAATCAAACAGGACTCCCCGATGGAGCTCTCTATGCCGGCGGCCTTGATGATGATGCCCGTTATCTCTGTGACCTTGCCGCGGACCCGCAGCGGGTCGCTGTTTTTTACCGCCTCTATGTATGGCGTCAGGCCCTGCATTTTATTGATCCCCGCAAATTAATGTCCTGAATTCCCTCACCCTCCGCTTCGCTCCACCCTCTGCCACGCCGCCGCCCGTCACTTGTCCGCCTGCGGCTTGCTGCCCAGGTTGCCGGCCATCTGCTTGATCAGGTTTTTAAGCTGAATGTCGATGCCGGTTGCGATCTCCTGGTGCTGGCCGGCTACCACGCAGCCGAAACGCGGCGACGCCGGGTCGCCCTCAAAGACGATGTCCGCGTGCGCGCCCAGAAGCTCCGGTTTATGCCTTGAAATGGTCTCCATCAGGGCCGGGCTGGTACGTATCGTTATCCTGCCCTGCGGCTGCATCTTTGAAAGCGCCTCCCTGGTGATCCTCGTGACGGCCTCCGGGTTAAGGGTAAGCTCGTCGAGGATTATCTTCCTTGCCGCGCTCAGTGCAAGCTCCACGAACTGCGGCTCCATCTCCCGCAACGTCCTTTCCCTGAGCGACGAAATCTCTCCGATCAGGTTCTCAAGCTTTCCCAGCAGGACGAGGGCCTTTTGTTCGCCCATGGCGAAGCCCGCCTGCTCACCCGTCGCAAACCCCTTTTCGTAGGCTTCCCGCTCCAGGACTTCCAGGCGGGTTGCGGTCTCCACGGCCTTCGCGCCTTCATCGGCTTGCCCGCAGAGGTCCCCGGTGAGGACGGACATGATGTCCTGCCCATCCGTGGCGAAGGAGACGGCCTCCAGCAGCGGCATCTCGAAGGGCAGGACCTCCCTGGGCAGGCCGGCCCCGGCAAAATCGTCAGACCACAAGTTCCTCGTCTCCTTTCCCGGCGAGGATTATCCTGCCCTCGGCCTCCAGCTTTCTTGCGATCTTCACGATGGCCTGCTGCGCCTTCTCCACGTCCGACACCCTCGCGGGCCCCTTGTTCTGCATCTCGTCCTTCAGGAGTTCCGCGGCCCTCTGGGACATGTTCTTGAAGAGTTTATCTTTCAGCGCCTGCGAGGCGGTCTTCAGGGCCAGGGTGAGGTCGTCCGTGGAGATCTCCTTCAGCAGCACCTGGATGCCCTTGTCGTCGACGCCGGAGAGGTCGTCGAAGACAAACATGAACCCCCGAACGGAATCGGCCATGTTTGCGTTTCTCTCCTCCATCGCCTCCAGCACCTTCTGCTCGGTGGCCCTGTCGCAGTGGTTTAATATTTCGGCAAGCGTCTTTGCCCCTTCGACCTTCTTGCCCGAGCCGCCGCCCACGTCAAGGTGGCCCTTCAGCGTCTCGTTAAGCTCCTCGATCGCGCTCTCCGGGATGCGCTCCGTCGTGGCAATCCTGAAGGAGACCTCCGCCTTCAGGCCTTCCGGAAGCGACCCGAACACCTCGGCGGCCTTGGGGGGCTCGAGGAGGCTTATTATCAGGGCGACCGTCTGGGGGTGCTCCGTGACCAGGAAATTTGAGAGCGTCTTTGCTTCCACCCATTTCAGGGAATCGAGGGTCCTGCTCTTCGTGGCGGTCTCCAGGACCTTCCCCGCGCTCTCCGACCCCAATCCCTTTGAGAGCGCCTCTTTTATGAATTCGTCCCCGCTGACGACCATGTCTCCCTTGGATATCGTCTCGTCGACCTCGTCGAAGACGCTCTGGAGGGTGGCCCGCTTGATCGCCGAGAGCCTCGTCATCTGTTTGGTTATCTCCTCTACGAACCTCATATCGAGGACTTTCAGCACCTCCGCCGCGGCCTCCTGGCCTATCGAGGCAAGGAATATGGCCGCTTTCTCGTATCCCGAAAGGCCCATGGTCTTTTACTTTTCCTCTTTCCAGTTTTTGATCATGAAGGGGCCTTCTACTTTTCCTCAATCCAGTTTTTGATCATGAAGGCCGCCTCCTTCGGGTTTTCCTTCGCCCAGCTTACGGCCCGGGGTTCGCGGTCCGGCTTATCCGCCGTTATCCGCTTATGCCCCTCGGCCTGCTCGAGGAGCCTCCGGGCCTCCTCGGAGAGCTGCGGCGTCGCCGTCTGCCTGCCCGGCCTGGCAAGGGCCTTCACCAATGGCCTGACCACGAAGAAAAAGACAAGGATGACGAATATGACCGGCGCCAGACGTTTCAGGACCGACAGGACGACCGGCAGCTCCGAGGGTTTAGGCGCGGCGGCCAGCTCTTCTTCGGCCCCGGCGCTGAAAGGCATGTTCACCACCTTCACCTGGTCTCCCCTGTCGGCGTTGAAGCCCACGGCCTTTTTCACCATGTCCTCGAACTGTTTCAGGTCCTGGTCCGAGCGCGGAATGTACTGCGTCTTGCCCTTCACGTTTTTATAAGTGCCGTCCACAAGGGCGACCACCGAAAGCCGACTGACAACGCCCGTGGCGTTTTCTATATGGCTGGTGACCTTGCTTATCTCGTAATTGACGGTCTCATTCTTCTTCTCGGAGACGCCGGATGAGGCAAACGCGGCAACGGCCGGTTTCCCCGGCAGGTTGGAGGTCGCGCCGGGTATCCCGCCGGGGGCGCCGGTCGTGGACTTCTCATCGGTGCTCTGCTGGCTCCTTGCCACCTGGCTGTCCGGGTCATAGGTTTCCTCGACCTTGTCCATCTTCGTGAAATCTATGTCCGCGGCGACCTTCACCTTCACGTTCCCCGGGCCCACCACCGGCTCCAGGATGCCCGCCACTCGGGTCTCGATGCCTTTCTCGACCGTGCGCTCGTAGTCGAGCTGGCTGCTCGTGAGCACGATGTTTTCGTCTTCCGGGGAATTCAGGATGTACCCCTGGCTGTCCACGACGGAAACGTCCGAGGGTTCAAGCCCCTCGACGCTGCTTGCCACCAGGTGGACGATACCCTGCACCTGGCCTTGCGAAAGCGTCCTGCCCGGAGAGAGTTTTATCAGCACCGACGCCCTGGGTTTTTCCTGCTTGTCGGAGAGGAAATCGGTGTTGTCCGGTATCACTAGCTGGACCCTGCAGAGCTCGATGCCCGAAATCGTCCTGATGGTGCGGGCAAGCTCGCCCTGGAGCGCCCTCTTGTAGTCGACCTTCTGTACGAAATCCGTTGTCGTGTAGCTGTTTTTGTCGAATATTTCAAAGCCGACCCCGCCGCTCTGCGGCAGCCCCTCGGCCGCGAGTTTCAGCCGCAGGAGGTCCACTTTGTCCGCCGGCACCATAAGCCCTTCCGCCGCCGCCTTGTAGGGGACCTTCTGCGCGTCGAGTTTCTGCATGATGAGCCCCGCGTCCTCGGCGGTCAGGTTCGAATACAAAAGCTCATAATCCGGCTTCTGCAGCCATGTAAACGAGATGACAATGGCTGCCACCAGCAGTACCGCCCCGCCAAGAAAGGCCGCCTGCCTGCTTCTGGGCAGGCCCTTCAGCTGCTCCAGTATGACCGTGATGAATTTCGGCATCAGATCTGCATCCCCATAATCTGGTCGTAGGCGTTCAGTATCCGGTTTCTGACGTCAATCATGAGCTGGAAATTGAGGTCCGCCTTCTGCATCTCGATTATGGCCTGCGTCATGTCGCCTCCGTTTGCGAGGTCCTGCGTCGCCTTGTCGGCGCTCTGCTGTATCTGGGTCACCTCGTTTATGGCCTGGCTCATCGCCTCGTCAAACGCCTTCGCATCGGCCTTATTGCCGACGCTCTTAAGCTCGCGGGTAAGCCCATCGGCCCCCCCCGCCCCATTGACGCCCCCGCCGATGCCCCCGTTTGCGCCGATATCCGGCATCACCGGCCTCCAAGCTCCAGGGCCTTGTTGAGCATCGCCTTCGAGACGTTGAACGTCGAGACCGACGCCTCGTAGGCGCGATAGGCCGTCATCATGTTGACCATCTCTTCCACCACGTTTATATCGGGCATCGTGACAAAACCTTTCTTGTCCGCATCGGGGTTTCCAGGGTCATAGACGCTCTGGAAGGCGTTCTCCTTGACGACATCGGAGACCTGCACGCCCTCAAGAGAACCATCCGGGCCCGACTCAATCGGCATCGTGGAGAAGACGACCTCCCTTTTTTTGTACGGGCCGCCCTCTTCGGACTTCGTAGACCGGGCGTTCGCCATATTGGAGGCTATGGCGTCCATCCTCTGCCTCTGCGCACTGAGCGCCGAGGCGCTAACTTCCAGAATCCCGAAAGAATCCATTTTTCATTACCTCTTGAGGGCGCTCGAGTACATGTTCATGCGGGTCCCGAGCATCTTCAGGCCCGCCTCGAACATGAGCGCGTTTTCGTTCATCTTGGCAACCTCCGTGTCCAACTCCACGTTGTTGCCGTCCTTCCAGGGGGCGGAGCCGTCCACCTGGACCGGGGCGTCAGAGCCGGGGTCCGCCGGCCGCATGTGGCCAGGGTCGGTCACCTCGAGCGGCAGGGCCCCGCCGTTAAGAAAATCTTCGAACTTGATGTCCAGCGCCTTGTAGCCGGGCGTGTCGGAGTTGGCGATGTTGCCGGCTATGACGCCGTGCCTCTTCGTCGTGAAACTGATGAGCCGTTCAAGCAAATTTTCAGGTCCTGTCATTTTTCCGACTCCTCGAAACCGTTATCGGTCCGTTTAATTCAATAAACGTGCCAGATTCCATCCTCCCTCTCCATTAAACCCTCTCCCTGCCAGGGAGAGGGTTTCACAAAAAACGGACGGGCCTGTGATATGCCAAATTTTTCCCATCAGGAAAAATTTTCCCCATATTCCTTGAGCCCGTATTCTTTCAATTTATTTCTTATGGTCCGCACGCTGACGCCCAGTATCTTCGCCGCCCTGGTCCTGTTGCCGTCGACGCCCTTCAGTGTCTCGATTATGAGGTCCCGCTCCATGTCCTTGATCTTTCCCGCGACGGCGTGCTCCGGATGGGCAATGCCCTCCAGCATAAGGTCCGCCTCCTCTATCACCGGGCCCCTGGCAAGAAAGACCGCCCTGTGCACGACGTTTTGAAGCTCCCTTATGTTGCCGCGCCACTTCATCGCCTGGAGGGCGGCCAGCGCCCCTCCGCCGATTCCCTCTATCCTCTTGCCCGCGGCAACCGAATATTTGCCCGTAAAATGCCCCGCAAGCGCCTCTATGTCTTCCGGCCGGTCCCTGAGCGCGGGCACTTCTATCGGGAACACGTTAAGCCTGTAGTAGAGGTCCTCGCGGAACCTGCCGGCGGCGCATTCCTTCCAGAGGTCCCGGTTTGTGGTGGCGATCACCCTTACGTCCACCGGGACCGGCGCCTTCCCGCCCACCCTGTCGACCTCCTTTTCCTGCAGCACCCTCAAGAGTTTTGCCTGAAGCACGAGGGACGTCTCCCCAATCTCATCAAGAAGCAGGGTGCCGCCCTCCGCCAGCTCGAACTTGCCTTTTTGCCTTTCGACGGCCCCGGTGAAGGAGCCCTTCTCATGGCCAAACAACTCGGACTCGAGCAGGTTTTCGGGGATGGCCGCGCAGTTGACGGCCACAAAGGGCCGCTCCGCCCTTCTGCTGGCCTTGTGTATATGCCTTGCCAGAAGCTCCTTGCCCGTGCCCGATTCCCCCTGAATGAGCACGGTTATCTCCGAATCCGCAAGTTTTCCCGAAAGCTCCACGATCCTCTTCATGGCCGGGTTGGCGGTGATTATTTCGCGGCTGCCGGCCCGCCCGGCCTCGCCGGCGCCGACGATGGACTCCACCGTCTTTTTTAGTCTCTCGAAGGGAAAGGGTTTCACAAGAAAGTCCGTCGCCCCCTCCTTCATCATCTCGACGGCGGTCTCGACCGTACCGAAACCCGTTATGACGAGCACGGGCAGAGGGCCCACTCCACGCCTTATCTCTTTAAGGAGCGTAAACCCGTCCATCCTGGGCATCCTCATGTCGGTGACCACCAGGGCGAATTCCCGGCCCGGCTGCCGGAGTTTCGTCAACGCCTCCTCGCCGTTTTCAGAGAGCAGGACCTCATAACCCATCCTCCCGATGGATTCCCTGAGGGCCAGCCTCATCTGCGGGTCATCATCGACTATGAGAATCTGTCTGGCCGTATGAGCGGATTGCAATTGCCTTTACCTCCTTGCGGCATACGCGTCTCCGGCCGGGCAGACGGCGCCGAAAAACATGCCGAATGTGCTGCCCCTGCCAGGTTCGCTCGAAACTTTTATATAGCCGCCGTGCGACTGCATTATCTTGGATGCGATGGCGAGGCCAAGCCCGGTGCCCTTCTCCTTCGTGCTGAAGAAGGGATCGAAAATCTTCTCCATAAGTTCCGGGGCTATGCCGACCCCCTCGTCTTTTATCTCGAGGAAGGGGGTTTTGTTGACTGTGCCCTCCACACCCAGCCGGACCTCCACCACTCCGCCCTCCGGCATCGCCTGGACGGCGTTTATCACGAGATTCATCAATATCTGTTTGAGGAGCTCGACGTCGCCCTGCACCGCGGCGGGGGCCATAAAGAGCTTCTCGGCCCTCACCTTCCTCGACTCCAAAAACGGCGCGAGCATCCGGAGGACCTCCTCCGCAAGCTCTCCCAGGTCCACATCCGAGAGCGAGGGCCTGTGGGGCCTGGCGAAAAAAAGCATGTTCGTGAGGATGTTATTGAGGCTGTGGATGCCGGCCGATATGCCCCCGGCAAGCTCCTTCATCTTGCCGTCTTCGAGGTCCCGCTCCAGCATCGAGGCAAAAAGTTCGATGCTGCAGAGGGGGTTTCTGACCTCGTGGACTATCTTTGCGGCCATTTCGCCAAGCGATATGAGCCTTTTGTTGCGCTCGTGAAGGGCCTCCATCTGCCTCATCCGCGTAACGTCCTTTATCTGTATCACCCTGCCCCGGAGGTCGCCGTTTGAGTCGACGACGGGCGAGTCCCCGACTATGACGTCGTATTTTTTCCCCCCGGCCGCAAGCGCCCATACGGGGCCGTCCTGCCTGCTCAGGGCGATATCAAGCTCCGAATATTTCTTGCCCAATGCGCCTTCCGCGGCCTCCCCCAGCAGCAGGACGGCCGCCCTGTTTATCATGGTTATCCTGCCGGCCCGGTCAAGGACGATTATCGCCTCTTCCATGCTGTAGAGCACCGCATCAAGATAGTCCTTGTTTTTTTCCGCCTCGCGGAGGGCATCACTCAGTTTGGCGTTCTTGTCCTTCAGTTCGAGGGTGAGAGAGCCGATCCTGTCTTGAAGGGCCTGATAGCTGGCCTCGAGGCTCTTTGAGGCCTTCGCAAAACTGTTGAAGGCGGTATTGAGCAGCTCCACATGCGCCATTGGAAGGTCGTCCACCTCTTTATTCATTTCTTCGCGGGCTCCGTATCTGTGAGGCCGTAATGGTCCGTCAGGGCGTCCTCATCGAGGCGCGCCACCGCATAGCGCCCCATCACGCCGCCCTGCCCCTCAAGGCTGTCCAAGGCCCCTTTAGGGTCTTCTTCCAGCGATTGGGCCCTGAAGAGCGCCCATTTGAGGTCCTGCGCGGGGAGGGCCTTTTTGTTTTTGTCCGATGCGCTTGCCCCCACGGCCTGCCTGTAATATCCAAGGGCCTTCGCCCTAAATCCCTTTTCATACATGGCGTCGGCAAGGGACAGATAGAGCGCGGCGGGAGCGGGTGAAAGCATTTTCGATTTCTGGAGCCTTTTCTCGACAAGCTCTATCGCTCCAAAATCTCCCGCGCGCGGCATCGCCTCCGCGAGCAGCTCCATGTCTGCTTCATTGAGGTCCTTTATGGAAAGGATGTCCCTTTCGGCCCCCTTGTAGTCCCCGTTCAGATAGCGAATGCCCGCCCTCAGGCGCAGTGTGGACTCATCCTTCAGGGGCAGGGCCGCCTGCCTGAAATAAACGGCCGCCTCATGCCCGTCTTTCACACGCACATAATAGGCGACCAGGTTTATTGCAGCCTGTCTGCCCAGTCCCCGGTCTCCGTTTCGCACGATCCAGCGGTTGATGTTCACAAATTCTCCGATGTCCACCGCCTCCAGACGCGCGGCCGCCTTGAAGACGAACGGGGCCCGCTTGCGCTCCATCAGGCAGCCGCCCGCGAACTTCCAGATCTCAAGGAATTTTTCGTTTTCGCGCGGGCCGGCATGATCAAGCGCGGTCTGCATTACGTTTTGAAGCGCCTCCATGGCGGCCTCCGCGTATGCTTTTTTTACAAGCAGGCCCTTCAGGAGCGCCGCCGATCTCATGTACTGGCCTTTCATCGACAGGACTTCGGCCAGGAGAAACTTTCCGCTGTAATAAAGGTCCTCAAAGGAGCGGCTATAGCCCACGCCCCTCAGCGCGGCAAGCGCCTCATCCGGCTTTGCGAGTTTCAAGTCGCACCGGGCCAGGTTGATGAGGGCCTGCAATCTTATGCCGGTCTCATTCGAACCCGAGGCATCACGGAACAACCCGGCGGCCAGCGCGGTCTCGCCCTCCCCTTCGGCCATCAATCCGAGGGAATAGGCGGCCTTCCGCGCAAACTCCCCTTTGGTCAGGGGCATCAGATACGCCCTTGCCTCCTCGGTCTTTCCCAGAAGCCTGCAGGCCTCGCCCATGCTGTATCTGGCAAGCCCGGAGTGCGCCATATATCCGGGGTCCTGCGCGGCAAGCGATGTAAAAAACGCGTATGCCATTTCGGGCTTGCCCGTGGCCACCAGCGCCTCCGCCTTTCCGGACAGGGCCGCCTCCGAATTGCCGGCCTTTTCATAGTTCTGGAGCGCCTCGGCGTAGCGGGCGGTCTTCATTAGCGCGCTTGCAAGCCCCAGACGGGCCTGACTGGCATATTCCGATTTACCATAGGTATCCAGGAATATCCTGTAGGCCGATGCGGCCTCCTCGTATAAGCCGGCCTCTGCGTAAACATCGGCCCGCTTCAGAAGCGCCAGCTCCTTTTGGCTTCCCGCCGGCATGAAGAGATAAGCCAGCCTGTAGCGCTCCAGCGCGTCATAAAACTTTTTCCCCTTCCTGAGGGCCTCGGCGTATACATAGTTGTACATGGCGAAATCATCGGGTGTGAGCCGGAGGGCGGAGGGCCCGTATGCCTCCAGCATCTTTATCGCAGAGCCGGCGCGGTTTTGCCCGATTGCTTCCAGGGCCTTTTTTTCGATTGAGGAAAATGGTTCCGGAGATAACGGGGGGGTGGTCCCCGGCCCGGCGGGGGTTGCCCGGCCGGGGACCATGACAAAAGCAGCAATGACCGCGGAGGCTAGAAGCAATTTCATCACAAATGAAGGAATGCAACTAGCATGCCAAAAAATAAGTTATTGATTTTTAAAGCGAATTTTCAAGACGAGATTGAAAACGTCAGATAATTGACTTGGAGCAGCGGGGGCGCGGGGCTATCTTGCGCGAGCGGATTCCAAGTCCATCTTCTTCATCTTTTCTATGAGGGTGGTGCGGTTCAGACCCAGCAGTTTTGCCGCCTTGCTCTTGACGCCGCCCGTCTTCTCCAGGGCCTGCTGTATGAGGTTTTTTTCCATCTGCTCTACCGTTCTGGCGAGGTTCAGGCCGGAATCCGAAAGGTTTAAGTTATAAAGAGCCGCAGTCTCGGCAGCGCCGGATGCGGGGTTTCCAGGCCCCGCCTGGCCGACCGGACAGGACTCCACCGCCTGCTGGAAAGTTTTCACCGCGGGCGGGCCGGCCATCGGGGGAGAGGCCGCGGGGACTGCTGCCGTCCTTGCCATTATGAATTTAGGGGGCAGGTCGGAGACATCGATGTTATCGCCGGCCACAAGAATCGAGAGCCTTTCCAGAAGGTTTTCAAGCTCCCTCACATTGCCCGGCCAGTAATAACCTATTAGGCACTGCATGGCGGGGGCCGTGATTTTTAGCGGCGGCTTCTTCCTTTTTTTCGCAAATTCCTTTTTGAAGAAATCCACCAGGAGAGGGATGTCCTCCACCCTTTCCCGCAGGGGGGGCAAGTGGATCGGGATGACATTCAGCCTGTAGAAGAGGTCTTCGCGGAATTTCCCCTCCGCAATGGCCTGTTCCAGGTCCTTGTTGGTGGCCGTGATTATCCTCACGTCGACCTTTATGGTCTTTGTGCCGCCGACCCTCTCAAATTCCTTGCCCTGCATGACCCTCAGGATCTTGCCCTGGAGGGATATATCCAGCTCGCCTATTTCATCCAGGAAG
Organism: Nitrospirota bacterium; assembly: GCA_021789555.1. Taxonomy (GTDB): domain Bacteria; phylum Nitrospirota; class Thermodesulfovibrionia; order Thermodesulfovibrionales; family JdFR-88; genus JAJYGJ01. Next base: position 161,684 of record JAJYJK010000001.1, read on the forward strand.
AGGGTGCCGCCCCTTGCAAGCTCGAAACGGCCGATCCTCGTATTGAGCGCGCCGGTAAAGGCCCCTTTCTCATGGCCGAAGAGCTCGGATTCAAGCAGGTCCCTCGGTATCGCCGCGCAGTTCAGGGGGACAAAGGGCTGCTGCGAGCGCGAGCTGCTGAAATGGATGGTCTTGGCTATCAGTTCCTTGCCGGTGCCGGATTCCCCGGTTATAAGGACGGTGGAGTCTATGTCGAATATCTTTTCGATCATCTCATAGACCGTCTGCATCCGGGGGGAATCGCCTATCAGGCCGGAAAAGGTGTATTTTTTCCTGAGCTGCTTCTTGAGCATCTGGTTTTCATGCTGCAACTCGGACACCCCGATGGCCCTCTCGACGACCATCATCAGCTCCTCGAGCACGAAAGGCTTCGTTATGTAATCGAAGGCCCCGAGCCTCATCGCCTCCACGGCCGTCTGCACGGTGGCAAACGCCGTCATCACTATCGACGGGGTCGTTATCTTCTGCTCGGCCATCCGCTTTAAAAGCTCGAGGCCGCCCACCTCCGGCATTATGAGGTCCATCAGGACGATATCGAATTTCCCGCTCTTCAGCTCATCGAGCCCGAGGGCGCAGTTGGAAGCGGTCTTGACTCTAAACCCCTTACCCTTGAAAAAAATGTCGAGCGAGTCCCTTATGAACTCGTCGTCATCTATGATAAGAAGATGCTTCATGGACGAGAAATACTAAATCACTTGCCACCCGATTGTCAATATTTTGACCATATATGGATATCCCAACCACCCGCCTTTTTTTGAATTGGGGCCCCGCCCAAGACCCCAAAAACAGATAAAAAACTCCGGCTCTTTTGAAATTCATGCGGGTACTTTTTTACCGGCCCGTCAATAGCAGAAAACCCTGCGGGCGGGAGGCGGGCTGTGGTTGAGGGCGGTCAGCCAATGGTCTTACGGAGGACTTTGCTGAACTCCTCGATCCGATAGGGCTTTGAGACCATGCCCTTGAAGAAGAAATCCCTGTAATTGAAGAGTATCTGGTCATCGGAATAGCCGCTTGACACTATCGCCACTACATCCGGGTTTATTTGGCGCAGCTGCTCCATGCATTGCTTTCCACCCATTCCGCCGGGGATCGTCAAATCCACGATGACGGCGTCAAAGGGGTTGCCTTTCGTGAAGGCCCGCCGGTAGGCCTCCACGGCCTGGGCCCCGTCCTGGCAGAGTTCCGCCTCGTAGCCCAGGCTCACAAGCATCTTCGCGGCGACCTCCCTTACCATCTCGTCATCGTCCAGGACGAGGACCCTGCGCCTTTCAGGGCGAGTGTTGTCCCTTGTGGTTTTCTCCTCGGACTTTTTATCGCTCGCGGGGAGATAGAGATAAAATGTGGTGCCCGAGGCCGGCCTCGATTCCGCGTTTATATAGCCCCCGTGTCTTTTCATTATGGAGTATGCCGTTGCAAGACCCAGCCCGCTGCCGTGCTGTTTGGTGGTGAAATAGGGGTCGAAGATGCGCGGCAGTATGTCCTCCGGTATACCCGCGCCCGTGTCCGAAACGGAGATTTTAACGTATCTGCCTGGTTTTACCGGCAGGGCCCCGGTGGAGCTGACCGTCAGATTCTCGGCCCTCACGGTTATGGCGCCGCCCATGGGCATGGCCTGGTTTGCGTTTATGATCAGGTTCTGCACCACCTGGCTTATCTGTCCGTCGTCGACCTCGACCTGCCATATGCCCTCCGGCATTAAATACTGGCATCTGACACCGGCCCCCCTGACGGCAAAATCGATGTTCTCCTTCACAAGCTCGCCTATCGAGACGGTCTTCTTCACCGGCCCTCCGCCCTTCGAAAACGTAAGGAGCTGGCGTGTGAGGTCCTTCGCCCTGTTGGAGGCCTTTTCGGCTTTTTCAAGCCTCTCCCTGACCTTCTCGTTGGTGGCGAGCAGTTTCGCTATCGATATGTTTCCGATTATCGCCGTCAGGATGTTGTTGAAATCGTGCGCTATGCCGCCGGCCAGGACCCCGATGGATTCGAGCTTCTGCCACTTCAGGCGCTCTTCCTCCGATTTTTTCCTCTCGGTTATGTCGCTGAAGACGAGCACCTTGCCTGTGATCTTGCCGTTTTTCTCGCGGATGGGCGCCCGCTTGTACTCTATCAGCCGCGTGTTTTTCCCATCCAGCGATTTAAGCAGGGCGCACTTTGCGTCCTCTTTTTCGCCGCCGTTGGCCTGATCGGACAGCCCCGCGCCCCTGATGCCCTCGATATTGAAAACCTCGGTGATGACGCGGCCCAGGGCAGCGTCGTGGTCCCACCCTGTAAGCTCCCCGGCCACCTTGTTCATGAGGAAAATCCTGCCCTCCGTGTCGGTCGTCATGACGCCGTCGCCGATGCTCCTCAGGGTGACCGCAAGGCGCTCCTTCTCGGCCGCAAGCGCCTCCTTCGATCTTTCATTTTCGGTGATGTCCCTGCCCACCCCGGCGATGCCCACCACCTGCTTGTGCGCGTCCGGTATGCCCTTGAACGTCCAGGCGAAGACCCTAAAACCCTCCGTGGTCATGACGCGGTTTTCCAGATAGCCGGTGTGCGGTGGGATAGTGGCGGCCCCGAGGGCCTCGCGCGTGCGTCCCCTGTCGTTTTCCTCCACGAACAGCTCGAAGGGGCTGCCGATCAGCTCTTTTTCCTTCCTGCCGAAGACCTCGCAAAAAGAAGGGCTCGCGAAGAGAAACGCGCCCGTGGGCGAGATTTTCACTATCACGTCGGTCTGGTTCTCCACGAGGAGCTGATATTTCTCCGTCTTCTCCTGGAGCGCGGCGTAAAGGCCCGCGATATTTATGGTGGCGGCGGCATGGCTCGCAAAGAGCCTCATCAAGGTCTTCATGGATTCGCTCATCGCCGCTTTCTCCCTCTTAAACAGCGTGAGGCACCCGACTATGGATTCCTTGCTTTTAAGCGGCACCGAGGCCGCGTACTGGAAGCCGCCATGGATGGCCGGCATGTCGAGCGATTCCATATCGCAGGTCCGGGTGCGCTCGATTATCTCGCCCCCCACTACGGACTCGATCACAAAATTATCGTCCGGTTTGAGGAAGTCCGGCACAACGGACCTGGCGGCCTCATCAAGTCCGGTGGAACCTTTGAAATACATTATCCCCCGCTCGTTTATCAGCCAGAGTATGGCCGCCTCCGCCCGGCCGAAAAAGACCGCGGAGTCCAGTATCGAGGGGGCGAGCCTGTCCATGTCCAGGGAGTTTTCGTCACCCAGCTTCAGGAGCCATTTTATGTCTTCGCTGCGGTTTCTGGTTTCCTCACGAGCGCCGGGCAGATGTTGGGCGGAGCCGTTGACCTTCGTCTTCCCGCGAAGGGATTTTAAAAGCGGCGACAGGATAGATTTGCCAATGGACCTGATGGCGGGAAAAATCCGGGCCTGCGAGCCAGACGCACCCTTTCCCTCTTTGTCTTTCATCGTCCGCTCCTTAAAAGCCTGAATATTATAAAAAACAAATTTTTATTTTTAAAGAACGGCCCGCCTCAGACGCCCCGTTTTTCGGGGCCGAAGATGTATTTGTGGGCCTGAAGGTTGAAGATTACGTCCAACCTGTCCTGGAGCATCCAGTTTGCGAGGCCGGCCGGCTCAAGCAGGCCGAAGGCCGGCGAGAAGAGGACCTTGCATCTGTCGCGGAGCCTGTAATTGCTCACGAAATCCTTTGACCACTCGTAATCCATCCTGCCCGTAATCACGAACTTCACCTCGTCCGCGGGTTTAAGGAAATCGATGTTGGAGATGTCCATGTCCTCCCACATCCCGCTGCCCGGCGTCTTTACATCGAGGACGACGACCGCCCGGGGGTCCATCTCCTTAATGCTCAGGCTGCCGTTTGTCTCGATGAGCACCTGGTGCCCCTCGTTGAGGAGCCTCTCGGCCAGATGGAAAACCCCTTCCTGCAAGAGCGGCTCGCCCCCGGTTATGGTCACGAGGTTCACGCCCACGACGGAGACCTCGTTCATTATCTCCGCCTCGGAAAGCTCCACACCGCCGGTGTATGCGTATCTGGTGTCGCAATAAGAGCACCGGAGGTTGCAGCCGGCAAGCCGGATGAAAGTGGAAAGCCGGCCTACATAGGTCGACTCCCCCTGGATACTGGTAAATATCTCGCAGACCTTCATATCACTTTAACTTAAATCAATTATGCAAAAAACCTCAATAGCCAAGCCGGGCAGAAGGCGAATGAGGGCATGGGGGCGCCAGTCCCCATACATTAAAGGGCGGGAGGGTGGGAATAAGAAAAAAACGGATGCTCTTCTCAGGAAAGCGGAAGCCCCGCGGTGTTTTCGAGCGTCCTTTGCCTTATGGCCCCGGCATCCTCCGGGGGCAAAAGCTCCTTCCCCTCATCCAGGACCGGCACGAGCACGTCCGCAAAAGACCCGGCCCCGCAGGGGCAGGCCGGGGAAAACCCGTTCAGGGGCACTATGCGCCTGCCGCCGCACGCGGCGCACCTCAGGACCCGTTTGCTCCCTCCCCACTTGCCGACCTTGGAAAAGGGTTTCCCCTCCATCTCCATTATGTCCATCGCGTAATCTATCACAGGCGCATTGCTGATCGCGGTGCCTATCCCGTAACCGGCGACGAGCGGGTTCAAGGCGGGCACGTCGTCTTCCTTTATGCCCCCGCTTACGAAAAATTTCAGATTGCCGTGGCCCCTGATATCCAGCTCCCACCGGCATTCCTCAAGTATCCGGTAAAAATTCCCCCTCCTTGAGGCAGGCGTGTCAAAGCGCACCGCGTAGAGTTTCGCCCCAAGCGCCCCGGCAACGTTTATGCACTCGAACTTCTCGTCCAGGAGGGTGTCAATCAGCGCCACCCTCGCCACCTCCGGCTCTATCACCTCGTCGAACGCCTTTAGCGCCTCCAGCGTCGAGCCCATGCAGAGCACAAGCGCATGGGGCATCGTCCCCATGGCCTCACGCCCAATCAACTCCCCCGACTCTATCACCGAGACCCCGTCGGCCCCCCCGATGTAGGCGTTTCTTTCGATCATCGGGGCAAGCACCGGATGCATGCGCCTGGCCCCAAAGCTTATGAGGAGCCTCTCGCCCACCAGGCTTTTAAACCGCGCGGCCTGCGTGGCAACCCCGGAGGCCTGGCAGATGAGCCCCAGAAGGGCCGTCTCATAAACACAGAAATCCTGATACCTGCCCTCTATCTCCATCACGGGCTCGTACGGATAAAAGACCTCCCCCTCCCTCATCGCCCTCACCCTCACCGGCAGCCTTTTTAAAACATGCAGCGCCTCCTCCAGCCCGGCAAACACGCCCCACGGCCGGCCCCCCGGAAGATTCTTGGCTATGAACTCCGCCTTTACATGCGGGTTTACCCCCTTCGCCTTCAGTATCCGAAGCGTCCTGTCAAAATAGATGTCCGTAATCCGCCCCGCAATCACTTCCCCGGGGTCCGCCGTGTAGAACATCCGCCCGCCTTGTTGTTTTTTGGAATTCATTTTAAAATTTCACTTTTAAATCATAAGGTTATATAATAAACTTGACTGCTGACTTTAAGTAAAACTATTCGAGCCTGATGTTGACGGTATTCTGCATTATTCTAAGGGCCGATTCGTGATAGTCCCTGGTCAGGTCGGCGACCCCGTCCTTCACAACGATCACGCCAAAATCCCTCAGGGCGGCCTCGTAGGCCGTAAACAGGACGCATATATGCGTCAGGCAACCTGTAAGCCTCAGGGTATCGACGCCAAGTTTCTTAAGTACAGCTTGAAGTTTTGTCTTATAAAAGGCTGAATAATAAGTCTTTTTTATGATGATATCCCCTGCCCTCGGTTTAAGCTCCTCGATTACCTTCTGGCCCTCGGAGCCCCGCACGCCGTGGGGCGGCCAGTTATATTTCGAGAACTCCTTGTCGTCATGCGTGTGGTTGTCGCAGACGTATACCACGGGATTTCCCTTGCGCCGGGCCTTTTTGATTTCGCGCTGGACGGCGGCAATGATCCCCCTGTTGGCCGGCACTTCAAGCGGCGCGCCACGCCTTACGAAGTCGTTCAGCATGTCCAGGACCAGGAGGGCTTCTTTTGCCATGAAACATCTCCCCGATAAGAGAGATTATAGAGTCTTTCGGCCTTAAATCAAAATCTGATGCGGGGGTGGCCCCTTATCCATGAAATGCATGAGATGCGTTATGAATATTCCCAGCCCCACAAAATAAAGGACCGGAGAGATGACCAAAACGCATACAAGCTGGGCGACGCCGGCCCCCACGCGCCCCTTCACCATCACGATGATGGAGATGATGAAGGCGGCCACATTGAGGGCCCACCCTATTATCCCGACTCCGGGCACAGGTATGAGAAAAAGCGCCCAGGCGATGAAAAGACATATCCAGCCCGCCTTTACCGGCGCCTCTTGCACCTCTGTCAACTCTTTTTCAGGTCCCTCGATCATCTGTATAACGGCCTCCTCCTCTCCCATCCCGAAGCCCTTTTATTTACAGTTCATGGTTTTGTACTTTTTCTTGAGGGCCCGCTCGACGTTTTCGGGCACAAGGCCCCTCACGCATCCGCCGAAGGAGGCGACCTCCTTTATCATCGAGGCCGTCAGAAACGTGTACTCGGCGCTGGGCATCAGAAAGACGGTCTCCACCCGGGCGTCCAGGCTGCGGTTCATGAGGGCCATCTGGAACTCGTATTCGAAATCCGAGACGGCGCGAAGCCCCCTGATGATGGCCCCCGCCCCCGAGGAGCGGGCGTAATCTATGAGAAGTCCGCTGAAAGTCTCGACCCTCGTCCTCTCAATGCCCCTGGTCGCCCCATTTATAAGTCCAAGGCGCTCCCGGAGCGTAAACAGGGGTTTTTTCCTGGTGCTGGGGGCCACCGCGATGATGACCTCGTCGAAGATGACAAGCCCGCGCAAGAGTAAGTCCAGATGCCCGTTTGTAAATGGGTCGTAAGTGCCGGGCAGGACCGCGCGGCTCACCACCCGCCCCTTCAAAGACCTGTTGGCGTCTTTCAAATTTCAGCCCTCCCCCACGCGAAACCCCGTCTTTTCATACAAACTGAGCCCCGCTTTTTATATACAAACTTAGTGATGTGTCGCCGTACCTGTAAGTCTTTTTCTTTTTGAGTACGCCTGTCTCATCGGGCAGGGACCTTTTGGTCGCGTGCTCCGCTATCACAACGGCGTCCTCCGAAAGAAAACCCGGCGAGCCCAGAAGCGGCAACACCTTTTCAAGCTCGCCCGAGGCGTAGGGCGGGTCAAGAAAGACGATGTCGGCCATCAGGGCTTCCCCAGTCTGCGTGCCCGACTTTTTTATGAAACTCTCCGCCTTCATGGCGAGCACCCGCGCCTTTGGCCTGCAGCCGCAGCCATCGAGCAGGTCTTTGAGCCTGCCGGCCAGTTTTTTGTCCGCCTCGATGAAATAGACAGCCTTCGCCCCCCTGCTCATCGCTTCCATGCCGATGGCCCCGGTGCCCGCGTAGAGGTCCACGAAAACAGAGCCCTCCGTCCGGCCGGCCAGTATGTTGAAGACCGCCTGCCTAACCTTCGAAAGGGTCGGCCTAACGCTAAAATCCCCTTTTTTAAGTTTCAGCGCCATTTCCTTATCCGAAATCTGTAAACTGAAATCTAAAAACCAGATAAAACTAAAAAGCTAAACTCTAAGAAAGGTAAAAATTCTCAAGCGGCGGGTTTACGAGGGCCGCCTCGTCTGACCTGAAACCCTTTATGACCACCTTCTTGCCCTGCACCTCAAGCCTTCCCTCGGCAAAAAGCCTCACCGCCTCCGGGTATATCCTGTGCTCGTGCTCGAGAATCCTCTCGGAGAGCGACTCCTCGGTGTCGTCATGGCGCACCGGGACGGCGGCCTGGATGATTATCGGGCCGGTATCCATCCCCTCGTCCACGAAATGCACTGTGCAGCCGGATATTTTTACCCCGTAATCCGCGGCCTGCCTCTGTCCATGGAGGCCCGGAAAGGACGGCAGGAGGGCCGGGTGTATATTCATCACCTTCCAGGGAAAGGCGTCCAGCAGCGGTCTTCGCACAATCCGCATGAACCCCGCCAGCAGCACGAGCCCCACGCCCCTTTCGGCAAGCTCCCGGGCGATCTTTTCGAAGTAGGCGTCCTTTGTAGGGTAATCCCGCGGGGCCAGATACACAAAGGGTATCGCGTTAGCGCGCGCCCGCTCGATTGCGTACGCATCGGGCTTATCGGTGACCAGCAGGGCGATGGCGGCATTTTTTATGCGGCCGTCTTTTATCGCGTCCATGACGGCCTGGAAATTGGACCCCCTGCCGGAGGCAAGCACGCCTATCTTAAGCACTTGCCGGCAAACAAAAAACCCATCTCAAAGCTCCTTCATGACCGCATATTCGTTGCAATCCGGGAACTTGGGGCACCTGATGCAGTCCCCCCATATCTTATGGGGCAGCTTCGATTTATCCACCGCCTCGAAACCGAGGCGCCTGAAGAATTCGGGCGCATAGGTGAGCGCGAAGATCTTTCGCACTCCCAGGCCGCGCGCCTCCTCGATGCAGCTTTTGGCGAGGTCAGAGCCTATCCCACGGTTGCGCGCCCCTTTTCTGACGGCCAGCGAGCGTATCTCGGCCAGGTCTTCCCATACTATGTGCAGGGCGCAGGTCCCGACAATCGTCCCGCCTCCCTCAATCCCTCCCTCGTCCTCATAAACATATATGTCCCTCATATGCTCATAGAGTTCGTTGAGGGAGCGCGGCAGCATCTCCTGCTCCGCCGCGCAGGCGTTTATGAGCGCATGGATGTGCTTTATGTCTGCTGCGAAAGCCTTTCTAATTGCCAATATGCCGCCAGCCCCGCTTAAGCGCCTCTTGATTAACCGCCAAAACCTCCGGCTTGCCCCGTGGCGCGAGCTTTTTCAAGGCCCGCTCCATCGAGGCGAAGCCGCAGATGGAGGCCGCCCGCGCAAGCGCGCCGCAGATGACCATGTTGGCCGCAAGCGGCGCGCCCATGCCGTATGCTATCTCTCCGGCGGGCACCCCCGCCACTTTTACGCCCAGGTCTTTATTTGCCGTCTCCGCATCAACCATCGAGGAGTTCAATATTATAATACCGTCTTTTTTGACCTTTCCGCCAAAGCGCTCAAGCGAGGCCCGGTTCATGACGACCAGTATGTCCGGGCTGCTTACGATGGGGGAGCCTATACGCCCTTCGGATATGACGACCGTGCAGTTTGCCGTCCCGCCCCTCACCTCGGCCCCGTAGGAGGGAAACCAGGTGACGTTCATACCCTCCTCGATTGCGGCCTGGGCGACGAGCTTGCCCGCAAACAGTATCCCCTGCCCGCCGGAGCCGGCTATGAGCAGGCTAGGCACCGGAAGGACCTTTCGCGCCCGCGTGCCTGTCCTTGAAAATACCGAGAGGGAAGAAATCCTTCATGGGGCCGGCCATCCATCTCAGCGATTCCTCCGGCGTGAGTTTCCAGTCGGTGGGACACGGCGAGAGGACTTCCACAAGGCTAAATCCCTTGGATTCCATCTGGTAGCGGAGGGCCTTCTCAAAGAGCCTTTCGGTCAGGAGCACGTTTTTGGGGCTGTCGAGGGAAGTCCTTGCGATAAACGCCGCGCCTTCGAGCCCGGCCAGAAGCTCCGCGACCTTAAGCGGATACCCCGCGCCGATGTCCCTGCCGGCAGGCGTGGTGGTTGTCTTCTGCCCCATGAGGGTCGTGGGCGCCATCTGCCCGCCCGTCATGCCGTATATCGCGTTATTCACGAAAAAGACCGTTATGTTTTCACCACGGTTTGCAGCGTGTATTATTTCCCCCGTGCCGATGGCCGCAAGGTCTCCGTCGCCCTGATAGGATATCACAAGCCTGTCCGGCAGGGACCGCTTTATGCCGGTTGCGGCGGCCGGCGGCCTTCCGTGGGGGACCTCCAGGACGTCGAAATCAAAATAGTCGTAGGCATAGACGGCGCACCCCACGGGCGCTATCGCTATCGTGCGCTCCCGGATATCCAGGCGGTCGACGCATTCGGCGACAATCCTGTGCAGGGTGCTGTGGCCGCAGCCCGGGCAGTAGTGCAGGCGAACGTCCCTCAGGCTGCGCGGCCTTTCAAAGACCTTTCTCATCCCGACCTCCAGCAAGGCGGATTTGTTTTTTCCCCATGGATTTGGCCTCGTACAGGGCCATGTCCGCCGAATACAGAAGGCGTTTCTCATCCTGGCCGTCCTCGGGGTAAGTGGCAATCCCCCCGCTCAGGGAAACCCGTATCCTGCGGTCTATATAATACTCGCTTTCGACCGCATTTTTCACCCTCATGGCCTGTTTGAGCGCCTCGGCCTTCGAGGTGTTGGCCTGGATTATCACGAACTCCTCTCCGCCGTATCTCGCCACGATGTCGGATTCCCTGGAGATGCCTTTCATCGCGAGGGCGATATTTCTGAGGACCTCGTCGCCGGCCTGGTGCCCGAATGTGTCGTTTATCGACTTGAAATCGTCGACGTCGAATATCGTTATCGAAAAGCGGGTGCCGTAGCGTCTCGCCCTGGCCGTCTCGAGGGCCATCGAGTCGTAGAAATATCTCAGGTTGAAGATGCCGGTGAGCGCGTCGGTCACGGCCAGGTACTCGGCCTCCTCATAGAGCCTCACCTTCTCGATGACCAGCGAGACGTGGTTGCCGATGAGGTGGATGAGAGAGGCAAGCTCGAACCCCATGGAAACGGGCGCCCTGCCGCCTATTGCAAGCACCCCGGCCTTCTCTATCCCTGCGCTCAGGGGCTGGGCCACCAGGAACACTATCCCCTCGGCTGAAAACAACTGGTATTTGCTGAAATCCTCCGGCTCCAGCACGTAAAACGGCTCGCTGCGGGACATGACCATGTTATGGAATTCCTCGAGCGCGCCCGTTTCCAGCTTCAGCCTGAAATTCCTGGAGACCCCGGCCACCCCGCGCAACTTGAATGTCCCGCCGGATTTAAGGACTATCCAGCAGAGCGGAAGGTCCGTCACAAGCTGGATCTTTTCGAGCAGTTTTTCAAATACCGAGCTTATTTCATCGGAATAGATGAAGACCGTGGATATGGTGTTTATCGCCATCAGGAGCCTGTTTCTCTTGGCGAGCTCCTCCTCCAGTTCGACATGCCCGGTTACGTCCTGGAAGAGGACCCCGAAGAGATGCCCATCTTCCGGGCCGGGCGGCCCGCCCGGCCCGCCCGCATGGATGGGATAAATGACCCAGTTGAAAACACCCTTGCCTGAAAACCTTATCTGCCCCGTCTGCTGGACATGTCCGGAGGCGCTCTTCTGCAAGGCCCCGGCAAGGCCCTCGAGCCCGCCCAGATCGGAAAAAGGTTTTCCGATGAAATCCGCGCGGTCTATGCCGAGGACGCCGCACAGGGCGCTGTTTAGCTCCACTATGTGCAAGAGGCCGTCGACTATGGCCACCGGGTTGTTGACGTATTCAAGGCACTGGATGACGACTTTCTTCTTAAAAAGGTCTGTCAGTCCCATCCGCGTTTCCTTCCAAGAGTTCTAGAATCAGTCCCTCAGGCAGGCCGGTATCGCTTGCGATCACCCGGTTTAAGCCAAGCGCCCCCATTATCTTAATGATAAGGCCGAGACCGGGTATGATCAAGTCCGCCCTGTCGGGCTCGAGCCCGGCCACGCGCCTCCTTTTTTCAAGGGGGAGGGAGGCCAGCAGCCGGTATATCTCCAGGAGCCGCTCGAAACCAATTTCATGCCCGTGCACTTTTTCATGCTCGTAGCGGGCAAGCCCCAGGTCAATGGATGCGCCCGTGGAGGCCGTGCCGCCGGTTATCACGAATGAAACCCCGGCCGGAAGGGGCCAAACGGACTCTTTCAGTCTCAGGGCCGCCGCCCCGATCTCCCCCTGCATCGCGTCTTTATTTTTGCCCGCAAGCTTTACGACCCCGACCGGGACGCTCCCGGAGCGAAGGAGGGTTTCATCCTCCGTGAGCATCCACTCGGTGCTGCCCCCGCCGATATCCAGGATAAAGGCGCGGGGCAGGTCGAGAAAACCCATCACCCCCTTCGCCGAAAGCCTCGCCTCCTCGTCATGGGTAATCGTCTCCAGTCTTATGCCCGTCTCTTTCAGGACGCGCTCGACAAAACTGCCGGCGTTTGCGGCCTCCCTGAGCGCGCTGGTCCCCACGGCCCTCAAACCGGAGAGGCGGTAGGAAGAGAGCATCCGCCGGTAGCGTTTCAGGGCGTGGAGCGTCCGCTCCATGCTGCGGGGCGAAAGGTCCTTTCCCACGCCCCCCGCAAGGCCCTCGGCGAGTCTTGTCGTCGTGCGTTCATACCTCAACCTGCGGAGACGGCCCTCTTCATGAATTTCTTCATCGTGAATTTCATCATGAATTTCATCGTCAAGGGCGGCCACAAGCATCCGCACGGCGTTCGAACCGGCGTCTATGGCGGCGAAAATTTTCATGGTAGAGATTATATAGTAAACTGGGCAGGGCTTAAGATCATAAGAAGTGCAAGGATTTGGACGAAGAATAAAATAAAATTCACTCCTTTATCCGGCTGTAAGGCCGGTTACACTCCGCAGTCTTTCAGTTCTTTATCGACAAACCGGTCAAGATTTTTATTCAACCATGAGTTGATGCTTTCGCCGGAAAGTTTCGCTGACAGGTAAATCTTTCTATGTAATTCGGGAGTAATGCGAACGACAAACTTGCCCGTAAAAGGTTTATCGGGAGCCTCGCCGCGCTCTTTGCAGAAAGCAAGATAATCGTCTACAGATTCCTTAAAAGCCTTTTTAAGCTCCGCGGCGGTCTTCCCCTGAAAAGTCACGACATCTTTAATACCGACTATTTCACCATGGAAGATTTCCGCTTCATCATCAAACGCTATTTTTGCCGTGTACCCTTTGTATACCATCATAGCTTTACTCCTGTTCCAATAAGAAAGCGCCGCATTGATTTAAGCGCTCCCTTAGCGGTTTCCTTGCCTGGATGCGGGCGGTGAAAAACCGCCCTAACGCCGCCAAGGGCGGTCCGCACCCTTGATCCCCTACCCTCGCTTATTTCAGCACCCATATTCTGCAATAAAGCCATAATATCATCCCACTTTATGTCCGCTCTGACCGGCTCCTCAAAAATCAGCGCCAGTGTTTTTCTATGTTTAGCGGACACAAAATAATAGTATCAAAAAATGATACTAAATACAAGAAATTTATTTTTAAGGGCACCGGGGCGTTGCCGTGCGGCTGCGCCGTCGCGGATGGAACACACACATTTTATATTCAAATATACTCGAGCCCCAATTTAAAAAAAGGGCTGGCTGGAATCCCATATTGCTTTTTTAGGTTATAATTTCCCGGTATGCAGAGCATCCTCATAGTCGAGGACAGGCAGGCCATGGCGGACATGCTCAAGGCCACGCTCGAGGGCGAGGGGTTTAGGGCCGTCCTGGCCGGAAGCGCCGGCGCCGCGTTCAAGGCGCTCAAAGAGGAAAAGATAGACCTGGTGCTTACGGACCTGAAACTGCCGGGGAAAAGCGGGGTCGAGGTGCTAAAGGCATCCAGGCAGGGCGATACGCTCCGGCCGGTCATAGTGATGACCGCATACGGCTCCGTAGAAGGCGCAGTGCAGGCCATGAGGCTCGGCGCCTATGACTTCATCACGAAACCCTTCGACACCGAGCACCTCATCCTGATGATAAAGCGTGCGCTTGAAAACCAGCGCCTGACGACCGAAAACATCCTCATGAAGGAAGAGCTGGGACCCAAGTTCATGCCGGTCATCATCGGCAGATGTCCCATAATCATGGAGGTGGCCCAAAAGCTGAAACGGGTGGCCCCGGTGAAAAGCACCGTTTTGCTGCTCGGGGAGTCCGGCACCGGCAAGGAACTCTTCGCCCGCGCCATTCACTATCTTTCACCGAGGAGGGATTACCCGTTTGTCGCCATAAACTGCGCGGCCATCCCCGAACGGCTCCTCGAAAGCGAGCTCTTCGGGCATGAAAAGGGCGCCTTTACCGGCGCGGACAAGACGAAACCCGGCAAGTTCGAGCTTGCCCACATGGGCACTGTCTTCCTGGATGAGGTGGGAGAGCTCGACCTCTCCCTCCAGGCAAAGCTTCTGCGGGTCCTCCAGGAAGGCGAGATAGAGCGCGTGGGAGGGGCGAGGCCCATGAAGATAGACGTCCGGATGGTGGCCGCCAGCAACAAGGACCTTGAAAAAGAGGTGCAGGGGAGGAATTTCAGGGAAGACCTCTATTACCGCCTCAACGTCTTTCCCCTTCAAATCCCCCCGCTCCGGGACCGCCGCGAAGACATCCCGCTTCTGGCCGAGTATTTCGTGAAAAAATACATTGCCGAGATAAAGCGCGGGGAGAAAGGCCTTACGGAAGATGCCCTGCAGGCGCTCTGCTCATACAACTGGAAGGGCAACGTCCGGGAGCTTGAAAACACAATCGAACGCGCCGTCATCCTCTGCGACGGGGACTCAATCAAACGCGGGCACCTCTGCCTGAACCCCGGCTGCCCCGCCCCCGAGCCTTTGTGCCCGGAGCGCCCACTCGAGGAGGTTTCGCGGCAGGCCCAGAGGGTCGCGGAAACGGAGCGCATAAGGCAGGCCCTCGCACAAGCCAGGGGCAACAAGACCAGGGCCGCGGCGGCCCTCCAGGTCAGCTACAAGACCCTCCTTACAAAGATAAAGGAATACGGACTGGAACAGTAGGCCGCCTCAAAGTCTGTATGCTTTTGCCCAATCCTGGCAGAAGGCGGACGGAAACGGGCGCTTTCATGTTATAATTTTGAAGGTTTTATGAATAAAAAGGGGGAAGGATCAGAGACCCATGTCGGGACATTCAAAATGGGCGCAGATAAAACATAAAAAGGCCGCAACGGACGTCAAAAAGGGAAAGGTCTTTTCCAAGCTGGCAAAAGAGATATCCGTGGCCGCGAGGCTCGGGGGGGGCGACCCGGCCGGAAACCCGCGCCTGAAGACCGTCATAGAGAATGCAAAAGAAGTCAACATGCCCTCGGAAAACATCAAGCGGGCCATACAGAAGGGCACAGGCGAGCTGCCGGGCGCAAGCTATGAGGAGATAACATACGAAGGCTACGGCCCGGGCGGCGCGGCCATCCTCATTGCGACGCTGACCGACAACAAAAACCGCACCGTGTCGGAGATCAGGCACCTCATGTCGAAGCACCACGGCACGCTGGGTGAGACGGGCTGTGTGGCCTGGATATTCGACAAGCGCGGATATATCCTGGTGGACAAAAAGTCCGTCGATGAGGACACACTCATGAGCGTTGCCCTGGACGCGGGCGCGCTCGATATGAAAAATGACCCCGGGGAGGAGAATTTTGAGGTCCTCACCGCGCCCGAAGATCTCGGGGCGGTGAAGCAGGCCCTCGGGAAGGCCTCCATCCAGGCCAGTCTGGCGGAAGTCACGATGCTGCCCAAAAACTACATCACCCTTGACGCGCACCAGGGCGAGCAGATGACACGCCTCGTCGAGGCCCTGGAAGACCACGATGACGTGCAGAACGTCTATTCCAATTTCGACATGCCCGAAGAAGTGCTGGAAAAATCCTCATGAGCGCCCCGCAGAAGCCTGATGTTTTCTCCGCTGCCGGCTTGCCTGCATCAGCAGCATTAGCATTATTATTATGATCCCCATCAGGGCCACCTTCAGAAGGAAATTCATCGCCGGCATAATGGTCTCCGTACCGGTCCTGGTGTCGGTCCTCGTCGTCGTATGGGTCTTCAAGACGGTGGACAGCTTCCTGAGCCCGGTCTACGACGGCGTCTTCGGCCGCCACATATACGGCCTCGGCTTTGTCTCGGCGGTGCTCATCGTATTCATGCTCGGCATGGTCTCCACGAACGTCATCGGAAAGAAGGCGATAAAGGCGATAGAAAAATCCCTCATGGGGGTGCCGATATTAAAGAGCGTGTACTCGCCGATAAAGTCCGTCATGGACGCCTTCTCCAACTCCTCCTCGTTCAAGAAAGTCGTCATAGTCGAGTACCCGCGCGCGGGGGCCTATGCGTTTGGTTTTCTCACCAAGGAACACACGGTCAAAAGGCACGAGGACGGCACCGTCCAGAACCTTTCGGCCGTTTACATACCCACCAACAACCTCTACCTGGGCGAGATCGTCCTTTTCAGCGAGAAAGAGCTCTTCTATACGGACATCCCGGTGGAAGAGGGGGTGAAGATAGTGCTTTCGGGAGGGATAGCGATGCCGCAGGTGATGAGAGAGACCAAAGATGCGTCCCAGAAAACGACCGGTTAGCTCCCCCGCCGTAAACCCGCCCCCCCCGGCAATACGTGCCCCAGGGACCCGGACGACTGCCTGCGTGGTCCTTGCGGGTGGACTCGGCACCAGGATGAAATCCGCGCTGCCGAAGGTCCTGCATGCCGTCTGCGGCCGCCCCATGATAGCTTACGCCCTGGAGGCCGCGATGGCGCTTAAACCGCAGAGGACGGTCATAGTCACCGGCAGGCAGACGCATGAACAAATTAAAGACGCGCTGGCCCCCTATGCGGACAGGGCGAAAACGGAAATCAGCTTCGCGCTCCAGGTGAAACCCCTCGGCACCGGCCATGCGCTCCTGGCGGCCGTGAAGGAGCTTGGAGATGATTTCAGCGGCAGCGTCGTCGTCCTGAACGGCGACTTCCCGCTGATAAAACCGGCGACACTGAAAAGGCTCCTCTTGCTGCATGGCAAAAACAGAAACTCCATTTCGCTTGGCTCCTTCATGACGGAGGACCCTGGCTCCTACGGTCGCGTCCTCAGGGACCCCGGCGGGATGCCGGCCAGGATAATCGAAAAGACGGACCTGGCAGCCGGGGACGAGGAGATAAAAGAGGTCAACAGCGGGCTCTACGTCCTCGAACCAGAGGCCCTGAAATTGGTTGGCGACATAAGGTTAAACCCCAGGAAGAAGGAATATTATCTTACCGATATCCTTGCCCTCGCCCGCCGGGAGGGGCTCAGGGCGGGGGCCTGCCGGGTTGCCTCCGAAGAGGAGTTCGCGGGGGTAAACGACCTGCGGGAACTCGGCCTGGCCGAGGCCGTCATCAGGCGCAGGATCGTCTGCGGGCTCTCCGAAAAAGGGGTGCGCTTTATCGCCCCCGAAACGGTCTTTATCGATTCCGGCGTAAAAATCTCCCCCGGCGCTCTCATCTATCCGAACGTGCACCTTCAGGGCGTCACGGCAGTGGGGAAAGGGTGCATTATTTACCCCAATGTGCGTATAATAGATAGCGTCATTAGGGAGGGGGCGGTCATACTGGATTCTTCCTTGATCGAAAATTCCGAAGTCGGGGAAAAAGCCCAGGTGGGTCCGTTTTCGCATCTGCGCCCCGGCGCCCGGATAAAATCTTCCGCAAAGATCGGCAATTTCGTCGAGATAAAAAATTCAACCATAGGGGAAGGCGCCAAGGCCATGCACCTCTCCTATATCGGCGACGCCTCAGTCGGCAGCTCCGTGAATATCGGCGCGGGCACCATAACCTGCAACTATGACGGCGTCAGTAAACACAGGACCGTCATAGGAGACGGGGTATTTATCGGCAGCGACAGCCAGCTCGTGGCGCCCGTGGCCGTAAAGAAGGGCGCATACGTGGCCGCGGGCACCACCGTGACGGAAGACGTGCCGGCCGGCTCCCTTGCCATAAGCAGGGTCCGGCAGAAAAACGTGATGGGGTATGTCGGCAAGAGAAAGGCCAGGGCGAGGGCCCGCGAAGATAAATGAAAAGAAACGCTTTCACCGGAAATGTGCGGAATCATAGGCTATACCGGGCCTAAAAACGCGGTTGCGGTCGTCATCGAGGGTCTAAAACGCCTCGAGTACAGGGGTTACGACTCCGCCGGGGTCGCCTTCGCCCAAAAGGGGAAGATAAAGACCGTGCGCTCGGTCGGCAAGATAGGCCGGCTCGAAGACATCCTCGGCGACCGGCAGCAATACAGGAAATCCGGGGCGGTCATCGGACATACGCGCTGGGCCACCCACGGCGGCCCTTCAAAGAGAAACGCGCACCCGCATAAATCCGGCAGCATCGCCGTCGTCCATAACGGCATCATAGAAAACTACCTGCCTCTTAAAAAAAAGCTCAAAGACGCCGGCTACGAGTTTCTCTCCGACACAGACACGGAAGTGATATGCCATCTCATAAACCACCGCCTGCGGGAGTTTCACTTCGAGGACGCGGTGCGGGCGGCCGTAGGGGAGCTGAAAGGGGCCTACGCCCTGGCCATAATAAACGGGGAGGAGCCGGAGAAGATAATCGGCGTCAGGCGTGACAGCCCCCTTGTGCTCGGCGTTGGGGAAGGCGAGTTCTTCCTCTGCTCCGACGCCTCCGCCTTTCTCGCCCACACCAAAAAGGCCGTCTTCCTCGAAGACGGCGAGATGGCCGTCATCACGCGGGGCGGCTATAAAGTTATGCGCACTGACGGCAAGGCGTCCGGTGTAAAAATCCCCCAGTCGCTGCCCTGGAGCGAAAGCATGGCCGAGAAAAACGGCTACAAGCATTTTATGCTCAAGGAGATAGACGAGCAGCCGAGGGCCGTGGCGGACACCATCAGGGGCAGGATACTGCCGGGCGGAGACGGGATCAACCTGGAGGAGTTCGGCCTCAGCGACAAAGGGCTCAAGAAGATAGAGAAGGTGCTCATAGTGGCCTGCGGCACTTCCTGGCACGCCGGGCTCGCCGGAAGGTTCATGATGGAGCAGATGGCCCGCATGCCCGCGGAGGTCGATATAGCCTCGGAGTTCAAATACAGAAGGCCCATCCTGAAGGGCAATGAGCTTTTCATATCGATATCGCAGTCCGGCGAGACCGCCGACACCCTTGCGGCGCAGCGGCTCGCCAAAAAGGCCGGCCTTCAGACGCTCGCCATTACCAACGTCGTGGGCAGCACCGCCCAAAGGGAAGCCGACGCCGTCTTCTTCACCAGGAGCGGGCCCGAGATCGGGGTAGCCTCCACCAAGACCTTTACGGCCCAGCTTTGCGCCCTCTACATGCTCGCGGTCGCCGTGGCCCGGGCAAAGGGGACCATTGACAGGCGCACGAGCAAACGCCTCATCCAGGACCTGGTCGAGCTGCCCGGCAAGATAGAGGACATCCTCAACCGGAAAGCGGAGATGGAGAAGATCGCAAGAAGGCATTTCAAGAAAGAGCACTTCCTTTTCCTTGGCAGGGGGATAAGCTATCCCATCGCCCTCGAGGGCGCGCTGAAACTCAAGGAGATATCCTATATCCATGCCGAGGGCTACCCGGCGGGGGAGATGAAGCACGGTCCCATAGCCCTCATAGACGAGGAGATGCCGGCCCTCTTCCTGCTGCCCCTGAAGAGCCAGTTCATGGAAAAGATAATCTCGAATATGCAGGAGGTAAGGAGCAGGAACGCCCGGGTCCTGCTGGTAACAGACGGGCTGGTCACAGACGGTCAGGGGCCCGCCGCCAATGATGAAAAACCTGCCGTCACCGGGAAGGAAAGTCTCACCAGGGAGCAAGACGGGGAGTTTGAGGCATTTCCCGCGGAGGGCGTCTTCAGGGTGCCCGACGCGAATGAGTTTCTTCTGGCAGCGCTCATGGCGGTGCCGCTTCAACTCCTCGCTTATTATATAGGGGTCCTGAGAGGGTGCGACGTCGATCAACCAAGGAACCTTGCAAAGAGCGTCACGGTCGAATAGCAGGGGAAGGGAAAAAGTTGATTAAAATCAAGCAATTTTGTTATTTTATTAAGGCGGGCAATAATGTCTAAAAACCTTTTATCGGAACTTAACCAGGAGCAGAGAGAAGCCATTGCCCATGCCGAAGGGCCGCTTCTCATACTGGCCGGTGCGGGCAGCGGGAAGACCAGGGTCATAACCTGCAGGTTTGCGAACCTGGCGAAGCGGTTCGCCTCCCCCCAGATCCTCACCGTCACCTTCACGAACAAGGCGGCCGGGGAGATGAAGGAGCGCATATGCGCCCTGCTGGGCAAGGACCTCAGGCAGTGCTGGATCGGGACCTTCCATTCCCAATGCGTAAGGATCCTCAGGAAAGAGATCGGCCTGCTTGATTTTAGCCCCGATTTCTCCATTTACGATGACGCCGACCAGCTCTCCCTCATACGGCACATCCTGAAGGAGCTGAACCTGTATGAGGCCCTCTACAGGGGAGTGCTCTCGAAGATCAGCCATTTGAAATCCTGTCTCATAAAACCCGAGGAGTTTCTGTCCCGCTCGGACGGGTTCGGTTTCGAGGAGAGGCTTGCCAAGGTCTACATGAGGTATCAGGACGAGCTAAAAAAGAGCAATTCCCTCGATTTCGACGATCTCATAATGCTCGTCATCCGTCTTTTCGAGGAGCACCCGGCCACGCTCAAAAAATACCAAAACCTCTTCGAGCACATCCTCGTAGACGAGTTCCAGGACACGAATGTGGCCCAGTACAAGCTCTTGAAACTCCTTTCCAGCTCCCACGGCAACATATGCTGCGTCGGCGACGACGACCAGAGCATCTACCGCTTCAGGGGCGCGGACATAAACAACATAATGGATTTCCAGAAGGATTTTCCCGACGCGAGGGTGATAAAGCTTGAAAGGAGCTACCGCTGCAGCCAGAACATCCTTGACGTCTCCGGCAGCGTCATAAGCAAGAACCACAAGCGCCACCCGAAAAAACTCTGGACGGACAGGGTGGGCGGAGATGCCGTCTGCTTCTACTGGATGGACTCCGAAGATGACGAGGCCCGCCATATAGCCAGGACGGTAAGGGAGCTCTATCTCAAAAACAATTACGATTACGGGGATTTTGCCTGTCTTTACCGGGTGAACACGCAGTCCCGGGCGATTGAGGACCACCTCCAGTCCGAGGGCATACCCTATAAGGTGCTGGGGGGCCTGAGCTTTTACCAGCGAAAAGAGATAAAGGACATCACCGCCTACATGAAGCTCATCCTCAACAGGGACGACAACGTCTCGCTGAGGCGGATCATAAACTGCCCTCAAAGGGGGATCGGGGCCTCCACCTTGTCCAAGGTGGAGCAGCACGCGAAGAAAAAAACGCTCTCCCTCTACGCGGCCATAAAGGGCCTGCTGAGGACAAACGCGCTTGCCTCCACGATGAAGGAGAAGCTGGAAGGCTTCGTAAATATCATGGAGAAGATATCCGGCAACAACCACAAGGACGCGGCGGAGCTGATAAAAGACATCCTGGAGAGCGTGGGCTATTCGGAGGGACTGGACGAGGACCGGGCCAACAACATAGCCGAATTCATCTCCTCGGCCGCCGGCAAGGACGCGAAGGAGTTCACGGACAGGCTCTGCCTGGCCAGCAACACCGACGACGCCAGCCAGCAGGGCCACGTCTCGCTGCTTACGCTGCACAGCGCCAAGGGGCTGGAGTTTCCCGTGGTCTTCGTCGCCGGGCTCGAAGAGGGCCTGCTGCCCTACCTGAAGGCCCAGACCCCCGAGGAGATGGCCGAGGAAAGAAGGCTCCTCTACGTCGGCATGACGAGGGCCAGGGACGTGCTCGTCCTCACCGGCGCAAAGAGCAGGCGGGTGTTCGAGAAGGTGAAGGAGCAGAAGCCGTCCAGGTTTTTGCAGGACATCCCCAGGCCGTTATGCCTCATGGTGGAAAAGACCTTCCGTAATGCGGCAAAAAAAGAGGACCCCAAACCAAAACCCATCCCCTCCCCTTATGTGACCGGCACAAGGGTCAAGCACCCGAAGTGGGGGGTGGGGATAGTGCGCGATTGCTACGGCGAGGGCGAAGAGGCTAAGGTGACGGTGAACTTCCCCATGGTTGGCGTAAAAAAACTCTGCGTGAAATTCGCCAACCTTGAGACTATACACGGATAAAAAAAGTTCCCGGCCTCTGCTTTTGCGTTATACTATAAGCCATGATTGAAAACAGCGATGTACTGAAGATAGCAGGGCTCTCCAGGCTCGCCCTTACCGAAGAAGAGGTGACGCTCTACTCAAACCAGCTCTCCGCCATCCTTGAGCATATAGAGAAGCTGAAGGAGCTCGATACCCGGGACGTCGGGCCGACCTCCCATGTCCTTGATATCCAAAACGTCATGAGGGAGGACCGGACAGCGCCCTCTCTTGCCGTCGATGAAGCCCTCGGAAACTGCCCCGACCCGAAGGACGGTTTTTACCGGGTCCCAAGGATACTGGAGTAGGAAAGACAGAAAGCCTATGTTCAGGTGTTTCCTAAGGGCCAAGCTCCATATGGGCGCAGTAACGGAGGCGAACATCGCCTACGAGGGCAGCATTACGATTGACGAGGGGCTCCTCAAAAAGTGCGGCATCCAGCCCTACGAGAAGGTCCACATCAGCAACGTCAATAACGGCGAGCGGTTCGAGACGTACGTCATCCCCGGGAAACCCGGCCAGATATGCCTGAACGGCCCGACGGCGAGGAAGGCCGTCGTGGGCGACAGGGTGATCATATTCAGCTACTGCTGGCTTGGCGCGGAAGAGGCCCGGGATTTTAAACCCGTCATCATAAAACTGAACGAGAAAAACCGGCCAGTGAAGTAGGCCATTTTTCGGGCCGCTTCCCTTCTGGTCCCGCGCAGACGGAGCCCGGAGGGTAAACCCACCCCTGCCCCCCCTCCCAGGAGGGGATTTTAAAAACTGCGGCCCTGCGAATATTCCGCAAGCCTTCTTCTTGAAAGGCGAAATGACGAGGGTTCAAAGACCCAGGACGTACCGAGTCCTCCTGCCTTTTTCCCCTTCTTTTATAACATACAGTGTGGGTAGGTGGGCGAAGTCTTGATAGTGAGCAATTTCCCTGAAAGGACTGCTCGCAGTCGGCGTACGCAAAAACCTTGGATTATTTTCTCCGTCAAAACAGCCCGGTCTGCCCGCCGGATGGCTCGATCAGCTCGCGGATGGGGGCGTAGGTCTTCCGGTGGAGAGAACACGGGCCGTATTTGCGGAGGGCCTCCATGTGCATTTTAGTGAGATACCCCTTGTGCACATCGAAGCCGTATTGAGGATAAAGGGCGTGGCATTCGACCATCGCCTGGTCTCTTGCCACCTTCGCCAGTATGGAGGCCGCGCTGATTGCCGCCACGCTCGCGTCGCCCCCGACTATGGCGATGACCTGGAAATCGGGGAGTTTCGGTTTTTTATTGCCGTCAACAAATACCCTTGCCGGCCTCACCTTCAGACCCCGGACGGCGCGCTCCATCGCAAGGAGGCTCGCGTGAAGGACATTTAACCTGTCGATCTCTTCGAGGCTTGCCGTTTCGATCCTCCAAGCCAGGGCGCGCAGCTTTATCTCCTCGCTCAGTTCCTCGCGCCTGCGGGCCGAGAGTTTCTTGGAGTCCGCCAGCCCGGCAATCGGCCTTGAGGGCTCCAGGATGACCGCGCCCGCATAGAGCTCGCCCGCGCCCGCGCCGCGTCCCACCTCATCACAGCCGCAGACAAGAAGGCCGCCTGCGCCCTCAAAGCCAGCTCCTAATTCAAGCTGCCGATGATCCCCATCTTTTTTTGAAATTTTAATTTTCATTTTGTTTTCCAGCGGGCCGCATCCGATGGAACCTTTCTCTTTCGCTTCCGCGCATTTTTAATTTTCACTACCTTACATCAAGGCCCGAGCTTAAATCCAGTTCGCCCCATTCCGACCATCCCGGCGCCGCCGGGAGATGGCCGCGTTCATCTCCGGCGAGTTTACAAATCAGTACCGGGCATGGAAACGGAAAGGACATTCATCGCAGAACCTGATATAATTTGCTTCGAATATAACAAATGAGAAAATCGGCCCTCTTGCCCCTCATTGCCTTTCCCTTGCTTCTGGCCGGGTGCGCCACGTTTCATAACCGCCCTCTAAACTCCTCGAAAACGGCGTCCGAGTTCGAGGCCCGCACGCTAAACAGCCGGGGGCTGAGGGAATTCATGGAGAAAAACATTCATCACCGGATAAAGCCCTGGCCACGCGCGTCATGGGATTTCAGAATGCTGTCACTAGCCGCGGCCTATTACAGCCCGGCACTGGATGTCATGAGGGCCAAATGGGGAGTCTCCCAGGCTGCGGTGATTACCGCGGGAGGCCGCCCTAATCCCACCGCTTCACTTTTTGGTGAGCATCATTCAAGCACTCCCGGCGGAATTTCGCCGTGGACCTGGGGTATCTCGTTTGATATCCCCGTAGAGACCGCGGGGAAAAGAGGATACCGTATCCGGAGGGCTAAACACCTTTCCGCAGCCGCGCAGTTAAATATTTCCGAAACCGCCTGGCAGGTCTGGAGCGGTCTCAAGAAAAGTCTTCTGGACCTTTATGCGGCAACTGAAAGGCAACGTTATCTGTTGGATCAGCTTTCAGCCCGGGAGGAAATAGCAAGGCTGTTTGAAGAAAGACTGGCCGTGGGAGAGTCTTCCCAGTTCGAGGTGACCCAGTCCCGCCTGGCGATGGACAAGACGCGCCTTCTGCTTGCGGACAATCAAAAAAAGAAGGCCCGCGCCCGCGGTGCGTTGGCAATGGCGCTGGGGCTGCAGGCAAAAGCCTTTGACGGCATCCGGATATCTTTCGGCGTCTTTAAGCCGACGCCCGGGTCCATCGATTTACGGGATATCCGCAGAAAAGCGCTTCTGGGCAGGCCGGATATATTGTCCGCCCTTCAGGAATATGAGGCCTCCCAGTCGGCCCTGCAGCTTGAAATAGCCAAACAGTATCCCGATATCCGCCTTGGGCCGGGCTATGTATGGGACCAGGGCGACAACAGGTGGTCTATCGGGTTTTCCCTGGTATTGCCTGTCTTCAATCAAAACCAGGGCCCCATTGCGGAGGCCAGGGCACGCCGCAAGGAATTCGCGGCACAATTTATGGCCCTTCAGGCCAGTGTTATCGGGCGGATAGACAGGGCAGAAGCAACATATGCCGAATCACTTAAGGATTTGCAGACTGCCGATTCCCTCGTATCGACGGAAAACAGCAACATGCGAACAATTCAGGCCAGGCTTGATTCAGGGGAAGCCGGTCATCTCGATCTCGAACAGGCAAAAATGGAATTGGCCTCGACAGAGCTTTCCCGTTTCGACGCGCTCATTTCGGCGCAGGCAGAGCTGGGAGAACTGGAAGACGCCGTCCAAAGACCACTTAATAAAGAGGAAATTTTTCCCGAAATGGCCGTATCTGGTTTGCAATCAGATGAAAAGATAAAAGGCAGGGGAGTGAAAAAATGAAATCCGGGCAAAAAAGGTTAATAGCCGCCGCGCTTATATTTGTTCTGGCCGTTTTTACAGCATTTTTCTTGCTAAGCGGAGGAAAAAAGAAGAAAGGCAAAGAAGAAAAAATTCCACAAACAAAACCGGAATTATCGGGCTATACGGTGACCATAAGCGAAGAGGCGCAAAAGACAGACGGCATAGCGACAATGGCGCTCAAATCGATTCTCTACCAAAAACAAGTTGAGGCATATGGAGAGGTGCTTGCCCCCGATGGGCTCAGCGCATCATATAAAAATTATATTGGGGCAATATCCGGACTTGAAAAAGCTAAGGCCCGGTTGAAGGCGTCCAAGCAAGAGTATGCGCGGTTAAAAGTGCTAAACGCGAATGGCAAAAACGTCTCGGACCGGGTGCTTCAGGCCGCGGCGGCCCGGCTTGCGGTCGACAAAGCTGAGGGAAACGGTGCGCGCGGAGCTTTGCAATCGATAAAAAACGCGATAAGCATCAACTGGGGCTCTATTGTCTCAGACTGGATATTCGGTTACAAGGCTCCCCTCCGGGAGGTTATCGCAGCAAAAGACGTACTTGTGCAGCTTACCATTCCTCCCGCTGCCTCGCTTCAAGGCATCCCGAAGGAGGTTTTGTTGGAGCCCCCGGCTGGGGCCGCCATTCCCGCAAGGTTTGTCTCGCGGGCCACAAGCACGAGTCCGAGGATACAGGGAATAAGTTTCATATACGTTGCTTCTTCCCGTTCGGGCAGCCTTGTACCCGGAATGAATGTCACTGCCCATATGCCATCGGCAGGGACGCAAACCGGCTTTTTCGTTCCACTGTCGTCCGTCGTATGGCTAAACGGAAAGGCGTGGGTCTATATAAAGAAAAACGAAACCGGTTTTGACAGAGTGGAAACACCGGTCTCAACATCAAAAACGTTAAACGGGGGCTATTTTGTCTCCGGGGTCTTATCTGCCGGTGACAATCTCGTGGTTAAAGGGGCGCAGGCCCTGTTATCGGAAGAGAGCACGCCAAAGGCGGCAGGCGGGGGCGGGGGAAAAGATGGAGGGGGAGATGAAGATTAAAGGGGACGGGGATTGAGCCCCGAAACCGGACAGCACGGCATACTGGCGACTATCGTCCGGTTTGCCCTCCGCCGCCGCGGCGTAATCATCGCCCTGGCCCTGGCCTTCCTGGGTTACAGCGCCTATTCGCTCACGAAGGCCAGATACGATGTGTTCCCGGAGTTCGCTCCCCCGCAGGTAACAATTCATTCAGAGGCGCCGGGGTTCTCGCCGGAGCAGGCCGAGGAGCTCATCACCCGTCCCGTTGAAACCGCTGTAAGCGGAGTGGGGGGAGTGGCCTCCGTCTTGTCAAAATCGATACAGGGGCTGTCGGTCGTAACGGTCAAATTCAAGACCGGCACGGACGTCTATCTTGCCAGACAGAAGATAGCGGAGCGGCTCTCCACGCTTACGGGACAACTACCCACGGGGATAACACCGGAAATGACCCCGCTTACTTCCTCAACGGGAAGCGTGCTTGTAATCGGGCTCACATCCGCCAAACTCTCCCAGATGCAGCTCAGGACCGTCGCCGACTGGACGGTAAGGCCGCGTCTTCTGGCGGTGCCGGGCGTTTCCAAAGTGGCCATATTCGGAAGTGAGGACAAGGAACTCCAGGCACAGGTGTTGCCCGGCCGCCTGATTAAATATAACCTCTCTCTCGAAGATGTGATATCCGCCACCCAAAAAGCCACTGGCATGGAGGGGGCGGGTTTCATCGAAGGCGCAAACCAGCGAATTACGATCAGGAGCGTTGGCCAGTCATTGACGGACAAAGAGCTTGCCGGGACGGTCCTACTGTATAAAAAAGGCGCAAACGTGGTGCTCGGGGACGTGGCCAACGTGGCGGAAGCCCCGGCCCCCCAGATCGGAGGGGCGCTGATAAACGGAAAGCCCGGCATACTCATGATAGCCTCGGCCCAATATGGCGCAAACACACTGGAGGTGACAAAGGGCCTGGAAAAGGCGGAGGCTGAACTGCAACCCGCGCTTAAGGCGCAGGGCATAACGATGTACCCGAGGCTCTTCCGCGCCGCCGATTTCATCCAGACCGCGCTCCATAATATAAGCTCCGCTCTCATCATCGGGGCGCTGCTTGTCATGATCGTGCTTTTCCTTTATCTGTTTAACTTAAGGACCGCGGCCATCTCCTGCGCGGCCATACCGCTATCGCTTCTGGGGTCGGTGACGGTATTGGAGCGCCTGGGCCTGAGCCTGAATACCATGACCATTGGGGGGCTCGCAATCGCCATAGGCGAGGTCGTGGACGATGCCGTGATAGACGTGGAAAACATACTAAGGCGCCTCAGGGAAAACCGTATGGCGAAAGAACCGCGCCCCGCGCTTCAGGTGGTGTATGAGGCCAGTGTGGAAGTGAGGAGCGCCGTGGTCTATGCCACTTTTGCGGTCGTGATGGTCTTTATCCCGGTGCTTACCATGTCCGGGCTGTCGGGCAAGTTCTTCGCGCCCCTTGGCCTTTCTTATATTTTCGCCATCCTCTGCTCCCTGCTTGTTGCGCTTACGGTGACGCCGGCATTGTCGCTTCTCATGCTGGGCGGAAGGGAACTGCCGGCAGAAGAGCCGCCCGTGGTCCGCTGGACAAAGACGCGCTACAAAAGTATCATCCATGCCGTCGAACGGCGCCCAAAAGCTGTAATGGCGTGGGCCGCCGTACTCATAGCGGCCACGGTAACTATCTTCCCATTCCTTAAAAGCCGGTTTTTGCCCGAACTGATAGAGGGAAATTTCATAATACATGTATCGGCCGCCCCCGGCACCTCGCTGAAGGAGACCTTGCGGACCGGGGCGCTTTTGGCGGACAGACTGACCGCGCTGCCCTATGTGCGCTCGGTCGCCCAGCGCGCGGGCAGGGCCGAAGCGGGAGAGGAGGCCAGGGGCACAAACGCAAGCGAATTCGACCTTACGCTAAAACCGCTTGGTAAAAAGGGTTTCGACCGGGCAAAAAAACAGATCGGCGGCATCGTTAAAAAATTCCCCGGCCTGACCACCTCGATAGACACCTTCCTTACGGAAAGGATAAGCGAGACCATCTCCGGCTTCAGGGCCCCGGTTGCCGTAAACATATACGGCAACGACCTCTCCGTGCTCGATCAGAAGGCCGTCCAGGTGGCGGGCATATTAAGCGGCATCCGCGGCGCCGCTGACGTGAAGCTCCAGGCCCCGCCTGCCGCCCCGGAGCTTTTGGCGACGCTCGACAAGCGGGGCCTTGCGCGCTGGGGGTTCGAGCCCGCAGATGTGCTCGACGCAATACATACGGCCTACGCCGGAAAGAAGGTGGGGCAAATATTTCAGGGAAACAGGGTCTTTGACGTGTCGGTCATCCTCGACCCTCAAAACAGGAAGAGCATAACGGATGTGGCAAGCCTGCCCCTCAGGAACCCGGAGGGGACCTACGTAAGCCTCGGCCAATTGGCCGATCTGCGCGAAATGCCGACCAGGTTTATCATACTCCACGAGGGCGCGCGTCGTGTTCAGACCGTCACCTGCCGTGTAACGGGCAGGAACCTCAGTTCTTTCGTGGCGGAGGCCCAAAAGGCCTTTTCTTCCCGTGTGCCGCTTCCGCCCGGCGACTATATCGATATCGCGGGCGCGGCAAAGGAGCAGGCCCG
Organism: Nitrospirota bacterium; assembly: GCA_021789555.1. Classification (GTDB taxonomy): domain Bacteria; phylum Nitrospirota; class Thermodesulfovibrionia; order Thermodesulfovibrionales; family JdFR-88; genus JAJYGJ01. The sequence continues at coordinate 190,495 of JAJYJK010000001.1, forward strand.
CACAAAAAAAGACCTGCTGGTCCACTCCGCAATCGCCGCAATCGGGATAATCATCCTCCTGTCCATTGTTACGGAAAATCATAGAAACCTCTTGCTGATACTGCTAAACCTTCCCTTCGCCCTGTCCGGAGGGGTCTTTATGGCCCTGATTACCGGTGGGCAACTGTCGATAGGCTCCATCGTGGGTTTTGTGACCCTCTTTGGGATTACCCTTAGAAATTCCGTTATGCTGATTTCCCATTACGAACACCTGGTGAGGGTCGAGGGAATGCAGTGGGGCCTGGAGACCGCGGTGCGCGGGGCATCGGAACGCCTGTCGCCCATCCTCATGACGGCCTCGGTCACGGCTCTGGGGCTGCTGCCGCTTGCGCTTGGAAGCGGCGCGCCGGGCCGGGAGATAGAGGGCCCGATGGCCCAGATAATACTCGGCGGCCTGGTGACCTCGACCCTGCTTAATCTCCTTATAATGCCCGCGCTCGCGCTGCGCTTCGGACGGTTTGAAAGTTGACCGTCCGCTAATGCCGGAGATATAGCATTGCCGGGGAGGAGGCGGACGGTTTACCCAGGGTTGACAGCGGGCCGGATTGATAATAAGCTGGGCGTAGAAAGCGGAAAGCAAAAATCCAAAAAAAAGGGGGGCGCAGCCATGCTCTGCTGTTATGCCGGACTGGACAAGGAAAAACTGGACGAGCTGCAGAAACTCGAAAAGAAACTGGGCAAGACCCTGCTTGCATTTCAGTGCCACGACACAAAGATGGAAAAGCTCAACCAGACGGAGATGTCGGAAATCCAGGAACTGGAGAAGAGACTGGGTTTCCAGCTTGTGGCGGTACAAAAATAGAGGAAATGACGAACAGCGGCGCTAATCCCCGCCGTTTTTTAAGACATACCCTGTAACGAGCATATCCTCGTCCACTTTTTTTATAGTTAAATCCCTCAACCGCCAGGCGTCCTGGAGCCGGGCGGCCCCCTGCCCCGCTATCGCCGGGAACCGGGTGCCGCCGAGGATCTTCGGCCCGTAAAAAAACATCGCCTTGTCCACGACGCCCTCCTCAAAGGCGTGCGCATTGAGGCTTGAGCCGCCCTCTATGAGGACCGATGTAACGCCCATCGCGCCCAGTTTTTTCATCAGCCATTCAAGCGAAAGCTGCCCCTTGAAGTTGATCGCCTCCACGCCCGCAGAGGCAAGCGCCGCGGGGAGCGTCTTCCTCGTCACAACGAACGTCGCGGGCGGGGTCATAAATATCTTCGAGGAAAGCGGGCTTCCAAGCTCCGGGTCTATGACAACGCGGATGGGGTTTTTGCCCCCCTTTGTCCTCGCGGTCATCTCCGGGTCGTCCGCCGCGACCGTGCCGACGGCCGTCAGTATCGCATCCACGCCGGAGCGCACGCGGTGGACAAGCCTTCTGGCAGCCTGGCCCGTTATCCATTTGGACTGCCCGGCAGAGGTGGCAATCTTCCCGTCGAGGCTCATCGCCACCTTGAGCGTGACGAAAGGCGTCCCGGTGATTATGTATTTTATATACGCCTCATTGAGGATTTTTGTTTTGGCCTCCAGCACGCCGGTTTTTACCTCTATGCCCGCGCCCCTAAGCTCCTGCACCCCTTTGCCCGAGACTGCCGGATTGGGGTCCAGCATGGCCGCGACGACCTTCTTCACCCCGGAGCGGATTATCACGCCCGTGCATGGCGGCGTCCTTTTTTTAAGATGGCAGCAGGGCTCAAGCGAGACATAGAGCGCGGCCCCCCGCGCCCGCTCCCCGGCAAGCCCGAGCGCCACGGCCTCGGCATGGGGCGCACCCGCCCGCTCGTGGAAACCCTCCGCTATCACCTTGCCCCCCTTGACCACCAGCGCGCCCACCATCGGGTTCGGGCTCGCGAGTCCCCAGCCCTTCATGGCCAGTTTCAGGGCCCTTGCCATGTATATCTCATCCTGATTTTTAAGGGGCATCGAAAAAGAATAACATAAAAATAGCAGTTCGTTACCAGGCGATGGCGGCTTTGAACGCCGCCCATTTACCTGCCTGCCTTATTCATTCGGTCAGGCCGTTCCGGGCGTAAGCCGAAAAGGCCGTTAAGGCCGCCTCAAAGAGCGATTGCCTCGTTTTTTGGGTGCGGCGTCTCTTGTCCGTCGGCTTCTTCCCTCATTCATAAGGACAGGCAGGCAGGGGCGGCCCGGGTGCGGTTGGCGGTGAGCGAAACGCGCCCTGCGGGCTGACGTGGAGCATGCGGAGTGTGCGGCCCGCATTGGCGCGGGCAGCGAACCGTCAACCGCACCCGGGCCAGGTAAAGCGAAAGATTGAAAAAACACGGCAAAAACATATAATATATCTGTCATTTTGTGCTGGAGGACTGAAAAATCAGGCTCGTAATCGACGATAAGGAGTTTCCGGTAAGAGACGCCGCCGAGGCCGAAATGCTTTTGCGGGAAAACCGGGTTTTTGCCGTGGCTGTCGGCGGCGAACCAAAAGACCTCTCGGTCATGGGGCGGATGGGCGCCGGAGAGCTGGAAGACATCGAGGGCCTGACGTTTTCCTCCACGGCCGGCAAAGCGGTCTACAGGCACAGCGCGTCCCACATACTCGCCCATGCCGTAAAGGAGCTTTTCCCGGATGCGAAACTCGCCATAGGACCGGCGACCGCCGAGGGGTTTTACTATGATTTCGACATCCACGTCCCTTTTACGCCCGCTGACCTCGAGGCGATAGAAAAACGTATGCTCGAACTGATCAAAAAAAATTCGCCCTTTATCCGGAAGGAGATTTCAAAGACGGAAGCGGCGGAGATATTCGGCCGGATGGGCGAGACCTATAAGGCGGAGCTGCTCCAGGACATTGCCTCCGGTGAGACCGTCTCCATCTACGAGGAAGGCGGGTTCGTAGACCTCTGCCGCGGGCCGCACGTCCCGAATACGGGACGGATAAAGGCGGTAAAACTCCTCTCCATTGCGGGGGCCTACTGGCGCGGCGATGAGAAGCGAAAGATGCTCCAGCGCATCTACGGCACGGCCTTCGACAGCAAAGAGGAGCTTAAGAAATACCTGGAGTTCCTGGAGGAGGTAAAAAAACGCGACCACAGGAAGCTCGGCCGGGAACTGGACCTCTTCAGCATCAACGAGGAGATAGGCGCCGGCCTCATCCTCTGGCACCCCAATGGGGCGATCATCAGGAAGACGATAGAGGATTTTTGGCGCGACGAGCACCTGAAGGCGGATTACAAGCTCCTGTTCTCGCCGCATATGGCCAGGTTGGACCTCTGGAGGAAGAGCGGCCACTGGGATTTCTACAGGGAAAATATGTACAGCCCGATGGAGGTGGAGGGCATGGAATACGAGATAAAGCCCATGAACTGCCCCTTCCACTTGGCCGTCTATAAAAGCGGCCTGAAAAGCTACCGGGACCTGCCCGTAAGATACGCCGAGCTGGGCACCGTCTACCGCTTCGAGCGCTCCGGCGTCCTTCACGGGCTCATGCGTGTAAGGGGTTTCACACAGGACGACGCGCACATCTTCGCGCGCGAAGACCAGTTGGAAGGCGAGATATTAAATATCCTGGACTTCACGCTCTTCATCTTAAACACCTTCGGGTTTGAAGAATATGACGTCTACCTCTCCACGAGGCCGGAAAAATACGTCGGCTCGCCTGAGAACTGGGAGCTTGCCACCAAGGCCCTGAGACTTGCGCTTGAGGCAAAGGGGCTAAAATACGACATAGACCCCGGCGAGGGCGTCTTCTACGGTCCGAAGATAGATATAAAGGTGAAGGACTCCCTTGGAAGGGCATGGCAGTGCAGCACCATACAGGTCGACTTCAACAACCCCGAGAGGTTCGACGTCTCCTACAGGGGGACCGACGGGAAAGAGCACAGGCCCATAATGATACACAGGGCGCTCATGGGCTCGCTGGAGCGCTTTTTCGGCATCCTCATAGAGCATTATGCCGGGGACTTCCCGCTCTGGCTCGCCCCGGCGCAGGTGGAGGTGCTGACAATCGCCGAGCGGCACATCGAGTTTGCCGGCAGCGTATCCGCAGCCCTGAGGAAAGAGGGCATCAGGGTGCAGGAGAATTTCGAAAACGAGAAAATAGGCTATAAAATTAGGCACTCGGCAATGCGAAAAGTGCCATATTCGGTTATAATAGGCGATAAGGAAACTGAGTCGGGAGGGGCTGCGCTTTCCGCGAGGAAAAAAAACGGCGAGTCCATAGGCCCTTTCCCGATCGCCGGACTTATCGATTTTTTAACGGAAGAAATCAAAACCCGGAGGTGATAATATACAGAAAGATATCAGGGTAAATGAGAAGATAAGGTCGAGGGAAGTGCGTCTGGTAGACGCCGAAGGCAGGCAGTTGGGCGTAACCGGCATATCGGAGGCCCTGAGGAAGGCCGAGGAAAGCGGTCTGGACCTGGTCGAGGTCGCCCCGCAGGCGGTCCCCCCGGTGTGCAGGATAATGGACTTCGGCAAATACAAGTACCAGATCAGCAAAAAATCGACTCAGAAAAAGACCTTGGGGGTAAAAGAGGTAAAGATAAGGATGCGCATAGACGCCCATGACCTCGAACTGAAGGCCAGGAACATACGGAGGTTCCTGGACGAAGGCAACAAGGCCAAGATCACCATGTACTTCAGGGGCAGGGAGATCGTGAGACCAGAGCTGGGCATGAACGTCTTTAAGAAGCTCACGGAGATGCTGCCCGGGAAATTCCAGGTGGAGCAGGCCGCGCGCCTCGAGGGAAACCATATAACGATGATCCTGGGCCCGAAATAAAGGCGGGGATCCTGGGCCCGAAATGAAGTTTTTTTCTTTTTTAGTGAGGAGGCTTGATAAAGATGCCAAAACAGAAGACGCACAGAGGGGCCGCAAAGAGGTTCAAGATCACGGGCAGCGGGAAGGTTAAGACCTGGAACGGTTTTAAGAGCCACCTGCTTACCGGAAAGACGAGGAAGAGAAAGAGGAATCTGAGGAAGGCCTCTGTCCTCTCCGGCGCCATCGCAAAAAACACAAAAAGACTTCTTAACGCATAGGAGGATTTTTTAGATGCCTAGAGCAAAGGGCGGTTTCAAGACCAGAAGAAGAAGGAAAAAAGTCCTGGAGGCGGCGAAGGGCTTTTACGGCGGCCGAAGCCGGCTTTTCAGGGTGGCCACCGAGGCCGTCGATACCGCCCTGGGCCACGCCTTCGCGCACAGAAAGACGAAGAAAAGGGATTTTCGCGCCCTCTGGATAGCGAGGATAAACGCGGCTGCCAGGCAAAACGGCATATCCTACAGCCAGCTCATGTCCGGCATGAAGAAGGCCGACATCAGCCTGAACCGCAAGGTCCTCGCCGACATGGCCGCAACCAACCCGGAAACCTTCGAAAAACTCGTCCAGACAGTGAGGCAGAAGCTCGCTTCCTGATGGGCGGCGGAGATATCCGGGAATCCTTTCTGAATGAACTGGCCCCGGTAAAGACAATCGGCGACCTGGAGCAGCTGAGGGTCCGGTACCTGGGCAAGAAAGGGATACTGACGGCGGAGCTTAAAAAATTGGGCGGGCTGCCGCCCGAGGAAAGGCGCTCCGCCGGCGCGCTCCTGAATGAGACGAAAATCTTCGTCGAGGCCGAGCTTGCCGCGAGAAAAGAGGAACTGAAAGAGCTCGATCTCCGAGAGAAATTCGCCTCTCAGGCCATCGATGTGACCCTGCCCGGAAAGTACACGCCCCCCGGCAGGACCCATCCCATCATTCGCGTCATGAGGGAGGCCACATCCATCTTCGTCGCCATGGGCTTTTCAGTCGAGGAAGGGCCGGAGGTGGAGCTGGATTACTACAATTTCGAGGCCCTGAATATCCCGAAGGAGCACCCGGCAAGGGAGATGCAGGACACCTTCTACGTCAGCCCGGACATAGTCCTGAGGACGCACACCTCCCCCGTGCAGGTGCGCGTGATGCAGCGGAAAAAGCCGCCCGTGAAATTCATCGCCCCGGGGAAAGTCTACAGGTGCGATGCGGACATCTCCCATACGCCGATGTTCCATCAGATAGAGGGTTTCATGGTGGCAGACGACATCTCCTTCTCCCACCTCAAGGCGGTCCTCGAATCCTTCCTGCACCGGATTTTCTCCCCCGATGTGCCCGTGCGGTTCAGGCCGAGTTATTTCCCGTTCACGGAGCCGTCGGCGGAAGTGGACATAGGCTGCATATTCTGCAAGGGCACGGGCTGCAGGACCTGCAAGGGCACGGGCTGGATAGAGATACTTGGCGCCGGGATGGTCCACCCGCATGTCCTTCAGATGGTCGGCTACGATGCGCGGATCTACTCCGGGTTCGCCTTCGGCATCGGCATGGAGCGCATAGCTATGCTCAAATATTCGATAGACGACATCAGGCTCTTCTTCGAAAACGACCTTCGGTTTCTTGGTCAGTTTTGAATGAAAGGAAATTTCTGAATGAGGGTCCCCTTCGGCTGGCTCCAGGAATTCATAAACCCCGGCATAAGCGTCGAGGGGACCGCCCATCTGCTTACGATGAGCGGCCTCGAGGTGGAGGCGCTTGAGACCGACGGCGACGACGTGGTCCTGGTGATAAACGTGACCCCGAACAGGGCGGACTGCCTGAGCGTCCTCGGGATAGCGCGGGAGCTTTCCGTCCTTACCGGCGCTCCCCTGAATTTGCCTTTTCCACCCGCCGGGGCAAAACCCCCCGTAATAAAACCCGTCCCCGCATCCGAAATCGCGGTTGAGATAAGAAACACCGGGCTTTGCCGCAGATACGCGGGCAGGGTCATAAAAAACACAAGGACGGGCCCCGGACCGGAATGGATGGCCAGGAGGCTTGAGGCGTGCGGACTGAGGCCGATAAACAACATCGTCGACGTTACGAATTATGTGCTCCTGGAGCTTGGCCATCCCCTGCACGCCTTCGATTTAAATACGCTCAAGGGCGGCCGCATCGTTGTCGACACGGCCGACAATGTTTACCAGAAGATAAAGACCCTGGACGGAGTGGAGAGAAAACTGCCCGCCGGGGCCCTGGTCATAGCCGACGCGGAAGGGCCGGTTGCGCTCGCCGGCATAATGGGCGGCGCCAATACCGAGGTTGAGGACTCGACCCGGGACATATTCCTGGAGGCCGCCTGGTTCGAGCCGCGCAATATAAGAAAGACGGCCAGGGCGCTTGGCCTCGCCTCGGAGTCCTCCTACAGGTTCGAGCGCGGGGCGGACATCGAGATCATCCCCGCTGCCCTGGACAGGGCCGCTTCCCTCATGGAGGAGCTTGCGGGCGGCGCGCTGGAGGGCGCGGTCGACGTCTATCCGGTCAAGTACAGGGCTCCCTCCATAGAGTTTCGCGCGGACAGGGTCAATAAGCTTCTGGGCGCGGAGATAGAAGAAGACGAAATGCTCCGCATACTAAACAGGCTGGGGTTTGCCGCTGAAAAGTCCCCGGGCGGCGCGATCTCGGCCTCCCCGCCGTCCTACAGGCTCGATGTCGAAGGCGAGGCCGACTGCGTCGAGGAAGTGGCCCGCATTCACGGGTATGACAAAATTCCATCGGTCCTCCCCTGCTCCAGGCTCTCTGCCGATGGCGCCGGCGCCAGGGAGGATTTCATAAGACTCGTGGGCGGCGTCATGAGGAAATCGGGTTACAGCGAGGCCGTAAACTACAGTTTCATGAACCCCCGCGCGCTCGAAAACCTTGCGCTGCCCCCGAATGATTTCAGAAGAAGCGCGGTAGTCCTTCTAAACCCGCTAAAACAGGAGGAGTCGCTCCTGAGGACCACCGTCATCCCATCGCTCATTGAAAACCTCAGGCACAACCGGGAGCGCGGCCTCAAAAACATCAGGCTTGCCGAGACGGCGAAGGTATTCATAAGGACAAATGAAGAGCAACTTCCTCTGGAACCCCTGAAGCTGGCGGGCATAGCCATCGAGCAGAGGACCCACAGTTTCTGGCGCGACGCCGCGGAGGATTTTTACCTGGCAAAGGGAGCGGTCGAGGCGCTCCTGGATGAACTGAGGATAAAAGACAGGCATTTCGCGCCCTCCGGCGAGCCGTTTCTGCATCCCGGGAAATCCGCGGATTTGATCGCTGGCGGAAGAAAGTGCGGTTATGTGGGCGTCCTTTCACCGGCGGCCGCGGAAAAGTTCGAGATCAGGGACAAGGAGGAGATAACCGTCTTCGAGCTGGACCTCGATGTCCTCCTGGGCCTCCTGCCCCCGCCCCCGGTCTATAAGCCGGTCCCGAAATTCCCCTATATCGAGCGCGACCTCGCCATCGTCGTGGAGGGCGGCGTAAAGGCGGCCGATGTAATAAGATATATAAAAAACTACCCGTCGGAGTTCATAGAGGACGCAGTCGTCTTCGATCTCTACACGGGCGAAAAAGTGCCGGCGGGCAAAAAGAGCATGGCCTTCAACATAAGGTACAGGGCAAGCGGCAGGACGCTTACCGAAGACGAGATAGAAGTCATCCATGCCGGGCTCGTGAAAGACCTCCTCACCCACACCGGCGGCTCATTGAGGCAATAGCATTGTCGGGTTGCATTCGCTAACCAAAAAATTTTACTCTCTTTTCTTATACGGTCCCCCGCTCTGGATTTTTTGGGGGCTTGGGGGCAAAAGCCCCCAACTGCTCTCATATAGACCCCCATCCGCGATTTTTTTTGAAAAAAAACATTTTACATGAAACGGAGGAACTTGCCAAAAGCCCGCAAACTGCCATGTCGCCAGGGCCGATTGCCGGGTTTAGCTGCCAACGGGCGCCAAATCTGTCATAATTCCGCTCAGGTAGCGGGGATTTCCGTTGACATGGGGATTTCCGGGACTTTATTTTTTTTGCAGTAGAATTTTATAATCTATCCAGCATGATTTCCATAAAGAAACCTTATGTAATCACCCGCAATAAAGTGATCATGGATTATGCGCGCGTTTACTGCGACACCCCGGAAAAGCTTTTGAAAAGCCCGCTTTTCTTCGAAATCGTAGATCGGTTTATCGAGAAAATGGCAGCTAAAGGGAGCGCTCTTTTTGCGTTGCTCGTTGAAAGCCTTCCAGGACTTAAAAGGAGCGATTTGTCGGGTTACGCGGTAAATCTTTTCAGGCTGCTTGCAAGCTACTCGGCTGAGGAGATTATAAGCATGAACCGCGATTTCGGACCGGTCCTTTCCCGCCGGGAGGAGTTGCACGAGTTCGTCGAGGAGCTTTACAATTACTGGCGCCGTTTCGAGCGTTTCCTCTATCTTGAGGCCCCAAAAAGGTATGAAGCAACCAACAGCGCGCTTCACGGCGTCCAGTTCATAAAGTCCAATGAAGACTTCAAAAACCTGCTGCTTTACGTCTACAGGCGCGTAGCGGAAAATATAACCGGTCAGAGCCCAAGGGTTTACAGACAACTGCCCGCGGGGGCAAATATGGGCATGCTCGTGGAGCAGGTTGACTGGTCATGTCCGAACGCCTATGGCAACCTGACGCAAATACCATTCCTCAGACTTTCCCTCGTCAATCCGCCGGTCATCCTCTACCCGGTGACAAACAAGAGAAAAGGCGCTTTCGAAGAGATAGATGGAATAACCCCCGGTATGCTCAGGCTTGATCCCGCGGAATGGTTCTGCTATCCGGCGAAAGTGGGAGATCTTACTGCTTTTATCTTTTTCCACCAGGATTTCATATCGCTTGCGCTTTCGCTTTCAAACCTCTTTGAGATCGCCGATTACGAAGAAGTTCGTGGCAAGCGCCCCGACCTGATGATAATGTTCGGGCTTTCCGGGGAAGCAATGAGGTCCGATACCCTTTTTTATGATGACAAAGAAAACAATGTCCTGGTAGGTCTTATAAAGCACTCCGAGGAGATGGACTATTTCGGCTACTTCAAGAAGATGACGCTTACTCTTCACAATATCGCCATGCTGAAAAAGGGGAGGCTACCCATTCACGGAGCCATGGTTCACATGAAACTCAAAGACGGCGGAGCGGCCAATATCGTCATAGTCGGTGACAGCGGCGCGGGTAAATCCGAGACCCTGGAGGCCCTGCGCACCCTTTCCGAAGAGAACATCTGCGATCTCAAAATCATATTCGACGATATGGGTTCGCTGGGAATAGACAAAAATGGAAGGCTCGCGGGATACGGAACGGAGATAGGCGCTTTCGTGAGGCTTGACGACCTGGAGGCCGGATACGCATACGAGGAAATAGACAGGTCTATCTTCATGAACCCCGACAAGACGAACGCAAGGCTTATTATTCCCGTAACAAGGTATAACCACATAGTCAAAGGCTATGCTGTTGACTTCCTGTTTTACGCGAACAACTACGAGCAGATAGACGATGATCATTCCGCGATAGAGTTTTTCAAGACCCCCGAAGAGGCATTGAACGTTTTCCGGAGCGGCGCGAGGCTTGCCAAGGGCACGACGGACGAAAAAGGACTGGTACATACCTATTTCGCAAACCCGTTCGGAGCGCCCCAGCGCAGGGATATTCACGAAAAGCAAGCGGAGTTCTATTTTGATTATTTGTTCAAGACGGGGATCAGGGTTGGACAGATACGCACACGGCTGGGAATTGAGGGGTTCGAACATCTGGGGCCAAAGGCCGCTTCCAAAGAACTGTTCCACGCCGTCCGTAATATGAAAAAGCTTCAATAAAAGCATGAATACCCGCGCGGGCCGACCCGTTGAATCATAATAGCGCGTCGCTCGCAAAAAAACCATGAAGCAAATTTGACAACCCCGCGCTCCGGGCCTTAAACTTAACTCTTATGACCGAAATCGTCCGCAAAATTCTCTCCGGCGCGCTGGTGGCCATGGGCGCGCCCTTGCCCGAAAGGATAGAAGTCGAAGTCCCTAAAGACGAGTCCATGGGAGACCTTGCGACCCCGCTTGCCATGTCCCTTGCGAAGGCCCTTAAAAGGCCGCCAAGGAAGATCGCCGAGGAGATCGTGGAAAACATCAGGGACAGGGGCGATTTCGAGAGGATAGAGGTCGCGGGCCCTGGGTTTATAAATTTCACCTTCAGGAGGGAGTCGCTTTACCGGTCTTTTTCGGAGCTTTTGAGGCGGGAAGAGGCCTTTTTCAGAAAGGACATCGGCAAGGGGCGGAAAATCCTGGTGGAGTTCGTAAGCGCAAACCCCACCGGCCCTCTTCATCTCGGACACGGAAGAGGCGCGGCGCTGGGCGCGGCCCTCTCGAACCTGCTTGCCGCCGCCGGCTTCTCGGTGACGAAGGAGTACTACATAAACGACGCGGGCAGGCAGGTTTCACTTTTGGGCGAGTCCGTCTTCGCCAGGTACCAGGAGCTTTTTGGAATTTCTTACCCTTTTCCGGAAGACGGCTACCGCGGTGATTATGTCCTGGGCATAGCCCGCCGGATAAAAGAAAGCGAAGAGGAAAAAAACGAAGGGGGCAAATATAAAGGCCTAAATTTTGAATTTCCGCAGAGCAATTATTTCACCAGCTACGCCTGCCAGCAGATGCTCTCTGTCATCAAGAGCGACTTAGAGCATTTCGGTGTCACCTTCGATGTCTGGCAGAGTGAAAAAGAGCTTTACGATAAAAACGAGGTGTCCGGCGCAATCGATTACCTGCGCCAAAAGGGCTTCGTCTACGAAGACGAGGGCGCGACGTGGTTCAAGGCCACCCTGTTCGGGGACGAGAAAGACCGCGTGCTGATAAAAAGCGGGGGGCAGCACACGTATTTCGCATCCGACATAGCCTATCACAAGAAAAAGGTGGACGGGAGTTTCGATGAGCTTATAGATATATGGGGAGCAGACCATCACGGTTACATCCCGAGGGTGAGGGCGGCCCTTGAAGCGCTCGGATATGAGAAGGAGAGGCTAAAAGTGCTGCTGGTGCAGATGGTCTCTCTCTTGCGGAGCGGAAAACCCGTGCAGATGTCCAAGCGGGCCGGGGAGTTCGTGACCCTGAGAGAGGTCATCGAGGAGGTCGGCGCGGACACGACCAAGTTCGTCTTCCTTACCAGGAAGGCCGACAGCCACCTGGAGTTCGACCTCGAAGTCGCAAAGGCCGCATCGGCTGAAAACCCGGTCTATTACGTCCAATATGCCAATGCGAGGATCAACAGCATTTTCAGAAACGCCGCGGAGAAAGGTTTTACCGGGGGGGCCGGGATTAACGATGCCAATTTATTGCCGCTTCTTTCCGAACCCGAGGAGACCAGGCTGATAAAGAAAATCCTCCTCTACCCGGCCGTCTTCGAGGCGGCAGTACAGGCCAGGGAGCCCCACAGGATCACCTACTACCTCCAGGAGCTGGCCGGCATGTTCCACCCCTATTACAACCGGCACCGCATATTGACGGATGAGCGGGAACTCTCATCCGCCCGGCTTTCGCTTTGCCGTGGGGTGGCCTCGGTGCTCAAAGACGGGCTCCGGCTGCTTGGAGTGGCCGCGCCGGAGAAGATGTAGGAGAGTGGGGTTTGGGGCGGAGCCCCAATAAAATAAAAGGGTGGGCGGGTGGGAAATCCATATTGATGAATCCACTCCCCATGTTTTAAAATATACAGCGATGCTCGAAAAAACCGATAAAATCTGGATGGACGGCAATCTCGTCGCCTGGGACGACGCCAAGGTGCACGTGCTCACCCATTCGCTCCATTACGGGCTTGCCATCTTCGAGGGCATCCGCTGTTATGACTGCAAAAAAGGCCCGGCCGTCTTCAGGCTGGATGAGCATGTAAAGAGATTTTTCGATTCCGCCCATATCTTCAACATGGAGATACCGTACAGCCACGGGGAGATTGCGCGGTCCATACTGAAAACCGTGAAGGCAAACCGGCTGAGGGAGTGCTATATAAGGCCGCTGGCCTATATAGGCTACGGGGTAATGGGCATTTCCTCGACGGGCAGCGCCATCAAGGTGTCGATCGCCGTCTGGCCCTGGGGCGCGTACCTCGGGGAAGACGGGCTGAAAAACGGCATCCGCGCGAAGACCTCTTCATTCATAAGGGGGCATGTGAATTCAAACATGTCAATGGCCAAGGTGAGCGGCTATTACGTGAACTCTCAGCTTGCCAAGCAGGAGGCCGTCGCCCTGGGCTATGACGAGGCCATCCTGCTGGACACCGAGGGGTACGTGTCCGAGGCCACGGGGGCGAACATATTCATCGTCCGAGGCGGAGTGATAAAGACCACCCCGCTTACCTCCATCCTGGAAGGCATTACGAGGAACACCATAATGGAGCTTGCAGGGGAGATGGGCTACGAGGTGCGGCAGGAGCGCTTCACCAGGGACGAGGTCTATATCGCCGATGAGGTATTTCTCACCGGCACGGCGGCCGAAGTCACCCCGGTCAGGGAACTCGATGGGAGGACCGTGGGCAAGGGGAAACCCGGCGAGATCACCAAAGCCCTGCAGGATGCGTTTTTTCATGCAGTAAAAGGCAAAAATAAAAGACACGAACGCTGGCTTTCCTATATCTAGAAACCGCCCCGCGCACCCATGCCGCCTTTAACGGGCGAAAACAATCCGCCCCCCGCCCCGTGATGTTTTCTACTATTGACGGGCCAGTAAAAAAGTACCCGCATGAATTTTCAAAAGAGCCGAAATAACAGTTTCTTTTGCGACATCCTCTCCCTAAAGGGAGAGGGTTGGGAGAGGGTGTATGTCTTTAAATGACGATATCAGTTTCAGCTTCATGCGGCTTGCCCTTGAGGAGGCCAAACGCGCCTTGCAGGAGGGGGAGGTGCCGGTCGGCGCGGTGCTCGTGGCGGGCGGGAAGGTCATCGCCAGCGCGCATAACAGGCGGGAAAATGAAAACGATCCGACGGCGCACGCGGAGATTCTCGCCCTGAGGGAAGGCGCAAAAAAACTGGGCTCCTGGAGGCTTGCGGATGCGACCCTCTACGTGACCAAGGAACCCTGTCCCATGTGCGCCGGGGCGATGGTGAACGCGAGGCTGGGAGGGCTTGTCTACGGCTGCCCCGATGCGAAGGGCGGGGCCGCCGGGAGCCTTTTCAATATAGCCCGGGATGACAGGCTCAATCACAGGGTGGAAGTGGAGTCAGGCGTGCTCGGCCGGGAGTGCGCGGAGCTGTTGAGGGATTTCTTCGAAAAGAAAAGACTTTAATTCGGGGGCGCAGCCCACATACATTAAAAAGGGCGGGCATTAAAAAGGGCGGGGCAAGAGAAATTTTATCGCCCATTCTGGGTTATAATTAGACTCATTCGGAGAGGTGCCGGAGCGGTTGAACGGGACGGTCTCGAAAACCGTTGTGGGGGCGACCCCACCCAGGGTTCGAATCCCTGCCTCTCCGCCATTCTAGCAGGACAGGAATTTTTCCCAGAGGCGGTCTTCGTATTCCTCAAGATACGGGGGGCGGTTCAGC
>JAJYJK010000059.1 GCA_021789555.1 Nitrospirota bacterium
TTTACTTTTCGATGCATCTTCCGGTATCTTTTCTCCATAGAAGCGGTCTCCTTTAGTGTTTGATTTGGCAATCAATTCTAATCGGGGGTCGCTTCCTACTTCAACAACTCAAAGGGACATGCTCTATTTTCCCCCTGGTATCAGCATTATAAGAGCGAAGCCAATTCTCCAGATTCTCAAGAATTTTCTTATGCTTTTTTACTACAACCAATATTGGTTCTGCAAAGTTGCTGATTCTGAACCCCAACTGGTTGACCAAAGTGCTCTTGAAATCATTAATGGTGGAAGTAAATACACCAGCTGTTCTTCGCCTGTCCAATTGACCGACGCCGACCTCTCTTGTCTGTCGTTGCCTTGTTAATAGGCCTGAACTGTCGAGCCCCACAAATCCAGCATCGAGACGCCCTTGTGTCTGCCTGCGCAAGCTTTCTATAGTACCGGTCAGAAGTATGATGAGGCGATAACCGACATCTGCCGCCTTGCCGCACAATGCTGTGTAAGTAGATGTTTTGCCTGACTGCACATCTCCCATAACAAGCCCCCGGCGCAACCATGCTGAGGTCTTTGCGGGGTCACCCATAAGGTCAATTATCTCGTCGGTTACTCTGTCCAGTGTGTTTATGACCTTGGGAGGCCAACCGTTTCTATTAAGATATTTATCGTAGCGACTCCAGTAGTAAGGATCTATATCCGCCTTTCTGGCAGGGAACCACGACTGATGATCTTCCGTTATAGCAGTGCCAGTATCCATATCAATACTAAGTCTGGCATGTAGCCTGCGAAGAAGCCTCTCGACTTCTTCATCAGAAACAGGAAACATTCCACGGAAACCTTTTACAAGATTTTTTATATCCTCTTCACTGGGCAATCGATCGATATTAAGGGTGGCAATAATGGCATTTTCTATTTTCAGTGCATTCTCATCTGGCATCTGACAACTCCTTTATAATGGTTTCTGTCACATTAGGATATAGGCAGAATGGATCCAGCGAAGGAAGGGCCTGTAACAGTCTGTCTCGACCGCCTTCTATGTCAGTTGTAACAGCGAGGAGGTTCCGAGCTAGTTCTATTAATTTCTCTTTTAGATTTTTCTCATCGAAATATTGTGGACGGTCCGAAGCCATGTCAGCATAGAGAGCATCTACCGGATAAGTTCTCTCTATTGTATCCAGCACTATCTCCAGCAGCTGTCTGGAATCTTCATCCAATCTATTTCTGAATAATGTAATTGCAGGATGATCACGATTGATGATGTAACAGATGCCATCCCTGCCCTCCATACGGTTCCAAGTATGGGTTAACTTGTCGTTATTGGCTTTTCTGCCTCGGAAGGTATAAACCCTGCGACTGGTTCCCACAATTTTTTCAACAATCCGTCGCAGATTCAATCTCACCTCTTCCGGAGGATGAGCAGCTGACTTCTTTATATCTAGCGTCCAGAGATGATCAAGTGCATTTGGTATATCAACCCTCACACGTGCCAACTTCGATAATTCTTGTTGTCGAGTCAGCCTAAACCACGTACCCCATATGATCAGACGTCTGTTGCGATAAATATAGAAACCCTGATAACGGCGCAGACTCTCCTCTCCGCCTGCCTGGCGCAACTCGTCCGCTGATAGTTTACTAATATGAGGCAAAATATATGGTTTTACCAGTATGCGATGCCCTTGAATAGTGAGTCGCTCTTCCTGGAGTGGCTGAGTGGCCGGATGCCATTTTAAAAAGGGATCATGTGCATTTACCGGATTTTCATTCAACCGAATTTCAATCCTATCAAGCCCCCGCTCGCCTTCAATATATCTGTGGAAGACTAGTGCGAGGTGTTCTCTCACAAGATCCATTTTCTCGCTGAGAGCCCTCTCAATGGAACTCTCACCTGCTTCTATCCTATCGAGATGTTGCCATAAAACGACAGTACCTTTTCCTTGTCGGAGCAAAACATCTACAAGCGGCAATTGCGCCATTTCTTCCCGTGTCAATGCGCACAAAATCCAGTCTTTACGTGCGGCAATCAGATCAAGGTCCCAACATCTTCCCGACAAAATTCTTTCTTTTAAGCTGATTACTGTAAACTTCCGGCATTGTGAAAGAGAGGCCGTTTTCAGTCCCAATCCAAATCTTCCGAGGTCATTTGCCGTACGAATATCACATGGATCCTTGCTGCCATGACGCATTGCCGAGTTCAGCTCTTCAGGTGTCATGCCTGAACCATCATCAAGGACTGCTACATAAGGGGCATCGTTTGGTGAATAACGGACCGATATTTTAGTGGCACCAGCAGAAATACTGTTGTCGATCAGATCTGCTATTGCCGTTTCCAGAGAATAGCCTACTGATCGTACCGAATTGAGCAAAGCATGTGCTCTTGGATAAAGGATTAGTTCTTCCATGCTAATTCTCGTTAAAAATTATTGCCTTGGATTTCCTCATTGAATCAAAATGAAATTGCAAAATCTCCTTTAATTTCGACAAAATAAACCTGCTCGATCAACACGCAAGAAATTCCTTAATTTTCCTTGCAATTTTTTCTATCATAAGAGGTGGCACGGCGTTTCCGATTTGCCTGAAAGCGGCCGTTCTGTTTTGTCCCTCCTTAATTCCTTCAAAATAATAATCGTCAGGAAACGTTTGCAGTCTGGCAGCCTCTCGTACTGAGATCGAGCGGTTTTGTTTTATGTCAGGGTGAATGTAATAATGACCATCTTTTGAGATATGCGCTACAACAGTTTGGGAATAAGGCAAATCATCAGCAACAATCTTGAATCTGTCCAGAAAAGATTTTCTGTTATGATGAGTTTTAAGCCGTTCGGGCAGATCATTGTAATCAAGGCGTATCCTGTTATTTTGCCAGTTTTCAATGGTAATCCTGTAAATTTCCTTATCCTGCTCTGTGTGAGGTCTTGCCACATGCTGTGTCAGAACATCTATGCCATTTCTTATTTTTGCGAAGCGCAGATAATCGTTTATCTCAGACGCATAGGTGAAAAATTTGTCTATTCCCCCGCCCGCATGTATTTTTGGAAGGTCTTTAAATATCGATTTTATTTCATACTTGAAACTGGTTTGATCGGCCAATTCACCAACAGAAAGATTAAGATTTTTCTGCCAACCCATGATTATTACTCTCCTCCTGTTTTGAAGCACCCCGAATTGATTTGCATTCACAATGAACGGTTCAACAATATATCCGAGGCGTCTGAAATAGCGCTGAATATTCCTGAAATACTTTCCTTTTTCGGCTGACACCAAACCGATCACATTTTCAAAAACAAACACTTTTGGACTGTATCTCTTAAGAAAGCGTCCGTATTGAATGTACAAATAATTCCTAGGGTCTTCACGCATTCCGTACGCGTCACGAGCCCTGCCAACCAGAGAATATGCCTGACACGGAGGACCACCAACTATCAGATCGATTTCCTTTTTGCCGTTCACCTTGTCTATCATCTGAAAAATCTTATGATTGTTTTTGTCACTCATGGAGCGATCTATCACGGATTCGAGAATATGGGGAGGTATAAACGAATAGAGCTGGTTCCTGCTTATTTCACCCGTGAGATACTGAACGTAGATATCCGCTTTGCCATTCTCAGTCAGGTAGTAATAGGCGAGTCTTGTCTTAAGAGTGAAGCACGCAGCCGGATCAACTTCGACATGTGCCACTGGTTTAAATCCGGCTCTCCTGAAGCCTTCCGAAAATCCCCCAGCCCCCGCGAATAAATCGATGTACCTCATTTTGCGAGCCTCGCCGCCAAACGGCTCAATGTTTTATCCCTGTTCTTTGGAGTTAACCTACACTCAAATATCGTTATAACCTTCCACCCCAGCTTTCCCAATTTTTTTATGTTCTCAGTATCAAGTTGTTTGTTCCTATTAATTTTAGTAATCCACCATTCTCTGCGCGTCTTCGGAATGACGAAATACTTGCATCCCTCATGCCCGTGCCAGAAGCAGCCGTGAATAAATATAACCGTTCTGAATTTTGGAAACACGAGGTCAGGCGTCCCGGGCAGTGTCCTATCGTAGAGTTTATACCGGAAACCTTTGCCGAAGAGAAATTTTCTGACGATAATTTCTGGTTTTGTGTTCTTGCTTCTGATCCTCGACATATTAAAGCTTCTGGTTGCCTTATCGTGTACATCTGTCCTCACCATCTGCCGGTGGCTCTTTGAAGCTATACGAGCCATTTCCCTCCATGCTGATTAAATCCTTTTTTTGTAATACTCTTCGTAAAAAAAGAAAACTTCGAGTCGCATATTTATACCAATAATTCCCTATTAATTTCAAGTAGTTACATATATTTTCAGTGTCTATTCAGCAACTATCCGGCCAGCGGCAACAACCTGAGACAGTTACTTTTGGGTAAGCTCATTGCCTTCATAATATCTCCCTCCTTGCTGCCAGCTGAATTTATTATAGTCAAAATAGTAGGGAGACATCTGCCTTGGATCGATGCCATATCTGGCGCGGGATTCTCGAACCGAGGCCCGGCGAGAGCGGGCAACATAGTCCCGCCCAGGACCTGGGCGTGAGCAGATCCTGGCCCATATAGGGCACGATCGTCCGGAAGTGTACGCCGCCATCCGTTGCGGCGGACCCCGCGCCCCGAAGATTTTGCTCCGATACGGACGGCTCTTAATAGTCCTCATGAGAAGAGATTGACATTTGTAACCTATAAGGTTACAATTAACCAGTGATCAGGTCCTTCGCGCACAAGGGACTGGAGAAGTTTTACCGGACCGGCAATATCTCGGGCATTAAGGCTGTCCATGCCAAAAAACTGAGGCTGATTCTCACTCTCCTTGATGCGGCAACGGACGCGAAGGGTATGGATGCTCCGGCCTGGGGCTGCACAGGTTGAAAGGGGACAAAAAGGACATTTGGGCGGTAACGGTGCAAGCCAACTGGCGGATCACATTCCGATTTGCCGCCGGAAACGCCGAGGTTGTCAATTATGAGGATTACCATTAGGAGGATAAATTATGGCGATGCATAATCCGGCCCACCCGGGCGAGGTTTTAAAGGAATTGTGGCTTGAACCCATGGGGATGACGGTCACCGATGCCGCCAAACGCCTTGGAGTCGCGCGGAAGACCGTTTCCAAAATAATCAACGGACGCGGGGCCATTGCGCCTGAAATGGCGCTGAGGATTGAAATTGTCTTTGGCTCGACTGCGGAGACATGGCTGAACATGCAGGCTGCATATGATTTATGGCAGATGAAGGACCTCCGCAAATCCCTCAAAGGGGTGCTCCGTCATGCTGGAATGGCTTCACATGCAGGGTAATAAGCGGTGTCAGTGTTACTGAAAGTGCGAGTCCTTTAAAAGCCGTTTCTTTTGTGCGCTTTATCACATTTTAATGCCTTTTCCCTGGCTTTCTCCAAAAAACTCTTGACATCGTATATCTGCTAATGGTATTGAAGAAACAGAAGGAAACGGATAAAAAAATGACAACAACGCTCATAATAATCGGAATATTCGCGGGCTTCTTTTTTCTGGTCGTTAGGCCGCTGCAGAAGAGGTCTGGGAAATATGATGTAGAACTGCCTGAAAGGGATTCTGATCCTACCTGGGCGAGCATGCCTGGTAATTTTTTTCATACTATTAATGATAAAGACAGGTAATCCGCTTCTATTCTGAATTGACCTCGCCTCTCTCGCTGCCTGTTATAACGGGTTTCGTTGATATATTCGTTGAATCTATTTCCCCTTCGGCGCTTTTCAGGGCGTCTTTTAAAGCTGCCCCGGGGGCGCTTGCTCCGAATTTATTAGAGCTATTTGCCTCGACCTCTTTTTGGAAAGCTCTTGTATAACCCGATAAATCTCGGGAAAGCAAATTTTCGGACTCTTGCCAGTTGAGTCCTTTTTCTTTTGTTTTGGCAAGATCACCGCGAATGATAGTTTCATACTGCTGAGCTATCAGGTCTGTATTTTTCTTATCCTCTCTTGCTCCTCCCACATCACCCATTGCGCCCATATTGGCTTTGAAAATAAGCCCACCTCCAGCGCCAACAGAGAGCTGGGCATCGCCTCTTGTGTAATCGTAAGAAACGCCAGACCTCGTTGCGAACTGGCCGGCGGCTTTCGCGAGAGGCGCCACTATGGCCGCTATTTCCGCATCTCGCTGTCGATCGCTAAGGTACGGGTTTGTCACCTGGCGTACAAGGCTAGGATCCCCTTTCAGGGCCATCTGGAAGGCGGTGTCGTCAAAGACGGTGCCGTGGCTTATGACGGTCTTGTCTACGTCCTTATTCTCTATATCCGTTCCGGTTTGCACGAAAGTGCCAGATTTTTCCTGAAGACCCTTGTTGACCGATGTGAGCGCGTTATAAGCGTTCGTGTAGCCGGTCTTGCCGATCGAGTAGTTGTCCAGGAGCGCCTTGCCTCCGGACTCGGCGCTCATCGAGACGATGTTTCCGGCGGAGTCTGCGTTCGTCGTGATCGATGCGCCTTCCCCCCTTTCGGCCGCGGCCAGAAGCGCCCTTCCGGCGTAGGTCGTGCCGGGCTTGTCCAGTTCCTTCGCGAAGGTCTTCAACTGGGCGGCGTCCAGGTTCATCCTGGATGTGGACATCAGGGGCTTGCCGTCCGAAGACATCGTCATGGTATCCACACCGTTTTCCTTTGAGTCGGCAAAAGATATCCCAGCCCCGTGGTGGGCCTCCAGAAACTCCATGGGGGTAAGCCCCCGGGCTTTGGCGGCCGCATCCAGCATGCGGAACTTGGCGTACTCGTTTTCCATCTCCCTTTCCGTCTTGAAGGCCAGTCCTTCAGGCCCTATCTCCTCCAAGCCCGCCGCAGAGCCCGTGGTCCCGGCCCCGGCTACCCGCCCCATGGTCGCAAAATACCCCGCAGCCGCCTGGTCGAATGAGGAAGCCCCTGTGAGCCTGCCATAGGTATTTATAGCGCCCACGGTAGACTCCAGTTTCCCCTCCGCCAGGTCACGCTCCAGGCCCATGACCGATTTGCCCTGGCTTTTGGCCACTCGGGCCAGCGCCTGCTCGTCGGCCACCTGCCTGCCCACTCCGACGGCCCCGGCGGCAATCAGCGTGGGGACCGCGTTTGCGCCCAAGGCGTCCAGGTTCTGAAGCGGCTTTAGCGCCCCGGGGCGGCCGGCGGCCCAGTTTTCGGCCCTTGAGTCCTGGAGCTGTCCAGGCGCGCCGGAGTATTCTCCGCCGAACTGGTCTTCAAACCGCCCGTAAAGCTCCCCTGTGCCCCGCTCAGCGGCCCCCTGCGCCTCTCCAGCCCTCATGGAGGCTCCGGGTCCTCCGAGCGCCGCGCCCTCCGACAGGCCTTTCAAGCTCCGGTTCCTGTAGGAATCGAATATCTGCCGCATCTCCATATTGGACCCGCCGATGGACTCCTGAAGGCCGAATCCCTTGGCCTCGCCCTCAATCCTGCCGCCTTTTGCCTGAGGGTCCATCTCCATCCGCCCGGCTGCGGAGCCCCCGGCCGCGGCGCCTGCCGTGAGGCCGCCTGCCAGATGGGCCAGGGCGGAGCCCCCGAACCGGACCAGCATGCCCGTGATGACGGTGGCCAGCATGAGGCCAAACCACCTCATGTTGCCGAAGGCCGCAAGGGTCTTCATGCCAAAGGTGGGGAAATAACTGATGGATTTCACGCCCAGGCCAAACTGTTGGAGCTGCTGGGCCGCGTGCCGGGCATAGTCCACGCCGAAACTGTGTATGATGGCGTCTATTACTCCCCAGGCGGTAAGCCAGATGAAAATACCCGCGATAAGGGAGATCACCTTGCCAAAAAGCGGGGTGGGCATAAACATTATGAGAAAAGGCAGTATTGCTATGGCCAGGGTGGTCATCGCGGCCATGATGACGGGTATCCAGGTGTTGCCGGCAAGCCCTGCGGAGAGCCAATCGCTTCCGGTCTGCCTTGCGGCCAGGGTCTGGATGGCCTGGTCCGGGGAGGCGTTGTTGAAGGTCTCCTCTATCGCCTGCGTGAAGGCGCTTTGCATCGCCAGGTTCTGAAGGGGATAGTTTGCGCTCCATATCCATTCGCTTGTGTCCGCGGCAAGATCTTTGCATTTTTGAAGCTCGGCCGGGATGGTGGGGTCGTATCCGGACTGGGCGCAGATGTTGTTTATGTCGTTCGTCCACGTCTGGGGGGAGCTGACGGCGCCGTTTATCGCGCTCCAGGCGTCCTGGCAGGTCATCGTGTCCCCCACGGAGTTTGAGATGTAGGAGACCGTGTAGATCGCGGGGCTTGCCGCCTTGGCATAATCCGTCCTGAAGTCCGTACTGCTTGCAAGCTCCGAGGGTGTAAGCGTTGTCCCCGGCCGTGTAAGCTCGAATAGAAGGCAGTCCTTCGTGTATTGCTGGATCGAGCCTTCAAGCTCGGGAGGGATCTGCAGGGATTCCTGCCCGGTCTGAAGCAGGATGTTAAATCCCTCGCCACCGGCGTTTTGCTGATAAAGCTCCACAGGGTCCGAGGAGGTGTCTATGATGTCTATGAGGCCGTTTTGTATCTCGTTCAAGGACCCCGCCATGGCCGCAACCCCCAGCGGGATGCCGCTTACCTGGACCGGTCCCTCGTTCATTACCGGGTCGTATATCATGAGGCTGTCCTTGGGCACCACGAGCCCCAGGTAAAGGATTATCCCTATGCCCACGGGCACCGCCCAGGACATGGGGCCGCCTACGTTGGCGCCGCCAAGCAATTTTAGATAGAGGACTACGATCGCGCAGAATATCCCAAGCACTACGATCGGGAAGAACAGGGAGTTGTAGTTGCTGTCGCTGAAGATGAGCGCCACGCGCTGCCAGGCCGGCAGTACGGAGTCGAAGCCTCCGTAAGTGTAATACTCCCATGCCGCATGGGCCGGCGTGGGAAGGAGGATTAGCGCGGCAGCCAAGGTAGTCCCTATGCCAAGAAATCTTTTCAAATCTTTATCTCCTATTCCCCGACCGCCCTTGCGGCAAGCGAGGGGTTGAACTTCTCGCTAAGATTCCTGTATGCCTGGGCGTTGAACTCCTCAAGCCTGCGCCCAAGAGATTGCAGGGCGTAAAGGCTTGAGGCCCATTTCGTATAGTCCTGGGCGAGCGCGGTCTGCATTACGTCCAGCCTTTTTTTGTAATCCAGAAGCACCGGGCTTGCTGCCAGAAGGTGGACATCGCACCTGTTTGCGGAGGTGTTTGCGACAGAGCTTGGCTCGTCGCGGGCGACTATCAGCCCCTTGTCTATCAGGACCTGCGCGTTATGGTCCAGGTCGGCCATCATGGCATACGCATAAGCCTTGGCGGCGATGGTGGAAAACTCCGAGGCCATCGCGGCCTCCTGGCCGGTGCTGACGGCGTATTTCAGGATAAGCTCCATTGGAAGCGGGATCTGCGTTAAAAAGTCCACTTGGTCGGAGGTCAAGCGGCCCTGCGCCTCCATCTGGCCGATGATACCGGTCATTGTATTTGCGGCCCATGTTTCCAGGTTGGCGTTGACGTCCGGAAGAGGGGCGCAGGTGCCGCTGCCGGACTTGGCCTCCGTGTTGCCCGCGATGAAGTTGTCCACGCTTTTTTTCAGGTTCGTGTCGCAGGGCGCAACCGGAGATGGGTAAATTATCCCGGTCTTGTCCGCAGAGAAATTGACGTCGCCTATGAAGCCGCGAAGAAGGGCTATATAGTCCGAGGAGCCGCCCCCGAACTGTGCCTGGAGGTGGTCCAGGAGAGAGCCTGGCGTGAGAAACAGGTTTTTCACGTCCTGCGGGCAGCCGGAGTACATCCCGCTTAAGTTCGGAGTTCCGCTTGTGTTTGGGGCCGCAGCGGTGTCGCTAGCCGAACTTGTCGCCTGCTTTATGTCCTGCCAAAGGCTTGTCCAGCCCTGGCTTGCCGCATAATCGGAGAGCGCGTGCTCGTACTGGCCGGGGGTTTTTGTGTACGGGCCCATGAGCTGCGCCACCACAGCCTTCGAGGCCGTGCAGTCGTTAAACTGCAGGCCATTTAGCTTGTCCGAGATGTTTTCGAACTTGCCCAGTATGGTCGAGCACTGGGGGCAGTAGGTGCTGAGCGCAAGGTCGAAGGCCATTGCCGGGGCGGCCGTGAGTATACTCTGGAGCTTTTTTACGAGGTAATTAAAATTCATGAACGAAAAGCCGCCCATGAAGGCGTCTATCCCTCCGCAGCCAGCCTTGAACTTTGGAGGCTCTACGGAAAACAGGTAGTCGTTTTGCCCCTGGTACCACCTGGCGTCGAAGCTGCCGCCGGTGAAATATCCTCTTTTCTGCCCCGCCAGGTAATCAGGAGATGAAACCGTCTTCTCCTGGAGCCAGTCGTCCACCCAGCCCGCATAACAGGGTCCGCCTGTAAGTGTCATGGTTATCGCCGCAAGCAAAATTATCGCTGCGATCCTCTTCATAATTACCTCCCTTCCAGAGGGACTTTCGTATCGTATCCCTGTCCTTTTTGAAAATCGTAAAGGCTCCAGTTCTGGGGCGTGGTCTCGCCGTCAAGGAACTTTATTCCCCTGTAGAGCCTCACCTCTATTTCCTCAAGCGTCGTTACCCCGGCCGAGATAGGGATGAACCCCTGGTTTCCCTTTTTGATTAAAATGAGGGACGGGGTCGTGTCCACCCCGAGCCTTGCGGCAAGTCCGGGGTTGTCCGCAAGAACAATTCCCTTTATATTCCAGCCGTAAGTCGCCTCGAAATACCGCAGGATCCCGTCCTGCGCCCTGCAGTAGGGTCAGGTCGGGGAATAGAAATAAAGGAGCGCGAAATCGTTCCTCGCGTTTTCTATCGTGCGCTCCACGTCCGAGTACTGCTCGGAGAACATCGCGTTTCGCCCGGGGGCGGCCACCGGATAGTCCTTGCCCGTGGAAAGACGGGGGTATTTCTGCCAGACGTAGGCAGCCACGTTCGTGAAGGCCAGGGACTTCCTCCTTGCGATATCGAGGACCACGTAATAGTCGCGCACGTTGGAGGCAGTCGGGTCCTGAATGGCCTTATCCAAAAGTGCCTTCATAAGCGGCCTGAACTTTGACGGCGGCATTTCCCAGAGATCCTTCATCGTATAGTTTTTTAAATCGGGAACCGGCGCCGCAGGCGCCTTTTCCGCCTCCTTTTTCTTGTGTTTTTGTTTCACCGGCTCCTTCTGATACCACCACCAGCCGCGCTTGGCGGCCGGACCCGCAGGTATGCCGGCATCCGCGGCGGCAATGCCACTGACGACCGTAAGCAGTATCAAAAGACTAAAAAATAGGATAAGCGCGCGCTTCGATATCACTTTTTCTTAAAAACCCCCAGTACCGGCTGTCATAGCTGTTTATGTTGCTGCCCTCGACGAAACAAAAGCCCTTCGGGATGACCCCATTATAGACGAAGTTTTGAAGCCTCTCCTCTTTCAGGCTGAAATCCTTCGCCCTGCCCAGGTAAACGGTTCCGTTACAGAAATACTTTTTTCCCGTTTCGGTGAGATGATCACCCTCGTCGCAGGTCACTTTCTTTACGAGCGTCTTTCCGTTTATGTACGGATCTATATGCGCGGGCTTGAAAATAACGTAGTCGCCCTTTTTGATCATCGCCGGACGCATCACCAGGAAAAAGAGCCTCGGCCGGACCGAGGGAGAAAGGTTCACAGCGATCCTGCCGGAGGCCTCGGCCCCCACAAGCAAAACCAAAAAAGCCAGAAGAAGCGACTTAAGGAAGTTTTTCAATTTCAGCATTTTTGATTACGGCGTCCCCCATAATCGCCACACGGTTTTTGGGAATGCTTTTTACGACCGCGGCCAGCTTGTCGATGTTAGCCCGGAACTGCTTGCCCGTTTCCTTTCCGCTTAAGTAAAGGTCTCTCTGCGCCGCTATGTAGCCCTTAATGTCCACGGCGACAATCTTCTGAGCATAGAAGCGGTCGTAGACGTAAACGGAACCGGCCGATGCAAGCATCGAGATAATCAGGCTGATGGCGACCACGGCCAACCACCCGGGGGATTTCCCCTGCCTGACCGGTATCGCTGCAGTTATTCCTTCCGGGGCGGCAGCTACAGCCTCTGCGGGCTGCGCCCCGCCAGTTTTTGTTTCCTGATCTTCCAAAGTTGAGGCAGTTTCCTCTGGCAACTTTTTTCCTCCTTTTTTGACCGCGTTTGACCGTTTTTTTGCGAACTATCCCCGTTCAAGTGATATAGACAAGGGGGCAACTCTTTACCGGTAAAAGCCATGCTTGAACTCCTTGATTACGGCTGTAAGAGAGGCGGATTTTGCCTCCTCGTTTATCCTTTTGAGCGAATAAGACAGAGCCGCATCTCCATAAAAAGCGTAAGCCTTGCCCACATTCGCGTTTCGTCCAAGGCCCTCTGACCCAGGGCCAAGGACCTCGATGTCTGGCACGTAGACAACCGCCGGGACCTGCAAAATCCCGTAGCGCCTGAAAAGTAAGGGGTCCACCTCCACGTTCACCCCGTAGATCCCGCATGAAAGTCCGCATGAAGGGTCTTTTTCAAGCAGCTTCCCTACGAAGTTAAGCGTCGGGCCCATATATTTCATGCCGCCTATGAAACCTCGCATCAGGACTACGACATTCGGGTCCCCGAGTCCCGCGATCTGCTCTACGTAAGTCCGAAGTGTTGCCTCCGGCACGGAAGAGGAAATGAAGAGGTATATCCTTTCATTGGGCGAAAGCTTTTCCTTCCTTTCCCCTTTGGCCCTTTTGCCTCTATGTGGTCCCAGGTCCTTGTAGTAGGCCTTGAACCCTCCGAAGACTTCCTTTTTGAGCCTTTCGTTTTCCAGGGTCACCCGTCTTTGAAACGCCGACGACTCATAAAACTCGAACGCCTTTCTGGCCTCAATCTCCCCTTCACGTTTATAGGCGTTTTCCGGCATGGAATTTTTCATCCTCGCCGCAAGCCCCTTCGCCCGGGCGATAACGCCGGAGACGGCGTTCAGGTCAAAGCCAGGGGCAGCAGAGGCCCCCTGGGCCACTCCGGCACAAGCCAGGCTTAAAGCCGCCAGCAATATCAGCCCCCGTAGAGATAAACGCAACATGACACCTTTCTGAAGATCATCCACAGGAAATTATCCGGGGCGTTGCTCACGGTCCCCCAAGCCGGGTTTTTGTCTGCTCCCCATATGAGGTCGCTTCGTCCCATTGGGGTTACGATCGAGCCCCTCACGGGCTTTACGATCTGGAACCTGTAATGGCTTTTGATCCATATCGGAGTGACGACCGGCCCGCAAACATTCACCCCCGGGTCCCAGGTGAGCGCCTCGCGGGAGAGCTTGTATATCATCCTTGCGGCGAGCCCTGCGTTTGCCTTGACGGAATCGGCGGTCGCGATATGGCCGGTCAAGGGATAGGCGCTTCCCCAGCTCCCCATGCACCAAAAAAGCGGGTCCAGAGAATAACCAGCATTCGAGGCGAT
This sequence comes from Nitrospirota bacterium, assembly GCA_021789555.1. GTDB lineage: Bacteria > Nitrospirota > Thermodesulfovibrionia > Thermodesulfovibrionales > JdFR-88 > JAJYGJ01. The sequence continues at coordinate 13,361 of JAJYJK010000059.1, forward strand.
GCTGTCCGCCCCGCAGGCAAGCTGCGCCGCGGGGTTGCCAAAAAGCAGCGCCTCAGGGTTAAGCAGAAAGCTCGATATATCGCTGTTCCACAGGGGATCTATCTCCGTCATGTACGCGATGTCGAAGCCGCCCTTCTCCAGGCAGGGCACATCGAGAAACAGGTTCAGGATGCCCCACACGGGAAAGATGTACCAGTGCGCCTGCTGGAAGGTCTCAGGTGGCAGGTCCTCTCCGCTTTCTTCGCTCGTCCCGCCCAAAAATCCCGGCTTGGGATTTGAAAGCTGTGCGCCTATGAGCGGAAAGCAATAAGGGTCCTTCACCGTCTCCACCATCC
>JAJYJK010000060.1 GCA_021789555.1 Nitrospirota bacterium
TAATAGTTTAGACATCAGATTGAATGATTTTCTCCGTCATTGCGGGCTTGACCCGGAATCCAGCGACTTTGCTTTTTTCCCAGCAGAGTCACTGGATACCGGCCGGAGTTTACCCCGTACTGCGATACGGGGCCGGTATGACAGACCATATACAATGTCTATTTTATTATGAGACGATTAATAATACGCATATGCCCGCCTGTTGTCCTTGGGTTTGGATGTCTGCCAACGCTTACGGGGGGGCCTTGGGGGAAATCGGTCGCCCGCCGCGCCCTCGATTCCGTACAACCAATCATCTGATTTTTAACCGGGCATTTTTTACCCGCCGCCTTGACAGGGTTAAAGGCTTTCCATATACTGAAATACAATCTTCACGAAGGGAGGTGGACAGGTGATCGCCCATTTCATGTTCGGCACTTCTCAAAACTGGTCCGAAGCTTCTCAAAGCGGACCGGGGCTTTTCAAAGCCGGGTTTGGCTGACGATGCTCGTTAAAAGCCTGGTCGAGGTTTTCCGGCTACGGAGTCCGGCGGTCATCCCGGTTCACGCTCCTCAATCACTTGATCCGCTGACTTAATCCAAGCCAACCCGCAACAAACTCCGTAGGGAAAGAGCATTCAAAAACCCCAAGGCGTGCATGGGGGCAGTGTCGTCTGCCCATGCAGGCCGAAGATTTTTGGAAGTCCTTTTGAGGTTTTCACTTCGACCTGCCGTTTGCTGACATTTTAAAGCGACCCGTCTGAGACTCTCAGGGGCTGGACTGTCCGCATTGAAGCGGTCGGCAACATGGATTCAACTCGGAGGACAAATGAGCGGAAAAGATTACACGAAGATGTGGGAAGGCCTCGGGCTCAATCTCGAAAACCATGCCGGACTGTTGGGCGTCCTTTCAAAGGCCTATAAGGACATATATCTGGCGCAGAAGGACAGGCCCAGGGCAATGGATTATTTTGATTTTGTCATCTCGGAGGTGCACGGACTGAGGATTGAAGAGATACTTAAGGCGAAGGGGTCCGGCAGGAAGGTCGTGGGGACGTTCTGCGTATACGTGCCCGAGGAGATCGTGCTTGCCGCCGACGGGGTTTGCATAGGGCTATGCGCCGGGGCGGAGGTGGGCTCGGACGAGGCCGAGAAATTCATACCCTGGAAGCTCCACGCGATAATCGAGGGCAGCGGGGCCGTGGCGGTCGGCGAGGAATCCTGCATAGGAGAGAGGAACCACAGGGACCTGCTGGATGAAAATTTTTCGGGTGTGGAGGAGGCGATGGAGAAACTGGCCTCCCGCTATCTGGGCATAGACTGCGCCTGCTTTACGCCAAACACCGAAAGGCTCGACAACATAAAGGCCCTCACAAAAAGCCTCAAGGCGGACGGCGTAATACATTATTCCCTCCAGTTCTGCACCCCTTACATGATGGAGGCTTACAAGGCCGAGAAGGCAATCACGGAAGTGCCCTTCATGAGGATGGAGACGGACTACAGCATGGAGGATTTCGGACAGCTCAAAACCAGGGTTGAGGCCTTTATCGAGATGCTGCGGTAGGGGCATGAGGGCGCTGGGCATTGACATAGGCTCCAGGTCCATAAAGGCCGCCCTTCTGGAGGATGGCGAGCTTTCCGCTTTCACAAAAGTGGATACCTCCTTTGACCCGCTTGAAAGGTGCAGGAGGCTGTTGGAGGAAATGTCCGCCGACGGCGTGATTGCAACCGGTTATGGCCGGCACCTGTTGGAGGTCCACTCCGACATAAAGACCATAACCGGGATAAAGGCGTTTGCGAGGGGGGCACGCGCGATGTTCCACTCGTGCCGCACCATAATAGACATAGGCGGCCAGGACACAAAGGTCATAAGTCTTGATGGGTCTGGCAATGTCAAAAAATTCGAGATGAACGACAGGTGCGCCGCCGGGACAGGAAAGTTCGTGGAGATAATGGCCAGGGCCCTTGGCTATTGCATCGAGGACTTCGGTTCCGTGCCGCTCATGCAAACCACGCAGATGCAGATAAACAGCATGTGCACGGTCTTTGCCGAGTCCGAGGTCATCTCCCTTATAACGAAGGGTGCAAGAAGGGAAGACATAGCCCTCGCCCTGCACCGTTCGGTGGCCAACCGGGTGCTCTCGATGGTGCGGAGGGTCGCCGTGGAGGATGAGGTCGTATTTGCGGGAGGCTGCGCCAGTAACAACCTGCTGAAAAGTCTACTTGAGGCGGGCGCGGGTAAAAAAATAAAGGTCGCCGAAAACCCGGAGATTACCGGCGCGCTTGGTGCCGCCCTTTTTGCTTTACAAAAATGAATTCAAAGGGGGGTATGGGGCTGGGCCCCGGATGGTCTGCAAAACCATAAACGCGCTCCCAAAGGGGGCCCGGTGGGTTCGATTCCCACTACCTCCCTCCAAAAAAATTAAAAACAGGAGGTCGCAATATGATTATCGACGCCAGGGGGCAGAGCTGCCCGAAGCCGGTTATGATGGCGCAGGAGGCCCTGTCAAAGATAGAGGAAGGCATTGTTGAAATCCTGGTGGATAATTACGGCTCATCGGACAATCTCTTGCTGTTCGCAGAAAGCAGCGGTTTTTATGCGGAGACTTCGCAGGAGGGCAAGGACTGGCGGGTGAAGATCGTCAAAGGCCATGCCTGCAAGCCGGAGAGCGCAAAGACAAAACAAAAGAAGGAGGAAAGGGAAATCTCAGACACGCGGAAGGACATCCTCATGGTTGTCGCCAGCGACCAGTTGGGCAAGGAAGAAGAACTCGGCCGGATTCTCATGAAAGGTTTTTTTGAGACGATGAAGGTAACGAAGGAAGCGCCGCAGACGATTTTTTTCCTTAACGCGGGCGTGAAGCTCACGACGGTCAATGATGAAACAGTCCCGGTCCTCAAGGAAATAGAAGGGATGGGGGTGGAGATCTTCTCCTGCGGCACATGCTTAAAATACTACGGGCTTGAAGAACGCCTCAAGGTGGGCTACAGGGGGACGACTAACAACATCATTGACGGGATGACCGACAGGGCGAAGACCGTGTGGATAGGATGAACAAACAGAAGATTGAAACCGGGGAATTTGCTTTCTTTCCATTATTTTCATTTCGCGGCCTCCGCCAGTCCCGAGTTCTGGTAGGCTATGCGGGCTATGGCGGCCCAGTCCGAGTCGCCCAGCCCCTGGGCCAAAGCGGCCAGGTACCGGTCGTGCACCAGGCCGGCAATCGGCATGGGGACATCAGCCTCTTCCGCAGAGGCCAGGAGCAGGCGGTTGTCCTTCAATCCGAGCGACAGTTTGAAACCCGCCGGTTCGAATATGTCACTGGCTATTATGGCCCCATAATTCCGGTAGACCGGCAAGTTAAACACCGATCCCGTCAGTATCCCCAGGAATACATTCACGTCGAGGCCGGATTTCCGGACAAGCGCAAAGGCCTCGGCCAAGCTTTCGATCATGGACGAAAACAGAAAATTGACGGCAAGCTTGATTAGATTGGCCGCCGGCGCGTCCTCGCCCACAAAAAACGTCTTCTGCCCCATCGCCTCCAGTAAGGGCTGACAGCGCTTGCTCTGTCCGCCAGGTCCCGCGGCAATGATAAACAGCTTGGCGGCAGCGGCGGCAGCGGGCCTGCCCAGGACGGGAGCGGCAATATAATGCTGCCCTTTGCCGTGATGGGTTTCAGACAACCGGCGCGACAACCCGACGCTGATTGTGCCCATTGAAATATGGACAGCCCCGGCGGGAAGGGAATCGATCACCCCATGACCGGGCGCGAAGATTACATCTTCCACGGCGCGGTCGTCGGCCAGCATGGTGACGAGGGCCTCCACCCCGGAGGCGGCGCCGCCGGGTGTTTCGGCTATATTTGCGCCAAGCGGCTGCAACTGCTCGGCACGGCTCCTGGTCCGGTTATAGACCGTAAGCGTGTGCCCCGCCTTGATAAGGTTTCGCGCCATCGGCGCACCCATATTGCCCAGACCTATGAACCCTGCTTTCATCTGTTTTTCTCCCTTCGATTGAATTCGCGCATATTCTTTTTGAGAATTCTCTTATTAAAACATCTCAGATATTATTTGGTTGTCAAGTGCCTCATATTCCAGCCCTATTCTTCCGCTAAGAGAAAAATGACATCCAGTGGAGGCTCGGGCTGCAATATTCATTTTGAGCGAAGCAATGCCTGATTATGATTTTTTGACAACGGCTTCTCCGTCTGATAGTTTTTTTCTAGAGAGAGCGCCTGTCTGAAAAGGGAAATGGACGGCGAGCGTGAATCTTCAATTTCAGGAAAAGTGAAGACGGTGCGGAGATGCTGAAGGAGTTCAGGGAATTCGCCCTCAGGGGCAATGCGGTTGACATGGCAGTGGGCATAATCATCGGGGCGGCCTTCGGGTCGATAGCAAAATCCCTGGTCTCGGACATCATAATGCCCCCGCTGGGCCTTCTGATCGGGAAGGTGGATTTCGCGGACCTGTTCATAATACTCAAGGAAGGCTCGACGCCGGGCCCGTATGCCACAGCCGCGGCCGCCAGGGGCCGGGGCCGTGGCGATAAGGTATGGCGTCTTCATAAACCAGGCGGTGTCGTTTCTGATCGTCTCTTTTTCGGTCTTCCTGCTTGTGAGGGGCATAAACAGATTAAGAAGAAAGGAGGAAGAAAAACCGGCCCCCGCAGAGACCAGGCAATGCCCGTATTGCCTGTCCACCATTCCGGCTATGGCCCTGCGCTGCCCGCAGTGCACATCCGGGCTTGAGGCAAAGGGCGGATAAGAGCACAGTTATGCCGCGGCCCGCTTATAACAGGCGCGAAACCTTAATCAAATAAAGTCGCTGGTTCCGGGTCAAGCCCGAATAGAGCAAACAAAAGGCGGGCGCGTTCGAGGGGCGGGCCCTGCAACTAAAGCTGGCCACAATAATATGGATTTTGTAGGGCGCGTTCACCGAACGCGCCCTAAGGTTAAAAATTCGCCACTTATATCAGCAGGGGTGCACGCTAACGGAGCCGACCACGCGCGGCCTTGCGTATCTCATCTTCTTCATACTCCGGTCCTCCTTCCCTCCGAGAATTGAGTATGCCCGCGCTTAAGGACGCGGGTAACCTCAGTGCAAGGAATCTTGCTGTTTTCTTTCGCCCGCCAGCCTGCCTTTTTGGGATGCTCCCGCTATCCGCTTCAGGCCCATGTCGCCATCAATAACCTGGCGCAACGACATTCACTCCGGTTGCCCCGGCCGATGTGAGGGCCAACGGGCAATTGTAATAGAAGGGCACGCCATTCTGCTCGCATGTAGTCGCCGGGGAGCACGGCGCCGTAGAGCATGTGGGGTAGCCGCCAGGGTAGTCGCGGACACCATATCCGCTATACTTATAGTAAGTCGGGCTCGCATAGATATAATAGGTCCCGGGGTTTCTGAGCCTGATGGCATAGTTGCCGTTTGCGTCGGTAAGCTGCGGGGCCACATACTGTATGTTTCCGCACCCCCGGTTGCTTTTGCAGGGCACGGTCGTCGCCTTGACCGCCCATCCTGCCAAAACATTGCCGGAGGCGCCCGTCACCGTCCCCGACACCGTAATCGGCCGGTCGCCGCCAAATATCGTGGCGTATACGACGCCAAGGTTGACGACGGAATTGGCCGTGACGGTAACGGAGGAGGCGCTGCCGGACAGGTGCCACGTATAATCCCCGGAGCGGGGCGGCCCGTATGCCTGCGACTGGGTGGGCGCGGCCGTAAGCGGAGCCCTCCGGGTCATCATTATCTTGTAGGTCCCTTCGGGGACGCTGACCGAAACAGCCCCGTTTGCATCGGACGGCCCGAGGACGTACTGCGCGTTCCTGAAATATTTCCCCATTATCGCAGAGCCCGCGGGCGGATACGCGTGAAGGTAGACATAGGCGTGGTCAAGCGGCTGGTCGACCCCGCTGCCGTTATACAGAAACGTCGCCGTGATCGTGCCGTTTGCCATCGCCGTCCCGGCCGAAAACACTGCCGCTGATATTAAGACTATAAGAACTGAAAGCCATTTCTTCATGATATCACCTTGCCTCCCTTAATAACCGGGGACAACAATATTCTGGCCGGTCACTGAGCCGTTAACATTTATCGGGCAGTTGTAGTAGAAATAGTTGCCGCAAGCCTCGCACCCCGCGCCAGTCTGGCATGTCGGATAGCCGCCCGGATAGCTGGTGTTTGAGAAATTCAGGTTTGGGCTCGCGTAGACGTAATAGGTCCCGGTATTCTTGAGCGTAATGGTGTAGTTTCCGCTTGCGTCGGTGAAGGCCGGGTATCTCGCCGGTCCGCATTCGTTGAAGGAATGGGCATAGCTCCAGTTACCCGATTCGCAGGGCGCGGTCGTCGCCTTTACCGCCCATCCGGCCAAAACCTTGCCGGAAGCGCCCTTCACCGTCCCCGAAATCGTTACGTCCTGGCCGTAAACGGTAGTATTCACCGTGCCCAGATTGACCACCCCATTGGTTGTGACGGTTATACTGCCCGGATAGAACCAGGTATAATCCCCGGAAAACGGGGGGCTCTGCCAGCTAACGGAAGTTACCCTCCGTATGATCCGGACATAATAGGTGCCCGCGGGCACGCTTATCGAAACATAACCGTTAACGTTCGAAGCCGCCGAAGTATAGACCGCATTCCGATAGTACTGCTCCATCGGGGGCAACTGATTGTTGCTCTGCAGATAGATGCAAGCGTATTGAAGCGGCTGCCCGTTATGAAGAACAGTCGCCGTGATCGTGCCGTTGGCCATGGCCGCCCCGGCCGAAAACACTAAGGCAAACATCAAGGCAATAATAATTGAAAACCATTTCCTCATGGCATAAGCCTCCCTCCTCCTGAAGTGGACTTCGCGGCCCTGGCGCCCCTTGGTATTTTGGTTTAAATTTTCAACTCTTCGTACCTTAGCGCTTGCCCTAGCAGGGGTGCACGCAAACGGAGCCCACTATCAGCGGCCTTACGTATACTTTTTTTCATCTGCCTTCTTCCTCCTTTTTAGCAATCGGGGCGATGAATCCCCCTTTTCCTCACAACGACTAAAAGCAATTTTCATTCCAAAAATAGAGCAACTCTAAAAGAATAAAAAAATTATTATTTAATTTCAAGTTTTTCAAACAATTACGGTTCTTTTGTAAACTTAAAAATTTAAAAATACCTTTATTCTGTGCCAAATGACACAGGCGAAAATGCAATCAAGTTGGATATGACACAACCTTGCTCTTTGATAAAAAATGGGTTCCAGACAGACGTTATCCCTCCGCCTCGGACACGGGGAATGCGTAAACAAAGGGCGTTAAGAGAGGGGCATTAGGCTCATCATTTGAAGAGGCGTCCGAGCCCGGCTATCCACTCCCCTGTCTTCATTACCGCGCTGAACCGTTGGGCCTGGGTAACCAGTATCGCCCTATGGAGTTCTTCATCCGTTACGGAACCGGCAGGATTAGTGAAAGAAAGCGTCCCGGTGGCGTCGGAGAGAAATTCAACTTTATAGCCCCTGTGGAATGCCTGCCTGGCGGTCGTATCACAGCACATCTGCGTCATGTAGCCCGAAATGGTCACAGTATCGATCCCGTTTTCTCTCAGCCATGGCTCCAGGTTTGTACCGGTAAAAGCTCCCGGCAGGGTTTTCTCGATCAGGATATCCCTTGGGCGCCGCGCTATTTCCGGATGGAGTTCCCATTCGCTTGAGCCGGGGCTGAAGAAAGGAGAATCCGGCAGGATCCGGTGCTTTATTACAATAACGGGAATGCCGCGCTCACGGGCGGCGTCCATCGCCTTTAAAATGTTTTCGAGGCTTACGGGCGGATAGGTAACCGGCAATTTTCCCGTGAAATATACGTTTTGGACATCGATGACCAGCAATGCGCGTTTCATTAATCAGCCTGCCCCCTCCCCATGATGAATTTGCCCGTGAAGTATTTTCCCCTTATCTGCCCGGCCTCTTCCTCTATCCATCGTTCGAGTCCAATCTTATTAATCCGGCAGAGATTATAGACCTTTATATTATGCGGATATTGCGCTGCGCCATCCGCGGTCGGGGCGAGATACGCGCATGGAAAATCATTGCAGTCGCAGCACAGCTCCACGCCTTTGGCCTTGACGCAATCGAGTGTGGCGCAGCCCTCCGGCAGGTGGAAGTGTTTCCCGTCCTGCCGGAGGCATCCCTTGCAGGGGATTTCATCCTTCGGCACACCCCATTTGACATGAACCGATTCGGCAACCGCGTCTGTCAAATTGTCCATGGATAGGGCAATTGAAACAGTCCAGCCCGCACGGCGCGGCCAGGGCCTTTTTGTCTTTCATGATCTCTACCTCACCATCATTTTTTCACTGCGTGTCTGGCCTGCTCCGCAAAGAATGTAATATCGGCGTAACCCCTATATACTTTGGCCGAATGTTTAGCGCCTGCCGGGATAAAATATCTATCGCCTTTCGTATAAGTGCGCTTCTCCCCTTCAATGACCAGATCGATTCTCCCTTCAAGGACGAAGCCCGCTTGAGCGCCATGCGCATGTTCAGGCAAATCAACGTCCTCCATGAATTGCATGAACAATATTTGGTGGGCATCCGATTGGGATAAATAAGCCTTGATCCCTTCAAGCGGGATATCGGCCTCCGGAAGGTTTCTAATTGGCTCCGGGAATATCTCTTCCACTACCTCAGCCACTGTCCCTGTCCCTGTCCAGGATTATATCCACCATTGTCTTCCTCGGCCGGCAAAATAGCTTTTTCACTCTGCCTCTGAACTCTTCGGGCGTCACGTGCTCCTCATGCGTCCCCAATATCACATTTATATCCGGGAAGGTCTCTTCGAGCGCCGTCTTGTATTTCTCTTTGAACGGGCAGAGGGCCTTCACGCAAAAGGAAAAATGTATGGCGTCGACGCCGAATTCGGTCAGGGCGCGGATACGTCCAAGGAGCTTTCCGGGGCCTGCAAGCGTCGGACATCCGGGGCAATTTATGATGCCTGTGAGCGTGAGCTTTTCCTCTTGAGGATACGCGGCAAATGTCCCTTTTCGCCTCCTGAAATCCGCAAGGCAGCTCACGGATGAGCAGCCCAGATCCTGCGTGGCATTCGAACACGTCATGATTCCGATTTTAGCCAAATCCATGACCTCCGGCATCTTGTGCGCCGACCAAACGGCCCATATATCCGAGTATTTTCGGGCGAAAAGCTTCATAAATTTCGTCGAAACTTAACGCTCTTTCTTTCATGGAAGCGTCCTTATTCTGTGGACGATAATTGCATATTTTTTTGCGCTGCCCCGAACCGGCCCGATTAAAACAAAATCCCGATAAGCACGCTGCCTTCAATGACGAATTATACCATTTCGATTATCTGGTTGCCCTGCAGAAGCAATTCTCATGAAGTATCCCATGAGCCGCAGAAGTGACTGCCCTTAAATTATACGGCCGCAGTCGTCGCCTTATCGGCACAGCACCCTCGTCATTGCTACCTGTACCGGGTTATCGGAAGGACAACGCTTAATCGTGTATGCTCACTTCTCAGCCGCTTTCGCGGCAGCCTCTTTTGCGAGCAGTCTCTGGGCCTGATGATCACCGGTATTTGCTTCTTTGGCAGTTTGCGCCTGGGTCTCTGTCAATTCCTTCAGCGCTGCTTGCGCGGCGTTGCTAATCTGAACAGTCTCATTAAGGGTCTGCCGCGGCTTCGATTGTGTCACTTTTGCATCCACCGGTTTAGGTTGAGCGGCAGGCTGGGTTGAGGTTGAGCTCGATACATTATTAACCATCTTGGCCCCCCATATAGTAGTTTGACATCACAATTCTTTTTATTATCGGAATAAAAATCCAAAAACTTAAAGGAGCCATTAATCTATTATTCCCCCTTACTTATGAGGCAATATTGCTTTGGTTGAACGTGTGTATTAAAAAAAGCAGGTAGCAGGGACAGGGCCTGTTGAAAAATCAATGGGCTACAGCTAAAGAGCTGTAGCCCATTGATTTTATTGGTGGCGGGGGCAGGATTTGAACCTGCGACCTTCGGGTTATGAGACGATTTGAAAAAGCAGACCAGCATAAAGTTAAATGTAACAGATGAAGGGGGGAAGCCGTTCACCCCCCTTTTTTATGCCTTGTTATTTTCAGGTATTTTAGGATTTTTGATGTTATTCCGTTAGAAAACGGTTAGAAAAAAGGAGTTAATTCTAACCTTTTAACCATTTTCGTCAGGTTAAGCAGTGCGGCGGCATGGTCCCTCGGCCCGGCCAGGCGCTCTTCTGGTTAGGGAACTGGCATCGGGACTGATATCAAAAATTCCCAGGGCTCGCGCAGTCGCGCAGCGGTCCCGTGCCGCGGTCGTTTTGAAACCGGGGGCCGACGCGGCGCGGTTTTTTTGGGGGGAGGGGGTCGCCACATCTAAACCCTCTCTCAAGGATAGAATTGGGTAAGGCAAAACGTCTTAAGATAACAGGCTTCGCCATTATACATACGGAGAGACTTTACACCATATAGTAAGTAGTTGATATTTAAAGGTTTTGAAGGAAGCGGTTTGGGGGGCAGAAAGGCCCGCGTAATAAGGTCATGGCTCTTTGCTCAGATGGCAATTATCGCCATAAAAAGAACGGTTCCGGCCAATATGTAAAGGTCTTCCCCGGCGCTCTTCCGGGCCATCCCGGCGTTTTCCCCGGCCCGATCACTTCGAGGCCTATTTGGGGAACTCGCTTTAAAGGGGTCCGGCCGGCCCGGACAGGGAATTACAGTCTTCCTGTCTCCTGACCCCCCTTTATCCCCCGACAGTCAGCAATTAAATCCCCGCCTGGCGAAAGGATTCAGGGCGCTTTGCGAAAAACGGGAAACAGGCAAGGTATGGTAGCGGGATGGCGGCCTTAAGCTCATCCTGGGCGATTTTACGAGGCCGGTTCAGTCAAACAGGCTTTCTTCTCCGGGGTAAGCCGCTTTGTGGCGGCCAGGTATTCCGGCTCACGTACTTCAAAAGCCCTTCCTCAGTAAGCGCCCATTTCCGGCCCACTTTCCGCGCGCCCTGGCGATGCTAACAGACTGCATGTATTCTTCAAGCAATTAGTTTGTATGCTGCGGGACTGCCAAAGGGTTTTAAGAACCCTCGGCAGTGCAGGTAAAAGTGAGGGGCGTTTACGCCTTGAACGCCTCGTAAGCCTTTTCTTTGTAAGCTTCTTCCATGGCGTCCTTTGCTTCCATGAGCATGGCTATATGAATTTCCAGAACCTTGCCGGCCGCGGCATTCAAATGCCTTTCCGCGCTCCCTGGGATTTCACCCAATTCCATGGCCGCAGTTTTCAAGAAAGCCTGGACGGTCTCGATGCCACTGTAATAGTCAGGGTTTAGGTCTTCCCGAAGAAGGGCCAGGGCCTTATCCACCTGCCCGTACGAAAACCATAAAAGCGAAACCAGGGCGCCCCTGACATCCTCGATCTTCCCTTTTTTAAAATATCCGGAGACTATAAGCGCATACATGAGTTTTAAAACACTCTCGGGGCCCTCATCGAGATATTCATGGATGCAATCAAGGCGGTCTATGGGATTATTGTTTTCGGTGTTCATTTTAAAATCTCCTTCTGCTTTGCAGTTTATTCAAACGCCTGAAAAAAGAGAGCCCATAAAGTAGCTCGCCCCGGCGCTTGCAGGCCCACTATGTAGCCCCCAGGTCCTTACGGATACCCGGACACCTGAGCGGGCCGCTTTAAAGGCCCGTTCGGTTTGCGTCTCGCCTCCTTTCCCGGTCTATATTCGGCCCCGTAAGGAGACTACATAGTGATTTGCAGGGATAGTAAATCACAGGTATTGATTTTCTGTCAATAATCGGAGTAATCTTGATTATCGAATCAGAAAAGGAAGGAGGGTTTATAAATGGCTACTGTAAAGAAGACGGGTAAAAAGAAGTCTGGCCAGAGCGAGCTTGCAAAATATCTCCTGCGATTGCCTGAAGGCCTCAGGCTTGCTTTGAGAAAAGAAGCCTTGGACAGGGACACTGATATGAGCCGTTATATTGCCTCGATTCTGGAGAGGCGGAAAGAGCTTAAGGGAATTTGAGCGACACAAAAAGGAGGGGGTTGAAAATGAAAAAATGGTTTGCGATAGGTTTGCTTTTAATTCTTTCGGCCTGTGGCGGTGGGGGAGGCAGCACAAGCAATACTGAGAGTAATGTTTCGTCCGCTGGTATATGGCAAGGAAGTTTTCATGATAATTACACGAACCAAGATTATCAATTAATAGGCATTGTTATAGGAAGTGGCGAGGCTAGGTTTGTGGCTCCGCAAGGCGCATATCAGTATGTCGGCAATGTTTCTGCATCGGGCAATAACCTATCGGGAAGTTTAACCGGGTATTCATCTTCAAATGGACAGCCTTTTGAGACAGTAAGTGCAACTGGTACGGTTCAAGCGAAAAGCTCAATCAGCGGCACTTATGATAACCATGCTGGAGATACCGGCACTTTTTCGATGTCTTATAATTCATGGTATGACAGACAATCGAGCTTATCTTTATTAGCGGCTAATACATGGCACGGGTTGACGCCGTGGGGCTATTCTATGTCAGCTACTATCGATTCAAATGGAAATATCACCGGTGGCGACACAAGCGGATGTGCCTATAGTGGAACCGCTTCGATTATTGACCCTGCACATGATGCCTATAGGATAAATGTAACCCTTTCCGGTTCTTCATGCACTCTGAATGGTAACTACACAGGTCTAGGCATTTTGGGGGATACCAGCACCGCTAACGATACTTTTATTTTTAATATCTCAAATAATAATATTGCGATAACCGATGAGGTTTATAAGTAAATAATTGCATGAGATTCAGGGGGCTAGGGTAGCTTCCGAAAAGGCCGCACTCCACGGCCCTGCCCCTTGCGAAAGGGAATGTAAACGGGAATGGAAAAAAAGATTGAGGGCGTTTTCTCGCTCTCCTCTTGCGATGCTCCTTCTGCAAACAGAGATAAAAATAAAAAAACTATCTCAGTAACCGCCCTTACCATATCCGGTCACAAGCTCAAAATTATCGGGTCCTATGAATCATGGGCACGCCTGGAGCGCCTTTTTTATGAAAGAGCCGAAAATATCGGCCTTTCGCTAAAGGATTTAGATGATTATAATCTTCGCATTATCCCTACAAAACATAGGGTGCCCATGGCGGATTATTGCAAACAAAATCCTCGCGATTTTTCATGGGACCTTCACGATTACTTCATTAAATGGACGAATTCGGGGAATCCACTCACAAGCATTAAAGCCCGGGGGCGTCATGAAAAGACTTGGTTAGAACAAAAGGAAATTCAGAGGGCCTCAGCACATGTTTATGTGCTTCTGAAATATTGGTGGAAGCGACCAAAAAACGAATGGCCGGACGCACTCATTCGACATCAGGAACTGGCGGACGTTTCTCCTGGAGAAATAACCTAAGTGTTGCAAAAACTTTCGTGTTTTTTCGTCTTTAGCAATCAGGCAGCCTTTTTTAGTCCATCAAGGTAATACAGCAATTCCCTTTTTACAGCCTCATTCCCGCTCATGGTAAGAGTCAG
>JAJYJK010000061.1 GCA_021789555.1 Nitrospirota bacterium
CAGCCGAAAACTGCGCGCACTTCCGCGCGGCAAACCCTGCATTCCATAAGACGCCCCCCGCCCAAAAACGGACATTTTTCCTATTGTACCTCAATCCGCCACCTGGAAACCAGAGACCCTTCTTCCCTATGTGCTGCGCCCGATGCCCAGGAGTTTCAGCCTGATGTAAAAGGCCGTGTCCCCGGGCTTTTTGCTGAAGACAAAGTCCATGCCCCAGCACTGGCTCCGGTATTGGACTTCGGAGTGAAACTCCTGGAGCCCGGCCTTCGTATCATACCAGCCCCCGTTTATAAGCGTCAAAAACGACGATACGACAACCTGGGAATCGATATTGTGCACCCAGCTGTCCGTGTCACGCGAGAAGGTCTCCCTCACGTAAAGGCGCGCGGCCTTCAGGACGGAGAAACTAGCGTCTATTTGGGCGGTCTCTATCTTCATCGTGTAGGGGTCATAAGTAAGCGTGCCGCTCATGGCGGCCGGCCTCGAGGCGGCGACGTTCAGCGAGACGGGCTGCAGTCTGCCCGCCAGTGTATCGTAGGGCTCGGCGATCTGGAGCGTGAGGAACTCCCCCTTCGCGTCGCGGAGCCTGTTCATAACCGACGCCTGCAAGACCTCGCTTTTGCCCTCCATCTCAAGGGAATCGAGCACCATGGGCGGGGTCGGGCCGGAGAGGTCGTGGTAAAGGAATTCCAGCGTGGGTTCCACGTAATGGGTCACGCCGTTTTGATAGGTCCTCTCGACCCTGGTCCTCAGGGCCGCGTCGTAATCAAAGACAAGCCTGTCGATGTCCTGGCTCGGGCCGAGGAAATCGTAATGCCTGAAACCCACCCCCGCCGACTGGAAAAGGTTGACCGCGTTGCCGGTGACATAAGAGAGCCTGGGGGCCGCATCCAGCCTGAAGGCGGTCTGCCCCTGCTCGCGCCAGAAATTGGCGGCGGCCGCCTGCATGTTAAAGACCACGGGGCGGCCAAGGAGTCTTGGGCCGACCGCTCGCGGATAGAAATAAAAACCGGCCTCCGGAAGTTCCTGCAGGACGCTCGACTGCTCCGTGCCGTCCAGCTCGTCCTGGAACCAGCGCGCCCTCACAAAGGCCTCCCCGGTGTCCGGAAAATCCAGATGGGCCTCGCCCTTCGACTCGAGGAACCGCCTCTCCCTGTCCTGGAATTTGAAGTCATAGAGCTTGTTGAAATCCTGGTGGTTGGCCAGATCGAGATTCACGAACGCATAGGGCCCCGTATGCCATCCCCTGAGGTACAGGTAGTCCACATGGTCTTTCCAGTCCTTCAGGTAAGTCAGCTTTTCAAACCCCGAAAGGCCGCCCGGCTCCAGGTAACGCCCTTCCATGGAGCCCCCGAAGGCCCTCTTCGAATAGTAGTCCAGACTGAAAGTGGCGTCCCTGTTATCCGAAATCGCCCAGTAATAGGGGACATCCAGGTAAAGGCCGCCGAATGTGCTGTAACCCGCGTTCGGGGCGAGAAAACCGCTTGCCCGCCTGGTGCCCACCGGCGATACGAAATAGGGCGTGTATAAGACAGGGACCGGGCCGAGCTTTACCTCGGCGTTTCTTATCCAGACCTTGTCATCGACAATGACCTTCATGTCCCCGCCCGTTACCGACCACGCGGGCTTCGGGCTGTCGCAGGCCGTGAACACGGCCTTTTTAAGCAGATAGGTGCCGGGGGCGACCTTGTCTATCCGCGGGCTTTTAATATAGAAATTCCTGCTCCTCAGAAAGATGGAGGCGTCATAGAGGGCACCCGTCTTTTCCTTCAGGTTCAGGAAGGCCTCTTTCGCGTTTATGACGACTTCGGGGTCCACCATGTAGACGTTTCCGATGAGGTGAAGGTCGCCCGTATTTTCATCGTAAACGGCATTATCGGCCCCGCCGTTCATAGCATCCCGGATGACTTGCACCGAGCCCTTGAAGTAATACCTGCCGCCGGAGTAAGTCATGCTGTCGGCCGTGATATTGTTGCCCCCGATATTTTCCGCGGTATTGCCGGCGGCCACTGCGGACCAAAACAGGATAACGAGGAGCTGAAGGCAAAGCGCCCGCCAGACGCCCCGCCGGATAATTATCTGCCGGATTGAGACCCCCTTTGAAACCCCGGCCGCCCCTTCCCTCACAGGGTCTCCCTGAGCCTGGAGAATTCACCGCCTGCCCGCTTGAGGACCATCTTCGCTTCCCCTGCCGTGTAGAAAGAACCCGTAACGACAATCAGGTCCTCCGGCCCCGCCAGGCTTTTCGCCTTCGCAATGGCCCCGGCAACGGTGGCTGATGAAAACGTCTTCTGAAACCCGAGCGCCTGCGCGCGGGCTTTAAGCTCCCCCGGCCTGGCCGCCCGCCCGTAAGCCGGCGCGGTGAATACGGTCTTCCACGCCAGGGGCAAAAGCGCCCCCATGATGCCCTCCACGTCCTTGTCGGCCATTATCCCGAGCACCAGTATGAGCCTCCGGCCACCAGTAAGAAAAAGCCCGCTTAAAGCCCCGGCCAGGGCCCGCGCGGCCTCCGGGTTGTGCGCGCCGTCCAGTCTTGTCTCCGGAGCGCGGCCGATAAGTTCGAGCCTGCCCGGAAGGGCCGTTTTATTGAGCCCACCGCGGATAAAAACTTGCTCGCCAACGCCAGCGCCTTTATCAAGACCTAAAATCTGGACGGCCCTTACCGCTGCGGCCGCGTTTGCGGCCTGGTAATCCCCGGCAAGCGGGAAAAACAGGCCGGGATATGAAAAAAATTGATGCCCGCCCTCCACCCAGCCGTATGCGGTGGCGTCTTCCTTGTTGTCGCCGCACGTGTAATCAAACGTGACGCCGTCCGCTGAACTGTCTGTGATTGAAGCGGTGAAATCTCTTCCGTAGAGATGCAGGGACGAGGAATTCCTGGCGGCTGTCTCCTCGAAGGTCTTTAGCGCCTCCGCCTTTTGCGGCCCGAGGACAACCGGCACGCCCCGCTTGATGATGCCGGCCTTCTCGAAGGCGATCTCTCTCAGGGTCTGGCCCAGAAACTCCCTGTGGTCGATGCCCACCGGCGTGATAACGGAGACCTCGGGGACCACCACGTTCGTGGAATCGAGCCTGCCCCCCATGCCTGTCTCGAGGACGGCCCATTCCACGCCGCGCCGCCTGAATTCCAGCAGGGCCATGGCGGTGACGAACTCGAAAAATGTCGGCTTCAGGCCCCTGAGGGCCTCCACTTTCCCAATGGCCTCCTTCACCTCGAGGGCGAGCCTTACCGTCTCTTCTTCGGTTATCTCATCTCCGTCTATCCTTATCCGTTCGGTGAAGTTCAGGAGGTGCGGGGAGGTAAAAAGCCCGGTCTTCTTCCCCGCCGCCCCCAGGATGGAGGCGATGGCCGCCGAGGTGGAGCCCTTGCCGTTGGTGCCCGCCACGTGGATGCACCGGAAGGCGCGCTCCGGGTTGCCGAGGGCGGCAAGCAGGCCTCTTATATTTTCAAGCCCCAGTTTTATGCCGTATTTCTGAAGCGAATAGAGGTAATCGAGTGCCTCACGGAACCTGTTCAAGGCGCAAGGTATAAACAACAAGACACAAGGAATGAGGCGTAACCTTGTCCCTTGCCGCTTGGCATTTTTTACTCCTTGTCCTTTGCCACTTGTCCCTTGCCACTTGTATCGGCCAGATGCGCAAGCAGTTTCGCGATGACGGATTTCATGTCTTTGCGGTGGACTATGATATCTATCAGGCCGTGTTCAAGCAGGAATTCCGATCTCTGGAAGTTCTCCGGGAGCTGCTGCTTTATCGTCTGCTCTATCACCCTCGGGCCGGCAAAGCCTATCAGGCTCCTGGGCTCCGCGATTATCACATCGCCCAGCATGGCGAAGCTCGCCGTGACGCCCCCGAAGGTGGGGTCCGCCAGTATGGACAGATAAAGGATGGAATTGCCCTTGAGCCTCCCGATGGCGGCCGATACCCTGGCCATCTGCATGAGGGAGAAGATGCCCTCCTGCATCCGCGCCCCGCCGGAGGAGGAGACCGTCACGAGCGGGATTTTTTCCTCGATGGCGCGCTCCGCGACGCGCACAATCTTCTCCCCGACAGCGGAACCCATGCTGCCTCCCATGAAGGCGAAATCCATTATGACCGTCGAGACCTTTACCCCTCCGACCATCGCCGTCCCCGCGATGGCCGCCTCCGGAAGCCCGGCCTTCGAGGCGTTCATCTCCAGTCTTTCGGTGTAGGCCATGGTGTCCCTGAAACCAAGGGGATCGGCCGAAACGATCTGGCTGTCCATCTCCTCGAAGCTGCCCGCGTCGAAGAGCAGCTCAATCCGCTGCCTGGCGTCTATCCTGAAGTGGTAATTGCACTTCGGGCAGACCTTCAGGTTGCGCTCTATCTCCTTGCGGTAGACGATCTCCTTGCAGCTGTCGCATTTTATCCAGGAGCCCTCCGGTATCTTTACCTTCTTCAGTTCCTGTTTTGTCTTTTTGAACCAGGTCATCGCGTCCTTGTTATCTGATTGCGGCCCGCAGTTTTTTCAGATAGTCCGTAAACTCTGCGCCCGTGCCTGAAGCGGCCTTCTTAACTATCGCGCTTCCTATTATCACTCCGTCGGCCATAGAGGCGACGGCGCCCGCCTCCTCAGGCGTGCTGACGCCAAACCCGACGGCCACCGGCTTGCCGCCCGAAAACGTCTTAAGCTTCGAGACCGATCCCGCGACCCCGCCGTCCAGTTCGAGCCTCGCCCCGGTGATCCCCGTTATGGAAACGAAATAGATAAACCCCCGCGAGGCGCGGGCCACCTTTTTCAACCTGCCATCCCCCGAGGTGGGGGCGGCCAGAAAGATGGTGTCCAGGGCGTGCCTCCTTGCGCTTCCTATCAGGCCGGAGGCCTCATCGACCGGCAAATCCGGGATTATGACGCCGTCCACCCCGGCCCCGGCCGCGTCCGCCGCAAAGGCCTCTTCGCCGTACCTGAAGACCGGGTTATAGTACGTCATCAGTATCAGGGGCAGCTCCGTTTTTTCCCTTATCCTCTTCACGAAATCGATGGCCACCCTCAGGTTGACGCCCGCCGCGAGCGCCTTCGCCCCGGCGGCCTGGATCACCGGGCCGTCGGCCAGGGGGTCTGAAAAAGGCACGCCAAGCTCTATGCAGTCGGCCCCCGCCTCTTCAAGGACCCTCACCAGTTCCTCCGTTTTTGCGAGCGTGGGGTCGCCGCACATTATATACGGTATAAAGGCCTTTTTGCCCTCCTTCCGGAGCGCGTCAAACCGCCGCTTTATTCTCGAAGCCATTTCACTTTTACTCCGTACCCTTTCAAATCTCCACGCCTTTTATGCGCGCCACTTCCTGCACGTCCTTGTCCCCCCGGCCGGAGAGGTTTACGATAATGAGCCCTTCGGCGGGAAGGGTGGGGGCGAGCTTTATCGCCTCCGCAAGCGCATGGGCGGATTCAAGCGCGGGGATGATCCCCTCCAGTTTCGACAGCATCTCGAATGCGTTCAGCGCCTCCTCGTCCACCGCATAGGTATAGCGCACTCTGCCAGCCTCTTTTAAAAAGGCGTGCTGGGGCCCCACGCTGGCGTAGTCGAGCCCGGCCGAGACCGAATGGGTGCCAAGGATGTTGCCCACCTCGTCCTGCAGCAGATAGCTCTTTGCGCCCTGGAAGACCCCTACCTGGCCGCCCGCGAAACGCGCGGCGTGCTCGCCGCTCTCTATCCCCCTGCCGCCGGCCTCAACGCCGGTCATAAGGACATTGTCCTTGAGAAAGGCGCTGAAGAGGCCCATGGCGTTGCTGCCCCCCCCGACACACGCTATAAGATGGCCGGGGAGCCTGCCTTCCGCCTTCAGTATCTGCGCCCTGGCCTCCTTCCCGATGACGGACTGGAAATCCCTCACCATGGAGGGAAACGGGTGGGGGCCGAATACCGTGCCCAGGACATAGTGCGTGTTTCTTACGTTTGTGGTCCAGTCGCGGAGGGCCTCATTGATGGAGTCCTTCAAGGTCCTCGAACCGGTGGAGACCTCCCGCACCTCCGCGCCCAGCAGCTTCATCCGGAAGACGTTCAGGGCCTGTCTCCTCATATCGACTGCGCCCATATAGATGACGCATTCGAGCCCCAGCAGGGCCGCGCCCGTGGCGGTGGCCACCCCGTGCTGTCCGGCGCCCGTTTCGGCAATGAGCCTGCGCTTGCCCATCTTGCTTGCAAGCAGGGCCTGCCCGAGGGCGTTATTTATCTTGTGGGCCCCTGTGTGGGTAAGGTCCTCCCTTTTAAGGTATATCTTCGCGCCCCCGAGGTGCGCCGTGAGCCTCCTGGCGAAATATAGCGGCGTGGGACGACCTATATAGTCACGCGCCAAAAGTTTAAATTCCTGCTGAAAGGCCCTGTCCCTGGCCGAGGCGTTATAGGCGTCTTCCAGCTCCATCAGGGCGGGTATCAGCGTCTCTGGCACAAAGCGCCCGCCAAACGGGCCAAAATATCCTTTTTTCATTTTAATTTATTAACACCCTTTAATTTATTAACACCCTCTCCCTTTTAAGGGAGAGGGTTTAACAAAAAGCCTTGTGTTAAATCCCCTCCCAGAGGGGAGGGGATTAGGGGGGATGATCCCCTGCCTTTATTTTTTTCTTTCCCTTTTGCAGTTGCAGTTTAGTCCATGGGTGCAGCCATCGAAAGGCTCCACCGCGAGTCTCTCCGGTATGACCTCGCCGCATGCGCAAAGATATCCCTCTTTGCCGAGCGAACCGGCCTTAAGCTCTCTGCCGCACACCGGGCAGAGGGGCAATACGCCATCGGGCCTCCATTTTTTCTCCTGCTTCACGATAAGTGCTATTATAGCATTTTTACGGGGCGGGACCGTCCGGTGCAAGGGCCGGCGCAGGGGCCGGGGTGGGGGCCGGGGAAGGGCGCTTTCATATTGAATTTTATCGACATTCTTCGGCCTGCGCATCTTCGGGTTCTTGACATCGGCCGCCTTCTCATGTATAAATTTCACAATAAAAAAAATCACGCCGTGCGGCCGGGCTTCGACTCACAGCCGGCCCGGATTGGCCTTGACAATTGATTGAACATATAACAATGCCAGTTGCATTTATCCGCCCCCGAAGCGCGAAGGGACGCCCGTTGGCAGCGTCCGATGGCGAAGAAATGCCTTGCGGCGTCCGGTCCGAAATCCGCCGGGAAAAAACCGCAGTCCATCAAAAATAAAAGATCATGAAGGGTAAACGGCTGGAGACCAGATGGCAAAGATAAAGGTGGCTGTCGTCGGCGTCGGAAACTGCGCGAGTTCCCTTGTCCAGGGGATAGAATACTACAATGGCCTTCCCGCAAAACATCCCGAGGCCGGCCTGGGCCTCATGCATACGAAGATCGGCCCCTACGGCGTGGACGACATCGAAGTCGTCGCCGCCTTCGACATAGACGAAAGAAAGGTGGGCAAGACCCTCCCGGAGGCCGTATATGCGGCCCCGAACTGCACGAAGCCCATAATAGGGAGTTTCACCAAAAAAGGCGGCCCCAGGGTGGAGATGGGCCATATACTGGACGGCATCGCCCCGCATATGGCGGACTACCCCGAGCAGAGGCGCTTCGTCGCCGCCCGGAAAAAACCCGCCGATGTTGCAAAGACCCTGAGGAAATCGGGCGCCCGGATGCTGATAAACTACGTGCCGGTGGGTTCCGAGCAGGCCGCGCGCTTCTATGCGGAAGAGGCGCTCGCGGCAGGCGCGGGCTTCATAAACTGCGTGCCCGTCTTCATAGCCTCGGACAGCGCATGGGCCGGGCGGTTCAGGCAGAAGGGGCTGCCCATCATAGGCGACGACGTGAAGAGCCAGATGGGGGCGACCATAATCCATCGCACCCTGACCAGGCTGTTCGAGGACAGGGGCGTAAAGCTGGACAGGACATACCAGCTCAACGTCGGCGGCAACACCGATTTCCTGAACATGCTCAACAACGCAAGGCTGAAATCCAAGAAGATATCGAAGACCCAGTCCGTACAGAGCCAGATGAAGACCCCGCTTGAGGCCGACAATATCCATATAGGCCCCTCCGATTACATCCCCTGGCTCCTCGACAACAAGGTCTGCTTCATGCGCATGGAGGCGCGCATCTTCGGCAATATCCCCATAAACCTGGAACTGAGACTCTCGGTTGAGGACTCGCCAAACAGCGCGGGGGTCGTGATAGACGCCATCCGCTGCATGGCTCTGGCCCTGGACAGGGGGCAAAAGGGGGCGCTTCAGGCCCCTTCGGCATATTTTATGAAGCACCCGCCGGAACAGTTCCCGGACGCGCTCGCAAGGAGCATGATAGAGGATTTCATCAAGGGGAAAAGCACCGCTTGATCTCATCGAGATTGGTCCGCCGTCTTGAGATACCCCTTGCGCCCGTCATCCGAAGGATAAAGATAAACCCGAACGCCATCACCCTGGCCGGCTTCCTCGTGACCTCGGCCGGGGCGGGCCTTTTGGCCTCGAATTTCCAGGCCGGCGGTGTCGTCGTCCTGCTGGGCAGCCTCTGCGATGTCCTGGACGGCATGGTGGCGCGGGTAAACGTGAAGACAAGCGCGCTTGGCGCCTACCTGGATTCGGTCCTCGACCGCTACTCGGACGGCTTCATATTCCTCGGCATAGCATACCACCTGAGGGCGGACATGGCGGGGGTATTTCTCAGCCTGGGCACGCTGCTGGGGGCATACCTCGTAAGCTATGCAAGGGCGAGGGCCGAAGGCCTCGGCGTGGAGTGCAAGGTGGGAATCATGGAACGCCCGGAACGGATAATAATAATAACCGCGGGGGCGATCTCCGGGCAGGTAATCCCCGCCCTCTGGGTCCTCTTCGTCCTCAGCCATGTCACCGTGCTGCAAAGAATGGCGCATACGAAGAAAGAGCTGGATGGGAGAGGGTTGGGGTGAGGGAAGCGGGTGGGTCCTTAAAATGCCCTCCCGTTTGCTTTTAAAACCCATGGTATGATATAACTTAAAGGGAAAACGAAGCTCCTTGTTCCCGGGAGAAGGCAAAACGGGGACTATGCCGGGCGCTCAAACATTTGAGTGCGTGGCCAATATCCAAAAGGAGGTTTTAAAACAAAGGTGAATTATTACGAAAACGTAGTGATCTTCGACGACACCCTATCCGAAGAAAACCTGCGCGCCGCAATCGAGAAGGTAAAGGGCGTAATGCAGGAGGCCGGCGGTCAAATCCTCAAGGCGGAGGAATGGGGCATGCGGAAGCTGGCCTATGAGCTGAACAAGCACAAAAAGGGTTTTTACGTCTTTTACAGTCTGAAGGCCCCGTCGGATGCCGTCCGCAAACTTGAAGAATTCTACAAGATTTATGACGTCGTGATTAAGTACATGGTGGTAAAGCTCTCCGGCAAACAGGCCAGGGCCCTTGAAGCGAGCCTTCAGGCCGCGGCGGCAGCCGCTGCTGCCGCCCCCGCCCCCGAGCAGAAGGTTTAAAGGCAGGCGAAAATGTTCAACAAGGTCATCTTCGTCGGAAACCTCACGAGGGACCCCGAACTGCGCTACAGCGCCCAGGGCACGCCGATATGCAATTTCGCCCTCGCCGTGAACTCCAGGGTGAAGCAGGCGACCGAGTGGAAAGAGGAGGTCCTCTTTATAGACATCGTCGTCTTCGGCAAGCAGGCGGAGCCTTGCAGCCAATATCTTTCAAAAGGCAGGCCGGCGCTCGTTGAAGGCAGACTCCGGGAACGGCGTTGGGAAAAGGACGGCCAGCAGAGATCGAAATTCGAGGTGCTGGCGCAGAGCGTCCGGTTCCTGGGGTCCCCAGGCGGCAAACGGCAGAGTGAAGCCCCCCCGCAGGCCGACGACTCCTATATGCCGCCGCCCGATGAGGCCATCGACGAGCCGTTTTAGCCATGAAGCCAAAAATCTTGAAAAGGAGAAGATATGATTAGAGGAGGAGCAAAAGGCTATCAAAAGAAATTCATCAACCGGAGAAAATTCTGCCGGTTCTGCTCCGAGAAGATCGAGTTCATCGATTACAAGGACATTAAAGGACTAAGGACATACGTGACGGACAGGGGCAAGATCCTGCCCCGGAGAATGACGGGGGTCTGCGCCCTCCACCAGAGAGAACTGACAGCCGCCGTCATGCGGGCCAGAAACATCGCCCTTCTGCCCTTCATCGAAAAATAGAGACGATGCGAATACCCAAATCCTGGGTAAGACCGATCACCGAAAAGATAATCGGCGAGCTTGTCGGCCAGGGGCTGATCGAGCCCCTGGTGCCGCTTGCCTCCCTCATGGACGAGGCCGAGGCCCTCATCACGGAGGAGCTCACGGTGGAAGACCGCCTCAATGACGAGGTGAGGGAGATACTCAAGAAATACGAGGACGACATCGAAAAGGGAAAACTCGACTACAGAAGGATGTTCGACCTGACCAAGCAAAAACTTGTAAGGGAAAGAAACCTGGTGCTCTGATGCTCTCGGACGAGAAAGTGACCCATCTGAGCCACCTGCTGATGCGGGGGCTCCTGGCGAAAAAGCTTGTGGCCCTCAGGGGCGACGAGGCGGCCGCCCGGAAAGTGATAAAAAGGGTCGTCGCGGCCGAGATGAAGGCCGGAGAGCAGCTCGACGCCACCGTGAGAAAGAAGATCGAGTCTTATGCGAGGAAGATCGTCGAGGGCAGCCCCGAATGGGAAATACTCTACAGGAAATTCTACCAGGAAGAGGAGACCAAGAGGGGACGCGCCAAGAGCTGAACGCCGCTCTGTTCCAGTTCACCAATCAGGCAACTTTTCCCGGCCTTTAAAAGAAGACATATAGTCCGGTCCCCCGTTATTTTCGAGGGGCGGGGTTGAGCAGGTCATGCAGTTTCTTCTGCAATTCATCGAAATCTATCGGTTTTTCTATATAGTCCACGGCATTGAAGAACCCGGCCCTTTTTTTTGTTATCTCAGCGGAATAGCCGGATATGAAGATAACCGGCACCATCTTTTTCGAACAGATTATCCTTGCGGCCTCTATCCCGTCCATCCCGCCTCCCAGGTTCACGTCCATCAGGATTATGTCGGGACTGCACGCCCCCGCCTTCTCTACGGCGTCTTCTCCGCTTGAGGCGGACTCGCAGATCTCATATCCCCAGCCCTCCACCAGCGCCTCAAGCCCGAGGGCGGCTATCGCCTCGTCCTCCACTATGAGCACTTTCTTCTTCGCCATCTCAGCCTTTCACCCCTATCCTGAACCCGGCGCTGCGGCCTCGAAGGCGTCGCGGCACAATAATTTATCTTAGCATTTCGGGCAGGAAATCCTAGCCGGTATGCATTTGGCCCTGCCGAAACCCCCGGTTTGTGATTCGGGTCACCTAAAAATACGGCTATAAACCCCTGTAAATAAAAATTTTTTCTTGAAAAAAATTCCTGTTTCTGGTATAAATTGCGCCATGAGGAAGATCGCCCCTTTTTTTGTTTTTCTGCTGTTGCTCCTTATCGCCCGGCCATCCTTCGGGCAGGTCGTCTACAGAGTCAAGAGGGGCGACACGCTTGCAAGGATTGCCAAGAGATACAAAACGAGCGTAAAACGGATCGAACATGAAAACGGCCTTTCCTCAGGCAGGCTGAAGCCGGGCAGAAGACTCAGGATCGCGGCCGGCCGCCGGCACAGGATAAAAAGAAAATTGCGCCTTGCAAGGGGCAGGCTTGCAAGAAGGAGAATTGCGGAAAATAAAAGACGGGCCGCCCGTGAAAGTGAAAAAGCCGCCGCGGGTGCGGCCCCGGATACAGCCACGCAAGAAGCCGCGGTAGCGAAAGCGCCGGCTGGCCCCGCCGCTGCGGCCCCACGTGCCGATGCCACAGTCGATATCCCGAAGGCCGACGCATTAAATACAGAAACCCCGAATGCCGATAGCGGGAAGGCCGGCCCCGCCCATAAAGACGGCCTTGAAGAAGAAACCGTATCGGTTGCCGGGGTGCCGGTGGAGCCGGGCGCGAAGCCACCCATCCCGGGGCTGGCCGTCCAAAGACCCGGCCTTGAAAATGAAAATTCAAATTCGATAAGCGGCGCAATCATCAACAGCATGATAAGGGAGTCCGCCCGCGAGGACAAGATCGTCCGCAAGGCCGACTTCGCATGGGGACACGAAAAAGAAGAACGCCACAGGGTGAAGAGGGGTGAGACGCTCTTCTCGATAGCCAGGCATTACGGCACCACGGTCAGACGCCTCAGAAAGCTGAACCATTTCGGGGCGAGAAGGACAAGGCTCAAGCCCGGCCAGAGACTCATCGTAAGGGTTACGGCTGAAACAAAGGAATTTTCAGTCCCCCATACCTACCTTGTAAGGCGCGGCGACACCTTTTACAGGATAGCCAGGAAATTCCATCTCAAGGCGGAAGAGCTGATGGACATCAACGAGATGGACCCAAGCGAGCTTAAGCCGGGGGTCGAGATCCAGCTTGTGGAAGATGAGGGGCCGGCTGCGGCATCGGAAGCGGACCCCAGGATATCGGCGCCCCAGATAGAGGCGAAGCTAAAGGAGATCGAGGACTCGAAGGCCCTTCAGTCGCTGAGCATAAAGGACAGGCTGCTGCTGTTTGCAAAGACGATGATGAACATACCGTACCGCTTCGGAGGGACGAGCTTTTACGGCATAGACTGTTCTGCCTTCGTCCAGAAAGTCTTCACCCTGCTCGATATCCAACTGCCCCGCACGGCGCGGGAACAGTACAAGGAAGGGGTCCCGGTCAGCCTGGAAGACCTTTCAATCGGGGACCTTGTGTTCTTCAGGACCTATGCGTCCTTCCCGTCCCATGTGGGGATATACATCGGGCAGAACCTGTTTGTCCATGCCTCCTCGGGCGGGCACAGGGTGAAGATCGGCAACCTGAAGACGCCTTATTTCATGAACCGGATTATCGGGGCGAAAAGACTCTTCTTCGGGCAGGAATTGCCCTCCGCCGGCGACGGACAGTAAACCGTCCGTTCCCCTGCATAATTAGAAAAGGATAGGGTGTTATAAAAATCTTAACGAAGGGGGGCCGAAGGCCCCCCTTCAAATCCCCCCTGCCTTTGCCGCTATGTTAATCCCTCTCCCCACGGGGAGAGGGGATAGTAAATTACGGTAAATTACCTCAGCCAGAGCATGCTCACAACCTGGGCCAGCGCGCCGCCGACTGTATCGATGACGACGTCCATGGCCTCCAGTCCCCCCCTGCTTTTGACGAAGGACTGATGGAACTCGTCGGTAAAGGCGTAAAACGCCACCATGAGGACGGACAAAAAGGCGCTCCGGAAGATGATCCCCTTTTCTCTCCTGCCGGCCCTGAACGCGCGGAAGCACACGAGGCCGAGGACGAAATATTCCGCTATGTGGCCCGATTTTCTTATGGCGGCATTGATTGCATACAACTCATGCGGCGAGACGGAGGGGCTGAAAAATTTGACGACGGGGCCGATTA
>JAJYJK010000062.1 GCA_021789555.1 Nitrospirota bacterium
CCGCTTGTCTGCGGCCTTTATCTCAATCTCCAGCCGCGCTTCCTCCTGGGACCGCTTGGACGGCGTCCTTTCAAGCCATGCGTAATACCCGCTTGCCGAGGGACTAAAGAGGACTAAAGAGGGACAGACACTATTTTCTAATACACTCACTACAAAGAAGAAAAGGGGACGGTTGTTCTAGGAGAAATTGGATTCCCGCCTGCGCGGGAATGACCTCAAAAACGAGATTGCCACGGGAGGTTACGCCCCTAACCTGCCCCGCACTTCAAAAGGAGACTTTCAATCGGAATTCGAGAGTCGCCCGTTGATTTCAAAAGTGTTGGTTAGCACTCTGTAACCCGCACCAAAAATTAACACCGTCCGGCTTTCACTTCCTGGACGGAAACTTGTTCGTCGTAATTTCCATGAGGATGGCATATTTCGAATCGAAATCCGCGCGGATGCTATTTCCGCAAATCGCTTTTAACGGTATTAGCCGAAGTTGGCAATCGGACCCTCATTGGTTTATGGCAAAGCCTATGCTTGGTGGTGGTCCATACAGGATTCTATGGGGCTTAATCCCGGTGAGGCTTAGAGGTGAAGACTAGGAAGCCGGGGATTCCGGCCGGCGTCTGAATGCCGGATAAATTTCAAAACAGCAAATTGCCGGCTTGAAAAAGGCAGATGTGCTTTTTCTTTATAGTAAATTTGCATGAGTAGCATTCTACTATTTCAGAGAGACAATTCATAAACCCATTGAAAAATCGTTGATTTTATCTCCAAGGTCATATTTGATAATTTTATTCATAAAAGATTTTAAAATCTGTTCGTCTTTTCCCCCTTACCTTTCCCCCTTCTCCTTGAGTTCAGCTATATGCTTTAATACTATCTTGCGTGGAGCGCCATGGATACCCGTTGCCCAGTTCTTCGGAGGCTGTATCTCAAGGAACTTTTCAGGTGTACCCAGTTCCTCCATTCTTTCGAAGATCAGGCACCACGCGCAATCTATGTCCTGGCCTACTTCGCACTTGCCCTTGTTTGTGCCTCCGCAGGGCCCATTCAGGAGCGACTTCGCGCAGCGGACTATGGGGCAGATCCCCCCGGTAAGGTGGAGAATGCAGTTACCGCAACCGCCGCACAATTCCGTAAAGATCCCCGCCTCCGGGACAGCTCCGTAAAAAGAGGTATTAATCCCCGGATACACGGGAACTTTTCCTATCCGCTCAGAGAGGAAGTTCACTCCCACACCGCATGCAGTGGAGAGCACAATATCATGGGTCATCACTTCCTCCATCACTGGCTCGAAGAACTCAGGCTCGCAGTGCCTCTCGATAGCGGCGTGCTTTACCTCCATCTCCCTGCCTTCTTCCAGGGCCTTCATACGGATCATGGAGGCGAGTATCTCCGCCTCTTTTCCGCCGCCCGCATGGCAGATCGCTACGCAGGTGTTGCAACCAAAGACAAGGACCCTCTTAAAATCTTTGACCATATCCCAGATCTCTTCAAACGGTTTCTGTGTCCCTACTATCATCGCTAGTCACTCCTTTATCTTCCGCTTCGCAAGCGCAAGCCCTATGGGCGAAGGCCCGAGTCTGCGGATCTTCCCGGTAAAATTCGTACAGAGCTCTGCCCACTTTGGCCCCATTGCGGCAGAGAGATTGTACATCTCAAGGCGAACCGGGTCTATCTTGAGTTTCGTAAGCAGCTCCTTTATATACTCGATACGCCGGGCCGCGAACATATTACCTTCCAGGTAATGGCATTGTCCCCTCAGTCAGCCGGCGACAAAGACCCCGTCCACTCCCCGCTCAAAGGCCCTGAGCACATGGATATGGTCGAGCTTGCCCGTGCAGGGCAGTCTTATGATTTTTACGTTAGGCGAATAACTAAGCCTCATCACCCCGGCAAGGTCGGCCGCCGCAAATGCGCAGTAGTGGCATGCAAAGGCAATGATGTTCGGCTGCCAGTCCGCCGGCCCCTCGTGCGGCTGCTCGACAGTGAGGACATCCTGCTCCGAAGCAGCTCCGGTAACTTCAGTCATCATGTTTTTCTCCTGTTGTCACAATAGGAAATCAAAAAGTTTTTCTTCCATCACAGAGATACGCACCACAGTGACAGGAATGACGCCTCTCTTCATGCCCCGATAAGACCCGGTTCGGAGTCCACCTCGGCATCGATCATGGCGACTATCTGGTCGTCACGGAAATTGTTCACCTGGAACGCCTTTGCAGGACAGATGCCGGCACAGATGCCGCAGCCCATGCACTTTACCTCGTTATGCGAGATCTTGCCGTCCTCTGAAATATAGGGGGAGCCGAAGGGACAGACCCTCAGGCAACTCAGGCAGGACATGCAGAGCTCGCGCTTGTGCTTTGCGATGATCCCTGATACGGCGAGGCTTTCATGAGAAAGAATGACCCCTGCCCTTCCCGCCGCTGCAAGGGCTTGACTCACAGTCTCATCGAGGTTCTTAGGCGCATGGGCGAGGCCTGTGACAAAGAGCCCTTCACTCGGGAAATCCACAGGACGCAGTTTTACATGCGCCTCAAGGAAGTACCCGTCGGGGTTCCTCGTTACCTTGTACATTTCCGCGACCTTATCGGCTGCCGGATGGGGCCTGAGGCCGGTCGAAAGCACCAGCCAGTCGGCCTCGATCACCAGTTCCCTATTAAGCATGTAATCCCAGGTCTTCACCTTCACTTTGCCGCCAGAAGGCTCCACCGTGGGCTTCCTGTCGACCTCATAGTGGACGAAGAGGATGCCGAGCCCGCGGGCCTTTGTGTAATAGTCCTCACGAAGCCCGTAGTTGCGAATGTCCCGGTAGATGATTACGACATGTGCCTGGGGGTTGCGTTCTTTTAGCGCGATGGCGTTTTTCACCGCATCCTGACAGCACACACGCGAGCAGTACTGGTTGGGTTCTTCACGGGAGCCCACGCACTGGACCATCACGAACCTCTCACCGTTGCCCGGCATATCCCCTTCCGCCATTCTCTTTTCCAGCTGACGCTGGGTGACCACCTTATCGTTTTGCCCATAGAGGTATTCGCCAGGCTCGTACTCCATCCCGCCGGTGGCGATTATCACCGCTCCGTGCTCGACGGTTGTGCCGTCCGTAAGGGTGGTCTTGAAGTTGCCTACAAAGCCCTCGGTCTTCTTTACCTCAACACCGGTATAGACATTGATTTTTGGGTGGCCTATAACTTCACCGATCTTTGTCTTAAGGAACTTTTGCACGTCGTCGCCTTCAAGCGTCCGGTAGACATTGTTCAGCAGGCCTCCGAGCCCTGATTCTCGCTCGACGATACTCACCTGGAAACCCTGGTCAGCCAAGGCAAGCGATGCGACCATGCCCGCGATTCCGCCGCCTACAACCAGGCAGGCAGGGGTGACCCCCACCGCGCCGGTTTTCAGAGGCTCCTGAATGCGCGACTTGGCGATCGACATTTTCACGATCTGTATCGCCTTTTTCGTGGCCGCCTCGTTTTGACCCTTGTGGCACCAGGAGCACTGCTCACGAATATCGGCAAGATCAAAGAGATATTTGTTCAGCCCGGCCTCGCGGATCGTCTCCTGGAAGAGTTTCTCATGGGTCCTCGGCGTGCACGAGGCGATAACCACGCGGTTGAGGTTCTGCTCCTTTATCGTCTGCTTGATTATGTCCTGGTTGTCCTGCGCGCAGGCGTAGAGCGTGTTGGTTACGTAAGAGACGCCGGGCAGGTCTTTCACCGCACTGACCACCTGATTGATCTCGACAGTCGAGGAGATGTTAATACCGCAATGGCAGACAAAGACGCCAATTCTCGGCTCCTCTCCTTTTACATCCTTCTCAGGCGGCAACTGCTTGGTTACAGTCTCGGTGCCGCGCGCCTCCGAAAGGAGCGCCATGGCCCTTCCCGCCACTGCGCTTCCCTGTATAACGGTCTCCGGGATGTCTTTTGGCCCCTGGTAGGTTCCAGTTACGTATATGCCGGGCCGGGTCGTCTCGATCGGCTTCAGCGGAGAGGTCTTGGCAAAGCGGTAGGGGTTCATATCGATCCCGAAGGTCTTTGCAAAGGCCGCCGCATCCTTGTGTGGCTGCAGTCCGACTGAGAGGACCACCATGTCGTGGGTCTCTTCCCTAAGCTTGCCATCTTCGGAAGCATAGCGGAGGATAAGATTTCCGGTGCCCGGCTCCTCACGCACCGCTGAGATCATGGCCCGCTGGTAGCGCACGCCGTACTCGTGCTTCGCTCGCTCGACATACTTGTCGAAGTCCTTTCCGAAGGCCCTCATCTCCATATAAAATATCGTCGGCTCTATCTGTCTATCGTGCTCCCTGGCGATAATAGATTGCTTTGTCGCATACATGCAGCACACAGAGGAGCACCAGGGATTGCCGTTGTGAGGGTCTCTCGATCCCACACACTGGATCCATGCCACCTTCCTCGGATGTCTTTCGTCGGAGGGCCGTTTTATCTCCCCTTTATATGGACCCGAGGCAGAGAGGATCCGCTCGAATTGGATGGAGGTCACGACGTTTTCCCACCTTCCGAGACCGAATTCACCACGCACCGTTGCGTCATAACGGTCAAGTCCCGGACTCAGGATGATCGATCCCACGTTGAGCTCTATCTCTTCGCCCTTATCTTCGTAATTGATCGCCCCGGCTTTGCACACCTTTTCGCAAGAGCGGCATTTGCCTTTGGTGAGGTATATGCACTGAGCGGCATCGATGGCCCTCGAGTTAGGCACCGCTTGAGGAAAAAACGAATAGATCGCCTTGCGTACTCCCAACCCCTGGTCGAACTCGCTTGCCACCTTCTTCGGACATTTGGCCTCGCAGTCTCCGCAGCCTGTGCACTTGCTGCCATCCACGTACCGGGGTGCGTGCCTCACCCTTACCCTGAAGTCACCCTCCTGCCCTTCCACCGAGACCACTTCCGCAAGCGTATGGATATCGAGGTTAAGATGCCTGCCGGCCTCGACCATCTTGGGCGAGATCATGCACATCGCGCAGTCACCCGTGGGGAAGGTTTTATCCAGCATCACCATGGTACCGCCGATGGAAGGATCGCGATGGACCATATGGACCTTGAATCCGCTGTCTGCAAGGTCGAGAGCCGCCTGCATCCCGCCGATGCCGCCGCCCACGATCAGTACCGCTCCTATTTTCTTCGACGGACTGTTATTGCTCATAACAGTTTCAATTCCTTCAAAAGCCCGAGGGCATCTGTAAAATGCCGGTCAAGCTGCAACAACTCTGGGCTTATGCCCATCGCAATCCCCAGAAGCTCGGTCAGGAAATAGATGGGGAGTCTCTCCTTTATGCCGTACTTCTCACCCACCTGATCCTGATATGCGTCAAGGTTGAACTGGCACATGGGGCAGGTCGTGACAAAACAATTAGCGCCCCTGGCAATTGCGTCTTTCATGATCCTCGACATCAGCTGAAGAGAGGTGCCGGTGTTATTGATCACCGCCGCCGCCCCGCAGCAATCGGTCTTGTAACTCCAGTCAAGCGGCTGGGCCCCGACGGCCCTGCACACGGTCTCTATCCCCTGGGGGTTTTCCACGTTGTCGGGCACCTTCACATTACCCGGAAACCGAGTAAGAAGGCATCCGTAATAACAGGCCGGCTTAAGCCCGTCGAGCTTCTTGGACGCCATCCCGGCAAACCCCTCGGCCTGCACCTCCGGCACGAGCACCTCAAGGATGCTCGAGACCTTTATCTTCCCCAGCACCTTCTTCTCAAGTTGCGCGTTGATTGTCTCATGCAGCGCCGGGTCCTCAGCGAGTTTCTTCTGAGAGACGAGCAGGCGGCTGTAGCATGACGAGCAGGGGATTACGATCTCCGGCAGGCCGCTGGCATCCGCAATGCCCAAATTCCTGGCGGGCAGCGCAACAGCGAGGAACTCATCGGTCTTCGCCGCCGAGGTTGCCCCGCAGCAGTTCCAGTCCTCTATCTCTTTCAGCTCCAGTCCCAGCCGTCCGAATACCGCCTTGATCTGGATATCGTAGAGATTCGATGAAGCGTGCAACGAACATCCGCGATAATACGCTATTTCCATACTAAGATAACCTCTGGAATCTCTGTGCTCTCTGTAGTGGTATTTGCATGATCTTACTTCACCGGACCCGCTCAGCGGTCCTTAGATCTCGCTTTGGCCTTATTGTAAAGCCCCTTTACCTCGGACATCTTCTTTACCTTTTCAAGGCCCATGTGCATCCGCTTCTTCTTTATCATCGTAAGCCCCAGTTTCGCCTGGTCCTTCATCTCTTTTGCGATCGCTTTCCAGTCCCCGCGCTTGATCGCCTCACGGGTGTTCTCCATCTCGTAAAGGCCCATGAATTCAAGTTCATTGAACCTCCCGAAATGCGAGGTGGCCGACATGAAAGAGTGGTGAAAAGCGTCGATCTTGGGGGCCGCAGGCGCAAGGCCGGCTTGCTTGCACATCTGTTTTAGTGTTTCCGTGATCTTCGCGGTCTGTATGCCATTGGGGCAGCGCGTCCCGCAGGTGTAACAGGCAAGACATTTCCAGACAAGCTGGTTATTGAGGACTTCCTCTTTTTCACCCAGCAGGATCATCCTGATCAGACGGTCAGGGGAAACACCGGTCTCCTCACCGACCGGACAGCCCGCTGCGCAGCGACGGCATTGATAGCAGGCCTGAAGGTTTTGCCCCGACTGCTCCATGACCTCGTGCAGGAGAGACTGCGAAACTTCCGGATCAAACTCAACAATAGGAAATGACATTTTCAACCTCTCTGTATTATTTCAGCGCGCTCACTTGTTATCGGATGACTCGCTGCGACTATTTTATTTTTTCCTGAACAGCCCTTCCTTACAGGGATTGTATTCACATACGAGCCTCAATTCACAAGCCCTCCCGGTTTATCATCTGCATGGGCAACTTCCTTTTTAAGCTCCTCTTTTATCTCGGCCGCTATTTCATTTCCGTTTATTATTTTTGCCGCCATACAAAGACCTCCTTCAGGATTTTTCATTTAATAATGCAAAATAAATTCTTTATTTGCGGGATTGAGAATTTTTTTATATTTTTTTGAGAGATTTTAGAACAAGCCTTTAACCTTGTTCGTTTTAACATCCACGTCCACCCTCCTGTAAGCGGGGTCGGAACTGGTGCCGGGCATAAGCTTGATCGCCCCCGCCACCGGGACCACGAAACCCGCACCGCCGTAAGTGAGTATGTCCCGGACGAGCAGTCTCCACCCCCTGGGGACACCTTTCATATTGGGATTGTCCGTAAGTGACAGATGCGTTTTCACCATGCAGGTGCCCAGTTTCGAGAGTTCCGGGTCGGCCTCGATGCGTTTCGCTTTCGCGAGGCCGTCCGGCGTATAATCGACGCCGTCCGCTCCGTAAACCTCTTTGGCCATAAGCTCGATGCGCTCCCGAAGCGGCGTCTTCAGGTCGTAGAGGAGCCTGAAGGAATTGGGCTCGTTGCAGGCGTCCACTACGGCGTCCGCGAGCTCCAGCGCGCCGTCTCCGCCGTACTGCCAGTGTTTGGATACCGCCACGCGCGCCCCAGCCACTTCGGCTAACCTCTTTACGGTCTTTATCTCGTTTGGCGTATCGCTGTAAAAGGCGTTTATGCAGACAACAGGGTTAATGCCCGCCTTCTTTACCGTATTTATGTGATGGACGAGGTTGGCTGTGCCCGCCTCTACCCAAGCGACGTTCTCTTTTGCGTATTCGGCCGGGATAGGCTTGCCCGGCACCGGAATGGGCGCGCCGCCATGGCATTTCAGAGCCCTTATGGTCGCCACGATAACGGCGGCATGGGGCTTCAAGCCGGAGAAGCGGCATTTCAGGTTCCAGAATTTCTCAAAACCTATATCCGCGCCGAAACCGCTTTCCGTTATGTGATAGTCCGCCAGTTTCAGGCCCACCCTGTCGGCTATGATAGAGGACTGTCCTATGGCGATATTAGCGAATGGCCCGGCGTGTACCAGGACCGGCTGCCCCTCTATGGTCTGCATCAGGTTGGGGTTCAGGGCCTCCACCATCCAGGCTGTCATTGCGCCCGCTACCTCCAGGTCCTCTGTGGTAACCGGGTTTCTTTTCTTGTCATAAGCGACTATTATCTTGCCCATGCGCTCGCGCATATCCTTGAGGTCTTTGGCAACGGCCAGTATGGCCATGATCTCAGAGGAGACCGCGATGGCAAAGCCGGATTGCATCATGAAGCCGTCCTGCTTGCCGCCGATACCCATGACAATGTCCCGCAGCGATTGGGCGCAAAAATCCATGATCCACTTCATCTCGACATTCCTGGGGTCGATATTTAACCTTTTTAAATTCCTTTTGGCAAGCTGAACGTCATCATAATTAAATTCGTGCTGCATGCGCGAGGTGAGCGCCACCATTGCCAGGTTATGGGCGTTCATGATGGCGTTTATATCGCCGGTGAGCCCGAGGGAGAAAGGCGTAAGCGGAACGCACTGGGAAAGCCCGCCGCCCGCAGCCGAGCCCTTTATATTCATTGTGGGCCCGCCGGATGGCTGTCTTATCGCTGCGATAACCTTCAATCCCCTTTTGCCCATGCCTTCGGTAAGCCCCATCGTGGTAGTAGATTTGCCCTCTCCAAGCGGGGTTGGGGTTATGGCTGTGACATCGATGTATTTGGCATCCGGTCTCTTCACGAGCCTTTCGGTTATGCTCCTGAAATCGAGCTTCGCGACATAATGCCCGTGGGGCAGAAGTTCTTCTTTTTCAAGGCCCAACTCCTCTGCCAACTGATAGACCGTCTTCATGTGCTGCTCCGCTGCTTCGGCGATCTTCCAGTCGGGGTTTTTCGTCGGGTCCGGCATGGCGGGAAATTTTACCGCCTTCCTTGTAGCCACTCTTCTTTACCTCCTCCTTGCGAAATTTATTTTTTTGAGCGGATTTTGATCTTTCGAACGGCCGTGAACCTGCATACGTCGTAACAACTGCCGCATTTGATGCAGGCCGAGGGGTTTATGGTATGGGGCGCTTTTTCCCGGCCGCTGATGGCGGCAGCCGGGCAGACCCTCACGCAGGCCCCGCAGCCTTTGCAAACCTCCTTCCGTATGCGGAAAGTGATTAGCGCCTTGCAGGCCTTCGCGGGGCATTTTTTCTCGAATATATGCGCCTCATACTCGTGTCTGAAATACTGGAGCGTGCTCAATACCGGATTCGGCGCGGTCTGGCCGAGCCCGCAAAGAGAGGCCTGCCTGACGTCTTTCGATAGTTTTTCGAGCAGCGCCAGATCGCTCTCCTTGCCCTCTCCCTTCGTGATGCGGTCCAGTATCTCATAGAGCCTTTTTGTGCCAATGCGGCACGGCACACACTTCCCGCAGGACTCCGTCTGGGTGAAATTGAGGAAGTATTTCGCGACATTCACCATGCAGTCGTCTTCATCCAGCACTATCATGCCGCCCGAACCCACTATGGCCCCAAGCTTCATGAGGTTTTCATAATCGACCTTGACATCGAGGAGATGTTCCGGGATGCAGCCGCCGGAGGGGCCCCCCATCTGCACGGCCTTGAACTTCTTGCCGCCCTCTATCCCCCCGCCTATCGAAAATATTATGTCCCTCATGCTCATTCCCATGGGGACTTCTATGAGGCCGGTATTCCTGACCTTGCCGGTAAGCGCGAAAATCTTTGTGCCTTTTGATTTTTCGGTGCCCAGAGAGGAAAACCAGTCCGCCCCGCGCCTTATTATGTAAGGGATGTTGGCCAGGGTCTCCACGTTGTTTATAACGGTAGGCTTGCCCCAGAGGCCGCTTACGACCGGGAACGGCGGCTTCGCCCTTGGCATGCCGCGTTGCCCTTCAATGCTCGCTATCAGCGCGGTCTCCTCGCCGCAGACGAAGGCGCCAGCCCCAAGCTTCACCTTTATGTCGAAGTTCAGGCCGGTCCCCAGGATATTTTTACCAAGCAGGTTTCTATTGCGGGCCTGGGCAATGGCTATTTTAAGGCGTTCGACGGCCAGCGGGTATTCCGCCCTTATGTATACATAGCCTTCTTCCGCCCCGACAGCGTAGGCGGCCACGATCATGCCTTCCAGGACGGCATGCGGATTGCCCTCGAGGACGGCACGGTCCATAAAGGCCCCCGGGTCCCCCTCGTCGGCATTGCATATGACATATTTAAGGCCGGGAGGCTGTTTTCTTGCCGTCTCCCATTTCACCCCGGTAGGGAAACCCGCCCCGCCCCTGCCCCTGAGACCGGATTTCTTCATGGCCTCTATCACTTCTTCGGCAGCCATGCCGGCAAGCGCCTTTTTGGCGGCCCCGTATCCGCCCGCCTCTATGTAGGCGTCTATGTCTTCAGGGTCGATCTCGCCGCAATCGGAAAGGACCACCTTCAACTGCCTGTCATGAAAGGCGCGGTAGTCCTCCTTAACCTCCCAACCGGCCACGGGCACGCCCCCGACGATATGCTCCTCCACGATCCTCGCGACCATATCAGGCTTTACATACTGGTAAGTTGTCCTGCTCCCGTCTATTATCACGTCCACAAGGACGTCCCTGGAGCAAAAGCCCTTGCAGCCCACCTTGTGCCTCGTACAGTTTTTCCCGAGTTCAGCTGAAATACCGTTGCGCTTCAGCTCATCCCCAAACGCATCGAGCACGTCCTGGCCACCCGAAGTGATCCCGACGGGGCCCATGCATACCTTTATCTCAATCTTTTCCCCGTTATTTTCCATCGTCAGAGCCGGCGCCTTTTAGTTTTATTACTTCTTTTGCCACTTTGTTCCCGTTCATCTTCCCGTGGACAACATTGTTAATGATAATGACCGGGGCGATGGAGCAGGCTCCGACACAATTGACCTTCTCCAGAGTGAAATTCAGATCCGGGGAGGTGTCCTGCCCCTCCGGTATTCCAAGCTCCCTGCCGAGTATGCTGATAAGTTTCTCAGAACCTTTTACGTGGCAGGCCGTTCCGGAACAGGCGGTTACTATGTTTTTCCCACGGGGGGTGAAGTGAAATTGGGAATAGAAAGTGGCCACGCCGTAAAAATGGCTCCTAGCGATCTCCAGTCTGTCGGCGACGAAGTTGACGCAGTCTTCCGGGATATAGCCGAATATATCCTGTATCTCCTGGAGTATGGGGATGACAGCCCCTTTTCCCTTCCTGTGGCGTACGCAGATTGCCTCCAGCTTTTCCAGGTCGGCGTCCTTAAGGTGTTTACAGGCTTTTTGCATCTCTTTTTTTATCCTTGAATACCGTGTCCGGCAAGAAAACCTTTGCGCACAGCCCCGAAGAGCCGCACATTAGCGGGTCATAGATTTCCACTTTCATGTTGTTACTTCCTTTTGCTTTCATGATGCCTTTTTATCAGCAAACCGGACTGTCAATCTGCTTCCAAAGCAGAATTGATTACCGCGACAATTCCAGCACGTTGCGCGAGACGGAGCCCATAAAATGCCGTCGGCATTGCCTTTTCCGTGATAGCCCATGATGACAAGGGAGGCCTCCTCTTCTCTGGCGATCCTGATCAAATCCGATTCCGCCTTGCCCAAGTGCGGATGGGTTTTAACTTTGGACCTCTCTTTCTCAAGTCCCCCCTCTGACCATTTCCGGCTTCTCTCCGTCGGAACTTTTGGCAAGCACGGGGTTGCGAGTACAAAGTAAATCTTTCATAGCACAATGCAAAGCAACAGGCGTGCCATTGCAATCAATAGACTCTAAACCCTCTTTTCAACACGATTTTTTTAAATAGCAAGAGAAAGAGGCGGAGGAGAGGGCTGAGGGAAAATTACTCACTAGTGGGGCATTTTTTCCCAGACAATTTTTTGAAATCAAAAATATTTCATTAAATAAAAATTTGTGCTTATCCGGTTTATGCACCTTATTACTATTCTTCCGTCACTTGTCATTCCGGCCAGCATTTTATTTTTTAAAGGGAAAGATTTCTGACCCGACACGCGGAGCTTATACCGATCCGGGATTTGCGGGAATGACATGAGCCTTGAGATCCTCTGAGATTCTTGCGTCGTCCAAGAAAGCGCCAACCAGTGCCCTGCAGTTTCTGTCTTTAATGAGAGCCACATGCTCAAGCATCGAATGACCTCCTTCGGATTTTTATGACATCAACCGATGTTAGCTTTTCCTTTTTATTTTTTCACGCGGTCTTACCGGAAAGACACAAAATACCCACAAAAAAAGGTTTTTACCCGGCATTTGACTGTGCCGGTTCCAGCCGGCAAAAAAGTGTATCTCGCCGATTAAAACCGCAACCAGGCTGAAAACATTGATATTCGCACCCTTTGCTGAAGTAGCGGCAGGAGATTGCAAAATGCAGTGCGGCAAATTTATTTCAAATATGAAAGCCAAAAAGACCCAATTCGTAAAAAGCATGCTTACGGGGATCGGACGTGTTCATGCAATCAGCAATATCCCCGTGATAATAAGGAGCACAAACAGGCCTTTTCTGTATCTATTCTGGTTCAGACCGGCGGAAAATCGGCCGCCCACAACCATGCCCGCCGCCATAAAGGGGAGGAGTTTAATGAATGCCATGCAGACCTTTTCAGTTATATGGCCGCTTGCGATATGATAGGCAAGCACGAGGAGGCTTGTGCAAAAGATAAAAAAATTGAGGGACGCAACGCTCTCCATTGTGGTCATTTGCCGGCCGGAAATGTGGAATACGGCGGGAGGCCCGCTGGTGTTGAAAGCGCCCCCTAGCACGCCGGCTAAAAACCCGAACAGCCATCCGGACCAGTCCGGCGTACGAAAGCGTACCGATTTAGCCGAAAGCGAATATGCCGAATAGATGATAAGCACCATCCCAAGAATGGCCTTCAGCATGTGGTTATTTAACTGTAAGAGCCCGAATATGCCAACCGGGATGCCGACGAATGCCCCGGCTGTAAGCGGCACCATTTTCCTGAACTCGAAATGGACCCTATATCTGAAGGTGATTATCCCGCTTATAAGGGTAAGGAAAAGCGCAATGAGCGGGACAAGGAATTTCATATCCATGAAGAATGAGAGCAGGGGCATTGCTACCAGTACGAATGCAAATCCGTATGTCCTCTGTAGCAACGCCCCGAAAAATATCGCCGCTCCGGCCAGCATCAGTTCCGTCAGACTCATTTGGACCTACCCACATCCTTTGTGCCAATCGTAACTAAAGTACCCCAACTTGCCCCGGCCGCCTTGATCAGGGTTATCCTGAACGGGTTTCAGAACGCAAGAAAACCGCTTGCCTGGAGAGACAGGTCCACAAGAGTCGCCGCCCCCGATATCTTGGCTTCCGGGATGAGGTCTTTCTCCGTAAGCCCCTTATTGGCTAACGTC
>JAJYJK010000010.1 GCA_021789555.1 Nitrospirota bacterium
GGCGTGAAGGCGGCATCCACGGCCCCTGCCTCTTCTATGTGCTTCATGACGTCGGCCATGTCAAAGCCGATA
The DNA here is from genome assembly GCA_021789555.1 of Nitrospirota bacterium. Taxonomy (GTDB): domain Bacteria; phylum Nitrospirota; class Thermodesulfovibrionia; order Thermodesulfovibrionales; family JdFR-88; genus JAJYGJ01. The sequence continues at coordinate 73 of JAJYJK010000010.1, forward strand.
GCATCGACGGGGAAGTGGCCCTTCTGGGTGAGCTTCATCTTCAGGTGCCCCTTGCCGACGACGCGCGGGTTCAGGATTTCAAGCCCCTTGGCCCCCATGAGCGGCTCGGGATTGCCAAAACCGTAGGGCTCCAGCCGGCCCATCTCCTTCACCAGGTCCATACTGAGTTCCCTTAGGGCGACGTCCGCGTCTATCTTAAGCGTCGTTCTGAAGTCGGGGACCCGCCGGAGGACCAGCTCCGAGAGGGCGCTCCGGAATTTCCCTATCATCCCGGCCTGGAGTTTCAGCCCGGCCGCCTGTTTGTGGCCGCCAAAGGCGAGGAGCATCTCCCTTAGCTCGTTTAGCCCCTCATGGAGATTGAACTGCGGGATGCTGCGCGCCGAGCCCCTGGCCAGGTCCGCCTCCACGGAGAGCACCACGCAGGGGCGGCGGTATTTTTCCGCTATCCTGGATGCCACGATCCCCAGTACGCCGCAATGCCAGCCCTCGCCCGAAACGACGATGGCGCCCTCAAAACCTTCCCTCTGGATGGCGGCCCTGGCCTCGGCATAAACGGCCTCCTCGAGGCGCTGCCTCTCCTTGTTTATCCTGTCAAGCTCCCGGGCGGCCGCATAGGCCTCTTCATCCCTGTCTGAAAGCAGGAAGCGCACGGCCTTTGAGGCGTCTTCGAGTCTGCCGGCGGCGTTCAGCCGTGGGATGAGCCCGAAACAGACCGGCCGCGAGCCAAGCCTTCCCGGGTATCCGGCGATCTCCCTCAGGGCCTTTATCGGCAGCCGCCCATTTTTCTCCATGAGTTCGAGGCCGGCCTTCGCAATCAGCCTGTTTTCGCCCGAAAGCGGGACGAGGTCGGCAAGCGTGCCGAGGGCGGCAAGGTCCAGAAAACATAAGGCGTCGTCCCCCAGAAGGGCCTGGGCGAGTTTGAAGGCCACGCCCGTGCCGGACAGCTCCGGCTCGCCGGGGGAGAGTTTCGGATTGATTAGCGCGCCCGCTTCAGGTATTAATGGGTTCCCTTCGGCGTCCCTCTCCGGCTCATGATGGTCGGTGATGATCACCTCGATGCCGTTTCCCCTTGCGAGCCTTGCGGCCTCAAAGGCCGTGATCCCGCAGTCGGTCGTGACTATAAGCCCCGCGCCCATCCGCTTCGCCCGCAAGACGGCCTCCTCGTGAAAACCATAGCCATGGTCGAAGCGGTTCGGGATGAAATAGTCCGCACTGAGGCCGAAGCGGCGAAGGGCGTCCACCATGATGGCCGTGGAGGCGACGCCGTCCACATCGTAGTCGCCGTGGACCAGGACCGGCTTGCCAATGGATTTCGCCGCGGTTATTATCCGCACGGCCTCGGCAACTCCCCTCATCTCCAGGGGGTCCATGAGGCCCCGGATGTCATCGGAAAAAAAACCGGCAACGGCCTCCGGCGTCTTTATCCCGCGGTTGATGAGGATGCGGGCAAGGGAGCTGGAGACCCCCGATGCCTTCCCCAGGTATTCTACGTAGTCTTTATCGACGCGCTGGACGACCCAGAGGCGATTCATTGAATGGGGCGGGGCAGGGCAGGCAGATAATTAAACACGGGCATTAAAGATGGGCCGCTTGCCGTTAACAGGGAGCATGGGCGGGGACGGTTCATCAGCGGGGGCGGCCCATCAGCGCTTCCGGTTTATCGTCTTGCCGCCTATTAGGATGACCATCGGGCTTGCCACGAACCAGGAGGAATAGGTGCCGACGATGACGCCAAGCGTTATGGCAAGCGCGAAGTCGTGTATGACTTCCCCGCCGAAAAACAGCAGCGCAAGGGAGGAGAAAAGCACGGTAAGCGAGGTGATCGCCGTCCTTGAGAGGACCTCGTTTATGCTCACATTGACGATCTTCTCCACGGGTTCCCTGAGCATGGAGCGCATGTTCTCCCTGATACGGTCGAACACGACGACCGTGTCCGTCAGCGAATAACCGGCGATTATCAGCAGCGCGCTTATCAGTATCAGGTTTACCTCCTTGCCCATGAGGTAGAAGACACCCAGCACCGCGAAGACGTCATGGAAGGTGGCGATCGCCGCCCCCACGCTGAAGCGGAACTGGAAGCGGATCGTGATGTAGGCAAGTATGCCCAGGGTGGCGAACAGGATCGCCACGACGGCGTCTTTCCTCAGGCGGTTGCCGACCTTCGGGCCCACCTCCGTCGTCAGGTCGACCACCGGGGAGTCGGCCTGGAAACGGCCCCGGAGCGTCGAGATTATGGTGTTTGAAATCCCGCCCAGGGCCTCCTGCCTTCCCTTTACCATCACGATGAGCTTGTTGACCGTGGGCAGCTCCTGGAGCTGGAGCCCCTTCAGGCCGGTCGCCTCCAGCGCGCTTCGCGCCTCGTTCATCGGGACCATCTTGTTGAACTTCACCTGCACCTCCGTGCCGCCGGCGAAGTCTATCCCCAGGTTGCCGTGCCCGCTCCATATCATCACCAGCCCGAAGATGCCAAGCGACACGAGCGCCCCCGAGATGAGGAACATGAATTTCCTTTTCCCCATGAAATCTATCTTCGTATTCCTGATGAGCTCGATCATATGCTGAGCTTCCTCACTTCCTTTTTCATGTGCAGAATGTCGAAGATGGTCTTCGTGCCGATGAGGGCTGTAAACAGGTTTATGGCCACGCCCAGGGACAGCGTTACCGCGAACCCCTTGATGGGGCCGGTGCCGAACTGGAAGAGCACCGCCGAGGTGATGAGCGTGGTGACGTGCGAGTCGAAGATGGTCCAGAACGCCTTGTGATAGCCGCTCTCGACGGCGGCCTTGGGCGTCTTTCCGGCCCGCAGTTCCTCCCTCATCCTCTCGAACATGAGGACGTTGGAGTCCACGGCCATCCCTATGGCCAGTATGACGCCGGCGATGCCCGGCAGCGAGAGCGTGGCGTTCAGGGAGGCCATCGCACCCATCAGCAGAAGCAGGTTCAGGATGACGGCAAAATCCGCTATGACCCCCGAAACCCTGTAGTAGAAGATCATGAAGCCAAGCACCACGATGAGGGCCGCGATGCCGGCCTTCTCGCCCGCCCGCACGGAGTCGCGGCCCAGAGAGGGCCCGACCGTCACGTTCTGGAGCATCCTTAGCGGGGCCTTCAGCGCGCCGGCATTGAGGACGATCGAGAGGTCCTTGGCCTCCTGCATGCTGAAGCTCCCGGATATCTGCGCGTTGCCGCCGCTGATCCGCTCCCTTATGACCGGGGCGGAGTAGACATTGTTGTCAAGTATGATGGCGAGCCTCTTTTTGACATTCTGCGCCGTGATCTGGTCGAAGAGCTTCGCCCCCTCGGAGTTGAATTTCAGCTCGACATACGGCTCGTTGAAACGGGGGTCTATCGCCACCCTGGCCTGGGTAAGATATGCGCCCGTCAGCAGCGCCTGCTTCTTCACCAGGTACGGGACCTCTCTCGTCGCGCCGGTGTCCCTGTCGGTGACCCTGCCAAAGAGTATCTCGTCGTCCTGGGGGATTTTGCCCCCGAATTGGGAGAGCACCTGGCCCTCCTCGCCGGGCATGATGCTGCCCGGAAGCTGCGCGGCCGCCGTGGATTCATCATCGACTATCTTGAACTCCAGCAGCGCCGTCTTGCCGATGATCTTCAACGCCCGGGCGGGGTCCTTTATGCCCGGCAGCTCGACCACCACCTCGTTTTCCCCCTGCCTCTGCACCACGGGCTCGGCAACGCCGAACTGGTCCACCCTGTTTCTGATGACCTCCAGGGCCTGGTCCACCGCATTGCCCTTTATCTCCCGGACCGTCTTTGCGCTCTGGCTGTAAGTGACCATACCCGCGCCTTCATGCACCACGAGGTCCGGATAATTGTTCTCTATGATCTTTCTGGCATCGAGGGAACCGGGCACTACCCGGATGTCCTGCCCGACAAGACTTACCTGGTCTTTGAGACCCTTCTCGGCAATGGCGCTCTGCAGCGCCTGGGCTATCCTCTGGGTTGAATTCCGGACCGCCTCGTCCCCCTTGACCTCATAGACGAGATGGCTGCCCCCCTGCAGGTCGAGCCCAAGCGATATGCCCTTCGCCGGCATGTTGTCCTGCCACCACGCCGGCATATACTTGAATGCCGGGGTGTTCGGCAGGAAGAACACTACGGAGGCGGCGACAACCGCCCCTATGAGAACAATACGCCAGAGAATCTTTTTTTTCATCGCCCGAAAACCTCCCCGAGAGGTTCTGCTTCCCTCCGGCACATGGCCCGGAGAAACAAGAATTTATTCAAGACTCCAAAATTAAAACCCTGTGATACCAACAGGTATTGTGACATAAATGCGCCCGCAGGGGCAAGGGGTACAGGCAAAGAAAGAACACCCTCTCCCAACCCTCTCCCTGACAGGGAGAGGGTTTCACTTTTTCGGGGCTCTTTTGAAATTCATTCGGGTGCTTTTTTACCGGCCCATTAATAGCGGAAAACCTTACGGGCGGGTGGCGGGTTCCGGAAAAATCAGGCCATGCGGGTGCCGTTTATGAAAAGCTGGAACTCGGCCTCCAGGCGGCTGGCGGCCTCGCGGCAGCCCTTCATCCTCGTCAGGAATATCTCGAAATAATCTATGACATGGGAGATCCGGGTGTCTATGACAAGGTTCAGCTTTATCAGCCTGCTTTCGGAGTCAACGCTCAGGTCGGACTCCGTGGCCGCGTAGTTCACCCTGTCGTGGATGTCCCCCTTTATGTCGTTTACCTTCCTGACGCGGCTCCGGTGGACATCGGCCTTGTCCGCGATGATAAGGGCGCCGGCCACCGGGTGCGGGATGACCCCCTCCGAATCATCATGCACCATTATGGCCGTCATCACGGTGACGATGTCCCTCAGGGGATAGCCCAGCTCCTCCATTATCTCCTTGGCCAGAAGGGCGCCGGTCCTTTGGTGCTCGTTTCTGCCAAGCAGGTTGCCGGTGTCGTGCAGAAGCCCGGCCAGCCCCGCAAGACACGCCTCTTTCTCATCGAAACCGAGTTTCTTCAGTATCTTGTAGGCCGAGCTGGCCACTATCTTGACGTGCCTGGGCCCGTGCTCCGTATAGCCGAGCTGCTTCAGGAAATCATCGGCAAACTCGATGTAAAGGGCCGCCTTCCCGTTGGCCATGACGGACTCTACAAGCTTATGGAAACCGTTGTCGTTATTCCGGTTCTTTCTCAGTCCTGACGGTTGCAATGTAGTCTTTTCTGACCTTTACCTTCACGTTTTCGGCTATCTTGACTAAAATCGTGTTCTGCTCGACCTGCTCCACGACCCCGTATATGCCGCCCGAGGTCACAACCTTATCGCCTTTCTTGATGGCGTCGAGCATCAGTCTGTGTTCCTTCGCCTTCTTCTGCTGGGGCCTGATGAGGAGGAAATAGAAGATCACGAATATGAGTATGAGAGGGATAAAACTGGTTATCATGCTGCCGCCCCCGCCCGCAGGGGGCCCCGCGGCCCAGGCTGATGTAACAAACATGGTCACCTCCAGAGGTTTTACTTGCTCGCTTATTTACCCAGTCTTGATTACAAAGCAATTATACAGGATTTTCAAGGTTTTTTCTAAACCAACGGCCCTTCGGCTTTTGTGTGGGTGAAACCCTCTGAAGGGAGAGGCCCCCCGAAAAGCCAAGGGCTTTCCGGGACAAAGGCAGGGTTGGCGGCGGGTGATGCCGCCCCAATTTTCGGCCTGCCCCCTGTTATAATCAAATATGCCTGAAATAAAGGGCGGCGGCGCTGCCTGCTGCAGGCCGCCTGATTATAGGTCGCGCGATTACAGGTCGCGCGATTACAAGTCGCCCGATTACAAGTCGATTGAAAGCGTCTGCCTTGTTTTTCTTCACGGGATAGGGGATTTCGTCATGTTTACCCCCGCGCTTAAAAAAATAAAGACCATAAATCCCGGTATCAAAACCACAGTGGTCCTCAGAAAAGAGCTGGGCCTGAAAGCCCTGGCGGAAAGCCAGGACTATATCGACTGCGTGCTTGAGATGCCGCTTGAGAGGCACCCGCGCTTCTATCTGCCCTGGATTTTCTGGACAAAGGAATACTGGATAATAAAGAGGCGCCTGGGCGCGCTCCTGACAGGTAAAAGGTTCGACCGCGTGCAGGTCATCTACAACCAGCTCCTCCCCACATTTCTCTATCTGGTGTTCTGCCCGAAGCGGGCGCGGGCCCATAAGATATGCAGGCTGGCAAGGGAGGCCGGCCTCGCCCTCACCGAAGCGGAGCTTAACAGCCCGGTCCTTAAGGTCCCCGATGATGAAAAGCGCCAGGGCGCTTGCAGGCTCAGGGATTCGGCGCCCGCGGGCGCCCTTTTCATAGGCATCCAGAGAAACACGATGGACAAAACACGCTCCATCCCCCTTGCCGCCGTCCAGGGTTTCATAGACGGCCTTAACAGGCAGTACGGGCAGCGCAAAGGGAAAATCTTTTTCGTGGTCTTCGCCAACGAGGCCGGTTTTGCGCTGGAGCAGAAGGCCGACGGCGGCCACCTGGAGGCCCCGAACCTGCTCTATTCCTTCCGCATGGACGGCGGAAGGGACGCGCTCTCACTCGCCGCCATAATCGAAAACTGCGACCTCATACTGAGCGTGGACTCCGCCGTCTTCAACATGGCCTGCGCTCTGGGGAAACCCACGATCGGGGTCTTCAATAACTATAAAGTGCGCTCGGGCCAACGCGCCCTGAAAAGCGAAAACATCCTGTGCATCGACAGCCCGCGGGTAAGCGGCGAAGAACTCCTCGATAAATTCCACGCCCTCCATGAAAAAGGCCCCCGCCCCCCCTCGACGAACAATCCCGACGAACAGTCCCGATGAAAAATCCCGATGGACAATCATGAGTAACCCGAGAATACTCGTGCTGCCCCTCTACGGCATAGGCGACGCCCTCATGACCACCCCCGCCCTCAAGAACATAAAGGAGAAAATCCCCTCCGCCCGCATCACGTATCTGCACATGTTCAAGACCACAAGGGACATCCTCGCCGGAAACCCCAATATCGACGACAACATCCATTTCCCGTTTCTCGAGGCGGGCAGGCTCCGGAGCGTAAGATTCGCCCTGGGTCTAAGGGGCAGGTTCGATGTGGCCATAAATTTTTACCCCTCGAACCGCAGGGACTACAACATGGCCTCCTTCCTCTCCGGCTGCCGCGTCCGCATTGGCCATACATACAAGATGAACAATTTCAGGGAATTGAATTTCCTGAAAAACCGCACCCTGCCGGAAGACGACCGGCTGCACAACGTGGAGGAAAACCTCAGGCTGCTCGGTTTCCTCGGCATAGAGGCCCCCCGCCCATATCCGCTTGAGGCATTCCTGGCCGAAGAGGAGGACCGTGCGGCCCTCGGCTGGATGGCGGAAAACGGCGTCGATGAGGGCGCGCCCCTAGTCGGGCTCCATCCGGGCACAAGCGCCTTCAAGGAGCACGTCAAAAGGAGATGGCCCCCGGAGAGGTTCTCGGAGCTTATAGACGGCATCTCCTCCCTCCGGCCGGAGCACAGGTTTCTGCTGTTCGGGGGGCCGGAAGAGGCGCCGCTGAAAGAGACGGTCAGGGGAAAATGCGCCCCCTCGTCCAGGGGCAAGGTCCATGCGGTCCATGCGCCCGGCATCCGGCAGACGGCGGCCATCATGAAAAGGTGCCAGCTCTTCATCTCGAACGACTCCGGGCTCATGCACATAGCGGCGGCCCTGCAGTTGCCCACGGTGGCGATATTCGGCCCCACGGACCCGCGCTGGGTCTCCCCCTGGAAGTGTCCCTCGCGGGTGATACGGCCAGCCGGGCCGGCTGTCTCCTGCGCCCCCTGCTTCAGGTACTCGCCCGTGCCGCTGAAATGCTGGAAAAGGCTCGATTTCAAATGCCTCGCGGACATAAGCGCAAGCCGCGTGCTCGAGGCCGCCGTATCGCTGATGGGCTGGCCCCCGCCTCCCTCTCCCCTTTAAAGCTTTACGCGCCAGGCGGTGGAGTCCTTCTTGTCCTCCAGGGCGATGCCCTTTTGCTCCAGCTCCGAGCGGATTTCATCGGCGCGCAAAAAATCCTTCCGGGCCCTCGCCTCGCGCCTCTCCCCTATAAGCCGCTCTATCCCGGCGACCTCAAGCCCGATCTTCTTTATCTTCAGGAGCGCCCTTTGCCACTCGGCGGGCGTACGGTTGAAGACATTCAGGACGCCGGCGGCCTCAAACAGCCCTTCCTTTGCCCTGAGGAGAAACTCCTTTGCCTTTTTGCCCGTGGGGGCCTGGTCCAGAAAACGGTTCATCTCCTTTACCAGCTCGAAGACGTGCCCGATAGCTAAGGCTGTGTTGAAATCGTCATCCATCGCCTGCATGAAGCGCGCCTTGAAACCCGATGGCGTCCCGCCAAGGATGCCGTCCTCGAAACCGGGGGGGCAATTTTCCTTCTTCCCTTCGGGCAGGGACAAAAATAAAAAATCATCGAGCCGCTCAAGGCCCTGGTAATAGCGCACGAGCGTCTGCGTGGCCTCCTCAAGCGGTTCGTTTGAAAACTCGATTGGGCTGCGGTAGTGCGTCTGAAGCAGAAACAGCCTCACGGCCTCGGGGTCGAAGATGTCCAGTATCTCCTGGATCGTGAAGAAATTGCCGAGGCTCTTTGACATCTTCTCCTTGTTGACCGTTATGAACCCGTTGTGCATCCAGTATCTCACGAACGGCTTACTATTGTAAGCTTCGGATTGGGCGATCTCGTTTTCATGATGGGGGAATATGAGGTCCGCCCCGCCCGCGTGGATATCGAGGGTCCGGCCCAGGTGCTTCATGCTCATCGCGGAGCATTCTATGTGCCAGCCCGGACGTCCCGGCCCCCAGGGGCTCTGCCATGCGGGCTCCCCTTCCTTGGAGGACTTCCAGAGGGCGAAATCCATCGGGTTTTTCTTCCTCGGGTCCACCTCCACCCTGGCCCCGGCAAGCATCTCGTCGAGTTTTCTGCCGGAGAGCTTCCCATACTCCGGGAAACTGGGGACGGAAAAATACACGTCTCCGTCTATACTGTAGGCGTGGCCCCTTTCAATCAGGCCCGCCACCAGCTCTATTATCTCCTTGATGTGCTCCGTCGCGCGGGGCTCGACGTCCGCGTCCTCAACGCCCAGCCTGTGCATGTCCGCATAATATTTCTCGGTGTATTTACCGGCGACCGCGTCCCAGCTTGCGCCCTCCGCGCGGGCCCTGTTTATTATCTTGTCGTCGATGTCCGTGAAATTCTTCACGAATTCCACGTCGAAACCCTTGTAGCGGAGATACCGCCTGACGACATCGAAGACCACGGCGCTCCTTGCGTGCCCGATGTGGCAGACGTCGTATACGGTCACGCCGCAGACATACATGCCGATCCTGCCCTCCGCCAGGGGGACGAAGGTCTCCTTCCTGCCCGACAGGGTGTTAAAAATCTTCAAGGCCCCTTCCTTTCCCTCAAGCCTTTCCATCCTCCTTTGAAGTTCCTGCAAATGGCCCTCGATAACGGAGAATTTTTCCTCGTAGGGGTCCGGCATGCGGAAGTGGTCGAGCACCTCCTGCAGGCCGTCCTGGTATACCTTCAGGACCTTCCGTTTGATGACCCGCCCCGGGATGCCGACCACTATGGAATGCTCCGGCACGGATTTCAATACCACGGAATTGGCCCCTATCTTAACATAATCCCCGATGGTTACAGGCCCGAGGATTTTCGCGCCCGCGCCCACGACAACGTTGTTTCCAAGCGTGGGATGCCTCTTGCCCTTCTCCTTGCCGGTGCCGCCCAGTGTTACGCCCTGATAGAGCAGACAGTCCGCGCCGATTTCCGTGGTCTCGCCGATAACGACACCCATGCCGTGGTCTATGAAAAAACCGGGGCCGATGACGGCGGCGGGGTGTATCTCGATGCCGGTGAGGGCGCGCGACAGGCAGGCCAGAAAGTTTGGCAGGACCGGCACGCCGAGCCTTTTAAGGCCATGCGCCACCCTGTGAAAGACTATGGCGTGAAATCCCGGATAGGACAGGAGCACCTGGAGTCCGCTCTTCGCGGCCGGGTCCTTGTCGAACACCGCCCTGAAATCCCGCCTCAGGTCGCCAAAAATGCCCATTTTGCTTAATGTAACAGAAAAACCCGAAAAAAATAACCTGCCCGGTATAAAAACATATATCATATTTAGTCATGGAAGACCGTAAAGAGCAATTCGCACGGACCGTCGCCGACCACATGGAGGCGGGCTTCCTTGAAAACATCATGGACCTGCTCAAGCATGACAAGACGCACTTCGGCCTCATCCCCCGTCTCATAAACGATGAGCGGCAAAGGGTCAGGATAGGCGCGCTCGTCCTGGTCGAGACCTTTCTGGAAAAAAACAGGGCCCAGATCGCGGGCCTCGTCCCCACAATCTGCGGCGCGCTTAAAAACGAAAACCCCGTGGTGCGCGCCGATGCGGCCTACATGCTGTCGATAATCGGAGATGAAAGGGCCGTTGCCTTCCTGGAAGGCTCGCTGCTGGACCCGCACCCGGTTGTGCGCGAGGCGGCAAGGGAAGCCATCGACGAAATTTCGCAAAAAAACGGATTCCCGCCTTAAATCCCTTACCCTCGGCCTCGCTTCTCCCTCTGCCTGCCTGGCCGGAGGCGAACGGGGACATGCCTCGCACACGGGTTACTTACATCAGCTTTGTTTGAAAATGCCGCCGGGCAAAAGGAAGAAAAAAAGGATGGATAAATGGATTTTGTCATTAAGCAGGGCATGGGGCGCAGCCCCATACCTTAAAAGGTCGGGCGGGCGGGAATAATAAAAAATTTATTCCGAGAAAAATCCCCTGTAAAATTCCATCGCCCTCTTCGAGTACTCCGGGTATATTTCCACGGTTTTGTTGAAGAGCTTTTTGGCCTCGAGGAAATCCTTTTCGCCCTCGAACCACTGGGCGATGATGCCCGGGGTCACCTCTATGTGGAACTGGAGCGCGTAGACCTTTTGTTCCCGCTGCCCCCATCGAAACGCCTGGTTCGGATAGACGGGGGACGAGGCAAGCCTTACGGCGTCCGCCGGAAGCTCGAAGGTGTCTCCATGCCATTGAAAGACCTGCGCCTTCGCCTGCCCGTTAACCGAGAGGCTTTTGAACACCCCGTCTTTCATCGCCTCCGGGGTCATCTCAACCTCATACCAGCCCACCTCTTTCTGCCCGCCGGCATAGACCCTCGCCCCAAGGACATGGGCCAGCATCTGCGCCCCAAGGCATACACCAAGCGCTGATACCCCTTTTTTTATAAAACCCTCCAGGAGCCTCGCCCCTTTTCCCATGTGGGGATACATATTCATCTCGTAAACGGCCATGGGGCCGCCCATCATCACGACATGGGTGTAATCGCGGCCGGCGGGGACTTCCCCGCCCTTCAAAAGCTCGACCTCATCGAAAGCAATCTGCCGCTTCCTCAGATAATCCTCAATCGTCCCCGGCCCCTCAATGGGTATGTTCTTCAAAACAAGGACCCGCATTTTTATATCTTCTTCATTATCCGGCCCCAAGTCAACCCCCTCTGCAAACCCCAAAGCCCCTCTCCCAACCCTCTCCCCGTGGGGAGAGGGTTTAACATAGCGTCAAAGGCAGGGGGGTTTTACACAAAGCCAAACCAGTTCTCTTTCTACTTAATCGCGGCCAGGTCTATGTCGTATTTTTTTATACGGTAGGCGAGTTTCCTGGGGGTAATGCCGAGGGCGAAGGCTGTTTTTTGCTGGATGAAGTTGTTCTCCTTGAGGGCCTTTATGATCCTCTGCCTCTCCAGGTTCTTGACCTCCGCGCCCAGGGGAAAGTCCGTCTCGGAGGGCAGACGCCTCTGGGCGGCGGGCTCTTCCGCCCGGAAATTATAAGGCAGGTCCTCCGGATCGAGCGTATCCTTCTCGGCCATTATGACAAGCCTCTCGATGGTATTGGCAAGCTCCCGGATGTTACCGGGCCAGGAATATTTTATCATGCATTTTAGCGTCTCCGTGCCCGCCCGGACGTTTTTCCCGTAGGTCCTGTTGAATTTCTCCAGGTAGTAGTCCACGAGCAGCGGGATGTCCTTTTGCCTCTCCCTCAGCGGGGGCAGGACTATGGAGACGACGTTCAGACGCCAGTAGAGGTCGGCCCGGAAGGCGCCCTTTTTCACCTCTTCTTCGAGGTTCCTGTTCGTGGCGGCTATTATGCGCACGTCCGCCCTGATGGACCTGGAGGAGCCCACGCGCTCGAACGTCTTTTCCTCCAGCACCCGGAGGAGTTTCGCCTGGAGCTGCAGGGGCAGCTCCCCTATCTCGTCCAGAAAGAGCGTGCCGCCGTTTGCGGCCTCGAACCTGCCGATCCTCCTGCGGTCGGCCCCGGTGAATGCGCCTTTTTCCTGGCCGAAGAGCTCGACCTCGAGGAGGTTCTCGGGCAGGGCCGCGCAGTTGACGGCCACGAAGGGCCCCTTGCCCCTCGGGCTCTGGTAGTGCGTGGTATGGGCTATAAGCTCCTTGCCCGTGCCGGATTCCCCCAGCAGAAGCACCGTCGTGTCCGTGCCGGCCACCTTCATTATGGCCTTCAGCACGCTCTGAAATTTTTCGGACTCCCCGATTATGTTGGGCAGGCTGTAGCGCTGAAGGAGCTCCATCTTCAGGTTCTGTCTCTCCTCCTCCACCTTCCTGTAGCTCTCCCAGAGTTTCACGAATTGCGCTATAAGCGAGGAGACAATTTGAAGGACCCTTATGTCGTCGTCCACGCCGCCGCTGGAGGCGGAGTATATCCTGTCGGTGGTGATCACGCCCAGCATCTCCCCTTTAAACCTTATCGGCTCGCAGATAAACGATATGCCGTTTTTATCGGGCCTTGAGCCGGTCTTGTTGAGGAATTTGGGCTCCTCCCCGATATTCGGGATGAACATCGCCTTGCCGCTTTCCATGACCCTGCCCACTATGCCCTCGCCGATCCTGTACTTGCCGCGGAGCACCTCCTCCCGTGTCAGCCCGTGGGCCGCCACGATGCGGACCTCCGCCGAGGAGGGGTCCCGCAAGAAGACGCACCCGCGCTGCATCTCCAGGCCGCCGCTCAGGACACGCATGACCGCGCCAAGGTTCTCCTCGAGGTCGAAGGATGCCGTAAGGACCCTGCTTATCTCGAGTATCGCCGCAAGCTCCCTGTCTTTTCTTTCGAGCAGGCCCGCGCCCGGGGCCAAATTCACCATAGGACCGCCTCTTTAGTTTTGTCGTGTCGGCAAATGATTGCCGATACTATGATTTTAAATCGGCGGCGGGGCAATTATCAAGAAACTGTATGCCGCGGAGAAAAAAGCGGAGGGTTTTGGGGTGAGGAGGCGGCAAAAAACAGAGGGGGGGCAATTGCCCCCCCTTTGTCTATCCAGATAGACAACGAATTTTTCAAACAACCGGATAAATCTGTTTTACTACTGGCCTGCAGGCGCGTTGGTCGCCGGAGCAGCAGGCGCATTGGCCGCCGGAGCCGCAGGCGCGTTGGTCGCCGGGGCAGCCGTTTCAGCAGGCTGCTCGGCCGCCTTCTTCTGGCATCCCGTCACTGACAGAAAAGAAACAAGCAGAAGCGCGCTCATTAACAGAACTACGAGTTTTTTCATAATTTTTCCCCCCTTTCTTTAAAAATATGGATTTAAAGACATAATACATTAACTACAAAAAACATGCCATATCGGCAATTATTCAAAAAAACTTTAAAAATGTCAACAAATTAATTGTTTGGATCGTTTGCTTTTCCGTCCGCACTGTTTTAATATCACTAAGTCGGCCAAAATGGCGCGGTTTGCCGGAAAAACCCGTCCTGAATATGCCAAAACGGCATAGGGGACGTCCTTGGGCGGCGAGCGGGGGAAGTTTCCGGGCAAAAATATCGGAAAGGACGGCTTATGGGCCTCAATCTGCTTCTAGTCGAGGGCGAGGGCGGGATGGAATGGGAGAAGGTAAGGGCCTATTTCAGGAAAAAGGGGTTCGCCGTCTACCAGACCGCCTCCGTGAAGGAGGCCTACCGCGTCCTCCGCAACGAGCCCATCCACATCGTCCTGGCGGATTTCAGGCTGAGCGGGATAAACGGCATCAGCTTCCTTGCGAAGATAAAAAAGACCGTAAGGCCGCAGGTCGAGGTGATATTCCTTTCCGGCCGGGTGCCGCTTTCGGCCGCGATAGAGGCGATGAAGGCCGGCGCCTACGACTTCCATGAGTTCCCGTTGAACCACAGGCTCCTCATGGCCGTCGTGGAGAAGGCCCGCGAGAAGCAGTCCCTCTTTGTGGAGAAGGTGGAACTGGAGAGAAAGGTAAGGGAGCGGTTCAATTTCGGCAATATCGTGGGCAGAAGCAAACCGATGCAGCACGTCATAGAGATAGTGGGTTCCGTGGCCCCAAAAAACGTCAACATCCTCCTTGCGGGCGAAACCGGCACCGGCAAGGAGATGATAGCAAACGCAATCCACTACAACAGCCCCCGCTCCTCGAAACCCTTCATAAAGGTGAACTGCGCGGCCTTCAACGAGGGGGTGCTGGAGTCCGAGCTCTTCGGGCATGAAAAGGGCTCCTTTACCGGGGCCATATCAAAGAGACTGGGCAGGTTCGAGCTTGCAAACGGAGGGACGATATTCCTCGACGAGATAGGCGACGTGCCCCCCCAGACCCAGATAAAGCTCCTCCGGGTCCTGCAGGAGAAGGAGTTCGAGCGCGTCGGCGGCAACGAGACCATAAAGGTGGACGTCAGGGTGATAGCGGCGACCAACCAGGACCTCAAAAAGCTCATAGATTCCGGCAAGTTCAGGGAGGACCTCTACTACAGGCTGAACGTCGTGCGCCTGGAGCTGCCCCCCCTGAGGGAGCGCAAGGAAGACATCGCGCTTCTGGTGAGCTATTTCATCAACAAACTCAACGAGGAAAAAGACTACCGCATAAAGGGCATCACGAAGGAGACGATGCAGCTCCTGCTGGCCTATCGCTGGCCCGGCAACGTAAGGGAGCTTGAAAACGCCCTGGAGTCCGCGATGGCGCTGGCCGAAAAAGACGTCATAGAGGCCAGGTACCTGCCCGCCTTCCTGTCGCTGGCCCAGCCCCAGAACGGAGACCACTACCACATACCCATAGACCTCCCGCTGCGGGAAATAGAGCGGGAGGTCATAAAGCACACCCTCGACAGGGCCGGAGGGAACAAGTCCCTGGCATCCAAATTGCTAGGGATTGGCCTCAGGACCCTTCAAAGGAAGGCCAAGGAGTTTCAATAAAAAAATTTCTTATTGAAGCTGTTTGGTGCCCTTTTCCCGTTTGGACTGAAAAAGAAGGTTTTTGTTTTTTATTACGCTTTTGGGAGGTTTAGAGGCGGCAGCCTTGTTCTTACCCGGTCTGTTCCTGTTTTTAGCCGGAGCGCTCTTTTTTGCCCTTGCGCCCAGGAAGGGCCTGAATTACCTCTACCTGCTTTACGCGGCGGGAAGCGGGGCAATGGGCTTTTCCGCAGCCGGGGCGCTTTTACATGCGGACGCCCCCGCCCCCGCCCCCGCCTTTTCCTTCAGGATATCGCCGGTGCTGGCGATGGGGTTTCAGGGCGGGCCCCTGCAGATGTTCTTCGTGCTCGTGCTGGCCATACTGGCCGCCTCCGTCTCCCTCTATTCGGTCGGTTATATGCGGAAATCGCAGGGCCCCCGCGCGCACGGCATCCTCTACGGGCTCTTCGTCCTGAGCATGGGCGCGGTCTTCCTCTCAGGGGACGCCCTTTCTTTCCTGGTCTCCTGGGAGGCCATGTCGCTGGTCTCCTACTTCCTTGTCGTCTCCGAGACGGAGAGCGATCATGCCAGGAGCGCGGGGCTTACCTACGCCACAATGACGCACATAGGGACGTCATTCATCATCGCCGCCTTCATGCTGGCCTATCGGGCCTCGGGGAGTCTGAACTTCTCCGGGATGGCCGCCGGGCTTGCGGGCAAATCCGTCGCCCTGAAATCCGTCATATTCGTCCTGGCCTTTATCGGGTTCGGGACGAAGGCGGGCGTTGTGCCACTTCACATATGGCTGCCCAGGGCGCACCCGGCGGCCCCTTCGAACGTTTCGGCCCTCATGTCGGGGGTGATGATAAAGGCCGGCATCTACGGGATACTGCTCGTCTGCCTCGGCGTTTTGGGCGGCAATGTCGCGTGGTGGGGCATAGCCGTGCTGGCCGCCGGCGGCGTCTCCTCGGTCCTGGGCGTGCTTTACGCCCTCATGGAGCATGACCTGAAGAGGCTCCTGGCATACCACAGCGTCGAAAACATCGGGATCATACTGCTGGGGACCGGGGCGGCCATCCTTTTTTACTCGTTCGGCCAGACCGCCCTTGCTGGCCTTGCCCTTGCCGCCGCCCTCTACCATACGATGAACCACGCCATCTTCAAGGGCCTGCTCTTTCTGGGGGCGGGCTCCGTGGCAAACCAGACGCACACGAAGAACATGGAGGAGATGGGCGGGCTCATAAAGAAAATGCCGGCCACCGGGCTTTTCTTCCTGGCGGGCTCCACGGCGATATGCGCCCTGCCTCCCTTTAACGGTTTTGTGAGCGAGTGGCTCACATTCCAGTCCCTGATACTTGGAAGCGCCACACCCTGGGCGTACTCGAAGGTCATCTCGCTTCTCGGGGCGGCGGCGCTGGCGCTCACCGGGGCGCTGGCCGCGGCCTGCTTCGTAAAGGCCTTCGGCATCTCGTTTCTGGGGCTTCCGAGGAGCGAGCGGGCCGCGGAGGCGAAGGAGGCTGGCCTGCCGATGACGGCGGCGATGGGGTTTCTGGCCATCCTTTGTCTGCTGCTGGGGATAGCCCCCGGCATTTTCTTTCGACTCGTAAGGGGGATGCCGTTTGGGGGATTTGGAGAGGTGGGCGCGGGCCCCGGGCTGACGGCAATCGTGTCGGGGCCCGCCTCGCCCGTCTCAGTCGCCAGCGGGTTTTCGAGTTTCTGGCCGGCGGCCATATGCGTTGTCCTGCTGGCGGGCTCCGCCCTTGCGCTCCTGCTTGCAAAGGCGGCAAGACGGAAGACGAGTTACGCGCCCGCCTGGGACTGCGGCATCAAGGCCCTCTCGCCGCGCATGCAATAC
Organism: Nitrospirota bacterium; assembly: GCA_021789555.1. Taxonomy (GTDB): domain Bacteria; phylum Nitrospirota; class Thermodesulfovibrionia; order Thermodesulfovibrionales; family JdFR-88; genus JAJYGJ01. Next base: position 17,099 of record JAJYJK010000010.1, read on the forward strand.
ACGGCCACCGCGTTTACAAAACCCCTCCGGATCATCTTCAAGACTGTTTACATGCCCAGGAAGGAACTGAAAATCTCTTATAATCTAAAACCCCTTTTCGTACGCAGCCTGGCCTATCATTCCGACATCACCCCGTTTTTCGAGACATACATATACGGGCCGTTTCTTGCCCTTGTGGGCAAGGCGGCCATGAGGATAAGAAACCTTCAGTCCGGCAGCCTAAACCTCTATCTGGGCTATATAATGCTCACCCTGATAGGGCTGCTGCTCATGTGGGCGTAAGCGACGGGAATGTTAAACCTCCAGGTCCTGATAATAGTCATCTTCTCTCCCTTGCTCCAAGGCGTAATCAAAAAGTTGAAAGCGTTGGCGCAGGGGAGGGTCGGGGCGAGGGTGCTACAGCCCTACTGGGACCTCCTCAGGCTCTTCAAGAAGGAGATGGTGGTCCCGGAGAGCGCGTCGTGGGTCTTCCGTGCCGCCCCCTTCATAGTTTTTGCCTCGGCGCTGGCCGCCGGAATGATGCTCCCTGTGCTGAGCGCGGGCGACCCGGTTAAAAGCTTCCGTATGGGGGACATAATCGCGCTCCTCTACACGCTGGCCCTCGGGCGGTTTTTCCTCACTCTTGCGGGGCTTGACGCCGGGACGGCCTTCGGCGGGGAGGGATCGAGCCGCGAGGCGACGGTGGCCATCCTCGTGGAACCAACCATGGCCCTCGCCATATTCACGGCGGCCATAGCCGCGGGCTCCACCAGCATAGCGGCAATCTCCAGGTCGACCGACATATTGCAATCGCCGGCCCATGTGCTCGCCTTCGCCGCCTTCTTCGTGGCGCTCATAGCCGAGACGGGCAGGATACCCGTGGACAACCCCGACACCCATCTGGAGCTTACGATGATCCACGAGGGGATGGTGCTCGAATACTCCGGGGGCTACCTGGCCCTCCTTGAGCTGGCCCACTTCATGAAGCAGATGCTGCTTTTCACCCTGGCGATAGACCTCTTTTTCCCTTACGGGATTTCACAAGGGGGCGCAACCCCGTACGCCCCGGCGCTGGCGGTTGCTTATTACGCCCTGAAACTGCTCGTCCTTGCCGCCGCGATGGCCTTTACCGAGTCTTCGAGGGCGAAGATGAGGTTTTTTCAGCTCCCCTCGCTTCTGGGGGGCGCCTTCGTGCTGGCCCTGCTGTCGATAATAACCTTCGTGATGCTGGGGAGGTGAGATGCCGCTCGTAAAGAGATGGATAGAGGTATACCCGGTGACGGACTTCATCTCGATCGGGATGCTCCTGAGCGTGGTGGCGATGAGCTCCATAAGGCGCGTCGAGAGCAGTCTGAAGGCCTACGTCATAAACTCCTGGCTGCTGGCGGGCCTGGTGGCCGCCTTCGCGGTCTGGCTCTCGATACCGCACCTCTATGCGGCGGCCTTCTTCATAATAGCGGGCAAGTGCGTCCTGATCCCCTTTTTCCTTAGGAAGATAATCCGGGAGCTCAAGGTCGCGCGCGAGGCGGAGCCTTATGTGAGCACCCCCGTGGCGCTCATCATCTGCTTCGCCCTGGTCGTGCTCGTCTATTCCTTCATCTCGGAGGGCGTCTTTGTTGCCGGCGCGGCGAAAACCGTCCTGAAGGTCTCGGTCTCGATAATCCTCATAAGCCTCTTCACGATGATCACCCGCAGGAAGGCCGTCACCCAGGTGATGGGGCTGCTGTTCATGGAAAACGGGCTGTTCCTGGCCGGTTTTTCGCTTACTTACGGGATGCCCACGCTCATAGAGCTGGGGGTTCTCTTCGACATGCTCATGGGTGTGATGATACTGGGGCTCTTCCTCACGCAGATAAAAAAGAGTTTCGTGAGCGTGGATTTGGACAAGCTTACCAATCTCAAGGGATAGAAAAGGGAGGGCCTCGGTAAAGATGCTTTTTTTCCTGCTTGTGCCCCTCGGGACGGCGCTCATATGCCTCATCGTCAGGGGCCCGAGGGCGCTTGGATACGCCACCCTTGCCGGCTCCGCGGCAACGGCCCTCTGGGTGGCGGCCCTCGTGGCGGGTGCCGCGCACGGAAGCGTCTATTTCAGCCGGGGGGGGACGTTTTACTGCGATTCGCTGTCGGCCTACATATTGATGATAATAGCGCTGCTGTCGGCGGCGGCGTCCATCTATTCGATAGAGTACATGGCGGCGGAGCTGAAGGCGGGCGCGATCACGCCCCGGGGGTTGCGGTACTACTATTTCCTTCTAAACCTCTTTATCTTCACGATGATGCTGGTGCCCATCTCCAATAACCTTGCCCTCCTCTGGATCGCGATAGAGGCGACGACGCTGGTTTCCGCTTTATTGGTGGGCATTTACAGAAAGCGAAAATCGATCGAGGCGGCATGGAAGTACATAGTGCTCTGCACCGTGGGGATAACCTTTGCGCTGCTGGGCACTTTCATCATTTATTACGCGGGGGCGGGGGTGGTTCCAGGCGGGCCCGGGGAGGCCGGCACCCTGAACTGGACCAGCCTCCTGCCCGTTGCGGCCGCCCTGAATCCCGCCACGGTGAGGCTCGCCTTCATCCTCATCATGGTGGGCTACGGCACCAAGGCGGGGCTCGCCCCGGTGCATAACTGGCTGCCCGACGCCCACAGCGAGGCCCCCACCCCGGTAAGCGCGCTCCTGTCGGGCATACTGCTGAACTGCGCCTTCTACGGCATAATGCGCTTCGCGGTCATCGCCAAGGCGGCCTGCGGACAGATATTCGTCCAGGACATAATGGCCGCCTTCGGCATGACCTCCATAGTGATTGCCGGGACGTTCATGCTCATTCAAAAGAACGCCAAAAGGCTGCTTGCATACAGCAGCATAGAGCATATGGGCATCATCTGCCTGTCCTTCGGCATCGGGGGCGTCTACGGCCTTTACGCCGCGCTGCTGCATATCCTGAACCACGCCCTCGGCAAACCCCTGATGTTCTTCGTCACGGGCCGCATCCACTCCACCTGCCATTCGGTGGAGACGGAAGAGGTGAGCGGCTTCCTTAAGATGTCCCCGCTCACCGGCGCGTTGGGTTTCGCGGGCATCATGGCGCTTGCCGGCGCCCCGCCGTTTAATATCTTCCTGAGCGAGTTTCTGATGCTCAAGGGGCTCGCGGCGGGCGCCCACTGGTGCATGATGGCCATATTCCTTGGCGCAAGCGGCTTCGTGTTCTACGGCCTGCTGAAGGATTTCGGGGGCATGTTTTTGGGCCGCCCGAAAGAGGAAAAAACAGAACTGTCCGGCCAGACGGAAAACCGGCCCGGAAATCCGCAAGGGGGCAACTGGTGGCCGGCAAGCCTGATGATGCTGACTCTCGGGGCCGGACTCCTGGCGCTCGGGCTCTTCACCCCGGCGGTGCTTGACAAGCTGATAACATCATCCATGAATATAATCGGCCTGGGGACATAGGTTGGCTGAAAACGAAACATACAAATTGACTGACAACGAAACATACAGGGAAGTGGCCCCGGAGGAGTTTCGGCAGGAATGCGCGAGGCTCTTCGATAACGGCCGGGGCCGCCTGAGAATGATGTTCGCCGTTGACAGCCGCGAGACGGGCGAGGGGTTTAACATCTATGCCGTATTCTCCCATCCAGGCAAGGACCTCTTCGAGATAGTCGTGCTGAAGGACCTCGAGGAAAAAGAGGGCGGCATCACATTTCCCAGCATCACGCCAAAAATTCCGGCCGCGCACTGGTATGAAAGACAGATTGCGGACATGTTCGGGCTGCTGCCCGAAGGCCATCCGGACCCGGCGCCCCTTGTGCTGCACGGCCTCTATCCCCCTGGGGTATACCCCTTGAGGAGGGACATAAGCCACGACCAGATAAGAGGGCTCCTGGATGAGGACAAGGAAGATCTCTCTTCGTTCATGAAGGTCAAGGGAGAGGGCATCTACGAGATCCCGGTGGGGCCCGTGCACGCGGGCATAATCGAGCCCGGCCATTTCAGGTTCAGCGCGGTGGGCGAGACGGTCTATTACCTGGATGCCAGGCTCTTCTTCACGCATAAGGGAGTGGAAAAACTGTTCGAGCGCATGGGCTTCGATGAGGGGGTGAAACTCGCCGAGAGACTCTCGGGCGTTTCTTCCTTCGCCCACTCCGCCGCTTACTGCCACGCGGTCGAGCGCATGGCGGGGGTGGCGCTGCCGATAAGGGCCAGGGCCATACGCACCTTCCTGCTGGAGCTTGAACGTCTTTACAACCACATAGGCGACATCGGCAACATGTGCGCTGGCACCGGATTTGCTATCGGTTATGCGAAGGGGGCGTTGCTAAAGGAAAGGCTGATGGGGCTGAACGAGCGATTGACGGGCAGCAGGTATCTGCGGGGCGTGAACGCGCCGGGGGGCGTGCTGGCGGACGTCCTTGAAAATCCGGCCGAGACCCTTCGGACGATTGAAGGCATCACGGGGCAGTACAAGTCCTTCATCGAGTTTCTCACGGGCGCCACGTCGCACATGGAGCGGCTCGACAACGCCGGCCTGCTCTCCAGGGAGATAGCCATGGCCCTCGGCGCCACGGGCGTAGCCGCCAGGGCCTCCGGCCTCGACGACGACATCCGGACGGCCCATCCGCACCTCTATTACGGCCAGCTCGTCTTTGAAAGCCATACGCGGATGAAGGGCGATGTCTTCTCCAGGATGATGCTCAGGGCGGACGAGGCGGCCTGCTCGCTTGCGATCCTGAAATCCATACTCCACAAGGCGAAGGGCAAGCGGCTGGAGGGCGACATCGCCCTGCCGGCCGTCGAGGTCCCCGCGTTGGGCCGGGCCCTTGGCTACGTGGAGGGGCCGAGGGGCTCCATCTTCTATTACGTCAGCAGCGGCAGGGACGGCAGGCCGTTCCGGGTAAAGCCCAGGGCGGCGTCCTTCTGCAACTGGCCCCTCATGCCGTTTGCCGTGCACGGCAACATCGTCCCGGACTTCCCCCTCATAAACAAGAGTTTTAACCTCTCATATTCGGGTTCGGACGCATGAGGGCCATGGAAAGATTTGCTGTATTTGCAGGAAGGAGGCGTGATGGCATGGCTTGCTCCTTCTCGGCGGCCGTCCTGGCCGCCTCCGAGGCTTTTGCCTGTCCTGACGTCCATGTCCGGACTGCGGCAAAAAAATCCGCTCGCATGCCATTCCCGCCTCCTTCCACCCAAAACGTGCGGGGAAGGCAGCCAGCCAATGGCGGTTCTCGCTTTTTTGAAATTATAAAAAAATTTTTCAAAAAATTAACATTTAGGGGTTCTTATGCTCGCGCGCATTCTTTATAATATTATTGGCAGGAAGCAGGCGTTGCCTGAAAGTGAACTAAACGCGATGGCGGGTGAGGGTGACATTCTGATGGCCGCGGGGCTGAAGCCGGGAGGGATGGGCCGCATATTCAGGCGCTCCGTGAGGATAAGGCAGGTGGACGCCGGCTCCTGCAACGCCTGCGAATGGGAGTGCACCGCGCTTACAAACCCCGTATACGACATCCAGCGCTTCGGCATCGATTTCGTCGCCTCGCCCAGACACGCCGACATCCTGCTGGTGACCGGCCCGGTCTCGGCGGCCATGGCCAATGCGCTCAGAAAGACCTACCTGGCGACCCCCGGGCCCAAGCTGGTCATCGCCTGCGGGGACTGCGCGAGGGACGGCGGCATATACAGGGGAAGCTATGCCGTCACCGACGGGGTGGACAAGGTGGTGCCGGTGGACGCGTATATACCGGGCTGCCCGCCCGCGCCCGCGCGGATAGCGGCCGGCATAATGAAAATTATAGAGGCATCGTCTAAAATAAAATGAATACTCGCGGGAGACTTTGTCCCCCGATATCCAAGCAGGAGGACGCAATGGAAACACTGGTCACAAAAGAAACCGAAGAACCTCCAGGTAGAGCCGCAAACGCCATCTGCCGGCCGCTGCCCGAGGCGGACCTCTTCGGCACGGAAGGGATTGCCCGAAGACTCTGGCCCGGCGTCACCAGCCAGCAGTGGAGCGACTGGAGATGGCAGATGTTAAACAGACTGAGGACGCTGGAGGACATCTCCTGCCTGCTGGATTTGAAACCCTATCAGAGGGGGCGCTTCAAAAGGCTCATCGACACCTTCCACTGCTCCGTCACTCCGTACTATCTCTCATTGATCAGGGACATCTCCGACCCGGAAGACCCCATCAGGAAACAGTGCCTGCCGGACCTGCGGGAGCTTGACTTCCAGAGGGTCGGGGTCACGGACCCGCTGGAGGAGGAAGATGACATGCAGTCGCCGGGGCTCGTTCACCGGTATCCCGACCGGGTGCTGGCAATAGCGACCAACACCTGCAGCATGTACTGCCGCCACTGCACCCGAAAGAGGATCTGGCACGAGGGCGAATCCGAGAGGACCAAAAAAGAGCTGATGGGGATGGTCCGGTACGTGCGCGCAACCCCGGAGGTGAGGGAGGTCATAATCTCCGGCGGAGACCCCCTTACGATGAACCTGGAGCTTTTGGACTGGTTCATGGGGGAGCTGCGGAGGGTCTCCCAGCTGGAGGTCCTCAGGATCGGCACAAGGGTGCCGGTCGTGATGCCGATGAAGATAACCGAAGAACTGGTAAAAATGCTCAAGGGCCACAGGCCGCTCTGGGTAAATACCCAGTTCAATCACCCGCGGGAAGTGACTGAAGAGGCAAGAGACGCTTGCGACCGGCTGCTGACGGCGGGCATCCCCGTCTCCAATCAGTCCGTGCTCCTGAAGGGGATTAACGATGCCCCCGATGTCATGAAGGAGCTCTGCCATGCCCTGCAGCGCATTATGGTCCGCCCCTACTACCTCTTCCAATGCGACCCGGTCAGGGGGGTGGAGCATTTCAGGACGAGCATCTGGAGGGGAATCGAGATAATGGAGACGATGAGGGGCTACACCGGGGGGCTCGCCATACCGACCTTCGTTGTGGATGCCCCTGGAGGGGGCGGGAAGATCCCCCTTCAGCCCTTCTACCTGCTCTCCGTAAACGACAGGGACGTGCTGCTGAGAAACTACGAGGGGATGATAATAAAATACTATAACCCCGAAACCAGCCAGCCCGAAAAAAGCCGGAAATCAAACGGCAACGGCAAACTGAGCGGCACGGCGCAGCTCCTGAAGGGCCAGAAGAAGGCCCTGGTGCCCGAGGAGACCCAGCGGTACAAGAGAAGGAAACAGAAGGACATGCTGTTTCCCCCCGTTTCGTCCACAGTTTCGCCCGCTGCTTCGGAGATATCGCGCATCGCGGAAAGACCGGGCGCCCCGGAAAAATTGCCCGCCTCTGCGCCGGATATCCCCGCCCCTCCGGGGGAAATCATAAAGGTGAAACGCCTGGGCCGGGAAGCGGCGCCCTTCGACAAGGAGCAGGACGCGGGAGCGGCATGAGTTTTTGCATCGGGCTTGTCTACGATTTGCGGCGTGATTACCTGGAGATGGGTTTTTCCGAGGAGCAGACGGCGGAATTCGACAGCGAAGAGACCATAAACGCCCTCGCAAAGACCATATCGGCCCTCGGGTATAAGGTCGAGCGCATTGGCAACATCTACGAGCTGACAAAACTCCTCAGTTCCGGCAAAAGCTGGGACCTCGTATTCAACATCGCTGAGGGCCTCTACGGCAGGAGCCGCGAGGCGCAAGTCCCAGCCCTCCTGGAGGCCTTCAATATCCCTTACACGTTTTCGGACCCCCTTGCCCTCGCCCTCGCCCTCGACAAGGCGATGGCAAAAAAAATCCTGCGCGCCAGCGGCATCCCCACCCCGGATTTTTACCTCATAAGCTCCCTTGCCGAGACGGAAGGTCTCGATGCGCCAGGCGCCGCCGGGCTTGACTTCCCGCTTTTTGTAAAACCGGTCTCGGAGGGGACGGGCAAGGGGGTCACTCCGTCGTCCATAGTCCAAAGCCAGTCGGAGCTCAAAGCCCAATCCAGGAGGCTCCTTGCCAAATACAATCAGCCCGTCCTGGTCGAGACATACCTGCCCGGAGAGGAGTTCACGGTCGGCATCCTGGGGACAGGCAAGAAGGCGCGCGCCCTTGGCGTCCTCGAGGTAAAGCTCCTGAAAAACGCGGAGCCGGGGGTCTATTCCTACACCAACAAGGAGCTTTGCGAGGAACGGGTGAGATACACCCTGGTAAAAAACAGGAAACTGGCGGAAGAGGCGAGCGAACTGGCCCTCCGGGCCTACAGGGCGCTTGATTGCAGGGACGCCGGCCGGGTGGACATCAAGGCGGGCGGGCCAACCAGTTGGCCAACCAGTTGGCCAGTCCGCGGACCAGCCCGCGGGCCGGCTGGCAAAAACATGCTCCACGTCCTTGAGCTAAACCCCCTGGCGGGGCTCCACCCCACGCACTCGGACCTGCCGATACTCTGCGCGCAGGCCGGGATGAAATACGAAGAGCTTGTAAAGGGCATCATCGATTCCGCCATGGAACGGCCCGGGATTGCCCCGATGAGGGGGCGCGCATTCGGCCTAAAGACCTTTTAAAAAAATGAAGGTCGCAATCCTTTACAACGGGCCCGAAAGGGAAAGCCCCGACTCGGTCGACGTCCTTGAAGAGGTCTTCCTGGTGGCGGAGGCCCTCCTTGCGCTCGGGCACGAGCCGGCAAAAATAACGGTCCCGCTTTCGGGCGGCGCGCCGCAGGGCATAATGGTCCCGGAGCTTTTCAGGAAAATCGGCCGCTTTGCGCCGGATGTCATCTTCAACCTTGTTGAGGCAATCGGAGCAAATGCCGCAATGCACCCCCTGGCGGCCGGGCTCCTCGAGGCCGCGGGATTTCCGTTTACCGGGGCCCGCTGTAACGCCCTTTTTTTGACCACGGACAAAAGGGCCACAAAGGCCATACTCGCCGCAAATGGCATCCCCACCGCAAAATGGGTCTCGTATCCGCCCGATGGTCCGGGGGCATCATACCCGACCAGTCGCCCGGCCAGCCGGGTTTTATTTCCGGGTGGCGGGTCCGATGGGGGCGGACTAAACGGGGCCTTCAGGAATTTGAATTTCCCGGTGATCGTAAAACCCGCATGCGAGGACGCCAGCATCGGTATAACCGACGACTCCGTCATACGGGATGAAAGGGCGCTGTCGAGGGCGCTGCCCTCGATTTACACGCGCCTGGGGGGAAAACCCCTCCTGATTGAGGAATTCATCGACGGCAGGGAATTTAACGTCTCCATTATCGAGCGCCGCGGGAAACCAAAAATCCTGCCGCCCGCCGAGATGCTCTTTGCGAACTGGCCCCCCGGCAAAAAACCGCGTATCGTGAACTATAAGGCCAAATGGCATCCCGACGCGTTCGAGTACAAAAACACGGTAAGGACCTTTAAACCCGTAAATGCGCCGGTTGAAGAAATACGACAGATATGCCTTGCCTGCTGGCAGGCATTGGGCCTGACGGGCTACGCAAGAGTGGATTTGAGACTCGATGAAAAAAACCGGCCCTTCGTGATGGAGGTAAACGCCAACCCGTGCATCGCGCCTTTCTCCGGTTTCATCTCGGCCGTCAAAATGGCCGGCTACACGGAAAAAGACGCCGTCGGGATGATCCTCGAAGCCGCGCTGCCGGCAAAGGCGGCAGGCAAAAAACAAAAGCAAAAACCCGGGCGGCAAAGGAAACCGGCGGCAAAAAAGATAATCCGCGGCATCCGCTTCAGAAGTGAGCCCGTCCCCGAAGACAGAAAGGCGATTAAAAAAATACTCTCCGGGACAAAGGCCTTTCACAGGCGGGAGATAGAGGTGGCCCTCGAACTCCTCGACGACCGGCTTTTAAAGGGATTTGACAGCGAGTATATGTTCCTCTTTTGCGAAGTCGGCGGCAAGACCGCAGGCTACGCCTGCTATGGGCCGATCACGATGACAAAGGGCAGGTTCGACCTCTACTGGATAGCGGTGGACGTTTCTGCACAAGGCAAGGGGATTGGCAGCGCCCTGCTGAAAAAGGCCGAAGCCGAGATGGCCAGGCTTGGCTGCCGGCACATCTACGCTGAGACCGCGTCAAAAAAAGAGTACGCCCTCACGAGGGAGTTTTACAGAAAAAGCGGCTATTTCTTTGTCGCCCTCGTGCCGGAGTACTTTGCGCCGGACGACGACAAGCTCATATTCATGAAGACGCTTAAGCAATAAGGCCGCAACCAGCGTCCTTACAAACCCAGGTCCCCCTTGCCTGCCACTTCCATAAAATGGGCAGGGGCAATATTATATATCCATGGCAATTGACGGCATAAGCGGGCCAAATAGCCCCGCCTCAGGCGGTATTGGAGAAAAGGGGAAAGCCGGGCAGGATGATGCCCTGTCCAACTTTAAACAGGGCGATTTCCTTGAGGCAAAAATCCTTGAGGTCCTCTCCGATACAAATGCCATTGTCGATATCGGGGGCAGGGCGATCGCGGCAAAAACCCCTTTTTCCTTTTCCGGTATGGAGGGGCAAAGCGTGTCGCTGAAAGTGCTCGGGCGCGCCCCCTCAGGCGAACTCATCCTCAAGCTGGGGGCCCAGTCCCCGGCCCAGTCCGCGGCCCAGTCCAGCGCAATCGCGGAGCTTTTAAATTCCCTTGAAGCCGGCGGGCCGGCGGAGGCGCTGCTTGGCAAGCTTGAGAACATGCTTCTTTCGTCGGGGGCGGCAGAGATGAAACCCGCGCAAAAATCCGTCCTGGGGGACCTCCTCGTCAGGTTTATAAAATCCGATGCCGCTTTCACTGCCGGCCTGAATGATCTCCTCTCCATGATGGCACGGGAAGACCCGCGGGAGGCGGCCCCCGCCGTAAATCAAGCTGACGTGAATCAGGAAACCGGCGCGCCCCTGCCTGGTGCTTTATCTCTTCCCGCGGCCGTATTTCCCGATATGGACGGGATGACCGGCCCCGCCCTCGAAGGGGCGCTCCTTGAAAGCGGGGTGCTTCTCGAAGCGAAACTCCTCGCGCTCGCAAAAGGGGGGGCGTCCGCAAAAGAGGCGGGGGATTTGGAGAAGGATTTTAAGGCGCTGCTGTTAAAATTCCATTTTCAACAGGCGCTTTCGGCGGGCGGCCCGGAGCGCGGAGGAAACAGGCAGGGCATTGAGCTGGCGGGCAGCCTCCTGAAAGACCTGCGGGCCTTCCAGTTTCTCTCCGGTCTGACCGGCTCCCTGTACAGCTTCCTTCCCGTCAGCTGGGAGGGGCTAAAGGACGGGCAGGCGGCCTTCAAATCCGGAGAGGCCGGGGCCTCATGCCTTATAAATCTGAACCTCGACGCACTGGGGAAGCTAAACGTCTCGGTCTTCACGCGAAATGCCGGGTTTTATGTTACGCTGAGGGTGGAAAACCCGTCCTTCCGGGATGCGCTGGCGCAGGAGGCCGGCACGCTTAAAGACATCTTCCTCGAAAAGGGCCTCGCGCTTAAAATGGCCAATGTCACGGACTATGAGGAATCGCCAAGAAACCACCTGGAATTCCCGGGCGTGGCGGAGCGCCTGATAAACATAAGGTTATGAAAGAGCTGGAAGGGAAAATGAAAAAGGCCGCCGCCCTGCGGTACAAAAAAGAGGAAGACCCGGCGCCGGTGCTCGTCGCCAAGGGACAGGGCAAGATGGCGGAGAAGATAATCCAACTGGCGCGGGAGCACGGCATACCGCTGAAAGAAGATACAAAGGTCGTCGAGCTGCTCTCCGCCCTCGATGTAAACCAGGAGATACCGCCCGAACTCTACAAGGCGGTGGCCGAAATACTCGTCTTCATCTACGGGATGAGCAGGAAACAGAAACCCCGCGAATGAGCCATCCAGAGACCGTGGCCGCCATATTCGCGCTTACCTATGTGGGCATCGCCCTTGGCGGCGTGCCGGGGCTCGCGCTCGACCGGACGGGCATCGCCCTGCTGGGGGCGATCGCGATGGTGGCCACGGGGGCCCTGAATCCCGAAGAGGCGGCAAAGGCGATAGACGCGCCCACGATAATCCTTCTGTATTCCCTCATGGTGCTTTCGGGGCAGTTGAGGCTTAGCGGCTTTTACACAGCCGCGGCATTGAAGGCAAACAGGTTCATTGGCAAGCCGGCGTCTTTCCTCGGGGCCGTCATGCTGATTGCGGCCGTCCTTTCGGCCCTGCTTGCAAACGATATCGTATGCCTTGCCCTTACCCCCGTGATATGCTTCTCCCTTCTGGAAGCCGATATGAACCCGGTCCCGTTTCTGCTGGGGCTGGCCTGCGCCAGCAACATAGGCTCCGCCGCGACCATCATCGGCAACCCGCAAAACATGCTCATAGGGCAGGTGGCGGGACTTCATTTTGACGGGTTTCTCCTGTGGTGCGGCCCTCCGTCGGTCGTCTGCCTGGGGACGGCCTATCTTGTAATCCTTATGCTTTTTAAGGGGAAGTGGAAAAGAAAAGACGGGCGGGACGCCGCGCCGGCCGGCCAAATTTCAAAAGAAGAATGGCCCCCGTATGACCGGCATCAGTCCGTAAAGGGACTCGTCATTGCGTGCGCGCTGCTTGTCATGTTTTTTACGCCCGTGCCGAGGGAACTTTCGGCCGTCATTGCGGCGGGGGTCCTCCTTGCAAGCAGGAAGATAGAGACCCGCCAGATACTGGGCATGGTGGACTGGCACCTTATAACGCTCTTCTGCGCGCTTTTTATCGTGGTGGCGGGGGTGTCGAAATACGGGATGCCACGGCAGGCGGTCTCCTGGCTTGAAGGCCGCGGCGTGGATATTAATGCGCCCTATGTCCTCTCCCTCGTGACGCTTGTCCTCAGCAATATTTTGAGCAACGTCCCGGCCGTGATGCTCATCCTCAAACACATAAACCTCGCCGCCACGAAAAACCTCTACGTGCTTGCCCTCATCAGCACTTACGCGGGCAACCTCCTCATCGTGGGCAGCATCGCAAACCTCATAACCATAGAGCAGGCCAAATCCTTCGGCGTGAGAATCGGCTTCAGGGAGCACGCGAGGGTAGGGGTCCCGGTGACCGTGCTCTCCATGCTGATCGCCTTCGCCTGGATAGCGGTCGCGGCCTGAGGCCGCGCCCGTTTCGCCGGTGCGCCCGCCGGTTTTTGATTTTTTTTTACTCCCCGGCAGGTGAAAACTCCGCCTATGCGCGGTATTGACTGGAATTGGCTTCCCTGTATAATTTAACCATGAAAAAGGCGGCCCCGATAATCATTGCGCTGCTCCTCTGCTCCTGTGTCTCGCCCGTGATAAGGCAGGAGTACCTGAAGACCGGCGCCAGAAACGTGGGACCCGATATCCTCGCCTCCCACCCCGCAGATTACAAGGGCAAGACCATCATACTCGGGGGCATCATAATCAATACGACCGTAACGGACAAGGAGTCGACCATCGAGGCCCTCTTCGTGCCGGTCGACCAAAACGGTTATCTGGAGAATACGGCCGGGCCGGGAAGATATCTGGTCGTCTGGCCGAGGGCAAACGGCATCCTGGACCCCCTGATATACAGACGAAACAGGCGCATAACGGTGGCCGGGACTTTCGTGGGCACAAGCGAGGGCAAGATAGGCAAGGCCAGCTACACGTTCCCGGTCATAGACGCGCTTCAGATATTCCTCTGGGAGACGCCGCGCTATTATCCGGCATATTATTATCCGCCATATTACTATTACGGCCCGTACTGGTACCCGTACTGGGGGTCCAGGTATTACTGGTGGTACTAAGATTACTGGTGGTACTTGGGCGCCCCGTCTTTTCTTGACAACGGAAAGAACAAGCTCTTATACTCAAGCTTGGTATGGATTCGGTCCTTAAAGAGCTTTACGCCCAGGGTTCCGCACTCTTTGAAGAAGGAAAATACGACGAGGCGGAGCCGTATTTCAAGGACATCATCAAGGCGAGACCCGATTACGCGGACGTCCTGAACAAGCTTGGCCTCATCTCGTATCTCCGTGGGGACCTGAAAGAGGCGGCCCTGTATTTCGAGCGGGCAGTGAAAAAGAACCCCGAGTATACGGAGGCCTCCCTGAACCTGGTCATAGCGTCAAACGACCTCGAAGAATTCGAGAAGGCCGAGGAAGTGATCACAAAGGCGGCCAATGCCGTCTACTCCTCGGAGGCCGCGAAGGCCCCAGCCGGCGTCCCGCTGGACCCTTATGTCGCCGGCAGGCTGGCAAACGAGCACCTGAGGCTTGGAAACGCCTACATGGAGCACGGCCTTGCCGGCGAGGCGATTGAGGAATACAGGAAGGCCGTGAGGCTCAGGGAGACGTCGCCCGACGCCCGCACCAGGCTGGGCATGGCCCTCAGGGAAAAAGGGATGTTCGACGAGGCCATCGCCGAGCTTACGAGGGCAAAGGAGCACAACCCCGGATACGGGCCTGCGTGGATACAGCTCGGCCTTACATACTATATGCGCGGCATGCGGGGCCTTGCCTTCAGGGAATGGGAAGGCGCCTCACAGAGGATGCCGGACTTGAAGGAAGCCCGCTTCTACCTGAAACTCCTCAAGGACCAGCCTTAAGTGCCCGCCGGAATAAAAGACCCCCTCCCGGAGATCAAAAAACCCCTCTTGGAGATCAAAAATCTTGTCATCCGTTTTGGCCGCGCGGAGGGGGGCCAGGCCCCCCCAAGCGTGGTGAGCGATCTAAACCTTTCGATTGCGGAGGGCAGCGTCTTTGGCCTGGCCGGGGAGTCCGGCTCCGGCAAATCGCTGACCGCCCTGTCGATTATGGGGATTCTGCCAAACGGAGCACGGGCCGAAGGGAGCATAAAGTTCAAGGGCAGGGAGATACTGAACCTGCCGTCCGGGCAGATGCGCTCCATCAGGGGCAAGGAGATATCCATGGTCTTCCAGGAGCCCATGACCTCTTTAAACCCGGTGCTCAAGATAGGCTATCAGGTGAAGGAGGCCCTCCTGGCGCACCTGCCCATATCGAAGAGGCAGGCGCATGAGCGGGCCGTCGAGCTGCTGCGCTCCGTGATGATGCCGGCCCCGGGGGAGCGGATGAACGATTACCCGCACCAGCTCTCCGGAGGCATGAGACAGCGGGTGATGATAGCGATGGCCATAGCCTGCAACCCCTCGCTGCTGATAGCCGATGAGCCGACGACGGCCCTCGACGTGACGATAGAGGCCCAGATCCTGGAGCTTATAAACAACCTGAAGACCGAGCGGAACATGTCCGTCCTGCTCATAACGCACGACCTTGGCGTCATCAGCGGACATGCAAGCACGGTCGGGGTCATGTACGCGGGCAGGCTCGTGGAGTTCTGCCCCGCAAGGGAGATATTCGCATCGCCAAGGCACCCCTATACGGTCGGGCTGCTGGAGTCCATCCCGTTTCGCAAAAAGAAGGGCTCACCCCTGAAACCCATACCCGGCAGCGTGCCGCCCCCGTGGGCGCTTCCCCCGGGCTGCAAGTTCTCGGACCGGTGCGCCTTCATGATACCGCCATGCCGGCAGGCAGAACCCGAACTGAGACAGATAACGCCCGGACATCTTGCCAGGTGCATACGCGCCGGGGAGATCAGATGGAACCCCTGATAAATGCCCCCCTGATAAAAGCGGAAGACATCAGGAAATATTTCCCCGTCAAAAAAGGCGTCTTCGGGAAAGACCTTACCCTCAAGGCGGTCGACGGGGTGAGCCTCGAAGTGGCCGAAAACAGCGTCGTCGGGGTCGTGGGCGAAAGCGGCTCCGGGAAATCGACCCTGGCCAGGATAATCACCGCGCTTGACAGGCCGACCTCGGGGAACGTCCTTTTCAGGGGCAAGAACGTATTCGGGCTAAGCCGGCAGGAAATGCTGAAATTCCGGCGCGCCGTGCAGATAATCTTCCAGGACCCCTTCGCCTCCCTGAACCCGAGGGCCACCGTCTTTGAAACCATAGCGGAACCCATCAAGATACACCGCCTGGGGGGAAACGGCAAAAAGGACATCGAGGAGAAAGTGGCCGGGCTTCTCTCTGATGTGGGCCTCGGCCCGGAGATACTGCGCCGCTACCCGCACGAGTTCAGCGGCGGGCAGCGCCAGAGGATATGCATAGCCAGGGCCCTTGCCGTCTCGCCGAGACTCGTCATCGCGGACGAACCCCTTTCGGCCCTGGACGTGAGCATCCAGGCCCAGATACTGAATATCCTCTCCGGCCTGAAAAAACGCGACCGCCTCTCCTTTGTCTTCATAAGCCATGACTTAAGGGTGGTCGAATATCTAAGCGACGTGGTCGCCGTCATGTACCTGGGCAAGATAGTGGAGAAGTCGGAGGCGGAAGGGCTCTTCGGAAATCCGCTGCATCCTTACACCATCGGCCTCTTCGCCTCGGCCCCGTCGATAAAAATGAACGGGGCAACGGAAGAAATTGAAAGGAGAAATGAAACTCCGGCAGGCGATATCCCAAGCCCGATAGACATACCCCCGGGCTGTCCGTTCCACCCGAGGTGCCCAAGGAGGTTTGCGCCCTGCGACAAGATCGCGCCCGAGCTGGCCCAGCCGGCAGGCCGGCCCGGCAGACTCGTCTCCTGCCACCTCTGGAACCCGTACTAGAAAAATTTATTGAAGCAGCCGCACCACATCGCCCTCCAGCGCCTTCGCATCCGGCGGGCCGATGAATTTCCCCGCAATGACGCCGTCCCTGCCGATAAGGAAAGTGACCGGGATGGGAAGCACGTCATAGAGGATATGGGCCGTAGACTTCGTATCGATGAGCACGGGATAATCAACGGGCCTCCTGGCCTCGTGATCCTTCACTTCCTTGAGCGTGTCGTTAGTTACGCCGAGGACCTCCACCCCCCTGGATTTGTATTTTCCGTAAAGCCTGTTCAGGATGGATATCTCCTTATCGCACGGAGGACACCAGACGGCAAAGAAGTTGAGTATTACCACCTGGCCTTTGAGCGCCGCAATGGAAACCGGCCTGCCGCAGGTGTCATCCAGGGCAAACCGTGGCGCGGGCTGGCCTGCCTGGACGGCGCCGGCCGTGCGGCACACAAGCAGGAGCGATACCGCAAGGAGCGAAAAAGCAAAAAAAGGGCCTTTTCTCATAAGGCAATTCTACCACTCTTCCTCGCCGTTTGGTGAAAGAAACTTAAACGGCCCGGCGGGCGTCAATAAAGTGAACTTGACATTAAAAATATTTTTGATGTAATTTAACTACTTTAGTAAAGGGCTTTGCCCTTAATTTCACCTCAGAAGGGGGGTAGAGAATTGCATGCGTTGGGAACCCATCTTTTGGTTGATTTAAGGGATTGCAGCGTCGAAGCAATAAGGGACCTGGAATTTGTGAAAGATTCCCTGGTGCAGGCCGCGAAAGAGGCATCCGCAACGATTGTAGACGTTTCATTTCACGAGTTCAACCCGTTTGGAATCAGTGGCATGGTCGTCATAGCGGAATCACATCTCTCCATTCACACGTGGCCGGAATACGGTTACGCAGCGGTGGACATCTTCACCTGCGGAGACCTGATAAAACCCGAAATCGCCGCTTCTTACCTGATTGAACGGTTCAGGAGTCTAAACCCTTCGGTGGTGGAGATGAAAAGGGGCATCATTTCTCCCTTTGACACGAAGCTTCCCCACAAGGTCTCCAGCCCCGGACAGGCAATAGAAAGCCTCACATAAGAAAAAGGGTCGGCTGCCCGGTCCGGATACGACATCTTGCTGCTGCTAGGGAGCGGCAACGCCGGATTTCGCCCTCTCAACTAAAGGGAAGCCGGCCTTGGGGACCGGGTGTCCCGTCTTATTTCTTGTCCCTGAGGGCGGCGATGCCCGGAAGCTCCTTGCCCTCCAGCAGCTGAAGCGACGCCCCGCCCCCCGTCGAGATGAAGGAGATCGAGTCCGAAACGCCGGCCCGGCTTACGGCCAGGTCCGTATCGCCCCCTCCCACTATCGTAAGGGCATAGGCGTCCGCCACGGCGTGGGCTATGGAGAAGGTGCCGCGGCTGAAGGCGTCAATCTCGAAGACCCCCATCGGGCCGTTCCATATGACGGTCTTGGCGTTGGCCAGCGCCTCCGAGAAGAGTTTTACCGAGGCCGGGCCGATGTCCAGCGCCTTCCAGCCCCTCGGTATCTCCTGCGTCGTCACCAGCTTGGTCTCGGCCTGCGGCTCGATGCTCTGGGCGATGACGCAGTCGACGGGCAGATAGAATTTCACGTTGTTCCTTATGAGGCTGCCTCTTATCTTTTCCGCGAGCTCGAGCATCTCGTTTTCCACAAGCGAGTCGCCGACCTCGTACCCCATCGCTTTTATAAAGGTAAAGGCCATCCCGCCGCCCACGATAACCTTGTCCACCTTGTCGATGAGGTTTTCGAGGACGCCGATCTTGCCTGAAACCTTTGCCCCGCCCAGGATGGCCGTGAAGGGCCGCACGGGGTTGCTCACGACGCCCTGCAGATAGCCGACCTCTTTCCTCAGCAGGAAGCCGGCCACCGCGGTGATGCTCCTGGGGATGCCCACTATGGAGGCGTGCTTCCTGTGGGCGGCCCCGAAGGCGTCGTTGACGTATATGTCGGCAAGCGAGGCCAGCTCCTCCGCGAACTTGGGGTCGCCTGCCTCCTCCCCCGGATCGAACCTGAGGTTCTCCAGCAGCAGCACGTCCCCGGGCCTCATCTTTGCCACCATGTCCTTCACCGGCTTGCCGTAGATGTCATGGCTGAAGAGGACCTCCTTGTTCAGCAGCCTCTGGAGCCTCCTGGCCACGGGGGCCAGGCTCCACCTGGGGTCCGGCCTGCCCTCGGGCCTTCCCATATGGGAGGCGAGCACCACTTTCGCCCCCTCGTCTATGGCGTAATTTATCGTGGGCAGGGCGGAGCGGACCCTCCGGTCGTCGGTTATCATCATGTTCTCGTCGAGAGGGACATTGAAATCGACGCGGATGAAGACGCGTTTGCCTTTTATGTCCACGTCCTCTATCGTGAGCTTCCCGAACTCGCCTTGTCCAAAGGCCCCTCTTGCCATGTTACGCGCGCCCCCCTATGTAGAGCATGAGGTCTTTGAGCCTGTTGGAGTAACCCCATTCGTTGTCATACCAGCTTATGACCTTGACCATGCGCTTGTCCAGGACGGCGGTGAGCTTGGAGTCCACCATCGAGGAATGGGGGTTGCCGTTGAAATCTATCGATACAAGCTCTTCCTCGACGTACTGGAGCACGCCCTTCATCCGGCCCTCGGCCGCCTCTTTGAACCTCGCGTTTATCTCCTCCCTGGTTGCGTCCTTCGCAAGCTCCACGACCAGGTCCACGACCGAGACATTCGGGGTCGTGACCCTTATGGCCATGCCGTCGAGTTTGCCCTTAAGCTCCGGCAGCACCAGGCCCACCGCCCTTGCGGCCCCCGTAGTCGTCGGTATCATGCTCACGCCCGCCGCCCGGGCGCGCCGTAAATCCTTGTGCGGCAGGTCGAGGATGCGCTGGTCGTTGGTATAGGAATGGACCGTCGTCATGAGGCCGCGGACGATGCCGAAATTGTCGTTGAGGACTTTCGCTATCGGGGCGACACAGTTGGTCGTGCAGGAGGCATTGGAGATTATCCTGTGCTCGGCGACGTTCAGCTTGTCTTCGTTTACGCCCATGCAGACCGTAATGTCGGGCTCCTTGGCCGGCGCGGAGATTATCGTCCATCTGGCGCCGGAGCTTATGTGCTTGCCGGCAGCCTCCCTGTTTGTGAAAAAGCCGGTGGACTCAAGCACCACATCCGCGCCCACCTCCCTGACGGGTATCTTCTCGGGCTCCCGGAAGGAAAAAACCTTTATCTCCCTGCCGTTGACGACTATGCCGCCTTCCACGGCCTTCACCTCCGCACCGAAGATGCCGTGGACCGAATCGTACTTTAGAAGGTGCGCCAGCGTCCTTGGGTCCGTCAGGTCGTTGATGGCCACGATATCGAGGCCCGAGCCCTGGCTTGCGCGGAAAAAGTTCCTGCCGATCCTCCCAAAACCGTTTATCGCTACCCGCATTGCTCTTTCCTCCTGTCTGTTTGTTTTCTGTATTTTAACAATGCCCTGAATTCAGATGCGGCACATCACAAAGCCGGTCATTATCTTGGGATAAAAATAAGTGGATTTGGGCGGCATCCTCTGTCCGGAGAGCGCCACTTCCATGACCTCGTTGACGCTTGTGGGGTTCAGGAAGAAAGCGGCGTCCCAGGCGCCGCCGTCGACCTGCTCAAAGGCCACCCGGGCGTCCATCTCGTAAGCGACAGCCGAGGCGCGCAGGAGCTTGTTTATCACAAGCTCATGGAGTATGACGACGTCCAGCTCGCGCAGGGCGGGATGGAAATCGACCAGGTTCGAGCCGTCGTATGCCGCCCTGTAGAGCTTCCCCCGGCAGTAGATCCCGAAGGTGTTTTTCATGCCCTTTATGCCCTTCAGGATATCGGAGCCGGCGGGCGCCTCCTCGACCTCGAAGCGCTCCCCGAGGCACTCCGGGATTTTTTGCGCCGGGCCGCTCTTTATCAGCCTGTGGGTGGGCAGCACCGTCAGGCCGCCGTCGGCGATATTGGCGAGAAACATCAACACGTAATTGAAAGGGGCGTCTTCCATCCCTTTTTGGCCGGGCGCAAGCCCGAGCCTTTCCCTGACGAGCCGCTGGTTCTCCAAAGCGGTCTCGTAGCGGTGATGCCCGTCCGCTATAAACACCGGCCTGCCGCTGATGTCCGCCTGGAAGGCGGCCGTGTCCTCCGGCCTGTCGATCACCCAGAGCCTGTGGACAAAACCGTCCATGTCGGCGGCCTCCAGATACGGGGGCGCTCCCCCCTCTGAAAGGCGCGCCAGCAGGGCCGAGGTCCTGCTGGCGGGGTTTTCATAGAATGAGAAGATAGGGCTGGTGTTCATACCGGTTGCCGTAAGCAGGCTCAGACGGTCGTCCCTCGCCTTCGAGTGCGTGCACTCATGGGGATAAATCTGGCCGCTGCCGAAGGGCTCCAGCCTCACCAGGGCAAACACGCCAAGGAGTTTTTTCCACTTCCCCCCCGCGGCGTAACGGGTCTCGTATGCATAAAGACACGGGGCCTCGGCCTGCCTGAGGATGTCCGCCTGCAGCCACTGCTGAAGCAGGGCGGCCGCGCGGGTGTATTTGTTGTCGCCGGGCGAGTCTGCCGGCAACTGCTCCCCGGCGTCCACGCGGGCGACGTTGTAGGGGCTCTTCCGGTAGAGTGCCCGCATGGTTTCAGGCCCGATGACATCGTAAGGCGGCGCCATCACAGCGCCGGCCTCAATCTTTTCGGGATTATAGCAAATCCCCCTGAAAGGGATGACCTCTGCCAAGAGACAGCTTTCTCCTTAATTTTTTTTCGGAGGCAGGTTTATATTATCATTACAGGCAGCCGGATTTCAAAATAGTTGCATTTTTTTATTTTATTCCGAGGGCCGGCCGCAGCCGCATAATATCCGAATTGACTTTTATTTTCCATCTTTTTTAACGAGTGCCTTCCCCCCGGACGTCTTATGTGATATCATTATGCCGGCTACCGGATCCGCAAATGGAGGCGACCATGAAAACAAGGACGGCCTTAGTGCCTGCCGCGCTTTTTGCTATTATGCTTCTTTTGCCGTCGAATGCATCCGCCTTCACCAGGAACTATTCGGCCGACATGGTCACATACGCAAACCAGAAAGAGCTGATGGCGGGGAAAATCTATGTCTCGGGAAAGAAATTCCGCATGGAAACCGGACGGCAGATGGGGCAGGCGCTCACTCAGGCTGTCACTATTGTCAGGCTCGATAAAAAGGTCGTGTGGATTTTGATGCCCCAGCAGAAGATGTACATGGAGACCGCCATGCGGCCCCGGGACAGTTTCTCGGCGGCCGCCGAAAAAGTGCCGGGCGAGGTGAAAAGGGAATACCTCGGAGAGGAAAGCGTTGAAGGCAGGCCCGCCAAGAAATACAGGATAACCTACAAATATGAGGGCAAAACCGGGATTGTTTATTCCTGGATCGACGATGCTCTGGGGGTCCCCATAAAGGCCTCGGACGAAAAGGGCAAGTGGATGGTCATTTATAAAAATATAAAACCCGGCAGCCAGCCGGCTTCGCTCTTTGAGATACCGGAGGGCTACAAAAAGATGCCCTCTTTCGGCTTCTCCCCCGGGATGTTCGAAGGAGGCCGGGGGCAGACGGAAGAGCAGGAAAGACCGGCAGTCGAAAATTCTCCCAGGCAGGAGAAAAATGAAAACCCGGGCGGCATCAAGATACCGAAACTCTGGTAGGCGACGCGTCGCCCGCCGGTCAGTTGCGGGCATTTTTCAAACAGCGCCGGTTATAGTGAGCCGAACCGGATGTTCGGCGAGAATGATGCGAGCCATGCCCCCATTCGCCTTCGGGCCCGGTCGAAACGAAAGCCATTATTGACTGGCGACCGTCTGGACGCGGACCATCGCGAGCCCTTTCCTATGGAAGCCCAGCTTCTCTGCCGCGCCCATGCTGAGGTCTATTATCCTTTTGCCCGCGGAAGGGTTTAACCCGGAAGGGAAAGGCCCGCGGTCGTTCACCCGCACTATGATGCTCCGCCCGTTTTCCAGGTTCGTCACCTTCACGAAACAGGGAAGAGGCAGATACTTGTGCGCCGCCGTGAGCCCCCGGGGGTCGAAGACCTCGCCGTCCGCGGTCATCGCGCCCCTGTTTTGCCTGAGTGTTTCATACCCGTACCAGGAGGCCAGGCCCGTCTGGCTGTAATCGCGGGCGTCATTTAGGCCCATGGGACGATACGTCCTGCCGTCAACGACGTAAGGGGAGGTCTTGACCTTGCCAAGCCGTATGGCCTCTTTCGGCGGAAGGCCCCCTATGGATTCTATCTCCTTGTGGGTCAGGGGCCAGGAAAGCGGCGCCATCACGACCCTGAACGTGAACTTCCCCACCTTGTAAACCGCTTTCGTCGTGCCGGCCGCCACCTCGCAGCCGGTCTTTACCGTCCAGACGCTTGCTTTGACGGCCGTTTTGGTGACCTCATAAGGCGCCTTAACGACTGTCTTGCAGCCGCCCGGAAAAACCGCGGCAATAAAACTTAAAAATAAAAAAATGGCGGCGGTCTTTAAAAAACGCACGGCTTAATATAGCATCTTTAAAATGTATAGCGAGTGGGTGGAAATAAATAAAAAATGAAAAAATTCCTCGATAACTCCCTGGCGCTCTGCGAGGTCTTCACCTTCAGGGAAGGCCTGCTCGCGGCCTTCGGACACGACCTCAGGATTAATGTAACCTCTTTCACCATAGAAATTGACAAAAACCCTCCCGGCATCCGGGCGGCATTCGACGCGGGCTCGCTTCGGGCCGACTGCGCCATGGAAGGCGGCCTCCCCCGGCCGGACCTCCTTAGCGATAAAGACCGGCGGGAGATAGATGACAATATAAGAAAAGGCGTGCTTGAGGCCGGCAAATACGAAGAAATCCGTTTTGTCTCCTCTAACATTGGGAAAAAAGAGCCCGGATATCAGGTCGAAGGCGAGCTTGTCCTGCACGGCGCAACAAGACGCATTTCCTTTGCAGCATCGAAAGAGGAGGCGTATTACGTCTCGGACGTCCGGCTCCATCTGCCCGATTTCGGCATAAAACCCTTCAGCGCGGCATGGGGGACGATGCGTGTAAAACCCGATGTGCTCGTCCGCGTGAGGCTGCCCGCGGCGGAGCTGGAGGGTTTCAAAAAAAACGAAAATAGTCCTTAAAAAGTGACACCCTCTCCCTTGAGGGAGAGGGTTGGGAGAGGGTGTCTTCCGTGTTTAAGAAAAAGGGGAAGGCGAACTTGCTAGTACATGCCTTCCATGCCGCCGCCCGGCATCGGGGGCATCTTTGCCTTATCCTCCTCCGGCAGCTCCGTGACCATGACCGCAGTGGTCAGCAGCAGGGCCGCAACGGACGCGGCGTTCTGCAGGGCAAAGCGCGTGACCTTTGTGGGGTCTATAATGCCCTCTTTGAGCATATCGACATATTTTTCGTTGTTTGCGTCGAACCCGCTATTGGGGTCCTTGGCGGCCTTTACCTTCTCGACCACGACGGAGCCTTCGAGGCCGGCGTTATTGACGATCTGTCTTATCGGGTCCTCGATGGCCTTCTTGACTATGGTTACGCCTATCTGCTGGTCGTGGTTGCCCATCTTGAGTTTTTCCAGCACGGGAATGCACCTCAGGAGGGCCACACCGCCGCCGGGCACGATCCCCTCCTCGACAGCGGCCCTGGTGGCATGGAGGGCATCCTCCACGCGGGCCTTCTTCTCCTTCATCTCGGTCTCGGTGGCAGCGCCGACGTTGATGACGGCGACCCCGCCTACGAGCTTGGCCAGGCGCTCCTGGAGTTTTTCCCTGTCGTAGTCCGAGGTCGTCTCTTCTACCTGGGCCTTTATCTGCTTCACCCTGCCCTGTATCATGGAGGGGTCCCCGGCGCCCTCGACGATAGTCGTGTTCTCCTTGTCGATGGTGACCTTCCTGGCGCGGCCCAGGTCTGTTATCTTCACGTTTTCCAGCTTCAGGCCGACTTCCTCCGCTATCACCTGGCCGCCGGTGAGGACCGCTATGTCTTCGAGCATCGCCTTTCTCCTGTCGCCGAAGCCCGGGGCCTTCACGGCGCAGACCTGCAGCGTGCCCCTGAGCTTGTTTATCACCAGGGTGGCCAGGGCCTCGCCCTCGACGTCTTCAGCCACGATGAGAAGGGGCTTGCCCATCTTTGCGATCTGCTCCAGGACGGGCAGCAGGTCCTTCATGCTCGATATCTTCTTGTCATGGATAAGGATGTAGCCGTCATCGATGACCGCCTCCATCCTGTCGGGGTCCGTTATGAAATAAGGGGAGATATAGCCGCGGTCGAACTGCATGCCCTCCACCACGTCCAGGGTGGTGGCCATGCTCTTTGCCTCCTCGACGGTTATGACGCCGTCCTTGCCCACCTTGTCCATCGCCTCGGCGATGAGCTCGCCTATGGAGGGATCGTTGTTGGCGGAGATGGTGCCCACCTGGGCTATCTCCTTTTTGTCCACGACCGGCCTGGAGAGTTTTTTAAGCTCTTCGACAACGCCCTCCACGGCCTTGTCGATTCCCCTCTTTATGTCCATCGGGTTTGCGCCAGCCACCACGTTTTTAATCCCCTCGCGCAGGATTGCGTGGGCCAGCACGGTAGCGGTGGTGGTGCCGTCGCCGGCGGCGTCCGAGGTCTTCGAGGCCACCTCCTTGACGAGCTGAGCGCCCATGTTCTCCCACGGGTCCTTCAGCTCCACCTCTTTTGCCACAGTGACGCCGTCCTTGGTTATCGTGGGTGCGCCGAACTTCTTGTCCAGGATCGCGTTTCTGCCCTTGGGGCCCAAGGTGGCCTTCACGGCGTCTGCCAGTATGTTTACGCCCCTCAAAAGGGCCTGTCTTGCGGGTTCGCCAAATAAAAGTTGCTTTGCCATTCCTAAATTGTCCTCCTTTATTAACCTTCGATTATTCCCAGGATGTCTTCTTCCTTTATAATGAGACATTCCTGATCGTTCATCTTCACCTTGGAGCCCGAATACTTGTCAAAAAGCACCGAATCCCCGACCTTTACCTCCTTGACTTCAGAACCTACGGCCTCGACTTTTCCCTTCTGGGGCTTTTCCTTCGCGGTGTCAGGCACGTAAAGCCCGCCTTTGGTCCTCTCCTCTTCCTCGGCATAGCTTACGAATACCCGGTCTTTTAAAGGCTTGAATTTCATGCTCTCTCTCCTTTCCCGAAAATTTAGTGGCCGCTTATTTAGCCTTGTTAGCACTCAATTACAATGAGTGCTAAAAAATATATAACATTATGGGGGTTCGCGCAAGGGGGTAAAATAGGGCTAAATCGGCTTTTTTCCGGAAATAATCCATCTTTTCTCGCATTACCTTTTTTTTATGAATACTGCTTAAAATCGAAAATCCCTCCGGCGTCCTCAGCGGCGGCGGCTCCCAAGCGCTCCCCGGCTGTCTTTCACCGCCAACTGCCGCCTCTTTTGACCCTGAACATGAAGAGTTTAATCGTCAGCAGGCCGAAGAGAAATCCGCCCACGTGGGCGAACCAGGCGATCCCGCCCCGCGTAGGCGCTACGGTGCCGAAAAAACCGTTTAAAAACTGGATGAAGGCCCAAAACCCTATGACTATCAGGGCCGGAAGCCTTATTATCTGGACGAAGATGCCTAGAAAAATTATTGTATAGACCTGCGCCCTGGGGAATAGGAGGATGTAAGCGCCAAGCACCCCCGCGATGGCCCCGCTTGCCCCTATCATCGGCATGGTGGAGGCGGGGTCGGTGAATGCAAAACTGTAGACGGCCACGACGCCGCAGAGCAGGTAAAAAATGATGAACCTGAAATGCCCAATCTTGTCTTCTATGTTGTCGCCGAATATCCAGAGATAAAGCATGTTGCCCGCGATATGCAGAAACCCCCCGTGGACGAACATGGAGGTGAAGACCGAGACGATGGGGCTTATGGGCTGCACTGTCCTCAGAAAGACGATGCTGTAGGGGATCGCCCCGTAATTGAAGGCGAATTTTTGCAGGCCGCCCGGATAGACAAGCTCATAGATAAAGACGAGACAATTGATGCCTATAATGGAAAACGTCACATAGGGGGTCGTAGCTGCGGGATTATCATCCTTGTAGGGAATCAACGCCCCGCACCATAAGACCTTCACGCGACAGGAGTTCGGCCGTTATGCCCCTTCCCGCCCGCTTTTGCCCCCCGGAGCACACATAAGATGTCCCGCAAGAGGGGCTTCCGTCCTTGAAGACGGCCTCTTTTATCCCATAGAGCCGGGCTATCCGGAGCGTCTCACGCGCGCCCCGGACAAGCGTACCGGTATAATCGGCCTTTTCTCCGGCCGTTTCCCTCACCCAGACCCTCTCCCAATGGGAGAGGGAGGAGCGCAGCGGAGGGTGAGGGCGATTATCCACCATATGCACTTTTGTTTTCCCGTCGAGTGCGTCCGCGCCGTCTCCGGAGGCGAATTCCACTGCCGGTCTGGGAGTGGGCAGTCCGCCAAGCTGCTCCGGGCAGACAGGGACCGCCCTGCCGGCCAGCACGAGCCTTCGCACCCGTTCATCGAGGCAGTTGCCGCCGTCGTATCTCGTATTGAAACCGGCCAGGCAGGCGCTCACCAGATACATTGAAAAATTATATCACACGGCAAAAAGCGCTTTCCCGATCATCAGGGATAATAAAAAGGGGGCTTCAACTGAAGCCCCCTTTCAAGCGGACGGTTTTCCCCTTACTGTGTGGAGCCCTTACTGTGTGGAAATAGTCACGTAGAAGACCTGGCCCTGCCGGAAAATAAGCAGCAGCACGCTCTGGGCCTTTCCGATCTTGGCGGCCTCCTCCAGATATTCCTTCATGTCGCTTATCTTCTTGTGATTTACCTCCATAATGACGTCACCCGTATTGAGGACATCCTGGGCCGGGCTGCCTTCGGCCACCTGGGTGACGATCACGCCATTGATCCTGGCGGGCAGGCCAAGGCTGCTTCTGGCCGCCGGGGTTATGTCCTGCACATCGACTCCGCTCAAGGCATTCTCCAGGGCGGGTTTCTCCGCCCGGGCCGTCTCCCTGGGCTGTTCGACAATCTTCACGCGAAGTGTGATCTGTTTGCCCTCCCTTATCACCGTCATGGGCACGACGGCGCCCGGTTGCGTGTTGGCCACCATGTTTCTCAACTGGTTCGGGTCCTCGACGGTCTTGCCGTTGTACTCGACGATAAAGTCGCCCCGCTCCATGCCGGCCTTCTGCGCGGGGCTGCCCTCGGTGAAATCGGCGACCAGGGCGCCCTTTCCGCTCTTCAGGCCGAACTGTTTTCTAAGCTCCGTATTGACCGGCTGTATCCATACGCCAAGCCAGCCGCGGACCACCCGGCCCGTCTTGATAAGCTCGTTCATGACGACCTTCGCCATGTCGCTGGGGATTGCAAATCCGATGCCCTGGTAGCCCCCCGTGGTGCTGAAGATGGCGGTGTTTATGCCCACCAGCTCGCCTTTGGCGTTTACGAGCGCGCCGCCCGAGTTGCCCGGGTTTATGGCCGCGTCCGTCTGAATGAAGTCCTCGTAGGCCGCGATGCCGACATTCGCCCTTCCCACTGCGCTTACTATGCCCGAGGTGACCGTCCTGGTCAGGCCGAAGGGGCTTCCAATCGCCAGGACGGTGTCGCCCGCCCTGAGCTTGTCGGAATCCCCCCACCTGATTGCGGGCAGACCGGTCGCCTTTATCTTTACGACGGCCAGGTCCGTTTTTGCGTCCGCGCCGATGACCTTGCCCCTGTAAGAGTTCTGGCCGATGGTGACGGTTATCTTCTGCGCCCCCTTAACCACATGGTTGTTGGTCAGTATGATCCCGTTGGGGTCCACGATGACGCCGGAGCCAAGGCTCATCTGCCTCTGTTCGCGCGGCTCCTCCGGGAGCTGATTGCCGAAGAAGCGCCGGAAAAACGGGTCGTTGAAGAAGGGGTTTGACACCCCTGGCGTCTTTACAATGCTGACGGTCGATATGTTCACAACCGAGGGTTTCACGGCCGCCGCCAGCTCCGCCATCGCATTGCTCATCTTTGTAAGGGTCTGCACGGCCTGGTCCGAAATCTTGTACTCCTGGCTGTACCCTTTTGTATTTATTCCGATGGTGGAGGACAGGACCAGGCCCACGACAAGCCCAATCGTTATAAGGCCCGCTGCCGCAATAAAATACTTCGTCCTTGATTTCACGCGAATAGCCTCCTCGTGCCGGGTAAATTGGATTGGTCTGCTTTTCAATTTCAATTCTATCACAGAAAATAAAATATAAATTTGAATATAGTATGAAGATATTCTATGGGCTTCGCCCCATGCCCCGCCAGCCCGCATTCATGAAAGCCCGTATTTATGAAAGATAGTCATTCACCCTGGCCGGGTCGAACTCCGGGGTATCAAGCACCGCGTTTATGAACCTGAATATGAGCTGCCGCCCCTCGCGTGAAAGCTCCGGGTAAAATACCGGGTTTGCCACGACGGCCCCCCTGAAGGCAAAAAATGGCGCCACAACCGACAGGAGCGCCGCATCCCCGGTCCGCCTCATATATTTCCTGAAAAAAATTCTCAATGCCTCAAGATACGCCCCTTCCACGCGCCCATGGTGCATGACCGAAAAAAATATGTAGTTTATGACCAGAGCGGTGACGTCGTCGGCCGGTTCCCCCCAGGGGCCGCGGCTCCTGTCCAAAAGCATGATATCCACCGCCCGGCTGTCTTTGCCCCCGCCAAACCAGACATTGCCGGGGTGAAAATCGCCATGCACCAGGCAGAGCCTCCGGTATCCCCTCTTGAGCTTCGCCCTCCAGTCGATGCATTTTTTCTCTATCCCGGCCATCTGCCTTGAAGGCAGAACGCCCCTTGGATATGTATCGAACACCCCCATCAGGCATTCCCCGTGCCCGATGATGTCCCTTAATTTCCTCAGATAGAGGCCCCTCGATGTCTTTTTGAGCGAATGGATGCCGGCCAGATAGCGGACCATGCGGTCTATCTTCAGGACATCGCCGGCCCCGAGCGCCTCCTTTGTCCTGAATGACTCCAGGTCCTCGAAATAGTTTTTCCCCTCGGCCTTCCGCATCAGCAGGTAGTACTCCTTGCCCGCGCCCACCGAGCCAAGGGTGCCGTCTGCGCGAAGGCTGATGACGTCCAGCGCCTTTACGTGATTGGGCAGGCTGTTGAAGGTGTCCAGGGCCAGAAGGAACATGCCCGCGCGGTCCGAGGGGTAATCGTGCCCCAGCCCCGCCGGCCTCACGCTCTTTATGACGAATTCGCCCTCGCCCGCCTGCCCTTGCGTGCGGATGAGCCAGCCCTCGCCGTGCGCCCCCCTGCCCATCGATTTTACGGCAAGCACTTTTTCCACGCCGAAGGCCCGCAGATAGCCCAGTAGCGCGCCTTTTGTCACGGCCCTGTCCATGCCCCATTATACCGCGGCGGACACCCTCTCCCAACCCTCTCCCCTTAGGGGAGAGGGTTTCGCAGGGTTAAAAACCGTGGGGGGGTGGGGGTGTTCAACACCCCCACGGAAGGATTTTAAGGGCGCCAGCGCTCAGCCGCCGGTTATATAGTCCCTGAGATGATGGATTTCCGCCTTGAGCTTGCCTATGTGGGCCTGAATGACGTCCCTGGTGGAGAGCATCCCCACGATGGAGCCGTTTTTGGCCACGGGCAGGTGCCTTATGTTTTCCTGGATCATTACGGACATGACGCTGTTTAAGTCCTCGTCGCCCTCGGCCACGATAAGGTCCCCCGTCATCGCCTGCTTCAGAGGGATGCCGGAAAAATCCTTGCCCCCTGAATGCACATAACACCGGATCACGTCCCGTTCGGTAAACATGCCCACCGGACGGCCTTCCTCGGTTATCACCAGGGCGCTTATCTTCCGCGCGTTCATGGACTTTATTGCATCTTCCACAGTGTTGTTCAAGTCCATCGAGATGACTCCCTGCCCCTTTAATTTAAGAAGCTCGTTTACCTTCATGGCCTCCCGCTGCCTCCTTGCCCTTTAGATGAAAAAAACCGCCTACGGGAAATTATAATCACATATTGCGAAGACTGAATCAAATGAAATTTAAAAGGACATTCATAAGTGAATTTTATAATGATAAATTATAATAAATATATTATGAAGACGAAGAAGGAAGGGCCCTCTTTGCATTTCACCCCGTTTGAGGCCTTGAAAGATATCAACAATCCCAAGGCCGCAAAGTATGCGGGGGCGCGCGGGGAGGCCGGGCGGAAAAGCGGGAAATCCGACCAGGAGCTTTTCATGGAGGCCATGGCGGGTGTGAGGGAGATAAAGGAATTCAGGGAAGCGCCTGCTCCGGCCAGGTCCAAGCCGAGGGCGCCCCGAAGGGGCCCATCCTCCCGGAGGGAAGATGCTCAGGTATTGGACCGCCTCGCTGAGATCGTGCGCGGCAAGACGCCGATCGACCTGCGCCAGACCGGCGAGTACATCGAGTGGACGGCGCCGGGCACGAACCCCGGCCTCGCCCGGCGGCTCCACAGCGGGGAATTTACGGTCAGGGAATATATCGACTTGCACGGGATGACGCAGGAGAAGGCCTTCGAGGCGCTAAGTCTTTTTCTGCGGGAGGCCAGGAGGAAAAGGACCTTCTGCGTCAAGGTGATCCACGGCCGCGGGCTCCGCTCGCCCGACGGGCCGGTGCTCAAAGTGGCGATGCGGAAATGGCTGGAGGGGTCTTTCAGAAAATATGTCCGGGCATATTCTTCAGCCAGGGCCTGCGACGGCGGCCCCGGGGCCACCTATATAATGCTGGAAACCAGAGACTAGTTTCCGGTCTCCGGTTTCCAGTCCGGGGGCAATGCCGCGCCGCTGGGTACGTTGTTTTGCACCGTGAAATGCGTATGGACGCTCGGGTGCCTGAAATGCTTGCTCCTGTAATAGGAAAGAAGGCCCTTCACAAGCCTTTCCGGGTCTTCGTCATGCAGCACCCTGGCCCCCGTCTTCTTCTTTATCACCCGCAGGATATATTTGATCTCCGATGTTATGCCGCCTGTCCCGAGCACCACGCCCACAAGCTTGCCCTCGTCATAGGCGATACTGAATTCGCCCAGCGTGCCTGAGCGCCCCCCGATGATGACCACGATATCGGAGCTTCTTATGTTCACCACCTCGCGCCCCATAAGCCCGCTGCCGGTAAAGATGAGCACGTCATGGTGCTCCACGGGCGAGTGATACCTGTGCACGTGCTCCCATTCGCTCAGGCCGGGAGAGACGCCCACCACCAGCCCGCCCGCCTCCTTCGCGCCCCTTGCCGCCTCGAGCGGAAGCCCCGGACAGGCCCCGGTAACGGTTATGCAGTCGTTTTCGGCGATTGCGCGGCCCAGCCTGTAGGCGATCTCAAGATGCCTCCTGTGGAGGTCCCCCGAGGCGGACCCCATCACTCCTATCTTCAGTTTCATGCTCGTCT
Organism: Nitrospirota bacterium; assembly: GCA_021789555.1. Lineage (GTDB taxonomy): Bacteria > Nitrospirota > Thermodesulfovibrionia > Thermodesulfovibrionales > JdFR-88 > JAJYGJ01. The sequence continues at coordinate 48,892 of JAJYJK010000010.1, forward strand.
CCTTCTGAAGGATACACGCTTTTTGTGAAATCCCCCCTCTCCCAACCCTCTCCCCATCCGGGGAGAGGATTTTACAAAAGACTAAAAAACAAAACCCCGCCCGCTTGCAGCGGGCGGGGCAAGCTCATTTCAACAGGAATGCTTATTTATAGTCGAAGTGATCGCTCCTGTTTACCGCCCAGCACTTCTCGCTATGGGAGAGGCAGAGGGGTTTATCTTTTCCGTAGCTCACGGTGGAGATCCTGCCGGCCGCCACGCCCAGGGCAACCAGATATTTTTCGGCCTGTGTCGCCCTCTTGTCCCCGAGGGCGAGGTTGTACTCCTCGGTGCCGCGCTCGTCGCAGCGCCCTTCGATCTTCACCGTCATGTTCTGGTCCTTCTGGAGCAGGCCGGAGAGCTTGTCCAGCGTGGACTTCGCGTTGCCGTTCAGGTCATATTTGTCGAATGCGAAATGAATGTCGCCGATCGCCTCGGCCTCCTTGACGGCCACAGCCGACGCCCCTTTGCCGGCGTTCTGGTTTTCAGAGACGTTTGCGTTTGCGGCCGGGTTAAGGTTCTCATTGGCCGGGGCCTTCTGCACGGCTTTCGGGGCCGGGGCCGTCTGGACCGCCTGCTCCGGGTTTTGTTTCACCGCATGTGAGCATCCCGCCGCTATCAATCCAAGGACAACAAGCAATAAAAGCGATCTTTTCATTTTATTTTTCTCCTTTTGCCTTTGAAATGTTTAATTTAAACAGATGATATCTTAAACCTTATCTGCGCCAAGCGCAATCAGCCCGGCGGAGGGGACAGGAGGGGAGGGGAATGGATCGGATGGATAGACAGCAGATGCCAGTCGGCATTACGCTCCGGCGGAGACCAGGCAATCCGCCCGTTAGGGAAATCCTCCTTCGGCGCGCGTCCGTCCTCCAGCAGGGGGTCTCCTATCAGGCAGCCCGCCGTTATCGCGCGTATCTTGTTGCAAAAAGCGACATCGTGCGTCTTGTTGTTTCTCCATAATTTCGAGCAGACAAGCTCGCAGAAAAATACATCGAGCCTGTCTGCGACCGGCAAAGGGGTTTTCAGGGCGCGGACGCCAACCCTGCCGCCGTAAGCTGCGGAAACAGGCGATACGGCATATATGCAGACGCAAAGGATCGAAAACAGCCTGAAGACGGGTCTTATGTTAAAATACGAATTATTCATTTTCCCACCAGGAGCAATTCTGAAAGTTAAACAAAATGGGCGATTTCTGTCAAGGGCAAAAAAACAGCCCCGGTTTTTTCGGGGCGGCGCCTCCGGATGCATGCCCCGGCCCACTACAGGCCGGCGGGAGGGCGCACCTGCTCATCCGAGGATGACAGGTTTTCCAAAAGCCAATATAATATTTTAAATTAGAGCGGGGCCATCAAGTTTTTCCGCTCCGGCCCTGCGAATGCGAATTCAGGGATGAGGGCTTTGAGAATAAAAAGCATATTCATAATCATCTTTCTTGTCCCGTCGACCGCCTTTGCAACCTCCATCGTGGCCGTGAGAAATACCGATGAGGTGGTGATAGGCGCGGACAGCAGCACGACCCTGACCCGCATGGACGGCGGCGCGGGGGCTCCAAAGAGGATGGAGAAATGCAAAATCGTGCAGGCGGGAGACGGAGAGGTCTTTTTTGCCGCTGCCGGGCTTGCAGGCATCGGACCGGCCAGGATGCCCGGACGCATCTATCCCGAGTTCGATCTGAAGAAGCTTATTGTCAGGGGGCTTGAGGGCAAGGGGAGGATCAAGGGCAAGGTCGATAACCTGGAGAAGATGCTCGTTGCCAATCTCTCGCAGATTGCGGAAAAGGCGCGAAAGGACAACCCCGCCTTTTTCACGGGAAAATTCGCCGAATATCCGCTTTTTACCATCATAATTGCCGGCCTGGACGACGGAAAGCCCGTACTCATGGTGAGGACATTCAAGCTGAATGTCTCACCGTCCGGGCCCTCGTTCGATATCGCCCGCTTTGCCTGCCCGGGTGATTGCCGCACGCCTTCTATCACCATAGTCGCGGGGGAAACCGGGGGGATCAGACGGTATCTCCGGCAGAATGCGGGGCTGCCGTCCAAGGCCGATTCAGTAACCTTTGTCCGAAGCCTGGTGGAATTTGAAATCTCGAAATCCCCTGCTTCCGTGGGGCCGCCTGTCGATATCCTGCGCCTGACCGGAAACGGCGGGCAGTGGGTCCAGAAAAAATCCATCTGCCCGGACATCCGAAGATAGCGCTAAAATCTCAGCGTGCCCCCTACGAATGGCCCCTCGATCCTGAGCTTGGCGAAATCCGGCCGGGTTTATATCGAGGGCCGCGCCTATCGTGGGCAGGCCAAAGGCGAGGCTCTTTTCTTCGTTTATATTTAAATCCGTGTCGTTCAGGCTAAAACCGGCTTCTCTTTTTATGGAGAAAACCTATAATGCAGACCCGGTTAACGCAGATGATGGTTATTGAAAATCAATTGCCTGCGCGTTGTCAAGATGGGGCCCCGGGTTTAACGGGCGGGGTTTTTGAGCAGGACGTACAGGAAACCGGAGGCGAACAGGGCCACGGTCCCCATCGCCCCGTAGCTCGTCGTAGGCAGGATGTGTTTGTTCATGAGGTTTGCCAGCGGGCCGGAGAGCATAATGCCGCCGAAGATGGCAAAATTTGCCGCAGCCAGCACGGTCCCCCTCTCGGCCGCCGTGGCGCGCACCTGGATAAAGCTCCTGCAGGCGACCAGCAGCATGCCGCCTCCCGCGCCCGCCGCAATGAATAAGGCAAGAAAGGCATACAACCGCTGTAGCGGCGCAAGCCCGGAGGTGGCCGGGATAAGGCCCATCGAGAGGGCCATCAATCCCGCCCCCGGGGAAAGCGCGCGGTGCCAGCCGGCGCCTCTTGCAAACAGGCTGCTGACAAACCCCCCGATGCCGAACCCGACAAGCTGCGCCACGACCATCAGCCCGGTAAGGGTCTCGCCGGCCCGGAGCTGCCATAGGCCAAGCTGGTTTATGACCTGGATCTGCAGCGACCCCAGCACGTAAACAAAGACGTCGGTGGCGACGGCAATTGCCAGCAGCCGGTCCTTGCGGAAGCGGTAGAGTTCGGCCAGTGTGGCTGCGGGGCCGCGCCAGGGGAACTTCTTCCGGGGGGCGGCGGCCGGAAAGCCGGGCACGCCGACGCTGAAGAGAAAACCCGCTATCGTGACCCCGATGGCGATGAACATGACCAGCGTCCTTCCCTGGGGCCCGCCGCTCCAGACGGCCTCCTTCCGGCCCAGTGCGAATCCGGCGCCCGCAACCCCCGCCAGTATCGCCGACAGCACGGCAACCGTCATGATCGCGTTGGCCTTCACTACGTACCCGTCCGGAAACAACTCCGGTATGCTGCCGTTAATGGCCGGGCTGAAGATGACGCCCTGGGTGGCCATGAGGCTCGCCATGATGAAGATGAGGGTCCAGTTGCCGGTGTATAGTCCGTAGGCCCCGGTGGACATCGCCATCACCTCGAAGAGTTTTACGCCTATGATGACGCGCCTCTTCGGGAACCGGTCGGCAAGCCACCCGGCCGGCGCGGCAAAAAGAAGAAACGGGAACGCGAATATCATGGTGCTGTAACCCTGCAGATAGCTCTTGCCCGCCGCAATGGCCACCAGCATGGCCGCTTCCTTGAAGAAATTCTCGTTGAATGCCCCGAGTGCGTTGGTGGCGACCATCGCGGCAAACCTTTTTGCCGCGCCGGTATTTTGCGCCCTTTCCTGCATTTCCACTTGCCTTGTCTTCTTCTGTTTCCGGCGGCCCCGAAATGGGGGGACCCTCCCCCCTGCGAAGCCCCCGTCCGGCATAGAGAAATTGTAGCAGCTTTTCAGGGATTTTCAGGTCCGGATGCGATGCCGGTCGCAAAGCGAATGTTCCGCCCGTTTTGAAACCGTGTAGTTTCAGGTGGGTTTTAGTCCTGGATGTGGCACTTGTTGCAAAGCGAGTGCTGAAAGCGCGAAAATTTGCTTGCGGGCATATCGTAGTACGCCCTGCTGGTCTCGGCGGACGTGCGCCCCAGCGGGTCCCCGGTGGTGTCGATTCCCGGCCAGACAGTTTTGCCTTCCTGCGAGGCGGTTATGACGGTCTGGCTCGCGGTGAACCGAAGACCATAGATCCAGCCGGAAGCGTGCGCCCTGTGACAGGTAAGGCACATGACATTGGCGCTGCCGTCCGGGCCACGGAGGTACGAATCGTCATTTTTCGCATGGGATTTCAGGACGGCGTAGTCGGCTGTCCCCTCCTCAAACGGCACCAGCGAAAGAAATGAAGCGGCCTCGGAGCCCTGGTCGTCGCCGGAGCCGCTATACATGTTGTAATTTTTTGCCAGATTGCGCAGCTTCACGTCATCGCCGGCCGGATGAGACTGCTTCGGGCTCAGATACGACGTGTGGCAGTTGGCGCACCATTCGGACATCCCGGAGCCGTAGGCCACGCGGGTCTGCGTCAAACTCTCGGACCTGTTGTAGACGGAAGGCGCCACCGCAGCCGGCGAGTTGGCCATGAACGGTTTTGAAGCGCCGTCCGGCTGATATCCCGCGCCCCCAAGGAGCCTGTAGACCCCAACCGGACAGTCCGTTGTCGGATCGGCGCTGGTATCATATGAACCGGAAGCGCAAATCTTCGGCCCCTCCGTGGTGATCGTGCCGTCGACGTTCCTCCGGTAGGTCCCGTGAGGGTCGTGGCAGCTTGTGCATGTAAGACTCCCGGAGGGGAATGCCCCTCCGGGCGCATACAAATATATCGGACTGGGATCATACCCGTAATCTGCGGCGACTATATCGTGGCCGTGCGTGTAGCCGGAGTCATGGGGATAATTTTTATTGAGCCAGCCGAAATCCCCGCCCGGCGTGAGCTGCTTTGGGGGTATCCCGGCCGGCATCTCGTTGGCCGGGGTGCTTATGAAATAGCCCGTCGGCCCCACCAGGCCCGCTTTCTGATGGCACATGAGGCATGTGGAACCCGGGTCGGACCCCAGCAGCATGTATTGAGATGCCGCCGCGGTCTGGTTGCCGATTCCCCCCTGCGGATGTATGATATGGCAGCCGTCACAGCTGCCCGTTCCCCCGTTATGGAACAACTGCAGCTGCCCAGTCGGGCCGGTGTCGCCGCCCAGGGCATGCCCGGCGCCCGCGGCAAACATCAACCAGACAAAAAGAGCCGACAACCACGTTGCTTTCTTGCGGAACATCCTTCCAAAACCCTGTGGTTGCATAAATTTACAAGAAAAACAACACTATTGCGCTTAAAATACAAAACAATCCGGCCTTGATCATATAACAGGTCTCCCGCATCGATCTTCCCCGCGCACCAGACCGCGGGGAATCTAATGTAAGGAATTTTTTCATTATATTCGCTCGCTTTGACCCCGCGGAAAGACTACGGGCAATACGCTCGCTTTCCATTTAAGTTTCCAAGGCCTGCGACCCGTTTCTTAATCTACTTATCGGAAATTTCCGGAAAAAGTTTAAAAAGGCCGGAACTTGACATTATAAGACCGCCTGTTTAGTATAGCTTCAGTGCTCGGGGGTTTTAATAAAAAGCGCATCGCCGGCGCCTGGATCGCCTGCCTTTTCGTCCTCGTCCTGCACTCGCCCGCCTCTGCCCTTGAGGCCGATATCATCGGATTGTGCTTCTCGCCCGGCGGCGGCTGTACGGACCTGGCGGTAAAAGAGATAGACCAGGCGAGGAAGGACGTCCGGGTGATGGCCTACAGCTTTACGTCCGCGCCCTTAGGCAAGGCGCTGATCAGGGCAAGAAGGAGGGGGGTGGACGTGGAGGTAATCATCGACCGCCAGAAGGCCACCGGCCGTTATTCGGAGGTGAGGTTCTTCCGGAACCAGCGGATACCCGTCTACCTCGACTCCCGTGAGGAGCTGATGCACGACAAGGTGATGGTCATCGATTCCCGGATAGTCATCACCGGCAGTTTCAACTGGACCAGGGCGGCGGAGTTTTATAATGCGGAAAACCTGCTTGTGATCAGCTCACCGGAGCTGGCCGGGCGGTATCTGCGAAACTGGTATCTCCACGCGAGGCACTCGGTCCTGCTTGCGCCGCCCGGCAGCAGCTTTTGGTAAAAAGTAAAAAAACAAAACCCCTTTTGTGGGGGCGTGAAACACCCCCACGCCCCCATGGTTTTTAAAGTTAAACCCTCTCCCTTGAAGGGAGAGGGTGCAAACTTGAAAAATTAAAGGTTGTAGCCGGATTCCTCGTGCTGGGAGAGGTCGAGGCCCAGCTCTTCCTCGCTCTCCGAGACCCTCAACCCTATCGTTGCGTCGATGAGTTTCAAGATGATATAAGTGACCAGGCCCGACCATACGAGCGTCGCGCCGCAGGCCTCGAACTGGATGATGACCTGGTGCGCGTTGCCGTAGAGGAGGCCCCTGCCGGCGGGGTTTGCCAGGGGCGAGGCGAAGATGCCGGTTGCGATTGCGCCCCAGAAGCCGCCAAGCCCGTGGACTCCGACCACGTCAAGGGAGTCGTCATAGCCCAGTTTGGGTCTGAGGTTGACCGCCGTATAGCATATGACCCCGGCGATTGCGCCCACGGCGATTGCGCCCATCGGCGTGATGAAGCCGGCCGTCGGCGTCACGGCGACCAGGCCCGCCACGGCGCCCGACGCGGCCCCGAGCACCGTGGGTCTGCCCTTGTGGGCCCATTCGGCAAACGCCCATCCCAGGGCCGCGGCGGCCGTTGCGGTGTTCGTCGTGACGAAGGCCAGGGCGGCCAGCCCCCCCGAGGTGATGGCGCTGCCCGCGTTGAAGCCAAACCACCCAAACCACAGCAGCGACGCGCCCAGCACCGTGTAGCCGATGTTGTGGGGCAGCATCGGGACCTCCAGATACCCCTTGCGCTTCCCGAGGACAATCGCGGCTACCAGCGCCGCGATGCCCGCGTTCAGATGGACGACCGTGCCCCCCGCGAAGTCAAGGGCGCCCAGCGTGTAAAGCCAGCCGTGGGGGTTCCATACCCAGTGGGCAATCGGCGCATATACAAAGGTGGACCACAGAATAATGAATACCGTGTAGGCGGAGAACTTCATCCGCTCCGCAAAGGCGCCCGTGATGAGGGCGGGCGTGATGACTGCAAACATCATCTGAAAGGACATAAATGCCAGATGCGGCACCGTGGGCGAGCCCAGGGGGGAGCTCTCCTGCCCCACTCCGTTTAAGCCAAACCAGCTCAGATTGCCGATTATGCCGTGAATGCTCGGCCCAAAGGCCAGCGAGTAGCCCCACAGCACCCAGGTTACGCTCACCAGGCAGAGCGCCCAAAAACTGTGCATTATGGTGCCAAGGACGTTTTTCCTCCTCACCATCCCGCCGTAGAAGAAGCCCAGCGCGGGCGTCATAAGGAGCACCAGCGCGGCGGAGACCAGCAGCCAGGCGGTGTCCCCGCTGTTTATCTTGCTTGTCGCCGGGGCCGCGTCCGCATAAACGGCCGGGGCCGAAAACGAAAAAAAGGCCATCGCAGCCGAAAGTGAAAAAAGCAGCTTCGAAACCGTCCTGATCCTCTTCACCTCTATATCGCCTCCTTGCCTCTCTCGCCAGTCCTTATCCTTATGACGTCGGAAATCTCATAGACGAATATCTTGCCGTCTCCTATCTCGCCGGTGCGGGCCGCCGTCTGAATGGCGGCAAGCACCTCCTCCAGCTTCTCATCCGGGGTCGCAATCTCCAGCTTTATCTTCGGCAGAAACCGGACCTCGTATTCCACCCCCCTGTAAACCTCCGTGTGCCCCTTCTGGCGTCCGAAACCCTTCGCCTCGGTGAGGGTGACACCGTGGACGTCTATCGCCATCAGGGCCTTTTGCACTGCGTCAAGCCGCGTGTGCTTGATAACAGCCTGCACCATCTTCATGCGCGCCTGCCTCCTTCAAAGAGATTTTAAATTGCAATTTCCTGTAGCCATCTACAGGATGGTTCATTAAATAGCCTATATACCGCACTCAAATCCCGTGCCAGGGGGAAAATATCAATTATTCGAGGGATTTCCATCTCGATGGATGACAAAAATGTCGGAGCAATAACAAATTTGTAGCACAAATTTGTAGCACAAACTCGCGCCCGGCCGTGTATGGGCCGACTTTCCAATGGAATGCTTTTTGCAGCGAAGCTAAACCGAGGAAGTGGGACTATGGGAGTAAAAAAGATTCCGCTCATTGAGAAGGTCGAAAGGCTCGAAAGGCAGGAGATACTGAAGGCGCTCGTCCGGATGGGCGGGGTCAAGGCCAGGGCCGCCTCGGCCCTCGGCATCACGGAGCGGATACTGGACTACAAGATGAAAAAATACGGCATCCGCATCAAAAAAGAAGTCAACTGTAAATAACTTCAAAGACATCCTCCATCCCATCCCGCCTGCGGCGGGATTTCACAAACGGCTTTCACTTATTGCCCGCCTGATTCAAAAGAGGTAGGATTTCCCTATAAGGGCCATCCGATATGATCTCTCTTGAAATCAACGGGAAGACCTACCGCCTTGACGCGCGCCCCGACACGCCCCTTCTCTGGGTCATCCGTGAGGATGCCGGGCTCACCGGGACCAAATACGGCTGCGGCGCCGGCCTCTGCGGGGCCTGCACCGTCCACCTGGACGGCAAGGCCGTCCGCTCCTGCATCACCCCGGCCGCCCGCGCCGAAGGCAGAAAAATTACCACGATAGAGGGGTTTAACAACAACAAAAACCATCCCCTCGTAATGGCATGGATAAAAGAGCAGACGCCGCAGTGCGGTTACTGCCAGCCCGGCCAGATAATGCAGGCCGCCGCCCTGCTCGCCGAAGACCCCAGCCCCAGCCGGCAAAAAATCCTCTCCGTTATGAATGGGAACCTCTGCCGCTGCGGGACTTACCGGCGCATCCTCAAGGCAATCGCCACAGCGGCCAGTGGCATCCAGGGGATCCAGATACCTGAAGGTATCCAGATACCCATTGAAGGCATCCAGATACCTATCGCGGGCATCCAGATGCCCTCCGCAGGCATTCACATGCCTTCAGCCGGGGGGGCCGCGCCGGGTGCTTACGGTTTCGCGCCCAACCAATGGGTCAGGATAACGGACGAGGGGGCCGTGATAATTGCCGTGAACAAATCGGAGATGGGCCAGGGCGTCTACACGGCGCTTCCGATGCTACTGGCCGACGAGCTCGATGCCGCCTGGGACGATATCCGGGTGGTCCCGGCCCCCGTCTCTGACGAATATGAAGACCCCGTTTGGGGCGGGCA
>JAJYJK010000063.1 GCA_021789555.1 Nitrospirota bacterium
TCATATACGAATACGTAAACGGCAGTCTGACCGCAACGCCGCTCTGGCCGTGGCCCATGGAGGGCCGGATAGTCGCCGAATTCGGCGTCAGCCCCACCTGGGAGGCAAACGGCGGAATTTGGAATACTCTGAACGGAGTGTATCCAGCCGGAGTCACAGGCACCAATAATAGCGGCGGCACATCGACCGGCAGCACGTCTACCGGAGGCGGCACAACTACTGGCGGCACGTCGGGCAGCTCTTCCACGGGGACAAGCGGCGGCACATCGACCGGCAGCACGTCTACTGGCGGCGGCATGACTTCAAATCCCTCCGGCAGCCAGACCACTACTGTTTCATCTACGGGCCCGGGCACTGCCTCCACTTCTTCCAATGGCGCATCCGGTCCATCCGGAGCAACGGATACAACGGGCCCATCCGGGTCCTCTACCACTTTCACCCCGCCCCAGCCCATGTCGCCAGCCAACGGCTCTACTACCGGGACCACCGTCACTTTCCAATGGGATAAATCAAATGCCAGTGGTGTTAAATATTACATGCTTCTGTTAAGCACAAGGAGCGATTTTTCAAACAGCGTGACCATAAACGTCGCTTCAAATGTCGCGTCAAATCAGGCCGGCGGCAGCGCCTACGCAAGCCGCTACGGGGCCGGCCTCCTGCTATTCGGGTTCGTTTTTTCAGTCGGGATAACAAGAAGAAGGAAGCTCCTTCTGCTGCTCGCCGCGGCGGCCGTATCTGCGGTCTTTCTCGTCTCCTGCGGCAGCGGCGGCTCGTCCTCTTCGCCCTCCACCGGCAACGCCGCTACCGGCGCCTCCGGGGTGGCATCCTATACGGTGTCGGGCCTCTCCAGCAAGACCACTTATTTCTGGAAGGTGGAGGCGGTGGACAATACGGGCCAGCAGGTCGAAAGTCCGGCAAGCTCCTTTGTGACCGATTAGGCCGGAGGAAACAGAGACGGCGGGGGGGCTTCCCAAGCCCCCCTTTTATTTTCATGCGCTGGATTTTTCCGTTGGACCACGATAATGACGCCCTGCTCCGGGGCATGTTGTGCGCAGCCTCCTCCAAAATAGTGGTAAAATTTAAACAAGAGGGACGGAGGCCATGAAGGGTTTCCCTTCGGCAATGCTTGTATTTGTCGTCCTTGGTTTGGCGCTTCTTGCTCCGGGTACGGCGATGGCCCAGACGGAGCAGACGGCGGCGGTCAGTAACGCGCCCATTTCCCAGCCGCTTATCAGAGAGGGCGATTTCGCCATAAAACTCGTGGACGCCCTGAAATTGGGCAAGGCTGCCGATGAGACCGAAGCGGAGAGCACGCTTGGCTCCGCAGGCATCGCTCCCAAAAACGGATGGATTGCGGATTACCCCGTTACGCCGGACATTACCGGAGAACTTCAGGCTTCCATCAGCGAGGCGGCCGATTCAGGCAAGCTGCCACTGGGGCGGGATGAGGCCCTGGCAGCTTTTCAAGGCGTGCTTGCCGGGTATAATTTGCCCGTGAAAGCGGCGGCCGCCGAGGAGGCGGCCCAGCCCGCGGAAGCGAACTATCCCGATACCGCGGTCATAAATAATTATTACTACAATGAAGGGCCTCCCGTGGTCACGTATTACGCGCCGCCTCCGGATTATGCCTACCTCTATACCTGGGTGCCCTATCCCTTCTGGTGGTGGAATTTCTGGTACCCGGGTTTTTTTGTCCTCGTGGACTTTGATATAGTGGTGCACGGGCGCTTCCATCATCCCCACAGGGAATTTATCAGTAATCATTTCCACGACCCAAGAACTGGCAGGACCTTTCGCGTCGACCCGACAAACAGGGCCCGGGGCGGGATTTTCACGCAGCGCGGCGCGAGGGTTTTAAGCCGTTCCGCTCAGAGGGGAGCGCAGTCAATCATGAGGAGGGGAGCCGGCCGGGCCGGCCCGGGGACATACGGGCAGCAGTTCAGGGGCGGGCAGTTCAGGGGTTACGGAGCGCCGCGGCCATCGCCGGGGACCCGTTCAAGCGCCTTTGAGCGCTGGGCCCGCCGCCGGTTCGGCAGGGCCGCAAGGGAAGGCATTACATTCAAGAGACTAAACGAAAAGACTTTTCTGGCATTGATCGGCAAGGACGGCTGGACCTTTCCCATCCCCGTCATAAGATCGGGGAAGTCGTGGATTTTTTTCACTGGGGAAGGCCGGCAGGAGATTATAAACCGCAGGATAGGAAGAAACGAACTCAATACCGTCCAAACCTCTCTTGCCTATGTCAGGGCGCAGCGCGAGTACGCAAAAATGGTCCGGGGCGATAAAGGCGTTTCGCAGTATGCCCAGCGGTTTATAAGCCATAAGGGCCGCCGGGACGGCCTGTATTGGCCGGGCAGGGGCGATAGCCCCCTGGGGCCGTTTTTTGCCCGCGCGGCATACGATGGGAATGCCTCCGGGCAGGCCGCTGAAAGGCCCGTGCCGTACTATGGATATTATTTCCATATCCTTAAAAGCCAGGGCGGCCATGTCCCCGGCGGCGAAATGGATTATGTCGCGGGTGGCAGGATGACAGCCGGTTTCGGCCTGGTGGCGTATCCTGCCAGGTATGGAGTTTCCGGGATCATGACCTTCGTAGTGAACCAGCAAGGAGTTTTGTATGAGAAGGACCTTGGGCCCGGCACCGTGGAACTGGCAAAGAAGATTAAAACATATGACCCCGACCAGACATGGAAAAAGGTGGGACTGACGGAAGCCGCTTTGTCCAGGTAAGAGGGGAAGCGCCATGCTCCCCCTTGATACGGGCCAACCTTTCTTGCATAATAAGCCGGACGCGCTATAGACCGGACGCGTTATAGAAAGGACCTGCTTGTCTCCAAGAGCAAAAAAACCAAGACTTTGCAGACATCCAATGAAGGGGAGGGCTTTCAAGCCCGCCGGAATCCCCATGACAAAGATGGAGAGTATCATCATCTTCCGGGACGAGCTTGAAACCCTTAAATTATGCGATCTTGACGATCTTACCCAGGAGGAAGCCGGGCAAAGGCTTGGGGTGTCAAGGGGGACAGTTCAGAGGATTTTGTCGAGTGCCCGAAAGAAGGTGGCCCGGGCCCTCTCGGAGTGCAGGGCCCTCGTCCTCGAAGAGACTGTCTGCAAATGATAAAAGGCCCGTTTCTCCGAAATGCCCCTGACAAAGTCCTTGCTTTTCAAGATATCTCCGATCATTTTATAATCCGATAATCTAAAATTTTAATTTTAGATTATCTTAAAATTATAAGTTGACATGGGGGACGCCTCTATCTTACAATGTGCATATGCACAAATAAAGGAGGCCTATCATGAAGCTTTGTTTTCCTGTCGCAACGGACGAGGGTCTGGACAGCATGGTCTACGAGCATTTCGGCTCGGCGCCGGCATTTCTCGTTGTCGATGCCGAAACGAAAGAGAAAAAGACCATTACCAACAATGAGCTGCACCATGCTCACGGAAAGTGCAGCCCCCTGAAGGCCATGGGAGGCGCGCAGGTGGATGCCGTAGTCGTGGGCGGCATCGGGGCCGGCGCCCTGTCCCGGCTGAACACCGCCGGAATCGAAGTCTACAAGGCATTTGGCGCAACGGTAAGAGAAAACCTGACGCTCTTCGAGCTCCACCGCCTGCCCCGTTTTGACCCGAGCCACACCTGCGCGGGCCACGGCGGCTGCGCGCACTGAGGCGTAGAGGCAGGGGAATCCGCACGATTAGGAAAAATCCCATCGCGTGGCTTCAGAACAAGGCGGCGCGAGGGCCTGCATCCGGGAGGCGCCCCTTTTTTCATTCCCAAAATACTTTATAATATTATCGAATACTAAAAGTATATCTTGCGGAAGACGGATAAAACAGGGGCGCCTATACGCGCGGAGAGGTGATACAAATGGCGATAGAAGCGAAAATCGAAGGCAATAAGCTCATTATCACTTGCGATCTGGAGGAGCCCACGCCAAGCGCATCCGGCAAAACACTCGTGGTAGCAAGCACGCGGGGAAACATGAAGACATCGTGTATCATAGACGGCAAACCGTTGATCATCGGCTTAAATGCATACGTTTACAAATAAACGGGACTGGAAGAATTAAAAGTAAACTTTAAATTAAATTAAATTAAATTAAAAACCCCTGCATTGGATGCGGCCGGCCCCCGGAGGCCTTTCATGCCCGCTGCGGGAACGCGGCTCCGGAGCGGGCTTTACCGGGGCGAAGGGCCCTTGGTCACCTCAACCATCCCGTTGGGGCGTATCCATTTTGAAAATGCCTTCTTGATGTCCGGGCCGGTCAGCCTTATATACCTTCTTGCCTCGCGTACCGGCTCATCGAGGGGCAGATTATTGACCGTCCGGTAGATAAGTCCGCCGACAATGCCGTCAATGCTCGCCTCGGCAAGCGGAATTTTCCGCAGCAGGAGCGCCTTGGTCTGGCGGAGCTGGTCTCCGGGGACCTGTGTCTTTTGCATCTGGTTCAGGTCGCGGCGCACAATTGAGACCGCCCTGGAGACCTTGTCCGGATCGCATGCAAAGACCACGAAGTAGACCGACCTGTGACGGCCCGCCTGGAGGTATGAGTCCACATAATAAACGAGCCCCGTGTTTTCCCTGAGGTCCTGGTAGAGCTTTGTGGCGTAGAAGGCCCCGCCAAGCACATTGTTGCCCAGTTGGAGCGGGTAATAGTCCGGGCTTGTCCGTTTCAGGCGAAGGGTCTGCGCCATGGTGACTACGTCCTGCAGACGGCTCGAATCGGGTATGGTCATGAAAGAGGGCTTGTTATCCGGGACCGAGGGCAAATCCGTGGCCGGTTTGGGCCCCTCCGGTTTCCAGCGGCCGAAATATCTCGCAATTACCTTCCGGGCCTGCCCGGGGGTGATCTTCCCTATGACCACAATAGTCGTCATATCCGGCCTGAAGACGCCCCGGTAATAAGTCTTCACATCGTCCAGGGTGAGGGCGGACAAAGATTGCGGTGTGGCATATCTCAGGCTGGGATCGCCTTTGGGGAAGAGGCCGGTCTTCAGGGACTGTTCGCTTAGAAAACCGGGGCTTTTAAGTGTCCCGGCAACCGATGCCGCGGTTTGTGTTTTCACTATGCTGAAGGCGTTCGGGGGCAGGGCCGGATGCAGCTCGTTTTCGGCGAGCAACCGAACGCCCCTGTCGAAATGGCCGGGTGTCACTTTGACCTCGAAATCGGCGCCTGCGGACTCGGTTGCCCCTATATCGTCCAGGGCCTTCTGAAAGGCTATCCTGTCCAGGGAAGCGCTGCCGTAAGAGAAAAGCTGATCCAGGACCCCGTCCACTCCCATCTGTCCCTTCGGCGTCTGCATGGCGGCATTGCTCTTGATATGGCCGTAGACGCTCACCGTGTTGCTTATGGCCTCCGGCTGCACGATAAGACGCAGCCCGTTTGGCAAAGTGCTGACAACGGGGTGAAGGGTGAAACGCGGCACGGAAAGACGGCTAAGGGCCTTCTCCGCCCATCCCGGAAGCTTTACCTTGACTGGTTTGCCGGCAGTCAGGGTCTCCGTGCCGCCGAACCCCTTTGAGGAGACGGGCTTGCCGGAAACCCGCGGAGTGAGGACTGCCCCGATCGAACGGCCAAAATCCAGATATCTGGCGGCCACACGGTTGACGTCTTCCACCGTGACCTTCCGTATGGCCTCTATGTCCTCGTCCGGCGACCGCCTGCCTTCAACGGCGATCGCCTGCGACCAGCTCATGGCAAGCCCCTTTATCGAATTTTTCTCGAACTCCGCATCCGTTATCTCATGCAGCTTTGCCGCGGACACAAGATCGGCCGAAACGCCGTTTTTTATGTCTGCCAAAAGGACGCTTCGCACCTGGGAGAGGAGTCTTTCGCTGTCCGCCCCGGATGGGAAGCCCGCCGCCACATAACCAAGCCCGGCCTTTGGCAGCGGGGCCAGCTCGAAATCGGCAAAGAGCGCCTTGCCATCCGCGACCATGGAATAGAGGTCTCCGCGCTGGCTGCTAAGGACATCCGCAAGCACTATGGAAGCCGCGTAATCCGGGCTGTCATATCCCGGCATCCTGAAGGCAAAGGATACCATGCCGTATGGACGGTCGGTATCCATCCTGATTATCTCCGGACGGACAGGGCGGAGATTCACCTCCGGGCGGGCCGGGAGCTTCCTTGCCGGGATGTCCCCGAAGAGTTTTTTCACTTTTTTTAAAGTGCGGGCGGCATTGACGTCCCCGCATACGATAAGCACGGCGTTATTGGGCGCATACCAGGCGTTATGGAATTTTTTGAGCATCGCGTCCGTTGTCTTGTCGAAGGAGGGGCGGGTGCCAAGTGCGTCATGCTCGTAGGGCGTCCCGGCGAACATGTCGGCCAGAAGGCGCATATAAAAGACGTATTCGGGGTTCGACAGGTCCTGGGAGACTTCCTGCTCTATCGCGCCCCGCTCCTCGTCCCATAGTTTCTCGCTGTCGAGGGCGGCTTTCATCCGTATGGCCTCTATGTGCAGGGCCACATCCAGGTCTTCGGCCGGCACGGTGAAGAAATACTGGGTAACGTTTTGCTGGGTGTCGGCGTCGAAATTGCCCCCCATCTCCGCCGTGATGCGGGCAAGCTGGTCGGCCGTAAGCCCGGGGCTGCCGCGGAACATCATATGTTCCTGGGCATGGGCCATGCCCGGGAACCCGGCCGGGGCCTCATCGGAACCGGCGAGGTAGTTGACAACCGTCGCGGCTGCCGGCACGAGCGGGTCCCGGACGATCACCACCCGGAGGCCGTTTGCAAGCCTTGCCCGGACTACCTCCTGGGCCCGCGCAGAGCTTACGGGCCAGAGCGCCGCCGCTGCCATGAGGACAAATAGAAGAAACCCGGAAACGGGGTTTTTGCCTTTTTTCATCAATGTCCCTCTTTCCTATGAATGGGGGTTCGGGTTATCGCATTTTATGCCGCAATTTTTAGGATACAGCAATTTTTTCTTTGGGGCAAGGAGGTTCTTTTTTCACGGGAGCTTCTATACAATGAAGCTCTCGCGGCGGGCGGCAGTCATATAGTGGAGAGAATCCTGAAAACCGATTAGAGTAAGCGCGCCTGAAGGGATTCGAACCCCTGACCCACTGCTTAGAAGGCAGTTGCTCTATCCAACTGAGCTACAGGCGCTCTTATCGGGGCGAGAGGATTCGAACCTCCGACCCCCTGCTCCCAAAGCAGGTGCGCTAGCCGGACTGCGCTACGCCCCGAAAGGAATAAAATACTAAAGAAAACCTGCTGTTGTCAATTTTTCCGCGGGTTGCACAAAACCTGCCCCTATATTATAGCCAAAAAAGCGGATTTTCCCACCCGCCCGCCTTTTTATTTCTTGGGGGCTTCGCCTCAAACCCCGAATAAACTGAGACTTGCCACGGAGGCTGGCGAGCGAATATAATGAAAGAGATTCCTTACATTAGATTGCCCGCTGTCTCAAACATGGGGAAGACAATAAAACCTGATGCACAAGAAAATACCCGGAAAATGAAACTGGTGCTTTTCGACATCGACGGGACCCTGCTTGATTCGGGCGGGGCCGGAAGCCGCGCCCTTAACGCCGCTTTCCGCGAGCTTTTTTCAATCGATAAGCCGCCTTCGGGGACCGGTCTCCTGGAGGCTGGTCTCGTAGGGACTGGTCTCCCCTTTGAGGGGATAAGGATGGCCGGGAAGACCGACACGGAGATCGTAATGGAGGGTTTTAGAAAGCATGGCATTGAAGCGGACGGCAAGATGCCGCTATTCATGGACGCCTACATCCGCCATCTGAAGCTGCAGGTCGATAATCCCGGAAGGCGTCTGAAACCGGGGGTCAAAATGGCGTTGAACGCGCTTGGCGTCATGGAAGGGGTAGCGCTCGGCCTGCTCACCGGAAATATTGAAGACGGCGCGAGGATAAAACTCGAGGCATTCGGCTTAAACGGGTATTTCCAGTTCGGGGCCTTTGGCAGCGACAGCGCGGACAGAAACCGTCTTCTGCCGATAGCGCTCGGGCGCTTCAATCAAAAACGGAACGGCCGCCTGGATAAAAACGAAAGACTGGCCGCCGCGGACTGCACCGTCGTAGGCGACACCCCGCGGGACGTGCAATGCGCGAAACTGCACGGGGCGCATGCCATTGCGGTGGCCACCGGCGGTTATACCTCGGCCGAGCTTCTGAAGACGGAGGCCGACCACATCCTTGAGGACCTCGCCGACACCGGGCTTTTTCTGAAATGCCTCGGTTTTTAGGAGCGTCCTTTAATAAGTTTTAGGGCCGTCTTGACGATGTTGTCCACGGTGAAGCCGAATTTCTCGAAGACGGTTTTGCCCGGCGCCGACGCCCCGAAATGGTCCAGCCCGATGACCGTACCCTTGAGCCCGACGTACTTGTGCCAGCCCAGGGCGGAGGCGGCCTCGACCGCCAGCCTCGTCTCCACGCCGGGCGGCAGCACATTATCCTTATAGCGCTTGGGCTGGAGGTCAAAGAGCCGCCAGCTGGCCATGTTCACGACCCTCACATTGAGCTTCTTTTTCTCTCTGAGTATTTTCGCCGCTTCAAGGCAGAGGTGCACTTCCGAACCGGAGCCGATGATGATTATCTCGGGCTCGCCACTGGAATCCGAAAGGATGTAACCGCCCCTTAAAATCCCGGAGGCGGGGCCGTAACCGTTTTTCCTGCGGTCCAGGACGGGAAGGTTTTGTCTTGATAAGATAAGGCTCGTAGGGCCGTTATGCGTGAGGGCGAACTTCCAGGATTCAGAGGTCTCGTTCGCGTCCGCAGGCCTTATGACCGTGAGCCCCGGAATCGCCCGCTGGCTTGCCAGTTGCTCAACCGGCTGGTGTGTGGGACCGTCCTCCCCGACGCCTATGGAATCATGGGTAAATACATAGATTGCATGGGTTTGGATGAGGCAGGAGAGCCTCAGAGCGGGCCGCAGGTAATCCGAGAAGACAAGAAACGTCCCGCCGTAGGGGATGAGGGCCCGGCTTAAGGCGATGCCGTTTAAGATTGCCCCCATCGCGTGCTCCCTTACCCCAAAATGCATGTTCCTGCCGGAGCGCTCCGGGGTGAAATCACCGCCGTCTTTAAGGTACGTGTTATTAGAGGGGGACAGGTCTGCGGAGCCGCCCAGAAGCTGCGGGATTTTTGGCGCAATCGCGTTCAAGACCTTCCCCGATGCGCTCCTCGTGGCGATGGAATCCCCGGGTTTGAAGACCGGCAGCGCCTTTTCCCATCCGTCTTCGAACCGGCCGGCGTAAAAATCCTCCAGCATCCTTCCGAGCTGGGGGAATTTCTTCCCGTATCCGGCCGTCATCGCCCGCCATTCGCCCTCCAGCGTCCTGCCAAGCTTAACGGCCTTTCCCATCTGCCTGGCTACATCTTTGGGAATGTAAAAACTCCGGTTGGGCCAGGCGCAGAATTGTTTTAAGCGCCTTTCTTCCTCCTTGCCGATGGGCGCGCCGTGGGCCTTGGAGGTGTTTTCGAGGGTCGGGCAGCCCTGGGCTATGCGGGTGCGGGCGATTATGAGGGAAGGGCGGCCATTTTCTTTTTTGGCGGTCTTCAATGCCCTTTCGATCCCGGCGAGGTCATAGCCGTCCACCCGCTGGACATGCCAGCCGTATGCCTCATAGCGCTTGCCCACGTCTTCGGTGAAGGCAAGTTCCGTCGGACCCTCTATGGTTATCCTGTTGTCGGAATAAAGGTAGACTATCTTGCCCAGCCCGAGATGGCCGGCAAGCGATGCCGCCTCTGATTGGACGCCTTCCATCATGTCGCCGTCGCTTAAAATGCCGTATATGTTGTAATCGAATATGGGGAACCCCGGACGGTTGAAGATGTCCCGCAGGCGTCTCTGGGCGATCGCCATGCCCACGCCGGTCGCAAACCCCTGTCCGAGGGGGCCTGTGGTCGTCTCTATGCCGCGGGCGGGGCTGTATTCGGGATGGCCCGGAGTGTGGCTGCCCCACTGGCGGAAATTTTTTATGTCATCGAGCGTAAGGTCATAGCCTGTGAGGTGCAGAAGGCTGTACAGGAGCATGGAGCCGTGGCCGGCCGAGAGCACGAACCTGTCCCGGTTTGGCCAGAGCGGGTTTTTCGGGCTGTGCCGGAGCGCCCGGCTCCAGAGGACATAAGCCATCGCCGCGTCTCCCAGCGGCATGCCCGGATGTCCGGAGTTCGCCTTCTCCACGGCGTCCACGGCAAGCATTTTTATGGTGTTGATACACAGATCGTCAATCCTCGCCACCTTTAGAAACCTCCTTCATAGATGAAAAAGATGTGCAGGGCAAGATTATCACATATGGGAAGGATTTAATTCAAGAAAAGGGCATTTAACCGCAGCCTGGCAATGGCGTCTTTCGCTCTTTTGGGCTTTTTTTCTGCCGCTGCATGGTTGATTGGTTAATTCTATATCGGCGCTTTAAAGTGTCTGAGCCTGAGGGCGTTTGAGACGACAGTCACCGAGGACATCCCCATCGCGGCCGCGGCGAATATGGGGTTTAATAAAATCCCGGAGAAAGGAAACAGCGCGCCAGCCGCGACTGGTATTAATATAACGTTGTATGCAAAAGCCCAGAAGAGGTTCTGCTTGATGTTCCGGATGGTGGCCTTCGAAAGGGCAATCGCGGAGCCCACCCCCCTGAGATCGCCGCTAATGAGGGTCACATCCGCCGCCTCAATCGCCACATCGGCGCCCGTGCCAAGCGCGATCCCGATGTCCGCCTGGGCGAGGGCCGGGGCGTCGTTTATCCCGTCGCCCACCATGGCCACCCGGTAGCCTTTCCCCTGGAGCTGCTTTATGATGTTCGCCTTGTCTTCGGGCAGCACCTGGGCGAAGACGCGGTCGATGCCCGCCTCCCTGGCGATGGCCCTTGCGGTCATCTCGTTGTCGCCGGTCAAAAGCGCAACGATGAGTCCCATCCGCTTGAGCGCGGAGACGACCTTTTGAGAGTTTTCCTTCATGACGTCCGCCACGGCAAACACACCCGCCGCCTCGCCGTCCACCGCCAGGGCCATCGGGGTCTTGCCTTCCCCGGAAAACCGCTCCAGGCCGGCGGAAAATTCCTGTCCCATCTTTATCTTCTCTTCCGCCATCATCCGGGGGTTGCCGAAGACGACCGTTCTGCCGTCCACGACGGCCTTGATCCCGCGGCCCGGTACGCTCTCGAACCCGTGGGCCTCCGAAAGTTTTATCCCCTTCGCCGACGCCGCTTCAACAATGGCCCCGGCAAGCGGGTGCTCCGAGCCCCGCTCCGCGCTCGCGGCGTAATAAAGGGCCTGACCGGCATCGAGCTTCCCGTTTGTCTCTATGCCGGTCAGGACGGGTTTGCCCCTCGTTATCGTGCCCGTCTTGTCGAAGACTATGCAGGTCAGTTTGTGCGCGGTCTCCAGGGCATCGCCTCCCCTGAAGAGTATCCCGTTTTCCGCGCCCTTGCCGGTGCCGACCATTATGGAGGTCGGCGTTGCGAGGCCGAGCGAGCACGGGCAGGCTATTATGAGAACGGCTATGAAGTTCAGGACAGCGTAAGTGAAGGCGGGGGCGGGGCCGGCCAGATACCATATGATGAATGTGAGCGCGGCCGCGCCCATCACCGAGGGGACGAAATACGAGGCGATCTTGTCGGCCAGCCTCGAAATAGGCGGCTTTGTCCCCTGCGCCTGCTCGACAAGCTCTATGATGCGCGCAAGCATCGTCTGCCTGCCGACTTTCGTCGCCTCGAATTTAAAGGCCCCGGTCATGTTCATCGTCCCGCCGATGACTTCATCGCCTGCGTTTTTTTCAACCGGCATGGACTCGCCGCTTATCATCGATTCATCTGCGGATGAGCGGCCTTCCTTCACGATGCCGTCGACCGGTATCTTCTCACCGGGCCTGACGATGACGGTGTCGCCTATTTCGACCTCCTCGACGGGGATGTCCGCCTCGCGTCCGTCCCTGAGGAGGCGGGCCGTTTTCGGCCTCAGTCCGATTAATTTTTTGACGGCTTCCGAGGTCTGTCCCTTTGCCTTCGCCTCCAGGGTCCTGCCCAGAAGTATGAGCACGATAATGGCGGCCGAGGTGTCGAAATATACGGAGGCGGCATAACCCTTTATCAGAAAAAGCGAAGGCAGGAACGTCGCCAGCACGCTATAGATGTAGGCGGAGGAAGTCCCGACGGCTATGAGCGTATTCATGTCCGTTGTCCGGTGTCTGGCCGCGGAGATAGCGCCCCGGTAAAACTGTCTGCCTATCCAAAATTGAACGGGGGTTGCGAGGATGAACTGGATGATAAAGCCGGTCCGCACCGGTATCCTGAAGAGCCCGTCAAGGCCGAGCATGTTCCAGTACATGACGAGGAAGATCGGGACCGAAAGCAGGGCGCCCGCAAAAAGCCTGTTTTTAAGGTTTTTGTACCGCGCCTGTCTTTCGCGTTCCTCCTTGAGGACCGCGTCCTCGCCGGCCTCGATCTTTACGACATCATAACCCGCCCTGATGATGGCCTCTCTGAGGTCTCTGATACCCGCCTGAGCAGGGATGTATTCAACGGCGGCCCGTTCGGTCGCAATATTGACCTGGGCCGAAACGACCCCGTCGACGCCTTTTAGCGCATTCTCGACGCGGGCCTGGCAGGCCGCGCACGTCATCCCCCTTATCGGGATTATATATTTCGCCGTTGAGGCGCCGTAGCCAAGGTCTTTTATCGCGGTAAGGAGGCTGTCCAGGCTGACGACTGCGGGGTCGTAAAGGACGGTCGCCCGCCCGGCCGCGAAGTTGATTGCAGCCTCCTTCACGCCGTCTATCTTCGACAGGGCAGACTCAATCCTCGCGGCGCACGCCGCGCAGCTCATGCCAGTTACGGGTATGCGGACGCGCTTGAATTCCATACTTCTTTATATAAACCCACCAGTTGCAAAAAATAATTGAAAAAAGAGGGATGACAGCATTGTAGAATGGCCTCTGTACTGGATAAAATAGAGTTGCTCACACCCAAAATATCCAGTACAGGAGGCCACCAAAGGTG
>JAJYJK010000011.1 GCA_021789555.1 Nitrospirota bacterium
TTCGGGAAAAAGATAAAACCGTGGTGAGAAAGGGCTTATCCTTCCTAGTGATTTTTCGCCCGTTTTAAAAATTTTCTAACTGGCATTAACGCTTGATTCGTATATTATATTTAGAACGACCTTATAATTTAAGGGGGCGCGGGAAAAGAATCGAGAGATGAAGGCTGCCAGAAACATAACCAAGTCCCTTGCCGCAAAACTTATTATTGCTCTCGGCCTGCTTATCATAATTGGCGCAGGAACATCCTGGTATACGTTAATCAACACCGAAAAGAAAAATCTTTTGAACAATGCCATACAATATGCAGCATCCTTCTCCGATCTTGTGAGGAGAAGCACCCGTTACGGCATGCTCACCTTTCATAGAGAGTCAATTCAACACATCCTGGAAAGTATAGGCTCACGAAAGGATATCAAAAGAATAAGAATATTCAACGATGAAGGAAGAACTTTCTATTCATCCAGACGGGAAGAGATTGGGCATATGGTCAACAGAAGTTCGGTGGCCTGTAGAGGCTGTCATATGAACCCCCAAAAACCGTTCGCCACCCTGACAGGCAAGAATCGATGGACAATCTACCAGGGCAGCGAGGGATACAGAATTCTGACATTGGTTGACCCGATTTACAATGAGCCATCATGTTACACAGCGGCTTGCCATATGCATCCTCCGGGGCAAAAAATCCTCGGTATCCTCGATACTGATTTCTCCCTTTCCTCCGTTGATAAAAATATAAGAAAGCAAACTATAGAGATAACCATCTATGGCCTTGTTTTGATGGGCGTAAGTTCCCTTATCCTTTATTTGATCCTGAAGATATTGATTCTAAGACCTCTCTCTGCCCTTTCGAATGCGATGGAAAAGGTTGCAGCCGGCGATGTGCGTCAGAAAATCACCATATTCTCACGGGATGAGATGGGCCTGCTTGCCCATACCTTCAATATGATGATTGAAGACCTCAAAGTCGCGAAGGAAAGAATTGACAACTGGACGCAGACCCTCGAAGAGAAGATAACGGAAAAAACCGGTGAGATAAAGAGATCACAGGATAAATTGATCCAGGCAGAGAAACTCGCGGCCTTGGGGAGACTCACCTCCGATGTGGCGCACGAAATCAGGAATCCCCTCACTGCAATAGGCGGTTTTGCCCATAGACTCCACAAACTCGTTATCAACGGGAAGGAAAAGGAATATACGGAGATTGTCATAACAGAGGTGGAGAAGCTTGAAAAGATATTGAAGAATGTCCTTATCTTTTCACGACATGCTAGATTTCACCTCGAAAGATATGCCCTGGAGGAGATCATCCGCAACACGGTAAGAGTGTATAAGGATTTGTGCGCTGAACAATCGATAGGGCTCGATGCGGAAGTGGAAGACAATCTCCCCTATCTTTTAATGGACAAGGACCAGGTCAGACTGGCGCTTGATAATCTCATTACCAATGCAATCGATGCAATGTCCGGTGGCGGCACATTAAAGATAACGGCAGGTAAAGAGCATCTTCATAACGTAGTATTTGTTTACATCAGGGTATCTGATACCGGACAGGGAATTTCTGAAGATAAATTGCTCCGGATATTTGAACCATTTTTCACCACCAAGGAGATAGGTCACGGCACGGGGCTCGGACTCTCCATAACGCGAAAGATTATCGAGGAGCATAGTGGATTCATAAAAGCCGAGAGTACCGCGGGGAGAGGCTCCACTTTCAGTTTTTATCTGCCGCACCAGAGTGACGAAGAATCGCTCAATGTGCAATGCTGGGAATACATGAAATGCGAGGGGAAAAGAGACGCATCAATAAAATGTCCCGCGTATCCGAATTTCGGGAGAATATGCTGGGTTGTAGCTGGCACGTTCTGCGAGGGAAAGGTGCAGGGAATATACGCACAGAAATGGGAAGACTGCAAGAAATGCGATTTTTATATCAAGGTCAACAATAAAGAGATATAATTTTCGCTCATACATTTGGCTATTTCCGGAATTCCCCTGCTAAGTCCAAAGCTCCCAGATTCAATGTCGAAGTGCAACGGCGGGGACTTCGCCTGGGGTTTTATAGCCCAGACATTTTCCGGGCCTGTTGTTGATACGTGATTCGACCCATGCGACCCGCTCGTCCGTTATCTTGCTGAAATCAGCGCCTTTTGAAAAGTACCTCCTGATCATCCCATTGACCCGTTCGTTTGCCCCCCTCTGCCACGAGGCGTAAGGGCAGGCGAAGTAGCATCATCATCGATTTTCCTTTTGCAAAGTTTTCAGAGGGGAATATACTTTAGAGTAAACATTTGGCAGAAGGCCATTTGGTTTTTTTGATGGATTTATTGATCAATTTGGCCTAATTGATTATGAAAGGAGAAGGTTTTAAATGGTTGGGAAAATGCTAGTTGGTTTTGACGGGTCCGAGGAATCATACAAGGCTTTTGATTTTGCCCTTGACATGGCGGCCTCGTGCAAACCAGACTCCGATATTTTTGTGTTACCGGTGATCCAGCCTCCCGAGGGCATGTATCTCGTTGAGGCGGACAACCTCCTGGATGAAACCACCAAACAATATGAATCGTTGTTAAAAAGCCTCGAAGAAATGGCAAGGGCCAAAAATATCAAGGGCAGCACCGAAATCGCTGTAGGGCACCCGGCTGAAATGATTGTGCACTTCGCCCAGAAAAAGAATTGTCCCCTGATAATAGTTGGCCACAAGGGTAGATCCAAGCTTGAGGGCATGCTGACCATATTACTGAGCGGTTACTGCGCGATTCTAAAAAGAGCCAAAATGTATAAAATCAATAAGTTATATGGGGGAAAGTGGCGGAGGGGGAGAGATTCGAACTCTCGGCAGGGTGTGACCCTGCAACGATTTTCAAGACCGTCGCCTTCAACCGCTCGGCCACCCCTCCATGCAAGACACAAGGGACAAGGCACGAAGAGCAAAAAAACAAAAAGCGCTTGTTTTGTTTAAGCCGACTGCCGCTCGTATATCAGGATGGGTTTTTCCTTCTTCTCGAGGACGTCCTCGTTGATGAGGCATTCCTTTATGGTCTTTTCCGAGGGCACCTCGAACATCACGTCCAGCATGACGCCCTCGAGGATGCTCCGAAGCCCCCTGGCGCCCGTCTTTTTCTTTATCGCCCTCTTTGCGATCTGCTTGAGCGCGGGCTCCGTGAACCGCAGCCGCACGTTGTCCATCGACAGCAGTCTCTGATATTGCTTTATAAGGGAATTCTTGGGCTCGGTGAGAATACGCACCAGCGCGGTCTCGTCAAGCTCGTCCAGGGTGGCCACGACGGGCACCCTGCCCACGAACTCCGGTATCATGCCGTACTTTATCAGGTCCTCGGGCTCCGCAAGGGAAAGGATGTCTCCCAGTTTCTGCGCGCCGGTTTTGGAGCTTGTGTCCTTGAAGTCAAAACCCACAGTCTGCTTGCCCGTCCTCTGTTTTATAATGCTGTCCAAGCCGACGAACGCCCCGCCGCATATGAAGAGGATGTTTGTCGTGTCCACCTGTATGTATTCCTGCTGCGGGTGCTTCCTGCCGCCGTGCGGCGGGATATTGGCCGTCGTGCCCTCGATTATCTTCAGCAGCGCCTGCTGGACACCCTCCCCCGAGACGTCCCTGGTTATGGAGGGGCTGTCGGATTTGCGGCTTATCTTGTCTATCTCGTCAATATAGACGATCCCCCTCTGGGCCTTCTCCACGTCATAATCGGCGGCCTGGAGGAGTTTCAATATCACATTTTCCACGTCTTCGCCGACATAACCCGCTTCCGTGAGGGTGGTGGCGTCCGTGATGGTGAAGGGCACGTCGAGCAGCCTGGCCAGCGTCTGGGCCAGAAGGGTCTTGCCGGTGCCGGTGGGCCCTATGATGAGGATGTTGCTCTTTTGCAGCTCCACGTCCGTTTCCGCCGGAGAGTAGATCCTCTTGTAATGGTTGTATACCGCGACGGCGAGGGTCTTTTTCGCCCGCTCCTGCCCGATGACGTAATCGTCGAGGAAGCGGCTTATCTCGCGCGGCGTGGGGAGTTTCGGCAGGCCCCCCTGCCCCTTCTCCTCGATGAAAAGCTCATCGGCTATGATCTCGTTGCAGAGCCCCACGCATTCGTCGCATATGAATACGGTGGGCCCCGCTATTAGTTTTCTGACCTCGTCCTGCCCCCTGCCGCAGAAAGAGCATTTGTACTCCGGGTTTTCCTTCTTAGCCATCTGGGAGAACCTCCGTTTTATTCCGCCGCCTTGATCTTCGCGGTCTTAAGAACCTCATCAATAAGCCCGTAGGCCTTTGCCTCGTCGCACGACATGAAAAAATCCCTGTCCGTGTCGGCGTGTATCTTCTCTATGGGCTGCCCCGTATGATAGGACATGATCTGATTCAGCTGCTCCTTCATCCTGAGGACCTCCCTGGCATGTATCTCCACATCGGAGGCCTGCCCGGTGAACCCGGCGGTGGGCTGGTGTATCATTATCCTGGAATTGGGGAGGGCGAACCGCTTGCCCTTCGCCCCGGCGCAAAGCAGGAGCGCGCCCATGCTCGCCGCCTGCCCTATGCAGTATGTCGCGATGTCCGGCTTCACGTACTGCATGGTGTCGTAAATGGCCAGGCCGGCGCTGACGACCCCGCCCGGGGAATTCACGTAGAGGTGGATGTCCTTTTCCGGGTCCTCGCTCTGCAGAAAAAGCAGCTCCGCGATCACGGTGTTGGCCACGTAATCGTCCACCGGCGTGCCGAGAAAAATGATCCTGTCCTTCAGGAGACGGGAATATATGTCATACGCCCTCTCCGTCCTGCCCGTCTGTTCTATGACTATCGGTATCACGCTCATTTGTCCACCTTCTCGAATTGCGCCTTTTCCAGGACCAGGTCCATGACCTTTTCCTCAAAAACAGCATGCCTCAGACCCTCGAGCGAGCCGTCCCGGGAGACGTAGTACTTGATGACGTTTTCGGGCGTGATGGAGAGCCTCAGGGCCAGCTCCGCTATCTTTTTCTTCAGGTCTTCCTCGGAGACCCCGACCTTCTCGCGCTCCCCGATCAGCTCAAGAAGGAGGCTCGCCTTCACGTTCCTCCTGGCGGTCTCCCTAAGGCCCTCCCTGAGGGCCTGCAGGTCCGCATCCTTGCCCCCGCGGGCCGCGGCCTCTTCGACCAGCCCCGAGAGCTCCTTGCCGACGAGGGTTTCGGGCGCGTCGAACTCATGGGACTCCACAAGCTTTTTCATCAGCTCGGCCTTCTGCATCCTGAGGACCGTCTGTTTCTTCGATTTCAGCACCTGCTCCCTTATATGGACCTTGAGATCTTCCAGGTTCTCGCGCCCGATGTCCTTCGCAAGCTCGTCATCGACCGCGGGCAGTTTTACCTTCTTGGCGTCCTTGAGCGTTATATGGAAGACTACCTGCCTGCCCGCCATGTCCTTCAGCGGATAGTCCCCGGGAAACTCCACCGTTATATCGAAGCTCTCGCCTTTTTTCCTTCCGGCAAGCCCGCGGGAAAAATCCGGCGGCATATTCTCCGAGCCGACCTTGAACACCTGGGATTCGAAGGCCTTCTCGTCGCCCTCGCCTCCACCCGAAAACCTGTAATCCATTATCGCCATGTCGCCTTCCACAAGGGGCCCCTCCGAGGGCTCATAGACCGCCTTTTCCTCCCGGAGCCGCCCGAGGACGTCCTCAACGTCCTTGTCCTGCACGTCCGTATCGACCTCGCGGACCTTTATCCCCGTGTAATTCAGGCCATCGATTTTGGGCATCACCTCGACAAGAAGGGTCATGTTGAAAGGCTCCAGCCGCTTAAAATCCCCCATCTCCTCGAAGACCGGATCGTCTACGGGTTTCAGTTGGGCCTCCCTGATCGTCTCGGAATATATCTTCGGGATCAATTTCTGGAGCACCTCTCCCTCGACATCCTTGCCGAATTTCTTCTCGATGAGCCCCATGGGGGCCTTGCCCGCCCTGAAGCCGGCTATCTTCGCCCTCTGCCTCAGCTTCTGAAGGGAGTCGCTTATCTCTTTCTCGATGGTCTGGGGGGGAATTTCTATACGCAGCCGCTTCTTTGTCGGGCTGATTTCCTCTATCGTCTTAAGCATCATTCCTCCTTTTAACTAGATTAAACCAAAAAACGCCCGTTTGTCAAATTTATATAAAAAAAACGGGTAGTTGCATTTTCACTTTTGATTGGAAGCCGTAGCCCCTGGCGTCTACCTTTCTATTATACACGACCCCGCCGCGCTGGAATTTGTTTAATCCTCCGCGTCTGTGCTATTTTTACGCATGTACCGGAAGGTCTTTCTGGTGATCTTTGCGGCAACCATGCTGCTGGCCGGCAGGGTAGTCTTTCGCCAGGCATCCAACTTCCGCCAGGCGGAAGGCTATTTCGCCGCGCACAACTGGAAGCTTGCAATCAGGCAATACGACACCGCGATGCATTTTTACGTGCCGTTTTCGCCCTTTACGGAGAGAGCGGCCGGGAGGCTCTGGCAGATAGGCCGGATGTTCGAGGCGCAGGGCAGGCCGGACTGGGCCCTCATCGCCTACTCCTCGATAAGGAGTTCCTTTTACGGCGTAAGGAGTTTTTACACGCCGGGCAGGCGCTGGATAGAGCGATGTGATAATAAAATAGCGGCGCTCGATACCCAAATGCTTATCAAAGAGGGCGCGATAAGGCCCGAAGAGGCCGCCGGCGAGCGCCGGAAATACATGGCCATCTTCAGGGACGACAGGGCGCCGTCGGTTTTCTGGTCCGTCGCCGCCGAGGCAGGTTTTTGCGGCTGGGTGGTCTCAGCCATCGCCACCGCGCTCTATGGTTTCGAGAAGACCGGCAGGCCAAGGGGGAAAAAAGCCCTTTACGGGGCCGTCAGCTTCCTAGTATTCATCGCGGTCTGGGCCGCCTCGCTGCTGCTGGCGTAAAAAAGAAGGATGGGCGCAGCAAGCAGCGCCCCCACAGATTCATCGGTCGTTTACGTTGCAGCGGGTCCCGCCAAGGCGGGATTGTCTGTCTTTTTGCTATTCGCTCAAGGGCAGTCTTATCAGAAACCGGCTGCCCCCTGCCGAGGTCTCCAGCCCGATGCTGCCAAGATGGCTCTGGACTATGCTGTGCACTATGGCAAGGCCAAGGCCCGTGCCGCTCTGCTTGGTGGTATAAAAAGGCAGGAATATCTTCTGTCTCATCTCCTCGGGTATGCCGGGGCCGGTATCCGAGATGCAGATGAGGCATTCTGCGCCCTTTTTCTCTGCCCGGACGTCAAGCTCCCCTCCCTCGGGCATCGCCTGGACGGCATTTTGTATGAGATTCATAAAGGCCTGCTTCAGGAGTATCTCGTCCGCCTGCATGGTGAACTCCCCGTCGCCGGAGGAAAGCGAGGCCGCAATCCGCGTATCGCCGGCAAGCGCCGCGCTCATGCAGGTCTTTAAAAGCCCGAGGAGGTCTTTTCCAGTGACGGCATCGAGGGCGGGTTTCACCGGGTTTGCGAATGAGAGAAAGCCGTCAATTATGGAGTTCATCGCGGCAACCTCCTTCCCGATGGCCCTTGCGGCCCCGGCCTCACGGGAGTTTACCTCCGGGGACTGGTCTCCCCGAGACTGGTCTCCTTGCGGCTGGTCTCCGGGTATTTTTGCGAGCATCTTCGCGTAGCCGGCTATCACGGCCATCGAGTTTCTAAGCTCATGGGCGAGGCCGGCGGCCATCTCTCCAAGGCTGGAGAGCCGCCGTCTCAGCTCCGCCTGCCGTTCGAGCACTTTCAGCTCCGTCAGGTCCGTAAAGACGAGGATCAGACCCAATCTCTGCCCATTTGCGTCATGGAGGGGGGTTATGGAGAAACCAAGCCAGAGCTGCCGCCCGGGCGTCAGCGGATATGATAGCTCCTGTCTTTCGACCGTCTTTTTTTGCTCGATAAAGCGGGCTATCTGTCCCTTCAGGACATTGTCATGCTGTTTCCCGACGGCCTCCCGCCTTTTAAAACCCATTATCCTTTCGGCCGCGGAGTTGACCATCGTAATCTCCAGGTCTTCATTAAAGCTGATGACGCCGCTTGGAACGCTCTCGAGGATGTTTTCGCTTAGATTTTCAATCAGGCTCGCCCTGTCCTCGGCCCTGGTCCTAAGCGCCACCAGCTCCCTTTCGTTGTCCTTGAGCTTTGTCACCAGGTCCTGGAAGGTGTCCACCACGAAGCCCACCTCGGAGGTCTTCTTGGGGGCCGCCCGGCCCTTGCCCCGCGAAAATTTCCCCAACAGCATGGACATGAGGACAAAAAAAAGCAGGCTGAATCCTATCAGGAGGGAGAGCGGAGTGACCAGGTAAGAGATTGGATTACCAGTGGCGCCCATATCTCAGATACCAGGAGACGGCCTCCTGGCCGTAAAAAAGACTGAAAAGGGCGCCCGCGGCCAGAAACGGGCCGAAGGGGATTTTCCATTTCCTGCCCTTTCCCTTGAAGATTACCAGATAAATCCCTATGGCCGAGCCGAGAAGGCTCGCCGTGAAAGTGGTGAGCAGGACCCCTTCCCAGCCGAGCACCGCCCCCGCCATCGTCATCATCTTTATGTCCCCGCCTCCCATGCCTCCGCGCGACATGAAGGCTATTGCGTAGAAAAGGGCAAACCCGGTTGCGGCCCCGATGAGGGACGCGACCATCCCCATATCCAGAGCCCTGTAAAACGGGTCCGGCAGAATGAGCCATCCGGCCAATATCCCGACCGGGATGCCGGGCAGGGTTATCTCATCGGGAATTATCTGGAAATCATAATCTATGAAGGTGATGACGATCAGGGCGGTTATGAAGAGGAAATAAAAAAGGGTCCTGGCAGTCGGCCCAAACCTGTAGAGGGCGATGGTATACAAAAGCCCGTTAAGGCATTCCACGGCGGGATACCTGGCGGAGATGGGTTGGCCGCAGGCCCTGCACCTGCCCCTGAGCATCAGATAGCTCAGTACGGGGATATTGTTCCAGGGTTTGATGGGGGTCTGGCAGGAGGGGCAGCGCGAGGCCGGTCTTATGACGGATTTGCCCCTCGGCAGCCGGTAGATGCAGACGTTCGCAAATGAGCCGGCGATGAGGCCGATCACCGCTGAAAAGATATAAAGCCAGGCGCCCCCCGGGATCATTTTTCCCTTCCGATTTTGGAGGCCTGCTCGACCATACTGTCTAATTCCTCGCTTACGATCTCCATCTCTTTCAAGAGCCCCTTCAGGTTTTCATCCCTGGCAAGGAGGGAGAGCTGCTGCCTCTCCTGGAAGACCCGCTCGCCAATGGCCCTGGCGTATTCGTCTTTCTCGCGCCTGAGCTTCTCGGCCTTGCTTGCGAACCTGAAGAAGGCGAACTCGACCTTCAGGCGCTCGTTCAGGAGCCCGGAAAACCATCTGAGCTTTTCAATGCCGCTTTCGAAGTTCCGCCTGAGCTTCTCGATCATTTTACCCGCCACTCACCCGGCGCTCACCAGGCAAACGAGGCGCCCGGCCCCGGCTCTTTTTTTAATAAACCCCGCAAAAAAGCCGCGCAGACCCGATCTCGCAAACAAGCACACCCCAAATCCTATTCCTGCCCCTGCTTTTCCCTCTCTTTTTTAGTGTCCCTGAGGGCCTCGTCGAATGCGGCCTCGGCCTCCTCCATCTTTATCTTGGAGTACTCGGTGTCGCTTATTATGTCTATGTCCCAGCCCGTAAGCTTCATTGCAAGCCTGACGTTCTGCCCCTTCTTGCCGATGGCGATTGAAAGCTGCTGGTCCGAGACGACGACCATTGCGGTCTTCTCTTCCTCGTTTATGCCGACCCGGTCTATGGTCGCGGGGCTCAGGGCGCGGGCTATCAGGACACGCGGGTCATCGTTCCAGGGGATTATGTCTATCCTCTCCCCCTTCAATTCCCGCACTATCGATTGTACCCTTGTGCCTTTCATCCCCACGCACGCGCCGACGGGGTCGATGCTGGTGTCGGTGGAGTAGACGGCAATCTTCGTCCTGTCGCCGGGCTCCCGGACTATGTCCTTTATCCTGACGAGTCCCTCGGCTATCTCGGGCACCTCCATCCTGAAGAGCTCCGCGACGAACTTCGGGGTCGCCCTCGATATGATGATAACGGGCCCCTTGGGCGTAAGCCTGATGTCCTCGATATAAGCCTTGATGAAATCCCCCCGCCGGAGGGTCTCGCCGCCCAGGGCCTCCTTCACCGGCAGCACCGCCTCGGTCTTGCCGATATTTATGTAATAGAAGCCCTTTTCCTTCCTGAGGACGCTGCCGCTTACAATCTGGCCCACCTTGCCCTTGAACTCGTTGAAAAGGGCATCGCGTTCCGCCTCGCGCATCCTCTGCAGTATCACCTGCTTGGCGGTCTGGGCGGCTATGCGCCCGAAATCCACCGGGGCAAGGGGTATCTCGACCGTTGCTCCCTCGGCCTTGCCGGGGAACTCCTTTGCGGCCTCCTCGACGGATATCTCCTCCTCGGGATTGCTCACGACCGGCACAATGCGTCTTTCCTCGAAGACGCTGATCTTGAGCGTCTCCGGGCTGATCCTCAGGTTTATGTTTGGCTTGCCGCCATAACGCTTCCGCGCCGCCGACAGCAGGGCTGATTCGAGCGCTCCCACAAGCACTTCCTTAGAGATGCCCTTTTCACGGCAAATCTGGTCAATGAGAAACGCTATCTCTTTCATATCATCTTCCCCCTGTGAAAAGAAAAAACCGAAACCTAAATCTCTATTTCAAGCCGGGCCTTCGCCACGGCCTTGTAAGGGATCTCCAGGTCCTTTTCCCCTACCCGCATGACAAAAGAGTCCTCTTTCGCCTCTTCGAGCCTGCCTATCAGGAAAGTCTGCCCCTCGAAGGGCGTCCTGGTGGAAACCCTTACGAGCTTCCCCCTATGCTTGAGGAAATCGGCAGGGCCTTTTAGCGGCCTGTCAAGCCCCGGAGAGGAGACCTCGAGAAAATAACGGCCCGGGATGAGGTCCTCCACGTCCAGCAACGCGCCCAGTTGCCTGCTCATAAGCTCGCAGTCCCTGATGGTGACTCCCCCTTCCTTGTCGATGTTTATCCTCAAAACGAGCTTCCGCCCGCTCCCCAGGAGCTGCACGTCCTCCAGCGTATAACCCAACCCCTGGGCGGCCTCCTGGGCCAATTGCCTTATCTTCGCCTCAACTCTGCTCATATCAAACAAAAAACCTGCCTGCCCACATAAAACAAAAGAGTGGTCGCCCACTCTCTCCAAAAAGAAACAAACGCAGGAATTTCCTTATTTTATTGTACCAGTTAACCGGCGATAATTCAATGACGCCGGAATCCCGGCCCTTTCATTGTCTATTGCCCTTTCGCGCCGGGAGGCGCGAAGAGGCCGTCAGGAAGCGCTTTGCCGAACTCAAAGGATTCTATGTCCGAGGTCGAAACGACCTGTCCCTCCAGAAGTGTCTGCGTCTTGAAGGGCACGTCCCAGCCCCCGATTTTTCTAAAATCGGAGAAGAGCCATTCAAGCCGCTTGCCCTCGGGGCTTTTGGTGCCGGCCTTGACCATCACGAGGTCCTTCTCGTCAATCCAGATGCGGCTGAAGCGCGCCTGAGAGCCGACAATTTCTATTACGTAGCACCGCCGGCCGCCCACAGTCTGCTCCCCGGAGATCTTTGCGCCGCGGACGACCTCTTTCCACCAGTTGTTCTCGGCCTGGAACGTGTCCCTCGTGACGCCGGGAATCTTTCTCTGCCCAGTGGGGGTCATCATCCAGGCGCTGGAACCGTCCCAGATTATGACCGTCTTCAGGGCGTCTGCGGCTTTGGGCTGAAGCCCCGGGACCTCCGGTACGGACTCTATCCTCAGTTTGTCGTTTTCCCTGTAAATCTTCATCATGGTCTCGGCCGCGCCGGAATGCTCGACCGTCTTTATGATCACGTTATTCATCTTCTTGTCAAAGTCCGCATATCTGGCATTGAGCCTGCCGATGAGGTCCTCCATCTGCCCCGCGCTTGAGGGGAGCGCCCGGAAAATCAATGCCGAGGCCGCAAGCAGGGCAGCCAAAAAAACCATCCGGCGGCCGGCGATATGACCATCCATGCCTTTCATAGTCACCTCCGTTTTCCCTTTTACAGATTGATCTTGCCCGCGCAAGTCTTTAGACACGGGCAAATGCGCCCGCTGCCCACTCAAGAAAGAAAACATGATAAGTTTAGCATTATTAAGGGCTTTTGGCCAAGCGCGCCGGCGCCATTAGAAACTCCCGCGCGAAAAAATATTATTGACAACGCGTTTAACGCGTGCTATAAAGGGTATAGCCTGTCTAGCAGGTATCATAAAGTATCACTTTATTTCCCTGGGAGGGAAGAAGGAGGATCAGAAGCATGTCGTACGAGGGGAAAGTGAAATGGTTCAACGAGACCAAGGGGTATGGCTTCATCCAGCAGGAAAACGGGCCTGATATCTTTGTACATTATTCCGCCATAATGGCCGATGGTTTCAAGACCCTGAATGAAGGGGACAAGGTGAATTTCGAAATCGTCGACGGGGAGCGCGGCCCCAAGGCCGCAAACGTCCAGAAGCAGCAGTAAAGCAAGTAAATCTCTCTGGCATAAAAACAAACAAAAAAAACGACAAGGGCGTGCCCGCGGAGGGGCGGCACGCCCTTGATTTTCAGAAGCCCGGGACATGCGGGCGTCCCACCCCCTGCAAAAATCCCTTTGACAAGAAATCCCTTTGCAATTGACTCTGCGGGCCTTATATTGTTAAATATTAAGGATGTTTGCGCTGGTTTTGATAGCGGCCCTTCTTGCCTCCGCCCATCCGGCCGGGGCCGCGATCTATAAATATATCGACCAGGACGGCGTCATCCACTTTTCGGACACGCCGGCGTCGGGGGCGGTGAAGGTGGCCGATGACCGGAAGGATGGGGGACGCGCGGCGGCCGCCGGGGGGCAGCCGGGCGTCACGGGTCCTTCCCCTGCGCGGATAGATGACCTGATAAAATTAAAATCCCTGAAATACCGGATAGACCCCTCGCTTGTGAAGGCGGTCATCAAGACCGAATCGGGATTCAACTGCTCCGCTGTCTCCGGCAAAGGGGCGATGGGGCTTATGCAGCTCATGCCGGCAACGGCCGTCTCTCTGGGCGTTTACAACCCCTTTGACCCCGAGGAAAATATCGAGGGGGGCGTGAGGTATTTAAGAAACCTCCTGGAGCGCTTCGGGGGCAATCTGACCCTCGCCCTCGCGGCATACAACGCGGGGCCGAAGCACATAGAGAAATACGGCGTGATCCCCGCTTACCGGGAGACCGAAAATTATATAAAAAAGGTCTTGAGCTCATACCACGGAGGGGCCGCGTGCAGTCTTGATGGCGGCGATTACAGGTCCGACAGCCCCGCCCCGCGCCGGACCAGGAGAAAGGAACCGACGGTGATATATAAAATCGCCCTCAAGGACGGCACCGTTTTATATACCAATACTCCGCCAGGGTTTTAGATTAAACCGGATAAGAGAAACCCTGAAAAATGGAAAATTGAAAATTTATGAGCGATCTTGATCTGGTCCAGGAAATCCTGGAGCTAAAGAGACAAAGGAGGGCCGTCATACTGGCCCACAACTACCAGCGGGATGAGGTCCAGGACCTCGCCGACTTCACCGGCGATTCCCTTGAGCTTTCAAGGACCGCCTCCGTTATCGACTGCGACGTCATAGTGTTTTGCGGCGTGAACTTCATGGCCGAAAGCGCCGCCATCCTGAGCCCCGCAAAGACCGTCGTCCTTCCGGAGGCCGGGGCCTGCTGCCCCATGGCCGACATGATACAGGTGAGCACGCCCCGGAAGATGAAGGATTTCTTCCCCGGCTATGACACGCAGCCGGTCCTCGTCTTCCCCATCGGCTTCACCCTAAACGACATGAAGGCCCGGCACCCCGGGGTCCCGGTCGTAAGCTACGTAAATACCACTGCCGATGTGAAGGCGGCAAGCGATATATGCTGCACCTCGGCAAACGTGATCAAGGTGGTGGAGTCGCTGCCGGGCGATGAGGTCATCTGCGTGCCGGACAGGAACCTGGCGATGTGGGCCCAGAGGAACACGAAAAAGAAGATCATCGCCTGGGACGGCTTTTGCCATGTGCACGACAGGGTAAAAAAAGAAGACGCGATCAGGGCCAAAAAAGAACACCCCGGGGCGCTCCTGATGGCGCACCCCGAATGCCGCATGGAAGTGCTTGAAATAGCGGACCACGTGACAAGCACCTCGGGCATGCTGAAATT
Source organism: Nitrospirota bacterium (assembly GCA_021789555.1). GTDB lineage: Bacteria > Nitrospirota > Thermodesulfovibrionia > Thermodesulfovibrionales > JdFR-88 > JAJYGJ01. Next base: position 14,195 of record JAJYJK010000011.1, read on the forward strand.
CGCTAAAAACTCCCCGGCCGGCGAGTTCATCGTCGGCACGGAAGTGGGGCTCATGCACAGGCTCAGGAAGGAAAACCCGGAAAAAGTCTTCCATCCCCTGAGAAAAGACATGGTCTGCCCCAATATGAAAAAGACCACGCTCAAAAGCGTTTACACGGCCCTCAGTGAACTCAGGACGGTCGTGCAGGTGCCGGAGGATATCAGGCTCAGGGCCAAAGAGGCCCTCGACAGGATGTTAGCCCTTTAAAATCACCGGCTGCTCGCGCTCTGATCAGCTCTTCAGCGCTTTCTCCTCCGACAGTATCCTGATCTTTTCAAGTATCGTGCCGGCCTCGACCTCGTTTACCTTGTCCAGGACGCCGATACCCGCCCCGGAGACCTCCTGCCCCGCCGGCAGTTCGTACTCCATCTCAACGTCCAGCTCCGTGCCCTCCGGCCTTTCGACAAACTCATAGGTCTCCTTCAGCGAAAACTCGCCGGTCAGGGCCAGGGCGCATTTTTTGTTTTTTTCGTATTCGGTAATCTCGCCCCTGCCCGTAATCCTTTTGCCCATGAGGTTATATTCCCAGGTGAAGGTGCCGCCCCTGGCCGGCATATCGGGGCTTAAATCGCGCACCTCTATCAGGCCGGATACGAAGCGCGGCCAGTTTTCAGGGTTTGTGACGATGCTGAAGACCCTCTCCGCCGGGGCCCTTATCCCGATTTGTCTGGTTATCTTTGCCATAAGAATCGAACCTCCTTTCCCTGAAAAAATTATATAAGGATAATGGAGGGGTGGCAAATGATTGGAAGAAAGTCCGGGCGCCCTCTCAAATCAAAAACTCTCTGCCGTTACGGCAGAGGGTTTCACGAAAAGCGCAAGGACCGGAGTGAATTCCCTTAAAGCGCGGTCCGGCCCCGTTTCATTTCATCGAGCAATTCGCCTATCTCCAGGGAGACGCCTTCCATCTGGCCATAGGCCTCTTCGGCCTTCTGCCCTTCGCCAGCGTTGTATGCGGCCACGGCCTCTCTTGCCAGGGCGTGTATTTTCTGGTGGGGACCGTCTATGGCCCTGTAACCCGGCAGCGTGACGCACGACTGGCCGCCCTCCCCGAAATACCACTTCCCGAACCGGCAGGAGTGGTGGTCCGGTATATCGGCGGGCAAAAGCTTTACGTCCCCCTTGAGGCAGGAGGCTATCTTGCCGCAAAAGACCCTGTGGTCCGTCCGGGCCAGGTCCAGTATCATGTACTTCCCGTTTCTCGATTTGAAGCTGGCGGTCGTGTCCCTCACATCCCCGGCCACGGTGATGAGGGAATTGATCTCATGCATGATGCCGTCGGCCATCTCCTCCATGTTTCCCGCTATTTGCGAGGTCTTTTCGATATTTTTCACGACTTCCTCGGACGCGGTGGACTGCTCGTCGACGGCCGTGGCAATATGCGTGATTTCGTCCCGCGCCCTCTGCACGACAACCTGTATCGACAGGAAGGAGTCGACCAGGTTTTTCATGAATTTGTTGGCGTTGGTCACTTCGCTGGCGGCCCCGGACATCGATTTTGCCGTCTGTTCCGAATCCGCCTGCACGGCGCTTATCTTTTCGGATATCTCCGCCGTGGCCTTTATGGTCCTTTCGGCCAGTTTTCTGACCTCGTTGGCCACTACCGCAAAGCCCTTTCCCTGCTCGCCGGCCCTGGCGGCCTCGATGGCGGCATTGAGGGCCAGCAGATTGGTCTGGTCGGCTATGTCCTTAATGACGGTAACGATGCCCCCGATCTCGGCAGCCCTGGAGTTTAATTTTTCTATTATCCCGGCAAGCGCAAGGGTGGAGTTGTAGACCCTGTCGACCGTCTGGACGGCATTGCCCGCGATCTCCTGCCCGGCCTCGGCCACGTCGGCGGCATTGGCGGAGGTCTCCTGCGCCACCGATGCGTTTTTGGCTATGTCCGTAATAGTCTGGCTCATCTCCTCGGCCGCGGCGGCTATCTGCGAGGCCTGAGAGAACTGGTTTTTGGCGCCGCTGGCCGTCTTGTCCGCAGAGAGCCGGAGCGTATCGACGGCCTGCACGACCTTGTTGGCGAGGGCAACTATCCTGCTCATCGTCTGGTCCAGGGACTCAATCATCCGGTCCGCGGTCTGGCAGAGCGCCCCGACCTCGCCGCCATCCTTATAACCTATGCTCACGCTGAGGTCCCCGCCGGCAGCCAGCTCCATTTTTTCTTTCGCCAGAGACAGGGGTGTGAGGATTCTACTCTGGACCTGGACCCAGATAAAAACAAGCACCGCCACGGTCAGCAGAAAAAGGACCGCCCCGACGCCCGCCGTCATGCGCCCGCGGAACGCCAAAAACATGCCGGTCGCGGACAGCAAAAAAAGCGCCAGCAGCGCCAGCTTCAAGACAGCGCCTGTCTTCATCTTGCCCTCCTCCTGAAAAAGTCTTCCGCTTTTCCCAACCCCATTAATCCCTCTAACCCACTAGAATAATGCCATTTATTTTTCAAAAATTGCAATAAAAAATAAAAAGGCTTCTTTTGAAATTCATGCAGGCATATTTTATTGGCCCATTAATAACAGAAAACCTTACAGACGGAAAGCGGGCTGTGGTTGAGGGCGGTTTGGAAACTAAGGTTGGATTACCCATTCAAATTTCAAAAGAGGCAAAAGAAACTATTTGGGTTATAATGCACCCTGGATGGGGAAATTTACCGCCGCCGGATTAAAGACGATAACGAGCCCGCAAAACCCCCTTATAAGGGAGCTGCTGCAGATCAAAAAGGCCCCCTTCAAGGGGGCCTTTTTGATAGAGGGGCCGCATCTTGTGGAGGCGGCGCTTGAAAGCGGGGCCGCGCTTCAGGCGGTCCTGCTGTCCGCCGGTTTTTTGGCCCGGTATAAGGAGGGTGAAAAGGGGGAATTCCTGGATTCCCTGAAAAGGGTGTTGGGCGCCCGCCTCTTTGAGGCGCCGGGGCCTCTTTTTAACAGGCTGGCCGAAACAAAGACCCCGCAGGGCATCCTCGCCTGGTGCTCATACGAAGAGGTCAAGCTCCAGGCCCTGAGAGCAAGTGGGCCCGCCCTTATCGCGATAAGCGACGGGATCAAGGAGCCCGGCAACCTCGGGGCGCTTATCCGCGCGGCCGATGCCGCCGGGGCGGACGCCTGTATAGTGACTCCCGGCTCCGTCAGCATGTTTTCCCCGAAGACGCTGCGGGCAAGCGCGGGCAGTTTTTTTCACCTGCCGGTCATAGAGGCCGGGACCGAAGAACTGTGGCGCTATTTCAGGGAGAAAAAGATACTGCTTGCCGGGGCGGACGCCCATGCGGGGAAATCCCTTTATGGGGCCGACTTGAGGGCGCCGGTAGCAATCGCGTTTGGCAGCGAGGCGCACGGCCTCTCACAGGAATTTCTGGCCCGGGCCGATATGCTGCTGAGGATTCCGGTAAGGGGCAGGGCCGAGAGCCTGAACGTGGGCGCCGCCGCGGCGGTCTTCCTCTTCGAGGCAATAAGGCAGAGGGAGTCATCCTCCCCTAATCCCCTCCCCTCTGGGAGGGGATTTCATAAAAGGCTTTAAGTGAAACCCTCTCCCTTGAAAGGGAGAGGGTTGGGAGAGGGTGTATTTTTATTTTTCGACCGCCTTTGGGCCGGTAAAGCCGCCAAGTTTCTTGAGTCTTTTGTAGCGCTCCTCGACCAGCTTGCCGGCGGGTTTGGCGCTCAGTTCCTCGAGGGCAGTAACAAGTCTTGCCTCGATATTTTTCGCAGCCGTTTCGGGGTCCCTGTTTGCGCCTCCGAGGGGCTCCGGTATAATGCCGTCTATTATCTTCCAGGCCAGCATGTCCCCGGCCGTGAGCCTCAGGGCATGCGCCGCCTGGGCAAATTCCTTTGTGCCTATCTCGCCCTCTTTCTTCCACAGAATGGCCGCGCAGCCCTCCGGGGAGATGACGGAATAGACGGCGTGCTCCAGCATGAAAAGCCTGTCGGCGACGCCTATGGCGAGGGCGCCCCCGCTGCCCCCCTCGCCTATGAGCACGGATATCACCGGCACCCTCAGCGAGGACATCTCCATCAGGTTGGTCGCGATGGCCTCGGCCTGGCCCCTCTCCTCCGCTCCCAGGCCCGGAAAGGCCCCCGGCGTGTCTATGAATGTTATGACCGGTTTTCTGAACCGCTCGGCGAGCTTCATGAGCCTGAGAGCCTTTCGGTAGCCCTCTGGATTGGGCTGGCCGAAATTGCGGTTTATGCGCTCCTTTACGCCCCTGCCCTTTTGATGCCCCAGGACGAGGACAGAAAAACGGCCGAGCCTGGCAAAGCCCCCCACCATCGAAGGGTCGTCGGCGAAGCGTCTGTCGCCGTGCAGCTCGATAAAGTCCGCCGTTATCATGTTTATGTAATCCATGGTGTAAGGGCGCTCCGGGTGCCTCGCCAGGAGTGTTTTCTGCCATGGCGAGAGGCTGGAAAATATCTCCGAATGCAGCTCCCTCGCCTTTTTTTCCAGCTTTTTTATCTCGGCGCTGATCTTCAGGTTGCCGCCGTTACTGAGCCGCTTTAATTCCTCTATCTTCGTCTCAAGCTCCTGGACGGGCTTTTCAAATTCCATGTAGTATCTCATCTTCTAAAAAAACCTCACCTTTTCCTCGCCCCCCGCGATCTTCCTGATCGTGTTCAGGAAGACGTCATCCGGGGAGATTTTACACGAAGTCTCGATAAAGACCTCCAGACCGTCATCAATGACTTTCAGGTGGAGCGGGACGTCCCCGCCGTGGGCATCGACAAGGGCCTTTAAGCCGGCCAGGTCGTCTCCTTTTTTAAGGGAAATCTCGATGCGCCGCTCCCCGCTGCCCGGGGCTTTCTGTCCGGTCTTTTGCGCGTCTTCCAGGTGCACCAGGTGCCTGGCCAGAATCTTGACCCCCTTGTCGGTGATATCCACATTGCCCCGCACGAGGACCGGGGTGTCCTTTTGCACGAGGGCGCTGGCCTGCTGGTAGAGGTCAGGGAAGACCACCGCCTCGACCGTCCCTTCGCCGTCATCGAGCGTGAGGGCCGCCATAAGCCCCCTGCCCTTTGTCTTTATCTTCCTTACGGCCGCTATGATTGCCGCCACCGCCACATCCGCCTTGTCCGGCAGGGCGGCAAGCCGCGAGGTCGGCACGACCTCCCTCAGGAGCGGCCCCTTCAGATAGGCTTTAAGCGGATGGCCGGAGATATAAAAGCCGAGGGCCTCCTTCTCATAGAGCAGGAGCTTCTTTTCATCCCATTCCTCGCCGGCCTGGCCGGGGCCCTCCGATACGGCGTCGCCGAAAATATTTTGCTGTTTCAGGGAGTCTCCCCGGTCGCGGGCCTCGAGCATCTCCATACAGCCGCGCCTCGCAAGCCCAAGCGAATCGAAGGCCCCGGCCTTTACGAGCGCCTCGATCACCTTGCGGTTGACCTTTTTGGAGTTCATCCTCTCCAGGAAATTCTCGAATGACCGGAACGGAGCGTTTTTCGCGCGCTCGGTAATTATCTCCTCTATGGCCTGCTGTCCGGCCCCCTTCAGGGCCATCATGCCGAACCTTACCCGGCCCCCCACCACCTTGAACTCCCCGTCGGATACGTTTATGTCCGGCGGCAGGACCTTTATGGACATGCTCTGGCATTCCTTTATGAAGTTCATTATCTTGTCCGTATTGTCCAGGTCCGCGCTCATCGTGGCCGCCATGAACTCCACCGGGTAGTGCGCCTTGAGGTATGCCGTCTGGTATGCCACAAGCGCATAGGCCGCCGAATGGGACTTGTTGAACCCGTACTCGGCGAACTTGGCCATGAGGTCGAAGAGCCTGCGCGCCTTTGTCTCCGGTATCCTGTTTGCCACGGCGCCTTTTATGAAGGCCTCTTTTTGTTTTTCCATCTCCTCGGGTTTCTTCTTCCCCATCGCCTTCCTGAGGATGTCGGCCTGCCCGAGGCTGAAACCCGCCAGGCTGTGGGCTATCTGCATGACCTGCTCCTGATAGAGGATGACCCCGTAAGTCTCATCCAGTATCTCCTTGAGCTGCGGCAGCTCGTATTTCACGGGGACCGCGCCTTTCTTGCGCTTCAGGAAGTCATCTATCATGCCGCTGCCGATGGGGCCCGGCCTGTAAAGCGCCACAAGCGCGATCAGGTCTTCAAAGCGCTCGGGGGCCATCTTCATCAGGATGTCCCTCATCCCGCCGCTTTCGAGCTGGAAAACACCGGTGGTCTGCCCGGAACCGAGAAGGACGAAGGTCGCCTTGTCGTCGCGCGGCATATCGTCGAGGCTGAAATCCGCACCGCCCTCCCTTATGAATCTTACCGTCTTGTCTATGATGGTCAGGGTCTTCAGCCCCAGCAGGTCGAACTTGACCAGCCCCATGGAGTCTATCGACCCCATGTCGAACTGCGTCGTTATGGAGCCGTCGGTGGGGTTCTTGTAAAGAGGCACGAGGTTTGTGAGGGGCTCGGGCGAGATGACGATGCCGGCGGCATGCGTGGAGGCGTGACGTGAGAGCCCCTCGAGCCGCCTGGCTATATCTATCAGCTCCCGGACCTTTTCGTCCTTGTCATCGTTATAAATGGAACTCAAGGCGGGCTCCACCTCAAGGGCGTATTCGATCGAGATGTTCGGCCCATCGGGGACAAGCTTCGCTATGCGGTCGACCTCCTGATAGGGAATGTCCAGGGCGCGGCCCACATCCCTGATGGCCGCCTTCGCCCCCAGGGTGCCGAAGGTGATTATCTGGGCCACGTGCTCCCGCCCGTACCTGTCGGAGACATAGTTTATTATCTCCTGCCTCCTGTCCCGGCAGAAGTCCGTGTCCACGTCCGGCATGCTTATGCGCTCCGGGTTGAGGAAGCGCTCGAAGAGCAGTCCGTAGCGTATCGGGTCTATCTGCGTGATGCCGAGGGCAAAGGCAACGAGGCTGCCGGCGGCCGAACCCCTGCCGGGGCCTACCGGTATCCCGTTTTTCCTGGCGAAGTTCACGAAATCCCAGACGATAAGGAAATAGGACTCATACCCCATTGTTTTTATGACGGAAAGCTCATGGTCGAACCTTTTTTTGTATTCGGGGGTTGGATTGTCGCCGAATTTCTCCTTTAACCCCTGCCGGGCCAGACCCTCAAGGTACTCGCCGGGGCCGGAGCCGTTGCCGGTCACAAAAAGCGGCAGGAGGTTTTGGCCGAGGTGGAATTCTACATTGCAGCGCTCAGCGATGCCTACCGTGTTTGCGATCGCCTCCGGAAGCTCGCTAAAGGCCGCGGCCATCTCTTCGGGGCTCTTGAAATAAAGCCCGTCGCCCAGGAAGCGCATTCTTGAGGGGTCGTTCACCGTCTTTCCGGTTCCGACGCAAAGCAGGATATCGTGCGCCCTGTGGTCTTCTTTCCTCAGGTAATGGCAGTCGTTCGTTGCGGCCACCCCGAGGTCCAGGCCGCGGGCAAGCTCAAGGAGCATCCGGTTCAATTCCACCTGTTCGGGCAGGCCGTTGTCCTGCAGCTCTATGAAATAGTTCTCCCGCCCGAGCGTCTCCCGGAAATATGCCGCCGTCTCGCGGGCCTTTTCGTTCATGCCGCGCGACAGATAATACGGGACCTCGCCCTTCATGCACGCCGACAGGAATATAAGCCCCTCTCTGTGCTCCTCGAATATCTCCCTGTCTATCCTCGGCCTGTAATAGAAACCCTCCGTGTACGCCTTCGAGACGAGTTTTACCAGGTTCCCGTAACCCGCATCGTCTTTGGCAAGCGCTATCAGATGGAAAGGCCCATCTTCCTCCTTCTGCCTCGAGAGCCTGCTTTTGGGCGTCATATAGAGCTCGCAGCCCATTATCGGCTTGATCCCCGCCGCCGTGGTCTTTTTATAAAAATCCACCGCGCCGAAGAGGTTGCCGTGGTCCGTTATGGCAACGGCGGGCAGACCCCAGCCCGCCGCCGTATCGACAAGCTCCTTTATCTTTATGGCCCCGTCCAGGAGACTGTATTCAGAGTGGAGGTGAAGCGGAACGTAATTCGCCTGTTTTTTCATTAAGAAAATATTACCCGCTTGAAAGAACCTTAGTCAAATGAGGTAAAAGGTATCGGGGCAAGCAAGCAGCCGGATAATAGCGGATTGAGCGACATGGTCTTAAATTGGATTATCATATAGAAACTGGATTTATCCATGCAGAAAAATCAAAAAGGAAAAAGCGCGATAATCCTTCTTGGCCCCACGGGCTCGGGGAAGTCGGAGGCCGCCGTCCTCCTTGCCCTCGAACTGGGCACGGAGATCATAAGCGCCGACTCCATGCAGCTCTACAGGCTCATGGACATAGGCACGGGCAAGCCCGCCAAAAGCGGGCTTGCCCGTGTCCCCCATCACCTGATAGACGTCATCTGGCCGCATCAGGAGTGGAGCGCCGGGAGTTTCGCACGTGAAGCCGCGCTCATCATGGAGAGACTGGCGTCGGAAGGTAAAATCCCCCTTGTGGTGGGCGGCACCGGGCTGTATATAAAGACCCTTACGCGGGGACTGGCGCAGGCCCCCGAGGCGGATGAGAAGCTGCGGGCGGAGCTTTTAAACGGAGGAAAAGACCTCTATGGGCTCCTCCGGTCCCTGGACCCGGAAACGGCGCGCCTGCTGGCCCCCGCCGACACAAGGAGGATAATCCGGGCGCTCGAGGTCCGGCTGAAGACGAAAAGGCCCATCTCGGAAGTAAAGACGCTTACGGCCCCGCTGCCCTATGATTTCATCAAGCTTGGCCTCACAAGGGCGAGGGAGGAGCTTTACCGCCTTATAGAAGAAAGAGCGGAGAGGATGCTCGCCGAAGGTCTCGTTGAAGAGGTCGAAAAGGTCCTCAGCCAGCCCAGGCCGCCTTCAAAGACGGCGATGCAGGCCATCGGCTATAAAGAGATGGAAGGTTTCATAAAAGGCATGTGCGCTTATGAGGAGGCCGTGCGGCTCATTAAAAGGAACACGAGACGCTATGCCAAGAGACAATTCACCTGGTTTAAGAAGGAGGAGGGCACGCTATGGGTGGATGTGACGGGCCTCATGGCGCCGGAGGCGATATACGGAAAACTGAAGGAGGCGCTGCAAAAATTCCACCCCGAAATTCTGCCGGGGCTCTGAACTCCCTCTCCCAACCCTCTCCCATCAAGGGAGAGGGTTTCAAAAGGATAGCGAGCGCATTCCCCGCGGGCGACCCACCCCATTCCCCTCCCGGGAGGGGATTAAGCAGTGAATTAAGGGCGAGGGGGGGGCGGGTCCCAATGCCTCTTTTAATCGGCCTCCATGAGAGTCGTGAACTTGTTATGGTGGTCTTCTTCCGCGCTCAGGATGCCTTCAAAAAGGGTCCTCGTTGACACGTCTTTTTCCCCGTCGGCCTTCGCGATTATCCTTTTATAGAGCGCTATGGCGTCCTCTTCGGCCTTTTTATCCAGGGAGAGCATGGATTTGATTGTGTCGCCCACCGTAATCGGGGTGGGTTTGGTCGTAGGAGAGCCGCCCAGATAATCGAGCCGGTCTGCTATGGCCTCGGCATGTTTCATCTCGGCCATCGCGATCTGCTTGAAAACACCCCCTACGCTCTCGGAGTTTACGCCCCGGCAGACCACGTGCTGCCACATGTATTGTATGCTCACCTGCAGCTCATTTGAGATCGCCTCATTGAGCATGTCGAGAAGTTCCTTGCTTGCCATAAGCAGCCCTCCGTCATATGTTCAAAGAGTTCAACCGAACCGAAAAATTTCAACCGCGTCAGGGAAATTCAACCGTACCGGGACACAAGCCGGGTAAAAAAAATTACACGCCCGATAAAAAAACCGTTTTCCTCCCGGCTAGACCTCGATGACCGAGTCCTCCCCGCCGAATTCGTTTTTGACGTACTTGTCGGCGCACCAGTCGTTTTCCCACTGGGTGTCGTCTATCAGGTATTTGAACCTGTAGTCCCTGTTGGCGGGCAGCTCAAGGGTGAGGGAAAAAGTGCCGTCCTTCTGTTTTTTCATGACACTGGCATTCCTGTCCCAGCCGTTAAAATCCCCGACAACGGCGACTTTCCTTGCCCCCCGCGCGGCCTCCCCGGGAAGGAAGAAAGCCACCCTGCAGGCCGACCGGTTTTTAAGATACGTCTTTTTCAGCCCCTCGGCTACGGCGACGTTTTCCCCGGCGGCGCTACCGAGTTCCTCTTTTTGCTCCTTTTTCGGGGTCATCTTCTTCATGAAACAGCTCCTCCATGTATTTATATGAAAAATTTTTACGCTCTACCTAATTTTCCCATAAAAAAAACTTTTTTCAAGGGCCTTGCAGAATTTTAATACCCGCCTGCCCGTGGCGCAAAGCGGGGCAAATGTGTTATAAATCCAGTTCGATGAAAATCGCTATAACCGGGTTCTCCAATTCCGGTAAAACCACCATATTCAATGCCATTACGGGGCAGCGGCTTGAGACCGCCGTCTATCCGTCCGTAGGGGGAGAGCCCCATCTGGCGGTGGTGGGTGTGCCGGACGAACGGGTGGACAGGCTCTCCGCCATATTCAAGCCGAAAAAGACCACCTATGCGACCGTGGATTATATCGATTACATCGGCCTTACGAGGGGGGACCAGAAGCAGAACGCGAAGGTCCACGCGCTCATAAAGGACGCCGACGCCCTTCTGCTGGTAGTGAGGGTTTTTGAGGACCCCGCCGTGATGCACCCTCTTGGGGGCGCCGATCCGCTCCGGGACCTCCGGTCCCTCGAGGCCGAGCTTGTCCTGGGCGACTTTTTGCTGGTTGAAAAGAGGCTCGAAGGCATCGAGGAGTCCATAAAAAAAGGGAGGAAGGAAAAGGTAAGCGAAGCGGAGCGGACAGTCCTGCTAAAATGCCGTGACTGTCTCGAAGGCGAGCGCCCGCTGAGGGAACTGCCCCTGGACCCCGAAGAACTTAAGGCGATAAGGCACCTGGAATTCCTTTCCATAAAGCCGGAAGTCGTCCTTTTCAACGTGGCGGAAGACGAGGCGGGCGGCGCAAAAACAGAGGCCCTCATCCAGGCCGCAAGCGGCATCCTGCGGGAAAGGACCGCCGTCTTCGCGATGTCCGGCAAGATAGAGATGGAGCTTGCCCAGCTCGCCCCGGAGGAGCAGAAGGCCTTCCTCGAAGACCTCAAGATAGAAGAGCCCGCCCTGAACAGGCTTATTCGCATCTCCTACGGTCTGCTGGACCTGATGAGCTTCTTCACGGCCGGCGAAGACGAGGTCAAGGCATGGACGATAAAAAAAGACACCCCCGCCCCAAGGGCGGCCGGCAAGATACACTCCGACATAGAGAAGGGTTTCATCCGCGCCGAGGTCATCGCCTATGATGATTTCATCGTCAAATCCGGGGGCTCCATGGCCGAGGCAAGAAAACTCGGCCTCCTGCGCCTGGAGGGCAGGGATTACCTGGTCAGGGACGGCGACATCATAAATTTCAGGTTCAATATTTAATCAAAATGTACGGGGCTTGCGCCCCATGCCCCGCTAACGCCAACAGAGCAAAGAGCAAAATTTCAGGCACCAACCCCCGCCGCCGTGCGTATCTACGGAGGTTTCGGAGGAAGGAAGCGAGGATGGCATGTGAGCGGATTTTTTGCCGCAGACGCCGCCCGGACGGCGGCGGCAGGCAAAAGCCTCGGAGCCGAACAGAATGTTCGGCGAGAATGATGCGAGCCGTGCCATCCCCGCTTCCTTCCCGGCACTTCTATGGTTGAAATTGTCCCTAATGGTGATAAGATTTTATTAAAGGCAACATCATTCTCGCCAGAGAGGAGGCCCGGATGTTCAGGGACAGAAAAGATGCGGGCGTAAAGCTGGCCGCGGCGCTGAGAAAATACAGGGGGGAGGACCTGCTTGTGCTTGCCCTGCCAAGGGGGGGCGTGGTGCTGGGCCGCGAGATAGCGGAGTTTCTGGACGCGCCGCTCGACGTCCTCATCGTACGCAAACTGGGTGTCCCCTGGCAGCCGGAGTTGGCCATGGGCGCCATCTCGGAGACCGGCGCAGTCATCCTGAACGAAAACATAATCTCCGCATACAACATCTCCCATGGGCAGGTCGAAACGGCGATTTCCGCGCAAAAAAAGGAGATAGAAAGAAGGCTCCGGACTTACCGGAAGGGCATGGAGATCATGCCGATGAAAGGCAAAACGGTCATCGTGGTCGACGACGGGGTAGCAACCGGCGCCACAATGAAAGCGGCGCTCTCCGCCATAAAAAAAGAGGCCCCCGCAAGGCTCGTCGCCGCCGTGCCGGTTGCGCCCCCCGAGACGCGCGATGATCTGATACAGTTGGCCGATGACTTCGTCTGCCTCGAAATCCACCCGTTTTTCACCGCCATAGGCAGCTACTATTATGATTTCGAGCAGGTCTCGGATGAAGAGGTCACGGGCATCCTGGAGGAGACCTCCAGGACGGCCGGCGACCCCGTTGGCTCCGATATCCTGATCCAGGCGGACTCCGTCTCCCTGGAGGGCGACCTGCAAATCCCGCGCGGGGCGCGGGGTATAGTGGTCTTCGCCCACGGCAGCGGAAGCAGCCGCCACAGCCCCAGGAATAAATTCGTCGCGCATGCGCTCAGGAGCGAGGGATTAGGAACGCTCCTGTTCGACCTGCTCACCGCCCGGGAAGACACCGTCTATGAAAGGCGCTTCGATATCGGACTTCTTACCAGGCGCCTCATAGCGGCGACAAGATGGCTCAGGCAAAATCCCGCCTCGGAGGCCCTGGCCATAGGCTATTTCGGCTCCAGCACGGGGGCTGCCGCGGCCCTGCGGGCCGCGGCAGCTATGGGGACCGACATCGGGGCCGTCGTCTCCCGCGGCGGTCGCCCGGACCTGGCCGGGGGAGATGCGCTTTCGAAAATCCAGTCCCCTACGCTGCTCATCGTCGGCGAGCTTGACCGGCTCGTCATCGAGCTCAACCGGCGGGCGCTTGAATCCATCAGGACGGAAAAGAAAATGGAGATCGTCCCCGGCGCAACCCACCTCTTCGAGGAACCCGGCACACTCGAGGAAGTGGCCCGCCTCGCAATCGGATGGTTTGCCAGATGCCTTCAGCCCGCGGCGAAAAGATAAAACAACACCCTCTCCCAACCCTACCTTTGCCCTTCGCTCTGAAGACGTTTCAACAAAGCCGTCCTGACACGCCCGGAAGGGAAAGCGCGCGACTGAACGAAAGGGCAGGCAGATAATTCTCCTATTTAAATTTCCTCATGTCCTTGAGGGCCTCTTTTTCATTATGGAAGACGAGTTCCTCCAGCCGCCTGAACCTTATGAGCTTTTCCTTATCAAAACCCTTCGAGGCCCCCTTCAGCGCCTTAAATCGCTCTTGGGCCTCCCTCCAGAGTCTTAGCGACTCCCGGTATTCGGCCGGCCTCGTCTTTATCGAGAAATCCCCCGGCGCCTTCCAGTCGTCCCTCATATAAAGCCAGGAGGCGAAGTCAGAAAGCCTGTAGCCCTTGAGGGGCACGATGGGGGTGGTGTTTTTCAGGCCCTCTATGCGGAGGCCTTCTTTGTCCGCGACTATCCTGTGCGTCCCCTCAAAGGGAAGGGCACCCTGATCGTCCATGAACTGCCACTTTGATTGCGAGACCTGCCTGCCCCCCGCGCCGTGGCAGGACTTGCAGTCTCTGGCTTTGCCATAAGGATGGGCGGCCTGCTCTATCTCCAGCCAGAGGAGCTGTTTATTGTCTGCGGGCAGGCCGCTTACGGTCCCAACTATGTAATAGGCGTCCCTGGTCTCGCCATCCGGCCAGCGGAATTTCACTTTCCCTGACGGGGCGACATCCTCCTTGAAATTCCCCAGGGCGTGGGGCCAGACCTTGACGGGCATCCACTTGCCCTTCTGGTCCTTCATTATTATGGGCGGAGATTGAATGCCATAGTAGAGCGAATATTTCTTGAAAGGGGTCGGCTTTCCGCCGGCCATTCCGGGGCCCCAGATGGTGAGCTGATAACCACGAAGCTCGCTTATATGGCAGGCCGCGCAGTCCATGTCCTTATGGACGCTCCTGGCCAGGGCGTCTTCGGCCTCTATATGGCAGTCCTGGCAGGTGGCCTTCCTCATCATGTCGCCCATACCCTTGGGGCCCATCATGTGGCAGTCCACGCATTTCAGCCCCTTCGTGTAATGGACATCGGGCCTCTCGCCCGTGGGAATGGAGTAATCCCCGCCTATGTAGGTTTCACCCCTCCTGCTTTGCATTGAGCCGGGATGACAGATGCTCGTGCCGCGCCCGTCCCCCTCGCAGCTTTGCGCGGGGGGCACCCGGACAAAGTTATGCGCGCCCTTTTCGCGGTCCGGGGCATAGTGGCAGTCCAGGCAGCCCGGGTGGCAGACGTTACAGAATTTCTGCTTGGCGCGGGCCTGCCGGCGGGTGAAGGGCACATCCAGCTCCGCCATTATCAGCTTTGTGTTTTTGTAATCGAAACCGCTCCCCTCCTGGAGCTTTTCGGGCGGCAGGTCCGCAAATGAAGGCCCGCAGTTATGCGGACCGTACGGCACAAGCCAGCTCTTCATCACGCGCTGCCTGTGATTGGTCCCCATGTCCGTGGTGATGAACTGTTTGAGCTGGTCGGGATGACAGGAGGGCCGGCCGCAGGTCTTTTTGGCGATTCCAGGGTCGAAGTTGAAGGTGACGGGGTCCCTGTCCTGCCAGAGGACGTTTCTGATTTCCGGGTTGGGATAAAGCTTGCCATTAAACAGGATTTTCGGAAGCAGCGCCCGTATTTTATCGTTGCCGCTCGACACGAGCGCGCCGGCAAGCACGTCCCGGCGGGGGACCACATTGCCGTCAGCCGATATGAAAAGGGCCTTCAGCATCCCCTTATGGGCCTTTTTCATGTCGTCAGTCCTGCCGTTTCCAAGATGGCAGTCGCGGCAGGTCACATTCGGGTGATGGCTCTGTTTCTCGACCATGGCCGGGGTCACGAAGAGTCCCGGATAGCCGAGCCTTACAAGCTTTTGCCTGTCCGAGTGGCATTTGATGCACCCCTCGCTGCTGTTAAGCCACGCCCTGTAGCCGGATACACCGATGACAAGGAAAAACTGGAGAAGGAAGAAGGCAAGGAGGGCTTTTTTGGCGCGGGGCTTCATTCCGCCACCCCTGCAAGATATGGATTCTCCCGGCATGCTCGGTCCATTTTATTTAAGTATGGCTATCGTCGCGCCTTCCCGCGCCCCGGACCCCGATGAATCGGCATTCCTGAAATTCTCAACAAGCGGATGGCCGCCAAGATACTGGCGCACCGCCTTCCTGAGCTGTCCGGTGCCTATGCCGTGGATGATCGTGACTTCGTTCAAACCGGCTATCGAGGCGTGGTTCAAAAAGGGCTCCAACCTCGATATCGCCTCCTCAACCCTCAGACCGATCAGATTAATGCTGCCGGAGACCGGTCCCTCCTCGCCGGTCGCGGCGCTTTCAACCGTGACGGAGCCGGCCCCGGTGTCATCCCCCTGCCGGGTCTTCGCATCTTTCTTGCCCGCTTTTGGAAATACCCGGCTCACCTCGCCGATGGGCACCTGTATGTACAAATCCCCCGTTTTTATCCTCAGACGGCCAAGCCTTTCATCGATGCCGATGACGACGCCCCGGCCGTTAAGAGAGTTTACGAAAACGGTGTCTCCCTCTTCTATCTCATCCGGACTGATTGGTTTTTGTTCACGGGGGCAGAGGGTTTTCAGTTCCTCGCTTATCCTCTGCTGCTCGGAGGCGAGTTTTTTAAGCGCAGCGCGGCTGGCCGCATGGTGGCTGGCCGCCTCGTGAATGGTCGCGCCGGCCGCCTGGCGGCTGGCCGCTTTGCGCTCCGCTTTTTCCTCATCCAGGATGGCGTAGACCTTCCGTTTGGCCTCCGAAACGGCGCGCCCCGCCTCTTCATAGGCCTTCTTGAGAGCCTCTTTGCCGGCCTTTTCCTCTTTGGCACGCATTTCCTCGAAAGATTTTTTTTGTCCTTCCAGCGAAACCTTCTGCCTTTCCAGCTCTTCCAGCGATTCCTCATAGAGGAGGCTTTTTTCCTTCATCTGCCGGATAAGCTCCTGGAGTTCTATATGACTGCGCCCGAGGAGCCGCCTGGCCTCGGCCACGATGTCCTCCGGCATGCCGAGCCTCCGGGCGGTCTCAAGCGCGCGGGACTGGCCGGGCTCTCCCTCCTTCAGCCTGTAGAGGGGGGTCTGCGTGCGCGGGTCGAACTGCATTGCCGCGTTTTTGAGGCCGGCGGTCCGCTGGACGAAACCCACTATGTCCAACAGATGGGTGGTCGCAAGGACGAGGGCGCCTTTTGCCTTCAGGTCCTTAAGGACCGCGCAGGCTAGGGCGGCGCCCTCCACGGGGTCCGTCCCGGTGCCCAATTCGTCCATGAGGATGACCATCTTCTCATCCGCCCTTTTTATGATTTCCGAGAGGTGGGCCACATGCGCGGAAAACGTGGACATGCTCTGCTCTATCGACTGCTCATCGCCTATGTCGACTATCAGGTCATTCAGAAGGGGAAAAGCGCTGGAGGAGTCCGCGGGGACCGGCATGCCGGAGAGGGCCATCAATATAAGGAGCCCGGCGGTCTTCATGGCTATCGTCTTGCCGCCCGCGTTGGGGCCTGTAATCACCATTGCCCTCGCGTCCGCGCCAAGCTCCAAATCCAGAGGGACGACCGGGGATTTTCCAAGCAGCAGCAGGAGCGGATGCCTTGCGCCGGACATCTTTATCCGGTTTTCCCCGGCGATTTGCGGGGTGCTCATCTCCAGTTGATCGGCAAGCCGCGCAATCGCCGACAGGACGTCCAGGTATACCAGGGTGTCGAACTCGGCCATGATGCCGTCGGCGTCGGCGCGGATGGTCCCTCCGATCTCCCGCAGGATGCGTATCTCTTCCGCCCTGGCGTCGGCCTCCAGGTTTTCAAGCTCGTTTGTGGGGGCGATTATCTCCAGGGGTTCGATAAAGGCCGTCTCGCCGCTCCTTGAGACATCGTGGGCAACGCCCGGCACCTGGCCTTTGGCGTCCATCCTCACGGGGACCACCCACCGCCCGGACCTCCTGGAGATGAAATCGTCCTGGAGGAAGACGGCCGTCCTTTTGTCCATTATCAGCTCTTCGAGTTTTTTGTTTATCCTGGCCAGAAGCCCCCTCATGCGGGAGCGAAGCTCCGCGAGCCGGGGGGAGGCGGAATCTCTTATGTTGCCTTCGGGGTCTACCGATTTTTCTATCCGCGCCGATATCCCGGGAAAGCCCGTGAGGCCGCCGGCAAGCCCCTCCAGCAAAAAAACGTTTTCACCTTTTCGCCCTTCCCTCATCGGGCCTTCGCCCTTTATGCGATTGCCAACCCCTCGTATGGTCTGGAGCGCATTTGAAATTTTTAGCAGCTCAGGCGGGTCGACGGCGGAACCCTCGGGCCGCAGGCGGTCCAAAATCTGCGTTATATCGTCGAAATTCGAAATCGGCAGGGGCGCGCCCAGGTCGGAGAGCCTTCTTATCTCCCCCACCAGTCCCAGACGCCTCTCTATGGCCTCCCTGTTATCCAGGGGCTTTATGTCCAGCATCCGGACACGCGAGGCCCCGCTGTGGGTGTGCCCTGCCGCGGCCGCGAGTATCTTGTCGAATTCGAGCGCGCGAAGCGTTCCGGTTTTAATCATCTGTTTCCGAAGTCGCCGTTTTCCCCGCCGGGGCGTGCCTGTCTTTCGATCTCCTGAGCCTTCTTTGTTTCTGTTTTTTTACCTTCTGCGCGATGTCAGCCTTGCTTTGCCCGGCGACCGGCCCGGCAATCCGGGCCTCCAGTTTCCCGGCCAATTCCCGCCTCGCCAAAAACCTGTTTACGGACTGGCTCCTCTCCCTCATGCATTTGACTTCTATGCCCGTGGGCAGGTGTTTTAAATAGACGCAGGAGGCCGTTTTGTTCAGTTTCTGGCCGCCGTGGCCGGAAGACCGGATGAATTTCTCCAGGATGTCTTTTTCGCGGATGCCAAGGGCCTCCATCTTTTCCCTGAGCAATCTGTTTTTCTCTTCGCTTACGGCGAAATCAGGCATCTATTATTATAATCCCCCCCGCCCGATTTCCCTAAGGTTTGAAGATGCGGGGCTGCTGGAAGAAAAACCGGAGGGCGCGGCTTTTTCCGGTTAATCCCTCTCCAGTATCTCGGTCCGCACAAGCGCAAGGATTGAGGAATGGGGCACTATGACGTATTTTTTCCCCTCGAACTCTATCTCCACGGCGTCGTTTTTCAAAAAGATGGCGTAATCGCCCTCCAGCGCCTCGAGGGGGAAGTACCTTGTAGAGCGTTTCTTTTCGGCCCAGGGGGGGTCGTCTCCGATGGAGGTGTCGGGGATGGGATAGCCGGGGCCCGTCTTGACGACCTTACCGGCCTGCACCTTCTCCCTCTCCTTTATGTTCGGCGGCAGATAGAGACCGGCCGCGCTCTTGCCGGCGCTTGAGTCGGGTTCGATCAGGACGCGGTCACCCACTATAATCAGGTTCTTTTTCGTCTCCACATTGTATAATAGCAGATAAACGTTTCAGGGGCCGGGGTAAAAGGCATGAGGCTTGAAAAAGTGAAAAATGCAATGTTAGAATCTCCCGATGCGCGGGGCTAAGGAGGCTAAGACAGCGGGCCTTCTACTGAGGGTTGTAGCCAAGAGTGTCGACGTGATAATAATCCTCGCCGCCGTTGAGATCCTCCCGAAAGCCGGTTTTCTGGCCGGCGTGGGCTATATGCTTATAGGCGACGGACTTTCAGGCGGCAGGAGCCTTGGGAAGAGGCTCCTGGGGCTCGTCGTGCTGGGCAAGGAGGGCCTCGCCTGTCAGGTGAAAGAGTCCATATTGCGAAATATCACCCTGGGGGGAGGGATCATCCTTTGGAAGGTGCCCATCATAGGCTGGATTCTGGCTGCGGCCGTTTTCGCCCTGGAGTTCATAATCCTCATCGGCAGCCCGGAGGGCAGGAGGATAGGAGATGAGATCGCTAATACCCGGGTTGTCGAAGCCCGGCTTGAGGAGGCTGTTTGATGTTTTTCAATAAGATAATGGGGTGGTTTTCCAACGACCTTGCCATCGACCTCGGCACGGCAAATACCCTCGTTTTCATGAAGGGCAAGGGCATCGTATGCAATGAGCCCTCGGTCGTCGTCGTAAGGAAAGACACCAAGAGGATCGTGGCGGTTGGGGTGGAGGCCAAGCGCATGCTCGGCAAGACCCCCGCCAACATACATGCCATAAGGCCGATGAAGGAAGG
Source organism: Nitrospirota bacterium (assembly GCA_021789555.1). Taxonomy (GTDB): domain Bacteria; phylum Nitrospirota; class Thermodesulfovibrionia; order Thermodesulfovibrionales; family JdFR-88; genus JAJYGJ01. The sequence goes on from JAJYJK010000011.1 coordinate 33,361, forward strand.
GGTCATAGCGGACTTTGACGCCACCGGGGAGATGCTGAAATATTTCATAGCGAAGGTCCACAACAGGCGCAGTTTCGTCTCCCCCAGGGTCATAATCGGGGTGCCCTCGGGGATCACGCAGGTGGAGCAAAGGGCCGTAAAGGACGCGGCGCAGGCGTCGGGGGCCAGAGAGGTGTACCTGATCGAAGAGCCGATGGCCGCGGCGCTGGGTGTCGGATTACCCGTGGGGGAGCCCTCCGGCAACATGATAGTCGACATAGGCGGCGGCACTACGGATATAGCCGTCATCTCCCTGGACGGCATCGTGATAAGCAAGGTGGCCAGGGTCGGGGGCGACAAGATGGATGAGTCCATCATGGCTTACATAAAGCGCAGATACAACCTGATGATAGGCGAACGCACGTCGGAGGTCATAAAGGTGGAGCTTGGCTCCGCCTGCAAGTTCGACCACCGGGAGCCCAAGACCATGGAGATAAAAGGCAGGGACCTGGTCTCCGGCATCCCCAAGACCTTTACCATCAATGAGGACGAGATCATGGAGGCCCTGCAGGAGCCGGTGAACATAATCATCGAGACGATCAAGCTCGCGCTGGAAAACACCCCGCCGGAGCTTGCGGCCGATATCGTGGACAGGGGCATAGTCCTCGCCGGGGGGGGCGCCCTCTTAAGCGGCCTGGACATCCTGATAAAGGAATCCACCGGGCTGCCGGTAAGCGTGGCGGAAGACCCGCTGACCGCGGTGGTCAAGGGTGTCGGCAAAATGCTCGATGAGTTGGAATTATTAAAGAAAATAGCCATTAATTAATGCGGGGGAGGAATTTCAACTTTCTACCCCTTATCCTGCTGATTATCCTTGTCTCGGCCCTGATGACTTATCAGGCCAGGCGGGAAAGCCCGCTTGCGCCGGCCATCCTGAAACCGCTGAACGGATTTTTATACGGGTCGCTGGATACGGCCGAGCGCGCATACGCCGCCCTGGGGGGCCTCTTTGAGACCCGCCATGACAGACGCATAAAAGCCCTTGAGACGGAGGTCGCATCCCTCAAAAGGCAGCAGGGCGGCGTTGAAGCGCTGAGACTCGAAAACGCCAGGCTGAGGGCGCTTTTGGGGCTCAAGGAGGAGCACCACCCCAGGTACGTGGCCTCGGCCAACGTCGTATTCAGGGGTACTTCCCGCTGGGCAAACACCTTCGTCATAGACGCGGGAAGACGCCGGGGCATAGAGAAAGACATGATAGCCGTCTCCCCTGACGGCCTGGCCGGCAAGGTGACCGGGACGCAGGGGGATTTCAGCCGCGTGCTGCTCATAACCGACGTCCGCTTCGCCGCCGCCGTGAGGATAGAGCGCCTGGGGCAGGAGGCCATCTTTTCGGGCACGGGGACCCGCTTCTGCGAGCTTAAATACATAACAAACGATATAAAGGTGCAAAAGGGCGACGTCCTCATCACCAGCGGCCTCGACGGCCTCTTCCCCGCGGGGCTCCGGGTCGGCTACGTATCGGGTGTCTCGGAAGGGGACGGCTTTTTCCAGGATGTTCAGGTCACCCCTTACGTGGACACCGCCCGTCTTCAGGAACTGGCCGTAATAAAATGAAATACGCGCGGTTATTTTTTTTCGTCCTGATCGCGTTGCTGGCGGACATGAAGCTGTCGGTATCCGGTTTCAGGCCGGACCTGATGAGCTTTCTTGTCTACTGGTTCGGCTACAGCCACTCGTACCAGGGCGGGATGCTCTTTGGCGCCGCGCTTGGGACTGTGGAGGACAGCCTCAACATGGGATTGATCGGGCCGGGGACGCTTTCGAAGGCGGTAATCGGGTTTCTCGCGTCCTTTCTTTCAAAGGGCTTTTTCAGGTGGACGCCGCTGCTTGGCTTCTTCAGCGCCATGCTGCTGACGATAGCCGGCGGGCTGCTGGAATTCGCATCCAATTATATATTCGGCAAGGCGCCCGATGGGCTTTTCCGGGAGGGCATCTTGCTGCTTCTTTCCCAGGGGCTCCTAAACGGCATCCTGGGGATTTTTTTGAGGCCCGCCGCGAATGAGCCTTGACAGCAGGAAGATAAAAGCGGCGGCCCTCGCAATGGCGCTGGCCTTTGTGGTGGTCCTCGTCAGGCTCTGGCAGCTCCAGGTCATCCAGGGCGCCGACCTCAGGAAGGCCTCCGAAAGCAACCGCCTCCGCATCATAGACCTCTACGCCCCGCGCGGCATCATCTACGACAGAAACGGCATACCGCTTGTGAAGAACGTGCCTTCTTTCGACGTCTTCATGACGCCCGGCATGGCAAACCCGGCTGATCTGCCGCGGATAGCGGCCCTCCTCGGGCTCGCCCCCGGCGATATCGCCAAGAAGCTCGGCTCGGCCGGGGGGCCCCTGGAACCGGCGGAACTCAAGCAGGGAATTGATTTCGCCCAGCTTGCGAGACTCTCGGCGAGGCTCTCGGATTTCCCCGAGCTTCAGGTGGATGTGGACATTACAAGGGACTACATTTACGGGGATGTCGCCTCGCACCTCATCGGCTATATCGGAAAACTCACGGAAAATGAGGAGGACGAGCCTGAATTCGCCGGGGTGCCGAAAGGCGGTTACGCCGGGCAATGGGGCATCGAGCGTCTCTATGACCGCGAGCTGAGGGGAGTGCCCGGTCAAAAACTCATCGAGGTCGACGCAATGGGGCGGGAGCTGAAGGCCGTGGGCGAGATACCTCCGAAGAAAGGCAGGGACATTACCCTGGCCCTCGATATAAACATGCAGCTCGCGGCCGAAAGGAAATTCGGCGACAAGACCGGTGCGTTTGTCGCCGTCAACCCGAAAACGGGCGAGGTGCTTGGCTTCATGAGCAAGCCCTCTTTCAATCCAAACGCCTTTGTAAACGGGATAAGCGCCGATGCCTGGCGGCAGCTCGCCGATAACAAAGACCATCCGATGCTCGACCGCGTCCTCCAGAGCCAGTATCCCCCCGGCTCCACGTTCAAGATAATGACGGCGATAGCGGCGCTCGAGTCCGGGGCCGTCAAGCCCGAGGACAAGCTAAACTGCCCCAGCACGTTTTACCTCGGCAGGCACGTCTTTCACGACTGGAAGAAAGGCGGGCACGGCATTATAAATATCAAAACGGCCATCATCCAATCCTGTGACGTGTTTTTCTATAACATGGGGCTCAGGACCGGCATAGATACGATCGCGCGCTATGCAAGGGCATTCGGACTCGGCCGGAAGGTCAGGCTGGGGCTCGGCTCCGAAAAACCCGGCCTCATCCCCGACACCGCCTGGAAACAGAAGGCCACCGGACAGAAATGGTACGCCGGCGATACCGTGAGCGCCGCGATTGGGCAGAGCTATGTGCTTGTCACGCCTCTCCAGATGGCAAGGCTCATAGGCTCGGTTGGCACGGGGGGGGAATTCCTCCCCGATTTGAGGCTCTTGAAGCTCGCCCCCGGGCAGGACCCCCGGCGGGAACCTGTTGGGATAAAGGTCAGCCCGGAGACGATGCAACTCGTGCAAGCCGCCCTGAAGGGCGTCGTGAACGAGCCGGACGGCACTGCATACCGCTCGAGGTCCCAACTGGTGTCTTTTTCAGGCAAAACCGGTACGGCCCAGACAATTAACGGCGGGAAACGCTACGACGCATGGTTTGTGGCCTATGCGCCCTCGGACAACCCGGAGATCGCCCTTGCCGTGATGGTTGAACAGACCCGGGAGGAAGGGGCCTCCGCCGCGGCCCCGGTGGCGAAAGACGCGATCGAGGCATACATCATGGAGAAAAAGGGGAAAGAGGACCCCGCCGTTTTGGCCAATACGCCCGGACAAAACATCCAGTCCGCGAAAAGGAAGGCCCCGCCGGCGGGCATGATGACGGCGGCCCCCGGATTGATTACCAATGCAACCAGGTGATAACCAATGCAATTAGATAGAAGGATGGTACAGAATTTTGATTGGCTGCTTTTTGGTCTTGTCCTTTTTGTGGCGACGGCCGGGGTGCTGACCATCTTCAGCGCCACCCGTCCCCTCGAGGGCATGCACCATCCGACGTTTTATATAAAGCAGATAATCTGGACCGGCATAGGCATTGCCGCCATGCTGCTTGCGGTAAAGATCGATTACCGCCAGTTCGGGCGGTTCGCGGGGGCGTTCTACGGGATGGGCCTCCTGCTGCTTGTCTTCGTGCTCGCCAAGGGCCGGATGGGCATGGGGGCGCAGAGGTGGATAAGCCTCGGGGGGATTTCCTTCCAGCCCTCGGAGATATTCAGGCTGGCCTTCATAATAATGCTCGCAAGACACCTCTCGCTGGTGAAGCCGCCGCTTGGCATAAGGGAATTCGTGAAGATGCTGCCGCTGCTGGCGCTTCTGCCCCTGGGGCTCCTGGTAAAGCAGCCGGACCTTGGCACCGCGACCACCATGGCAATGGTCTTTCTCCTGTTGTGCATCGCCAGGGGGATGTCAAAAAAGCTCATTACTGCGCTGCTGATCTTCGGAATCGTCTCGGCCCCCTTCTTCTGGAACATATTCTGGCGTGGATTTTTAAAAGACTACCAGCGCAACCGCATAGTCGCCTTCCTGGACCCCGAGGTCGATCCCTCAGGCATCGGCTATCACATAAACCAGTCAAAGATAGCCATCGGCTCCGGCATGATACTTGGCAAGGGCTATATGAAAGGCACGCAGGGGCCTTTCAGGTTCCTGCCTGAAAACCATACGGACTTCATCTTCTCGGTGTTCGCGGAGGAATGGGGTTTTGTGGGCTGCCTGGTGCTCCTGGCGGTCTATCTGGCCATCCTCCTGCGGGCCCTGGATACGGCGCGGCAGGCAAAGGACGATTTCGGCAGCCTGCTTGCCCTGGGCATCGCCTTCATGTTCGCCACCTATTTCTTCTTCAATATCGGCATGACAATGGGCATGATGCCGGTGGTGGGCATACCGCTGCCGTTCATGAGTTACGGGGGCACGGCGGTCCTCGCCAATTTTATCGCCGCGGGGCTTTTGATAAACATCAGGATGAGACGGTTCGAGCTGTTTTATTGACTATTTTACGGGCTCGTTTTTTTGTTATAATATCAAGTTTGAAAGGCGGTGTAGCTCAGTCGGTTAGAGCATGCGGCTCATATCCGCAGTGTCCGGGGTTCGATTCCCTGCACCGCCACTTTCCTTTTTCCCTAACTCTCTGAATTTCCGCAAGACCCTATTTGTGAAGGATGAAATAGAAGTTGTTCCCGTAGGGCGTGGCCTCGTAGCCCACGACGCCGCCGTGCAGCTCTATGACGTTTTTTATGAAGGCAAGGCCGTGCCCGGTGCCCGGCTTGCCCTTTGCGTTTACGCCCCTGAAACCGTCTTCAAAGAGCCTGCCCCTCTCCTCGGCCCCGATATGGGGGCCGGTATTGAAGACGTTGTATTTTATGCCGTCGCTGCCGGGGCCGAAATAGTCCTTTATGAGCTGCCGCCCATAAGAGATGTATTTCATCTTCCGGCCGGAGGCATCGGCGGCCTCCTGGGTGTATTTAAGGGCATTGGAGAAGAGGTTCGCATAGACCTGGGCCATCAGCCCCACGTCCACGACGGTTACGATCTCCCCCTCGGGGATGCCGCTGAAACGGTCGTCCACCGTGATTCCCATCTCCCTGAACTGGGAGGCGTATCTCTCGAGCTGGGGCTGGACGACGTCTTCCTTCATCCTGCATGGTTTCGTGCGCAGGGTGAGCCGCCCCTTGTCGAAATGGCTCCTCCTGAGCAGCGTTTCCAGGAAAAGGCTCATGTTCATGTAATGCCTCTCCAGGTTGCCAAGCTCCGCCGCAAGGTTCTGGTTTATCTCGGACATCTCCCTCACAAAGGCCTCGACCCTCCCGTCGCCGCCCTCCGCCCGGTAGGCCGTGACGGTGTTTTCGAGTTCCAGGTTTTTCCCTATGAGGCCCTTCAGGTTCCTGAGGAAAAGCTTGTAGATCATGTTGGGCACTATGATGTTATGTTCGATGTCGCTTACGAGCGATTTGATGAATTTCAGGTGCTCGATGTTTTTTTCGACGATGAAGCGGTTATGTATGTTGAAGCCGATGCGGTTAGCGTATTTTTCGAAGAAAAGCTCATTGTGCGCGTCAAGCCCGGCGGCGGGATATATCTCAAGCAGGCCAAGGACATTGTCCCTGGCCTGAAACGGGAGCTGCTCCGGCAGTATCTTCTTCCCCTTTATGCTCATTATGAAACTGCCGTTGCTATAGGCATGCCCCTCCGGTGGGGGCGCGAGGGCCGGACGGGGGCCGGAGCCGGCCTCGGTCGCGGAGACCATCGGGAATTCCCCGGTCTTCGAGTCTATCATGTAGAGCCTTGCCTCAAGTCCGAAAAAGGCCTTCGGGACCGCCACACACAGATAATAAAAATCCTCCAGCTCGTCGTATTCCTGGGCCAGGTCGAAGAAGGTCTTGAAGGCGGTGCTCTCGGTGCGCGTAAAATTGTAGGCCGCGTAGTCGGCCTTCTTCGACTCTATCCTCTCCAGGATTTGCGCCAGCGTCGCCATGCCAGACATGTCAGACATTTCAGACATCTTACACTATCCCGGTTAAAATAACGTTACTTTCCATGATATTGCCGTAGCTCGCCCGTCCGGGTGACCCGGTAAACATCTCCTCTCCAGGCCACCTTCCCGCCGGCAAAACTGAGCGCCCAGATGCCGAAACCAATCAGGTCCTTCGCGGGCAGCAGGAAAAGCCATTTCAGCCATCCTTGCCCCCCGCGGACGATAAATTTCCGGTTTACGGCGATACCCGTAAGCGCCCGTAAAAGAAGGGCCAGCGCGAGGGCGAAAAGGGAGAGAGACCCGGGCAGCAGGACGAAAAAAAACAGCGACCATGCAAAAAGATGGGTCAGCCCGTACCCCAAATACCCTTTCGGTCTGGATGCCCTGTAAGTCCGCGCCCACCTGAGCTGGTGAAGGAGGTGTTCGCGGACACCCATTCGCCCGGCCATGTCCTCCATTACATATCCCGACAGGACAATTGCGTGGCCCTTCCTCCAGAGCCTGTTGCCCAACTGGTAATCGTCCGCCAGGTAGTCGGCAATCGCCCGAAACCCCCCCGTCTCCTCAAATTTCGCCCTCGAAAAAAGCATCGAGGCGCCAAGGCCGAAGCTTATCCCCCCTTCGACCCGGCGGGCAACCAGCACGGCGGGGATGAAATCAAGCGCGATCGTCAGCGACTCAAGCGCGGCCCCGGCAGTGACAGGCGCGGATATCCTGTATAGCGACGTGACAAGCCCCGCATCCGCCCGCCCTTGATATTCGGAAACCACCGTTTTAAGATAATCGCTTCCCACCCGCATGTCGCTGTCGCTTACGGCGAGCAGGTCATATCTTGCGTTTTCCTGAAGTCCGTAAAGGTTCGAGACCTTCCGGTTCGCGCCCAGGTCCTCGCCGCTTATCACGATGCGCACCAGGCGCGGGAACATCCTCCTTATTTCCTCGGCGACCGGGTAGGCGGCATCCCCGGTTTCCCTCAGTCCGAGCAGGACCTCGTAATCGGGGTATTCCTGACGGCAGAAACTCGCCAGGTTTTCCTTCAGCCCCTCATCCGCGCCCATCAGGGGTTTTAGTATCGAGACGCCGGGCAGGGCCGTCTTCGCATCGCCCTGTCCTTCCGCCTGCCCTTCGCGCCCCGACATAAGGACCGAGATGATGGCAAGGACGCTGTAGACCCCCCCGGCTGCGATGAGCAGCAGAAAAAGGCCAGTAAGGATTTCATGTGCCGGCATGTTTTAAATTACACCATATCCCCATAAAAAATGAACGGTCAATAACCGCATCATTCACCAAACCGTTCATGATAAAATCTGGCATGTGCGGGATTCCCGGATGAAGATAATAATCTTTGCCGCCTTAAGACAGGAGGTCAAATACATACTCCGGCAACTGGGGGCGCGAAAAGCGGTCCGGGGGGGCCGGGGGGGCGGGGGGGGCCTGGCAGGCGGGCGCGAGATGTACAGCGCCCTCGCCGGTGGCAAAGACATTACGATTGCCCTGACCGGGATGGGGATGAAAAACGCCGGACTCTGCGTAAATGACCTGTTGTCGGCGCAAAGAGCGGACCTTGTCCTTAGCGTGGGCCTCGCGGGGGCGCTTTATCCGGGCGCGGAGTATGGAGATATCGTCTGCCCGGAAAGGGCCCTGCTCCATCCGGGCGGGGAGTCGATCGATGCGGGAGGGCCGGGTTTTGAAAAACTTTATCCGGCGGTCTCGGAAAAAACAGCCGCCCGGCGGGGGCTCATCGTCACGCTTTCAAACTGGGTTGAAAAGGAGAAGACCGCGCTGAAAATTTTTACATCCGGCAATGACAATCTTCCGGAAAATCGTTGTCTTTGCGTCTGCGATATGGAGACCTTCCCCATCGCCAGGGCCGCCCTGAAAGGCGGTTTTGCTTTTTTCGGCATCCGGGCCGTATCCGACAGGGCCGATGAGGAGATAAACTTTGACCCGATGGATATCGCGGATGCCGGCGGACAGGTGAGCGCGCGGCGGGCGGTGCTGAAATTTGCCGCAAACCCGCGCCTCATACCGGCGGCGGCGAGGCTCAGAAAAAACTCCGAAACAGCCTCCCTCAGGCTGGCCCTTGCCCTTAATGCGCTGCTTGATTCCGCGCTGCTAAAATCCCTGTGAGGGAACCGGGAAAATCCAGCAGGTGCGCTCTGACGGCCTCATCATCGGCGTTTTTCATCTGAAATTTAACAAGCAGGAATAAGAGCCAGGCAATGGGCAGCGTGATGAAGACCCCCGCCCAGCCGATGTTATACTCGCCTATATAAAAAGTAATTGACAGATTAAAAAGTAAAACCGAGAGGTAGAGGGCCGGGCCTATCAGGAACCTCCAGGGGAGCCCCCGGCCATAGACGTCCCACGTCGGGGTCCTGCGTAAAATCGGCCCCCTATGTAAAAAAATGTCCAGCGCCTGGAAGGCCCAGGCCATCAGATAGCCCACGACCGCCCAGCCGATGAAATTCGATATCGGCACGCCGAAATAAGTTTTTATCCCGCCCCCCGGATATCCGTATATCTTTCCGAGAAACCATCTGTCGCCCCGGAGGGCAAGCGGGTCTATTATGATGTCCAGTGTGACAAAAAGCAGGGCCGCAAGCGCCCTCGCAGAGGGAAGCGCCCGTACTCTCCTCGTATCGAGCAGGGCGAAGCCATGGCCCCGCCGCCGCAGGAGCGGGCAGAGCGCAAGGAGCGCCGTCGAATAGCTCGCATAGGCCAGGAAGACGTAGCTTGCAGAGTCCATGAGGGGCACCCCTTTCACCCATAGCTCCCGGCCCGCCGTGCTCTCTATGTAGTAATAAAGGCCGTAGGGAAACCCGTTATGGATGGAGGAAAACTCGGAGCCCCACGCAATAAAATAACCGGCTATGGCGAATAGGAGCGTCCGCTTCAGCCCGAACTGAAGCGAGCAGCCAACCAGGTAGACGGCGAAGAAGGCAACTACATAGGGCCTCAGGAGCGCCGTCCCCACAAGCAGGCCGAAAAAATGCGCCATGCCTCAACTCTTCTTCGTCATGTTCCAGAAGGCGAGTCTGAGCATCTCGCGCGGGCTGCTGAAGGCAAGCCTCATGACCGTCGTCTCATAGCCGCCATGCACCATGCAGTTTGAGCACCGGGGGTCCCCGCCCTTCTCATAGACCCTCCAGTCGGTATCCGCCATCATACGCGCATAGGTGTCGTAGTAGCCGTCGGTGATGAGGTAGCAGGGCGACTTCCAGCCCAGGGGGTTAAAGGTGGGATTGCCCCACGGGGTGCATCGCAACTGCCTCTTGCCGCGCAGAAAATCCATGTAAGTCGGGGTGTTTATGAGAGGGTATTTTTTAAGGAAACCCGACATCCGGTTGAATTTCTCGTTTATCTCGCGCCGGTCGAAAAAGATATTTTCCCCCTCCTGCGATAAAACGCTCTGGTAGGCGAAGGCCGGGGAGATGAGCATCCCGTCGACGCCTATATCGTCCAGGAGGGCGAAGAGGTCTTCAAGCTCCCCTGTCTCCGAGGCCTTGTAAACGGTCGTATTCGTGCTTATCCTGAAACCCCGCTGCCGAGCCAGCCGGATAGACTCCACGGACTTTTCGAAGGAGCCCGGCTGCCCGGTTATCCTGTCGTGGGTGCCCGGCATGCCGTCCAGGTGGAAATTGAGCGTGAGCCTGGGGTCGGGATCGAAACCCTCTATGAATTCCCGCGCGAGGATGCCGTTTGTGCAGAGATAGATATATTTACCCTCCCGGAGGAGCCCCGATATGAGGCGCGGCAGCTCCCGGTAGAGCATCGGCTCTCCGCCGGTCACGGCGACGACCGGCGCGCCGCACTCGCGTGCGGCATCGAGGCAGCGCTCCACCGTCAGGTCCCCGTCGGCCGCCGTCCTTATCCGGTCGCACCCCATGCACGCCAGGTTGCAGCGGTGCGTAGGCTCGAGCATCAACACAAGGGGGAACCTCTTTTTCCCGGAGAGGGTGTTTTTTATGAAATGGGCGGTAAGATTCTTGTAAAGTCCCGGCTGAAAGCGCGTTTTTTTCATTCCGATTCCGGTTTCCTCTCGTCAGGGCAGGAATTCTCAAGCTCCTGTTTTATGAAGATTATCGCTTCCTTGAATTCATCGATCGGAATGCTCGTGTTCTTGCACGGGCCCTCCGGCCTCTCGTTGGGGATGGCGAGCACGGGGACCTTTTCCGCCACGTCCTTCATTCCGCTCATCAGGTCGCGCTCGCAGGCCACCGCGAGGATGAAGGTGGGCCTAAATTCCCCGATGGCCCTCCTTGCCTCCTCTCCGCCCACGGCGGTCACAATCTTGAACTGGTCGCCGGAGGCGATCTCGGCTATCTCCTTCCTCACCTCGGGCTTCAGGCAGCGCGGCAGCAGTATCAGCGTCCTCTTGGGGGAAAATTTCCCGGCATAGGATTTTATTATCCGGTTATGGGTCTTGATGAAGGAGTTCCCCACCCTGTCGCGGCTTATGCCCAGTTTTGAGCCCAGCCATAACGCCTTCGGCAGGAGAAAAAGCACGTACTTCTCGATCCATCTGCTGGGGAAGTAGGATTTTCTGAATTTTACGATGGTCAGGCCCCAGAAGAGCCCGGCCAGGGCCAGTATGAAGACGGCCCCCACGAGCGCATGCAGGGCGAACCCGGGGGCGGACGGGCTGAACTGCTCCAGTCTCGGCTGTATCATGTAGAGCCCAGCGAATGACGAGGCCACGCAGACGGCGAAAAGCACGACTGCCAGCCAGATGAAAGTCCGGGGTGTCTCGTTTACCTTGAGGTCCTCCGGCTTGACCTGCCCGTCCCATCCGGCCCACTCGTCTCCGAGCTTCCTGTCCTTCATTCCGCGCATTTGCCCGCCGTCGCGCGGACGCCCGCATAGCCGTTGGCGCCGAACCACTCCACCGCTTCCCGTATGGCCTCTTTTATCGGCGTCAGGGGCATCTTCAGCTCCGAGTGGGCCTTTGAAGAATCGAAATACATGTATTTGCCCGCCATCCTTACCCCCGTAAGAGGGATTGCCGGGGCCTTGCCGGTCAGCTTCGAGAGCGCCTCGTTAAAATACGCGGCCATCAGCACCGGCCCGTAAGGCAGCCGGACCGAAGGTGGTTTCATGCCCGATATGGAGGAGGCCTCCCGGTAAAAATCCCTCAGCGTCATATTGTAGCCCCCGAGTATATATTTTTCCCCTGTCCTGCCGTGCCGGGCGGCCAGCAGATGCCCGAGGGCAACGTCATGGACACCGACGAAATTAAGCCCCGTCTCCAGATAGGCCGGCACCTTGCCGTTTAAGAAACTCACTATCATGGCCCCTGTGGGGGTGGGCTTCCTGTCCATCGCGCCGATGGGGGTCGAGGGGTTTACGATTACGACCGGAAGGCCCTTCCGGGCAAAGCCCTCCACCTCCCGCTCGGCAAGGAATTTCGATTTTTTATAATGGCCTATCATCTGATTGAAGCTTACCGGGGTGTCCTCGTCTGAGGGGACGATTGCTTTCCCCCCCGAACGGGCCGGCTGGGCGGCCAGGGTCCCGACGCTGCTTGTATAGACGACCTTGCCCGTGCCGGCTTCGAGGGCCGCGCGCATTATGTTGACGGTCCCCGTGACGTTCGTCTCATACATCCGCTCCGGGTCCGGCACCCATAATCTGTAATCCGCGGCGACGTGATAGACCTCATCCGAGCCCCTGACCGCGCGGCAGACGGAGTCAAAATCCCTGATGTCGCCCTTCGAGACCTCGCAGCCGAGCTTTAAAAGCTCCGGGGCGATATTGCCCTGCCTTGCCAGTGCGCGGACCTCGCGGCCCGCCCGCAGGAGCTCCATGGCCACGTGAAAGCCGATAAAACCGGTGGCCCCGGTGACAAGGACCCTCATACGAAGAAAACCCCCATCTAAATCTTTCGGCCCCGGGCCTTCTTCGCTCCAAGAAACCTGCCAAGCGCCAGCAGCGGGAAGCAGTTTCGGTAGTTGTGATAGCGTATCATGAAATATTTCGGGAAACCGGTGCCCGTGAACTCTTCCTCGTCCCACGTGCCGTCGGCATTTTGCGTCTCCAGCAGATAGTGGATGCCGCGGACGACCTCCTCGGAATTCTCCTCGCCGGCCGCAATCAGGGCCAGAAGCGCCCAGGCCGTCTGGGACGGGGTGCTCGGCCCGTGACCCTTCATGCGGTAATCGCCGTAAGACTCGCAGCACTCGCCCCAGCCGCCGTCCAGGTTCTGGAAGTTCTCGATCCACCTGACGGCCCGCCGCACATAGGGTTTCGAGAGGTCCTCGCCTATGGAGCTGAGGCCCATCATGACGGACCATGTCCCGTAGATGTAGTTGACGCCCCATCTGCCCCAGAATGAGCCGTCTTCCTCCTGCGCCTTCTTAATATAGGCTATCGCCCGCTGGACCCTCGGGTCGGACAGCCTGAAACCCGCGATGCCGAGCATCTCCAGCACCCGCCCGGTCACGTCCGGCGTGCTGGGGTCTATCATCGCCTCCAGGTCCGCAAACGGTATCTGGTTCAGGACCTCCTTGTCGTTGTCCACGTCGAAGGCCCCCCAGCCGCCGTCGCTGCCCTGCATCCCGAGGACCCAGTTGATGCCTTTGCCTATCTTGCCGTCCAGGTTCTGCGTCCGGGCATAGCCGTTAAGAAACATCAGGACCACAGCCGAGTCGTCGACGTCCGGGTAGAAATTATTCACGAACTCGAACGCCCAGCCCCCGGGCTCGAGCTCCGGCCTCTTTATGCTCCAGTCGCCTTTTTTCTCTATCTGTTTGGAGGCGAGCCACTGGCAGCTCTTTACAAGCGCGGGGTGCTCCCTGGGGATGCCCGATGCGACAAGGGCTATTGCTGTGAGGGCCGTGTCCCATACGGGAGATATGCAGGACTGGAGCACCAGCCCGTCGTCCCGCTCTATGGTGAATTTCTGGAGGGCCTTCAGCCCTCTTGCCACCGGGGGGCTCTCAACGCCGTGCCCGAGGGCCGACAGCGCGAATATGGAATTCACCATCGCGGGCTGTATGCCGCCCCAGTCCCCGGTCTTCTCCTGGTGTTCGATTATCCATTTTTTGGCCGCCCTGAGGCCCTTTGGTTTCAGCGGCCTCAAGGGGAACCTCTCAAACCCCTTCATCGTCCTGTCCAGCAGGAGGAAGAACTTCTTTATCATCCGGCGGAAAAAGCCGGCCCTGATCCGGCCCGTTCCCCTGCCGCCTTTCGCGCAAAGCTCGTCTATGCGCGCGCCCTCCGGGGGCTCCACCACCGGCCTCAGCTCCAGTATTATCGACAGCGGTACTATCGTGGAGCGGGCCCAGCTTGAAAAGTTATAGATGCTGAAAGGGAACGTGGGCGGCAGCAGCATGATCTCCACCGGCATGGAGGGCAGCTCCTTCCAGCTCACCTGCCCGAAGAGGGCCAGGAATATCTTGGTAAAAACCCTTGCGGCCCCCACCCCGCCCTCCGCCAGTATGAATTCCCTCGCCCTCCTTAAAGGCGGTTCATCCGGCCCCATACCGACAAGTTTCAGGGCGAAATACGCCTCTATGGTCGCGTTCAGATCGCCCTTGCCGCCCCAATGGATCGGCCATGTGCCGTCGGGCCTCTGCTTGTTCAATAGATAGGAGCCGATCTTCCGGTCCCTCTGGCGGTCCTTGATGCCAAGGAAATGCAGCAGCATCAGATACTCGGCCGTGATCGTTACGTTGGATTCCAGCTCGTACTGCCAGTAGCCTTCCTCCTGCTGGACCGCAAGAAAGTAGGACTGTGTCTTTTTTACCGCGGATTCCGCTTCCTCGGCCAGGCTGGGCGCCTTGGGAAAAGGTTTCAGCTCACCCTTCAGATGATGGGTTGCGATAGGGTAATTCTTGAGACTGTTTTTAATTTTCATCGCCTGAAAAAGTGCCTCGCCTTGTTTAGCCATAACATAACAGACGCATATGGGTATGTCAATTATATTTAATTATCACGAGGTTTTTCAATTCCCCCGCTCCGCCTGGCGCACCGCGGAGGTCCCCGTCACCTGTTTTAAATCCGGCCGCTATCATTTTTTCATTTCCGGGCGGCTGAGACCTCGCGTGCGTCGGCCGAGCCCCCGCCGGCTCCCGTTGCCGGGCGCCCGCTGGAGCCCATTGCGACAAGGGTTATCCCCACCATGATGACCAGGATGCCCGCCCATCGGTGCCAGGAGACATCCTCTTTCAGGTATATTCTGGCCAGGAAGGCCGCCGCGACATAGGAGAAAGAGGTAAGAGGCATGACGTAGCTTAGGTCGGCCCTGGCAAGCGAGATGAGATAAAGGAAAAAAAAGCAGGCCAGAAGGGCCGTGCCGGCCACAATATGCGGGGAGGTGATCACGCTCCCGAACCACCCGGCCCACTGGGAGGGGTTTCGCCAGTCGGCCTCACCTATCCTCCTCATGCCGTAGCTCAAAAAGGTCTCGCCTGCCGCCGCGCAAAGCGCGGCGACAAAGATTATAGCCAAGGTCTTCATTTAAAAATCCTAAACCCTCTCCTAATCCTCTCCCTAATAGGGAGAGAATTTAAATAAAAGCCGATGTGAGACGTCCTTAATGAGTATCAGCAATTTTATACCTTCCGCCGATATCTTTAAACCCCGCGGCGGTAAACCCGTGTAAATGGATGGCCTCCCGCACCGCAGGCGAGGTAAGGGCCAAAAACTCCACCTCCCCGCTGCCGGCCAGGTCCGGGTGGGCGAATATCTCGGCGACCGGCCCGCCTTTCTTCGAAATAATGCCGATCTTCGAAATAAGACGGATGAGATAATCCGCGCTCACCCGCCCCGGGCGCGAAATGCCGTAAGTTAGCGGTGAAATAAGTCCCTGTGCGCGCGCAGTCCGGGCATGAAAAAAGTTAAAGGCCTTGAAAACGGCCCATTCCGGGACCCCCGAAAGGCGGGTTACTGCACCGAAAGGCCCGGGCGGGACCCTTATCCACTTCACGCCCCGTCTTGCCGCCACACGGCAGAGGACCCCGAAAATGACCGGATGCACATGCAGGTGGTGGTGGGAGTCGGCATGCATCGGCCTGATGCCCGCAGCCTCCAGACGGTCGAACTGGGCCTCGATCTCAGCCTCTATCTGGCCGGAGATCTGCCCCCTTTGGAGCCAGTATTTCATTCCGGCCTTCGCCGGGCTTTCCAGGAAAAGACCACTCCCATCGACCAAACCCGGGATTTTTGAAGGCGCAAGCACAGAAGCGCCATCGACCAGGGTGACATGGATGCCGACCGATAATTCGGGCAGCCCCCGCGCAATCATCGCCGCCTCTTCGAAGGCCTCGCCGCCCGCCATGATGCTGGCCGACCTCAAGACCCCGTCCCGACAGGCCCGGAGCACCGCCTGGTTGACGGAATGGCTCGCGCCGAAATCATCGGCGTTCACTACAAGATAGCGCGCGGCAGCGGACGGTAAGCCCACCTTGTTTGGCAAGCCTGAAAACGGGGGCCCTACCGGGCCGCTTCCTTTCTTTTGGCCATGAAGGAGAGAAACTCCCTGCCCTCCCTCGCCCGCCGCTTAAAGACCTCGCGGTCCGACAGCATCTCTTTCAAAATCCTCAGCACCGGGCGCGGCCTGAAATAGAAGCGCCTGTAAAAGCGCTCGACCGCCTCGAATATCTCCTCCTTCGGGAGGTGCGGATAGGAGAGGACCGCGGTCTGGATTCCACCCTTTACAAGTTCCTTTTGCCCCTCTGGTTTATCCTGCCCCCGGTCTAATTCCTCCCGCGCGGTCTCAAGCCACCCCTCCTTCACTGCCTGCCTGTAAAGCTCCGTCCCCGGGTAAGGCGCGGGCAGCGAGACCTGGATGCTATAGGGATCGATCCATTTCGCAAAACGGATGGTCTCCTCAATCGTCCCGGCGGTCTCGCCGGGAAGCCCCATTATGAAACAGGCATGGATAAGTATGCCAAGCTCCTTGCAGGCCCTGACAAATTTTTTGGCCCCCTCCACGGTGATCCCCTTTTTGATGTTGTCAAGTATCCGCTGGTTGCCGGACTCGAAGCCGACAACAAGAAGCCGCAGGCCGTTTTCCTTGAGGACTTTCAACGTCTCGTAGGACACGTTCGCCCTGGCCGTCGCGGACCATTTCAGCCCCAGTGGGCCTATCAATTTCGCAAGCCCGGCGGCCCGTGAAGGGTTGCCCGTGAACGTATCGTCATCAAAGTAATATTCCTTCACCTGCGGGAAGAGGCTTTTGGCGCGGCTCATCTCCGCATAAACATTTTCAGGGCTTCGGGTCCGGTAGGCCCTGCCGCCTATTGTCTGGGGCCAGAGGCAAAACGCGCAACGGGCCAGGCAGCCGCGCGCCGTGTATATCGCCATATAGGGATGGTCCAGGTACCCGTCATAGTAGTTCTCTATCTTCAGGTCGCGGGCATAGATATCGGTGACAAAAGGCAGGGCGTCCAGATCGGTTATCAGGGGGCGGTCCGGCGTGCGGACAAGTTTCCCGTCCTGGAGGTATGCCACCCCGCTGACTTCTCTGAAATCCCTTCCCTCCGCTATCTCGGCGATCGTGTAATCGAACTCCCCCGTGCAGACGAAATCGATGGAATCCGAGCTTTGAAGGGTCTCAAGCGGAAGGGTCATCGCGTGGGGCCCGACAAAACCGACCAAAATGCCGGGATAGGCCTCCTTGAATTTTTGGGCCACGGCGCAGTCGTTCCTGATAGTAGGAGTACTGGTGTGTATAACGGCCATGTGAAACCCCTTGCCGGCCCGGACCACCTCTTCAATTCCCATATCGGCGGGGGGCGCATCGACAAGCAGGCTTTCCTTCACGAGCCCGGCGGCATAGGCCAGCCATGCCGGATACCAGAAAGAGCGGATTTCCCGCCTTGCCTGATAACGGGCTCCGGCCCCTCCGTCAAAACCCATGAAGGAGGGCGGGTTCAGGAAAAGGACTCGCATCTTCCCTTCTCTTCAAAGCCTCTCGGACTGTCTTTCTTATCGACTGTTATGGTGCGCTGCATACCGGACCTCTTTATAGGAATTGCTTTTTTACCCGCTTAAACGGACAAAGACCAGACCAAAAAGCATACCACACTATATCACGAAAACAAAAGGATTCAAAAGGCTATTTCCATTTATGGCTCTTCTTGAGATACAGCCAAAGATTCACGCCAATCAGAAGGACAGTGGCAATAAATATGAACGTCCCGGACACGTCGAGGTATACGATCTTGTGGACGTAATGGGAGATGAAGGAGCCGGCATATGCCCCACCGGACGCCCCTTTCTCCCGCAGGGCGTATTCAAGAGTGGTAAAAGGACAGTACCAGCCAAAAACCTGAATGACAAGCGCGAAGAGGAGCCCCGAGACGTGCAAAATACCCACAGCCGCGTATCTCCTCCCCCAGTACGCGCCGACAAAAAGAAAAATGATCCACAAAAGATGGATAAAAACCACGACATCGGCCAGGAAAATATAAGGCATTTACCCTCTCCCAACCCTCTCCCTGAGGGAGAGGGTTTCGCAAAAAGCTACAAGATAACAATCAGGCTTTTTGATAAACTCTCCATTATGGGCGAAGAAGAAAATATGGATGAGACCCGGCCGGTCCGGATCCCGATAGACGGGGTGCTCGACCTTCACACCTTCGATCCGCGCGAAGTCGGGGAGCTGCTGCCCGAATACATCCGCTCATGCCGCGAGCGCGGGATTTTCGAGGTCCGCGTAATCCACGGAAAGGGGACCGGGGCACTCAGGGAAAAAGTCCATTTCATCCTCAGGCAGCTGGCGGAAGTCTCCTCGTTCCGGCTCGCCGATGAAGGGGCGGGCGGCTGGGGCGCGACGATTGTTTACCTAAAGCGTCCCTGATCTTTCCACCCTCTTCCAGGTCTCCGTCCTGCCAAACAGGGAGATCCCCAGATAACCCCTCAGCTTCAGGGCATCCGGGGACGCGAGCCTGATTGTGCAACTGTATGTATCTCCGCTATCGGGGTCGTAAACCCTGCCCTTCCAGAAATCCCCGCTGATGTAGGCGGCGTGTATTATCACCAGCCCCAGTATCGGCTGTCCCCTCAAGCGCCGGTCAGGGTTTTTGTCGTCAACAGCCGGGCGGCCGTCATCTCCGTTTGGCTCCTTGAGCCAGGCCAGCTTTCCCAAAAACTCCCCGCCGTCTCTGTATATCGCCACCTGCGCGTCCCCCTTCCCGGTAAGCCAGGTGCCCACAATCGCATCCGCGCCGGGCGCAAAGGTTTGCACCGGTTGCGGCCCCCCGCCCCACGCGCCAGAGGGGGAAAAAACAAGCAAGAAAAGCAGAAGGGCGGCCCCCGGAGCAGCAGTTTCGAAACGAACAAGCATAACGGACTTTATTATAACATCGCCAACCGCAAGGATTATGAACCCCCCCGCTCCCAAGCCGCTCTGGCACGCCCCCCCATCCCATCCCAGCGAAGTTTGGCTAAAGGCAGTCTTTATCCGCCGTTAGGGTTTGGAGCGAAACCCCACCCACCCCCGTCCCTCCCGGGAGGGGATTAAGAGGTGGGTTAGGGTGGGCGGGTTTAATAAATTTAGTCCGCCACGTTCCTGCACTCTTCCAGAAACGGGTCGAACTCCCTCACGACCCCCACCTCCCACGTCCCTGGCGGCAGCGGCAGGGGCAGGTGTTCTTCATGGGTTACTTCAGCCGGACCGGTCACCTTCAGATAGAGGACCCCATGCTGCTCGTACACCTCGATTTCGCCACCGGCCACGTGAGCATGTCCCGTGGCCTCGCCCCTGGCTATCACGAAGCGCCCCCCGGCAGGCCCCAGTTTCCTGGCGGCCTCCGGTATCTCGGATTTGAAGAAAAAGACGTCTCCCTGCACAATCAGGTCAGTTTCGCGGGGTTCCATTCGCGCCCTCCTATACGCCAACTCAGGGCCTCCCGGCAGGTCTTTATGTCGGGCGGAACACCCTCCAGGTGATAGACCCCCAGGCTTGGATTTCTCATCTTCAGGTATTTTGCTCTTGTCGCCATGCCGGGCAGCGGAAGCTCCAAAAGCTCATACCCGTTCCATCTGTCAACAGTCTGCGCGTTTAATTCCCGGCAGACCCGCTCAATGCCGATCTTGCGTACGATCTCGCGCCGCTGCTCCGCGTTCGTCGTCTTAAGCAGGAGGGCGGGATCGAGTTTCCGCCCCGGAGTGGTGATGATATTCTCATCGATTGGTATGCCGTTCAGGAAATAGAAGCGGCAGCCGTCACGCCACTCGACAGCCGCCCCGTCATGGTTGTCGAGCTCGCCCGCTTCGTTTCTGCGGACCGCCGCGGGCCTCCTGGCAAGCACCGCAAGCCCATCCAGGAGCACGGACATGAATGCCCCGGCCTTTACCTGCTCCAGAAGCAGCTCCAGCGCGGGGTGGCGCACAACGCCAATCCGCCGCCAGAAGTCATAATAGCAGTACCAGTCGGCCAGCCAGGCAAGCCCCCAGGAGGAAAAATCCTCAAAACAGGGTCCCACCCGCCCCCTTATCTGTCTCGATACCCTCGACCAGACCTGAAGTTTCACCGGCGCCCCGACACGCGAGCAAATCTCAAATTCCACCCGGTACCTGAGGTCCCCTTCCACCCGGCTTGTGACCGCCCGGTCCGCATCGGACCAGACGAGGGCCCCCATCTTCTGCCTTATGGTTTGTTCAACTGATGACAAGGATTTCACGGCGGGCTGCCGGGCGGAAGACCGGGCCCTGCCGGCGGGCGAGGCCTTGACCGCGCGCTGGCAGCCCATCGGCGAGTCCGCGATGATCACCTCCGGGCAGGCAAGCCCCGAGACCTTATACCAGAAATTTACGGCCTCCCCGGCTGCGGAGACATCCATGGCGTCACCCGCCAAAAGGGCCTCCCAAACCCAGTAATCCGCGCATTCGATAAGCAGTCTTTCCTGATCGGCTGATAAATTCCCAAGCTTTTTCATCCTGAAAAACCTCTGGCAAACCGAAGAATACCCCTAGGGAAAATGGTTATTCGGACATCGCGGCTGCGGGAACAACATATATATCCCTTCTACCCAAAGCATATGTCATTTCTCCCCGAAAATAAAGAGGCGGCCGCCCTGGCCAGGCCCTCCAAAAAATACACTTGCACTTTTTAAAAAATACAACCGTGGGGCGAAAAAGTCAACAGTTTTTTAAAGATTCTCATAGGAATTGCCGATATGAATCATGGAATGGACAAAACTGGAAGGGACATTCTATAATCCTGCGGTTTTTGGAAACTCTAAATAATCCCTTATTATTTAATGGAATCGGATCTCGTTTGGAAAAGACGCGAAAAGCATTAGCAATTTTGTCCGTAGCCGTTTCATCTTACTATCTGTTCTGGAGATCCGGGACGTTAAATCCGCATGCCGTCCTGTTTTCGGCCATTCTCTATGGGGCGGAGATTTATGGGTTCTTATCCTTATTAGTATTTTATTTTATGGTATGGAGGCCGACCGACAGGCAATCCATCCCTCCTGAAAATGGGCTCAGCGTGGATGTATTCATCCCGACATTGAATGAAGACGTTTCCCTGCTTAGAAAAACGGTCCTGGGCTGTAAAAAAATGGAATATCCCCACAGGACCATTCTGCTTGACGATGGCAACCGGCCGGAGGTTAAGACCCTCTGCGATGAGCTGAAATGCGTCTACCTGGCCAGAATAACGCATCCTGATGCCAAGGCTGGCAACCTGAACTTCGGCCTGACACACTCAAACGCGGATTTCATAGCCATTTTCGACGCGGACCATGTACCGCAGCCGGATTTTCTTACTAAGCTGCTTGGTTATTTCAAAGACGAAAAAGTGGCCTTTGTTCAAACCCCGCAGGATTATTACAACCTGGATTCATTTCAACATACAAGGAAAAATCGGACTTGGACGGATCAATCCATTTTTTATTCTCTCATATTGCCAGGCAGAGATCGCTGGAACGCGGCCTTTTTCTGCGGCAGCTGCGCCGTTTTGCGGAGAAAGGCACTGGATGATATAGGCGGTTTTGCTACAGAGACCGTAACTGAAGACATGCACACATCGATAAAGCTGCATGCAAAAGGCTGGAAATCGGTCTATCACAGGGAAAGCCTCGCCTATGGATTGGCCGCGCAGGAACTTAGGCCATTTCATAATCAATGGCTTAGATGGGGTATAGGCACCATGCAGGTATTTGTGAAAGACAATCCTCTTTTTATAAAAGGCCTCACGCTGCCGCAACGGATTTGCTATATGTCGACAATAACTTTTTACTTAGATGGTTTTCAGAAATTTATTTATTATATTTCTCCGGCAATAGTACTTTTTACAGGGGTCTTCCCGATAATGACAAACAATCTTGGTTTAATGATCAGGTTTGTGCCACATCTTGGTTTGTCGCTGCTGGCTTATGAAGAAATGTCGCAGGGCTATGGCAAAATTTTTCTTATAGAGCAACATAACATGACAAGGTTTTATGTTTTTATGAAATCTACATTGGGCCTTTTAAAGAAAAAAATCGCGTTCAGTGTTACTCCGAAATCAGGTTCGGAAGCAGTGAGTCCAAAATCGCTCAAGCCACAGATATTTGTTCTGTCTGGCAATATTTTAGCTGTTTTATGGACCGTATCCTTTGCCCCTTACAAGCTGGCACAGAGCTTTGTGATAATCAATATCTTTTGGGCATTGTTTAATTCGGGGCTTGCCTTTCTTGTAATTAAACATTCATTAAAGAAAATACAACGCAGGAAAGATTTCAGGTTCCCGGCCAAAATAGTCGCCCTTATCGACTCTGAAAACGAAAGCACCGCCCTTGCCATTGTGGAAGACATCCATGAAAAAGGCATTTCTTTGAATTCCTCTGCTCAACTGGACCCGAAGAAGAAAATAGAATTGACCTTGCTCTTTCCCCGCAAACCTGTCAGCGTAAGCGGCAGGGTCCTCAATGCCGATAATTTTTCAACTGGAACAGTTTGCAGTTATTTTTACCG
>JAJYJK010000012.1 GCA_021789555.1 Nitrospirota bacterium
CCTTATTTTAAGCGGTTATAATAACGATTTTTAAATAGTTTTAGTTAGGTAGTCAAACTTTGGGCTAAAAATTCTTTTACTTACGGGAAGTTACACTATCTGGCTTTTCTATTGGCGAAACTCGGGTTCAAGTATTGTGGGAGATGAATCCCCCTGTTCAATAATTGTTAAAGCAATTTTTGTACTAAAAAATGGAAACCCGGAAGGGGATAATTAACCATGTATTAAATTTCAAGTTTAAAAACTTAAAAATTTAAATATTGACGGTTGTGTGCCAAATGGCGCTATTCAAGTGCGATATGGCTCAGGCCCCCGCAAACATCGGCCCGACGGTAAAGAAGCGGTTTCGGGAGAAGTTTTTAGATTAAAAAGAGGGATTTTTGCGGGTCAGTAGATGGAGCGGATCTTCCCGGTCTTCATGTCCAGGATTACGGTATCCACGTAAGTTTTTCCGCTGTAGACGTCCGCCTTGATGAAATGGCTTATCTGCTCCCTGATGACGGTCGCATAACCGTGGCTTGCGAAATACATGGTCAGGGAGTGGACGGCCTGGGGCACGGTCATCTGTGTATTGCAGATGCCATATGCGCTGCCGCAGCAGTCCGTGTAGAAAAAGACGTGCACATTCTCCTGGGCCTTCCTTTCCTGCGCGGCTGCCGTTCCCAGGGAACTTGCAAGCAAGACAATCAGGAAAAGGGATTTCATCATTTTGGGCGCCATTTTACCATGGGGTGAGAATTTTTCGCTTGAGGGCCGACCTTCTTCATAGGCTGGGGGATTTTTGTCGAATGGGAGGGAGGGAGGGGTATTCCCTCCCATTCGTTTGCCCCCTTATCGGGGGCGCATCCCCAGGCCACGGCTTTTAGCCGGGCCTGGTTTGAGAAACACTTTTAGCAGGGTGTATCCGCCTTTACCGTTTCCGCCTCTATCACCATCCCTGCCCATATCTGTTATTTACTTTATGCCTCACGTTTGAAGAATGTTTGAAGGAATTGTGAAAAAATTATGAACCCGACTTGTAACCGGGGCAGCCCGTGAAACCCGTGCAGCCGGATATTCTCAGGCGGCATTCCAGGTTAAGGCAGGCCTTCATCCTTTTTCGCGTCCATCCCTTACAATTATAATGGACCTTTCGATATCTGTAAAAGGGAGTTTCAGATGAAGACTCAGGACCTCATGTTTTCGTCTTATGCCTTCAAGCTCGGCTGCAAACGTGTGTCCCCTGCTCATGATGAAAAAACCGCCCGGCCTCACGATGCCGGATGCCCTTTTTATGAAATCGGGGGTCTTCCAGAGCGCCCTTGTAACGGCGATGTCGAAGCGGGCGCCTCCGTTTCCCCCCGGCTCCATCTCTTCCGCCTTCCCCTCGAAGACGGTCAGGCCCCCGTCCAAGACCCTGTCGAGTTCAAGGCGCCCGGCGATATGCCTGAGGAAGGCGGCCCTCTTCCATGAGGGCTCAATCAGGCACACACTAAGCGCCGGGCGGAGGAGTTTCAGCACCAGGCCGGGGAAGCCCGCCCCGCTGCCCACATCGGCGATGCTTTCGCCGCGCCCGTCAACTGCCTTCAGGTAGAGGGCGGAGTCCAGGAAATGTTTTATTATGATCTGCCGGTCTTCCGTTATGGCCGTGAGGTTATAGGTGCGGTTCCATTTCTTCAGCTCGGAGAGATAGAGCATGAACTTGCCCGTCGTCTCGCGCAATTTCAGATTGTCTTCAGGGGCCAGCCCCAGTTGGGCAAGCCCGCTTCCAAGCAGTTTCTCAGCCTCGGCGCCCATCCTCAGGAGTCCCGGGTGCGCCATCTGATGTCCTTTGCCGCCACCATCAGGAGCATGAGGGCCGCCGGGGTCATGCCGGGGATCCTGCCCGCCTGCCCGATGTCTTTGGGCCGGACCTGCTCAAGCTTCCCGACGATCTCGTTTGACAGCCCCGGTATCAGGCGGTAATCGATCCCCTGCGGTATCTTCATGCCTTCCGAGGATTTTAACCTCTCCACGGCCTCGCGCTGTTTTTTTATGTAGCCCCGGTATTTGATTTCCGTCTCGACCAGCATCTTTGCGTCGGGCGACAATATCTGGGGTGGAGGGCCGCTCTGCAACATGCCGGATATCCTGCTTATGTGCCGGTAGGCCACACCGGGCCTCTTCAGGATCTGTTCGAGGGTCTCGCTGCGGCTGACGGGGCAGCCGATCTCCTCCAGGACGCCATTTGCCTCTTCCGGTTTTACCCTCGTATTCGAGAGCCTCCGCATCTCGGCGGTGACGGCGCGGCTTTTCTCTGTGAACTTTTCATAATCATCCCCGCTGAGAAGACCCGCATCGAAACCTTTCTGGCAGAGCCGCATGTCGGCGTTGTCATGTCTCAGGAGGAGCCTGTACTCGGCCCTGGATGTAAACATCCTGTACGGCTCGGATGTGCCCTTCGTGACGAGGTCGTCAATCAATACTCCTATATATGCCTCGTGCCTGCCGAGGACAATCGGGTCCCGGCCGGTTATCTTCAACGCCGCGTTCATGCCGGCCACGAGCCCCTGGGCCGCGGCCTCCTCGTATCCGGAGGTGCCGTTTATCTGGCCGGCCAGGAAGAGGCCGCTGACCTTCTTGGTCTCCAGCGTGGGGGCAAGCTCAAGGGGGTTTACGAAATCGTATTCGATCGCGTAGCCGGGGCGCATGATCTCGGCCTCTTCCAGCCCGCGGATGCTTCTGACAAGCCTTATCTGCACGTCCATCGGCAGACTGGTCGAGATGCCGTTTGCGTAGTATTCTGAGGTGTTCAGGCCCTCGGGCTCAAGGAAAATCTGATGCCGGGGTTTTTCCGAAAACCTGACCACCTTGTCCTCAATGGAGGGGCAATAGCGCGGCCCCGTGCCCTTTATCTTTCCGCTGTAGAGCGGGGACCGGCTGAGGTTTTCAAGGATTATCCGCCTGGTCGCGTCGTTGGTGTAGGTGAGATAACACGGGAGCTGCGGGTTTTTGACCGTCCCGCCCCTCTGGGAGAAGGCGACCGGCGGGTCTTCGCCCGGCTGCGCTTCGAGGGCCGGAAAATCGATGCTCCTCGCGTCGAGCCTTGGCGGGGTGCCGGTCTTCAGCCTGCCCATCTGAAACCCGAGGGTTTTCAGCGAATCCGACAACCCGATGGAGGGAAACTCCCCGGCCCTGCCGGCCTCCTGGCAATCCATCCCTATATGAATGAGGCCTTTCAGGAAGGTCCCCGTGGTGAGGATTACCGCCCCTGCCTTGTGTAAGGCGTTTAGATTCGTTAAAACGCCCCGCGCCCTGCCGTCCTCGACGACCAGCTTTTCCACCATCGCCTGCTTGATGTCCAGGCCCGGCGTGGCTTCCAGGGCCTGGCGCATCCGGAGCCGGTAGAGGACCCTGTCGGCCTGGTGCCTCAAAGACCAGACCGCCGGTCCCTTGGAGCGGTTTAATATCCGGCTCTGGATGCAGGCGGCATCGGAGGCCAGGCCCATCTCGCCCCCCAGGGCGTCAATTTCCCTTACGAGATGGCCTTTGGCAAGCCCGCCGATGGCGGGGTTGCAGGCCATATGCGCGATCGTGTCCAGGTTGAGCGTAAACAGGCATGTCTTCATCCCCATGCGCGCCGCGCCCAGTGCGGCTTCGCACCCGGCATGCCCCGCGCCTATCACAACGACGTCGTATTCGGATGCGCTTTCCATTTGTTTTTTTATTATGACAAAAAAGGGGCGCTCTTTGGGGATAACGGGGGGGTATGGCGGGTGAGTTGACTTGCCCGCCGGCAAGTGCGATAATATATATGGAGTTTCAAATGGTAAGACGGTTTTATCAAAGGGACAAGAAACAAGGAAGTTTGGGTTTTGGTCACTTTTTTTCCGCAGCAGCCATTTCTGAAGCTTTAATCCACAGGATGGAAGGAGGTAACGGAAATGGCTGAAGGAACAGTTAAGTGGTTCAATGAGTCCAAGGGTTTTGGCTTCATAACGAGCAAAGACGGCAGAGACTATTTTGTCCACTACTCCTCGGTAAAAGGCGACGGCTTCAAGACGCTGAGTGAAGGCGACGCGGTAACGTTCGAAGTCGAGAACAGCCCCAAAGGCCCCAAGGCAGTAAGCGTAGTCAAGCAGTAATGCTCTGGCCGGCCCCCCGCCCGCAAGGGCGGGGGGCCCTTACCTAAAGTGAAATCCCCATGGGGGACATGATGGCGACAAGGCAGAATCATCTGGCAAAGGTTGAGATGATGAGGGAAAACATGCGTGCCGCCGGCCTCATGCGGGAACGCTTCCCGAAAGTCTCCGGCATCGTCATCCACATGACTTATTACCAGAGGGCGCCTGGCTCCGTCCTCATGGAACGCACCGTGAACTTTTATCCCTCCGGGTACGCCTATTTCAACATGAGGTGCATGGCCAGGGGTTGCGAAGACGGCGGTTTCGACCTGGCCCCCGTAATCAGGGGACTTGTCAAAAAGGGCCAGAGAAGCGCCAAAGGCTATCTGCCCTGCCGCGGCGCCGGCGACGGCCACGCCAGCATAGCCTACAGGATCGACGTAAGCTACTGCAGAAAATCCGCCCACCGCCTCAGCCCCGCCCACATTTGACAAGCCTTCAAAATTTTAATTATTGTTAAGTAATCATGAGACTGCCTGAATGGGTGAAGGCGTCATACCCCTCATCGAGCGTCCTTGAACTGAAAAAGCTCCTTCGGAAAGGCGGGCTCCATACGGTCTGCGAGGAGGCCAGGTGCCCGAATATGGGCAGATGCTTTTCGCGCCCGTCGGCGGCCTTCATGATAATGGGCGCAGTCTGCACCAGGAATTGCGGCTTCTGTTCGGTGGAGTCAGGGCGAAGCGCCGCTGGCGGCGCCGCCGGATTAGGGCCACTTTCGGATGATGAACCCGCCCGGCTTGCGGCCGCGGCCAGGGCGATGGCCCTGAAATACGTGGTCATAACCTCCGTCACCAGGGACGACATCGAAGACGGCGGGGCAAGCCATTTCGCAAACTGCGTAAGGGCACTGAAGAGCGAGCTGCCGGCAGTGAAGGTGGAGGTGCTCACCCCGGATTTCGGCGGGAGCCGGAAGGCGCTTGAGAGCGTGCTTGCCGCCGGCCCGGACGTCTTCAACCATAATGTCGAGACGGTCCCAAGACTTTATCCGGTAGTCCGCCCGCAGGCGGACTACGAAAGGAGCCTCAAAATTCTCGAACGGGCGTCTGCGGGGGGGGGCATCCCCGTGAAATCCGGGTTCATGCTCGGCCTCGGCGAGAGGCCGGGAGAGGTGATGGCCGTCATGGAGGACCTCAGGGCGAGCGGGTGCGTGATGCTCACAATCGGCCAGTATCTGCGGCCTTCGAGCAAGAGCCTGCCCGTCTTCGAATATATCAGGCCCGAGCGGTTTGACGAACTGAGGATTGCCGCCCTCGCGATGGGTTTCAAGTCGGTCGCCTCGGGCCCCCTTGTTAGAAGCTCAATGAATGCGGAGGAATATTACCGGCATGTATGAATTCGGCAGGATAAAGAGGCTACCGCCTTACGTCTTCGCAATAGTGAACAGCCTCAAGATGGAGGCCAGAAAGCGCGGGGAGGACATAATAGACCTGGGCATGGGCAACCCCGATATGGCGTCCCCGGAGCATGTGATAGAAAAACTCTGCGAGGCCTCGAAGAACCCCAGAAACCACAGGTACTCGGCGTCGAAGGGGATCACCCAGCTCAGGGTGGCCCTGACCGAGTGGTACAAGAGGCGCTATGAAGTGGAGCTGGACCCCGAGACCGAGACCGTCGCAACGATAGGCTCCAAGGAGGGGCTCTCGCATTTCGTGCTTGCGACCATACAGCCGGGCGATGTCGTCATGGTCCCCTCTCCGGCCTATCCCATCCACCCCTACAGCGTCATCATCGCGGGCGGGGAGACCACCAGCGTGCCCGTCGGCCAGGGAATGGATTTCATGGCGGAGATAGAGAAGGCCTACAAGCGCACGTGGCCGCGCCCGAAGATGCTTATCATCAACTTCCCCCATAACCCGACGACGGCCGTCGTGGAGGGGACCAGATTCTTCCAGGACGTGGTGGACTTCGGCAGGGAAAATAACCTCATCGTGGTCAATGACCTCGCCTATGCCGACCTCGTCTTCGACGACTACAAGGCCCCGAGCATCCTCCAGGCAAAAGGGGCGAAGGACGTGGCGGTGGAGTTTTTCTCGATGACGAAGAGCTATTCGATGGCGGGCTGGAGGGTCGGTTTCTGCTCCGGGAACAGGGAGCTTGTGGGCGCCCTCATAAAGATAAAGAGCTATCTGGATTACGGCATGTTCCAGCCCATACAGATAGCGAGCATCGTGGCCTTCCGCGGCCCCCAGGACTGCGTGGAGCGCTACAGGCAGACCTACCAGAGCAGAAGGGACGTCCTCATAAAGAGCATGAAGGCCGCGGGCTGGCAGATAGAGCCGCCCAGGGCCACGATGTTCGTATGGGCCGGGATACCGGAGCCCTTCAGGCAGATGGGCTCGCTTGAGTTCTGCAAATTCCTGATAAAGGAGGCCGGGGTGGCCGTCTCGCCCGGCATAGGTTTTGGCGAGGGCGGCGAGGGGTTCGTGAGGTTCGCCCTCGTTGAAAACGAGCACCGGATCAGACAGGCCGCAAGGGGGATCAAGAAGGCCCTGAACGGGAAGGCGTAAGGGCGAAAACTCACCCTCTCCCAACCCTCTCCTTAGGAGAGGGTTTCACTAAAAGGCATTTTGCAAAATCACCTCCCTAAGAAGGGAGGTGATTAGGGGAGGATGATCTTTTGACCTGATCACACTCTCGGCTTCGCCAGCACCTCCAGCACCCTGAGTTCCAGGAACCTCTTCGAGACGGCGGATTTTACGAGCAGCACTGTGTCCGCCCCCCTTGCGGTCCCGGCGACGGCAAGGACCTCTTCCCCCTCCGGGATGAGTCCGGCGTCGGCCGCCATCATCACTATCTCGCAGGCGACCTTCGAGCCCTCGCCGAAGCGTTTCAGGGACTGCGCTATTATCATCGTCGGATAGATGCCCTGGAACTTGTGGTTCAGGGCCGTTTCAAGCGAGTGGGTGAGCATCGGGCCGGTGAAGATTTTTATCCCCAGGGATTCTATCTTCTGCCTGGTCTCCCGGCCCACGGATGTCGTATTGGGCTCTTTAAAACCCATGGAGTGCGTCACCGCGACTATGTTTGCGCGCTGGTCCCGGAGCGCCTCGCCCACGGCGAGGGCCGTGTCGCCCGTTGTCGTGGCGAGCACTATGTTCTTGTGCCCCCCGGCCTCCACCGCCTCTTTCAACACGGAGACGCAATCAGCCGTATTGTCGCGTCCGGGCTTTTCGAAGTAAACGGTTTTTTTTATTATCATGAATTGATAAACCTCCTTTCGCCGCAGAGATGTTTTTTCGGTTTCCGCGGCTATTATACTTGAACCGGTTTTCCCATTGAAACAAAAGGTTGCCCAGTAGTTATCGTGCATTTGTTTTGTGGTAGAATTGATTGACACATCAGGGACGATGGAAGATGAAAAAAGACCGGAGGCGCAGATGATAAAAAAGGCCGTGTTCCCGGCTGCCGGGCTGGGCACCAGGTTTCTGCCCGCGACGAAGGCGTCCCCGAAGGAGATGCTCCCGCTTGTGGACAAACCCCTCATCCAGTACGCCGTTGAAGAAGCCGGCAACTGCGGGATGGAGGAACTGCTGATAATCACCGGGAAGCAGAAGCGCGCCATAGAGGACCATTTCGATTCCGCCTACGAGCTTGAGGACGCGCTGACGAAGAAGGGCAAGAAGGACCTGCTGGAGATGGTGCGGAGACTAAACCATATAAACTTCGCCTATATAAGGCAGAGGGCGCCCCTGGGGCTGGGCCATGCCATACTCTGCGCCAAGCCCTTCGTGAAGGTGGAACCCTTTGCCGTGCTTTTAAGCGATGACGTGATAGACCCAGAAGACAGCCTCCTTGCGGACATGGTCGGGATAGCGACCGAGAGAGACGCCCCCGTGGTCGCCCTCGAGATGGTGGCGGAGGACGACGTCGAGAAATACGGGATCATAGAGGGGAAGGACGAGGGGGGCGGTATCTACAGGATAAAACGCCTTGTGGAAAAACCGAAACCCAGCGAGGCCCCCTCGAGGCTTGGCATCATAGGCAGGTATATACTTACGCCCGATATTTTTGATATACTCGAAACCCTCCCCGCGGGCAAGGGCGGGGAAGTGCAGCTGACCGACGCCCTTAACAGGCTCGCCGGCCGCAGGCCGGTATACGGATATCTGTTCAGGGGCAAACGCTATGACGCGGGCGACAAGCTCGGGTTTCTACAGGCCACCGTGGAGCTTGCGCTAAAAGACAAGGCGCTGGGCGCGGCTTTCAGGGAATTCCTGGCCGGACTCATGAAAGATGAGTTTTCTTCCCCCCATCCAAGGCGCTGACGGGAATAAGGTCGTTAGCGGGAACCGATTAAAGAAGAGAGGCAAATGTCAGGATTGAAAGAAAACGAAGTGCAGGACAACGAAACCAGGGTAAGCGACATCTCCAAAATGATAAAGGACCCGGAGGTCCCGGATGTGCTTGCGGTGCTGCCCATACGGGACATCGTGGTGTTCCCTTACATGATAATTCCGCTGTTCGTGGGCAGGCAGATATCGATAAATGCCATCGAGAGCGCCCTTGCGGGCAACCGGATGGTGCTGCTGCTTACGCAAAAGGACATGAGCGTGGAGACGCCGGCGTCGACCGACCTTTACCGCGTGGGCACCGTTGGGCTCATAATGCGGATGCTGAAACTGCCGGACGGCAGGGTAAAGATACTGGTGCAGGGCGTCACGAAGGCCCGCGCGGCGGAATTCGTCCAGCTTGAGCCCTTTTACAAGGCCAAGGTCGAGAAAATAAAAGAAGAGAAGGCGGGCGAGCTCACCATAGAGATCGAGGCCCTCATACGAAACGTCAAGGAGCAGCTCGACAAGGCGGTCTCGCTCGGGAAAAACATAATCCCCGACGTCCTCGTGGTGATAGACGGCCTGGATGAACCGGGGAGGCTGGCGGACCTGATAGCCTCCAACCTGGGGCTGAAGACCGAGAGCGCCCAGGAGGTGCTGGAGATAACCGATCCCGTCAGCCGCCTGAAGAAGATAAGCGATGTGCTGGCCAGGGAGATCGAGCTGCTGACTGTGCAGCAGAAAATACAGACGGAGGCCAGGGGCGAGATAGACAAGACCCAGCGGGAATACTTCCTGCGGGAGCAGTTGAAGGCCATACAGAAGGAGCTTGGCGACATAGACGAACGGGCCGAGGAGATAAGGGAATTCCAGTCCAAGGTGGAAAAGGCCAGGATGCCCGAGAAAGTCGCCAGGGAGGCGGAAAAGCAATTAAGGAGGCTGCAAAAGATGCACCCCGACAGCGCCGAATCCGCCACGATAAGGACATATCTGGAGTGGCTGGTGGAGCTGCCGTGGTCAAAGTCCACGAAGGACAAGCTGGACATCAAACTCGCCCAGAAGGTCCTGGACGAGGACCATTACGACCTCGAAAAGATAAAGGAGAGGATACTCGAGTACCTCTCGGTAAGGAAGCTCAAGGCCAAGACGAAGGGCCCCATACTCTGCTTCGTGGGCCCGCCCGGCGTGGGCAAGACATCGCTCGGCAAGTCGATCGCGAGGGCCCTGGGGCGCGAGTTCGTCAGGATTTCACTTGGCGGCGTCAGGGACGAGGCGGAGATAAGAGGGCACAGAAGGACGTACGTGGGGGCGCTGCCGGGCAGGATCATCCAGGGCCTCAAGCAGGCCGGCACTAATAACCCCGTCTTCATGCTCGACGAGATAGACAAGATAGGCATGGATTTCAGGGGGGACCCTTCCTCGGCCCTCCTCGAGGTCCTTGACCCGGAGCAGAACAACACCTTCGTGGACCACTACCTCGGTGTCGCCTTCGACCTCTCCAACATAATCTTCATCACGACGGGCAACATGGTGGACACCATCCCCGGCCCCCTGAGGGACCGGATGGAGATAATCTACCTGAGCGGGTACACGGAGGAGGAGAAGCTTGGGATTGCGAGGAACTATCTCATCCCCAAGCAGCTCGACGCCCACGGGATAACCGAAAAGACCCTGAAATTCTCGGACGAGGCGGTAAGACAGGTCATCACCCAGCACACCAGGGAGGCCGGAGTGCGTAATCTTGAGCGCGAGCTCGCCCGGCTTTGCAGGAAGGTCGCAAGGGAGATAGCCGAGAACGGAAACGGCAGCCGGAGGTCCTTCCAGATCACGCCCAAGAACCTGGAAAAGTATCTGGGCGTGGCCAAATACCTGCCCGAGGAGGAGATGGAAAAGGATTACGTGGGTGTCGCCACGGGGCTTGCATGGACCGAGGCGGGCGGCGATATCATCTACATCGAGGCCACCACGATGAAGGGCAGGGGCAATCTCACCCTGACCGGGCAACTGGGAGAGGTAATGAAGGAGTCCGCGCAGGCGGCCGTAAGCTATGTGCGCTCCAAGGCAAAGCGGCTCGGGATCAAGGAAGATATCTTCGGCAGGACCGATATACATATACACGTGCCCGCCGGGGCGATACCGAAGGACGGCCCCTCGGCCGGCATCACGATGGCCACGGCCATAGCCTCGGCCCTTACCGGCAAACCGGTCAGGAAGGACGTGGCGATGACGGGCGAGGTGACGCTCCGGGGCAGGGTGCTGCCCATAGGGGGGCTCAAGGAAAAGGCGATCGCCGCAAAAAGGATGGGCATAAAGACCATCCTCATCCCGAAGCGAAACACCAAGGACCTCGAGGAGCTCCCGAAATACATCACCCGGGACCTTGCCTTCGTCCCGGTGGAGACAATGGACGAAGTGCTGGCAAAGACCCTCAGGGAGAAGAAGAAAAAGACGGACAGGAAAAGACAGGCCGCATGAGGCCCCTCCGCCAACTGGGGGAACTCGCCCTGCTTGACTGGATTAGAAAGAGGGCCGGGGGGGAAAAAGGCGCCGGGGGCAAAAACCTTCTGGTGGGCATCGGGGACGATGCCGCGGCATTCCGGCTGACCCCGGGGAAGGCGGCGCTCGCCACCTCGGACATGATGGTCGAGGGCGTGCATTTCGATACCCGCTACTACACGCCTTATCAGCTTGGTTTCAAAATCGTCTCGGTCAACGCAAGCGACATATACGCCATGGGGGGCGTACCCCGTCTGGCCCTCTTCACCCTGGCCGCCCCGCCTGAGACAGAGACGGGTTTCATAAAAAAAATATTCGAAGGGGTTTTGGCCGCGCTCGGTCTCTACGGGGCCCGGCTTGCGGGCGGCGACCTGTCGGCATCGCATTCGGGTCTCGTGCTCGACATGACCGTAATAGGCGAGGCGGACGGGGTCATTAAAAGAAGCGGCGCCAGGGTGGGCGACGGGGTGTTCGTCACGGGGCCGCTCGGGGATTCGGCCTGCGGACTGGCGCTTCTTAAAGAGATGGCGGAGCCCGTTGCCGTCGAGAAGGGCGCAAGCGCGAGGGACAAACTGAAACGCCTCAGCCGCAAATGGCGATCCTCTTTGCAATGGGAGACGGTGAAACCCCTTGTTGTGCGCCACCTCATGCCGGTCGCCAAGAGGCCGCCCGGGCGGGTTTTAACCGCGATGCTCGATATAAGCGACGGGCTTTTGCTGGACGTATCGAGGCTTTGCAAAGAAAGCGGGGTCGGTGTCAGAATATACGAGGACAAAATCCCCGTCTCCGGCCCGATGAGGCGGGCCGCTGAAACCCTGGGCCTGGACCCGCTTGCCCTGGCAAAGACCGGGGGCGAGGATTACGAACTGCTATATACCGCCCCGCAAGGGCAAAAACGGAAAAATATGGGGAAAAATAAAGGCGGTATACTTATAGGCGAGGTCATCCCGGCGGGCCGTTACATGGTGGACGCCGCCGGGAAAATGAAAAGGTTCAAGGCGCAGGGGTATGAGCATTTTGGTAAATAAAGAGGAGAACATTTTATTTTTTATGAATATCCCCCTCGCCCAACCCTCTCCCCTCTGGGAGAGGGTTTCACTAAAAGAGACATGAAAAATTCATTCTATCTTTTAAGTCTCGGGTGTCCCAAGAACCTGGTGGATTCCGAGAAGCTGACCAGGAGGCTTTGTCTTTCGGGGCTGCGCCCGACGCGGGAGGCGGAGGAGGCGGACACGCTCATAGTGAACACCTGCGGTTTCATTGAGGCCGCCAGGAAGGAATCGATAGATGAGATTCTGGGGCTTGCGAAGCTCAAAGGGGGCAAGAGGAGGCTTTTGGTCTTTGGTTGCCTTTCCGAGAGATACAAGGAGGAGCTGCAGGCGGCGCTTCCGGAGGTGGACGCCATGTGGGGGGTAAACGCCGAGGAGGAGATCGCGCGTTATATGGGCACCAGTGCCGATGACGCCAGCGCCGATGACGCCAGCGCCGATAACACCAGCGCCGATAACACCAGCGCCGATAACACCAGCGCCGATAACACCAGCGCCGATAACACCAGCGCCGATAACACCAGCGCCGAGGCGCGGCCTTCGACGTTTCCATACGCGTATCTAAAAATATCCGAGGGGTGCAGGAGGCGCTGCTCTTTCTGTTCGATACCGCTTATTCGCGGCCCGCTCCGGAATTATTCGCCGGAGACGATATTGAAAGAGGCCGAGGATTATATACGGTCGGGGACGAAGGAGCTGATACTCGTCTCGCAGGACACGGCAAGCTACAAGGTAAAGGGTTTCACATTTTCCGAGCTGCTAAAGGATATTTGTTCGATACCGGGAGATTTCTGGGTGAGGGTCCATTACCTTCATCCCTCGGGGGTTGACGACTCGATACTGGAGGCGATGGCGGGCGAGCCGAAGGTCGCAAGGTATCTGGATATGCCGCTTCAGCATTCGGAGCAGCGGATTTTGAGGCTCATGTCGCGGGGCGGGGGCCGGAGGGATTTTACAAAAATCATTAATCGCGCGAGGAAGATGATGCCCGGCCTTGCGGTGAGGACGACCTTCATAGTGGGTTTTCCAGGGGAGAGCGAGGAAGAGTTCGAGGGGGTTTTGGATTTCATCGAAGAGACGGGCTTCGAGCACGCGGGGGCGTTTGTCTACTCGAAAGAGGAGGGCACGGGCGCGGCCCGGCTGCCCGGGCAGTTGCCGAAGGCCGTGAAAAAACGCCGGTGGGAGCGCTTCATGCGCGCTCAGGCCGCAATCAGCCTGGAGAAAAACAAGTCCCTCATTGGGCGCGGGATGACGGCGCTCGTGGACGAGACCGACGGCAAGTTCGCCATCGGCAGGCTTGCCTCGCAGGCCCCCGACGTGGACGGGGTCGTTTTTATCGAGGACGAAAAAGGCGCGCTCAAACCCGGCGATTTTGCGCGTGTGCTTGTAACGGAGGCCCAGGACTACGACCTCAGAGGGCTTTCACTTTCACTTAAACCGGCGGCGCAGGGATGAACCATACGGTTGATCGGGATACGATGGGTGATCAGGATACGATTGAGCAGAAAAGGCGGAGAGCGAGGTTCCCGCTCGTACATATCGTCCTTTTTGTGCTTACGATATTTAGCACCCTTGCCGCCGGGATGATACAAAAGGGGATAAACCCGCTTGCGGAGCCGTGGAAGTTCTATGCGGGCGTGCCCTTTTCGGCGACCCTCATCATAATACTCCTGTCGCACGAGCTGTCCCACTATTTCACATCGAGGTGGCACAAGACAATCGCCACGCTGCCTTACTTCATCCCCGCCCCGACCCTTATAGGCACTTTCGGGGCGGTCATAAGGATGAAATCCCCTATCATGTCCAGAAGAGCGCTGATAGACATAGGGGCCTCCGGGCCGATTATGGGTTTTCTGTTTTCGATGGTTGCCTGTGTAGTGGGACTGCACCTATCGACGGTCATAAGGGGGCCGCATCCGGCGGGGGGGGCGGCGGGCGTGACGCTGGGGGACTCCATAATCTTCTACCTGCTTTCCAGGTTCATCGTGGGCAACACATCCGGCGCGGAGCTACTGCTCCACCCCATCGCCTTTGCGGGCTGGATAGGGCTTTTCGTGACCTTTCTGAACCTGCTGCCGGTAGGGCAACTGGACGGCGGGCATGTAGCTTTTGCCTTTTTCGGGCGCGTGCACAAGGTGGTCTCGGGGATGATAGTGGCGCTGCTGGCGGTCTTAGGCATCTTTTTCTGGAAGGGATGGCTTGTCTGGGCGGCCCTGATGCTGATATTGGGGCTCAGGCACCCGCCGGTCTACTACTGGGAGACGCCGCTCGACCCGGCCAGGAGATACGTGGGGGCCGCAGTGCTTCTGATCTTCATCCTGACCTTCGTCCCCACCCCGTTTACAATCTAGGGGGGTGTTTCAAAAGTTATTCGCATATTGTTCAAGTGTTTTTAGCCGTCATTCCCGCGAAGGCGGGAATCCGGAACTCTTTGTTTTTTAAGACAATGGATTCCCGATTACTACCTCGGGAATGACGAAAAACGGATTTCTTGGAGCTTTCCGTGTAAAGAGATTTATGACGCAGGCCGCTCAAAAAAATCTAAAATTCGTCATTCCCCGGCCTGACCGGGGAATCCGCGTTAGTGCCCGCCCCTTTCCCGTTGGATATTAAGCGCCCCGGCACCACAATATATAGTGTTTGAAATCACCCTGCAACCCCATATAATCCGGCCCTGAGATGTCTTCTTTTTTCCTTGACAACCCAAATCATCTTTACCTATGATTTAGTGGTAAAAGGTGGGGGAAGGTGGTTTAAATGCCGGGGTTTTCGGGCAAGTATTATTATACGATGGATGAGAAGGGGCGGCTGATGGTCCCGGCCCCTTTCAGGGAGATCATATTCGCAAATTACAGCCCGAAGCTGATGGTCGCAAACTCCGCCTTTGACACTTGCCTAAACGTGTATCCGCTTGAAGAATGGATAAAACTGGAGGAGAAGGTTAAGGGGCTGCCGCGCTCGGACAGGGCGGTGAGGTATTTTTTGAGGAAGGTGATAGCCTCCGCGGTGGAGACGACGGTCGACCGGCAGGGCAGGATACTGGTGCCCTCGGCCCAGAGGCAGGATTCGGGGCTCGACAGCGAGGTGGTGCTGGTTGGGCAGGTGGAGATGATAGAGCTCTGGAGCAAATCCGGCTGGCTGCAGGAGACGGACGCCTCTCGCGTGGACAGGGTGGCATTTGAGGAATCACTCAGCCGTTATGGGATATGACGGGTTTGGCAACGCGCAATCCGGTCCATCGCCCCGTGCTTGTGGGGGAGGCGATGGACATATTGAGGCCGGAGGCAGGGGGCGTTTATGTTGACGCCACGGTCGGTCTTGGCGGACACGCCGGCGAGATGCTCAGGCTCATGGGGGGCCGGGGCACGCTCATCGGGATCGACCGGGACGAGGAGGCGCTGAGGATGGCGGCCGCGGCGCTCACATCTGGAAACGTGGTGCTGCGGCACGCCGGCTTCTCACGTATCGGGGACGTCCTGGGAGAGCTGCGGATAGAGAGTGTGCAGGGCATCTTTTTTGACCTCGGGGTCTCGATGCTCCAGTTGAAAATGGCCGGCAGGGGATTTAGTTTCGCAACGGACGAGCCGCTCGATATGCGGATGGACATAACGCAGGCCCTGACGGCCCGAGAGGTCGTGAACACCTATTCGCAGGAGCGCCTGACACAGATACTGCGGGAGTACGGCGAGGAGAGGCACGCCGCGAAGATAGCCAGGGCGATTGTGACTAACAGGAGGCAAAGACCTATCGGGACGTGCAGGGAGCTTGCCCGCATAGCGGCATGGGCATATGGCAGGGCCGGCAGGCAGAGGATACATCCGGCCACAAGGACGTTTCAGGCCCTGAGGATAGAGGTAAACAGGGAACTCGATGAGCTTGAGGCCGGGTTGGGCTCGTCCGTGCGGCTTCTTTCGAAGGGCGGAAGGATGGCCGTCATCTCCTATCATTCGCTTGAAGACAGGATAGTCAAGCATTTCTTTAAAAAGGCCGCGGCTGAAGGGCAGTTGCAGGTGCTGACGAAGAAACCGGTGAGGCCCGGCCCCGAGGAGGTCAGGGAAAACCCAGCCGCAAGGAGCGCAAGGCTCAGGGGGGCTGAAAAGCTATGAGGGCAGGCATGAGGAGCGGGTCAGGTGTGTTATCATATCTCTTTAAAGGAGCTGCATGTCTGGTTGTATTCATCGGCTTTTTCGGGTTGATCTGGCTTCGCTCCAGCATAAGGTCGGAAGAATATGAGATTGGTGCGCTCGAAAAAGAGCACTGGGGGGTGCTCAGACAGCGCAAGGACCTGGAGGCCGACAGGGCCACGCTTTTTTCCGCCGGGCAGATCGGCTCGGTCACGGCCGAAAAACTGGGGATGGATTTTCCGGACAGGACAAAGGTGTTTTACGTAAAGAGGGATAGGGGGAGTATCCCTTATGAGGCGTCTTACAGGCAATAAAAAAGAGAAATCGGGTTTTTGTTTTTTGCTTTTGTCTGTCGGGTTTTTTCCTGATCCGGTTTTCTGTGGGGTCTTCCTTTAAATGAACAGGGGACTTTTGCTTGGCACGGTGATCGCCTTCGGGTTTTTCGTGGTGCTGGCAAGGCTGGCCGGCCTCATGCTCCTGGACCACGCGGAGCTTTCCGCAAAGGCCAGCAGCCAGTACCGGAGGGAAAGTCGGATTGAGGTCAAACGCGGCCAGATTTACGACAGGCATGGCAGGGAACTTGCCGTCAGCCTCGACGTCAACTCCCTCTACTGCTATCGGGGGGAGGTGGCGTCCCCCCGCACGGTCGCGCTCGAAGTCTCCGAGGCGACCGGGATGAAATATGCCGATCTGATCGGCAAGATGACCGGCCCCGGGGGCAGGCGCTTCATCTGGCTCAGGAGGAAACTCACCGACGGCGAGTCCAAAACGCTCGGCAACCTGAGGTCCCAAAAAGGGGTCGGATTTACGGACGAGGTCAAGAGGTATTATCCCGGCGGCACACTTGCCTCCCAGGTCCTGGGCTACCTGAACCTCGACAACAGGGCGATGGCAGGGCTGGAAAGGCAATACAACGGCACATTAATGAACAAGGGCGGCAAAGTGGTCGTGGAAAGAGACGCCACCGGCAAGGTCCTCTCCGAGGGCGTGCAGATGGACTCCAGGGGAGACAACATCGTGCTCACCATCGATGAAGGGCTCCAATATATCGCAGAGACCGCTTTAGACGAAGCGATGGAGAAATGGAAGGCCGAATCGGCTTCCGTGATAATGATGGACCCCTATACGGGGGCGATACTGGCGATGTCCAACAGGCCCACCTTCAACCCCAACGACCCGGGCGTTTCCGATCCCGGGGCGCTGAGGGACAGGGCGATAATGGACCTCTATGAGCCGGGCTCCGTTTTCAAGATCATCATCAGCACGGCGGCCCTCGAGGCCGGGGCCGTCACGCCCCAGTCGGTCTTCAACTGCCACGGCGGGGTCATGACCGTCGGCGGCAGGACGTTTCACGACGTGGAGAAAAACGGGGTCCTCACCTTCGCCCAGATAATACAGAAATCATCGAACGTGGGGGCGATCCAGGTCGCCATGCGGATAGGCCCCGACAAGTTCTACCAGTACGTCCGCCGGTTGGGTTTCGGACAGAAGACCGGCATCGATCTGCCGTGGGAGTCCGCCGGAGACGTCAAATACCCCCGGACCGATGTCTCGCTTGCCTCAAACGCGATAGGCTACGGGGTCTCGGTGACCCCGCTTCAGCTCCTTCGGGCATACTCGGCCATTGCCAACGGGGGATATCTGGTCGCGCCCCACGTGGTCTCCAGGATAACCGCGCCCGAGGGCCGGGTGATAAGCCGTTTCCGGGAGCAGCCCAGGCGGGTGCTTGCGCCAGGGACCGCCGCCGTCTTCAAAAGCATACTCTCTCTTGTCACCGAGGAGGGCGGCACCGCCGCGCAGGCCGCCGTCGCGGGCAATGAGGTCTCGGGAAAGACGGGCACGGCCCGGCTCTTCGATCCGAGGACGGGAAGGTACTCGGACAAGTACGCAAGCACATTCGTCGGCTTTGTCCCCGCCAACGATCCGAAGATAGCCATGGTCGTCGTGTTCAAGGGCTCGAAGGGGGCGATATACGGCGGCACCGTGGCGGGGCCGGTCTTCAGCGAGATTGCGGAGAAGGCGTTTGCGTACCTTAATGTGCCGCGCGACGACGCGGCCGGCAACAACACGGTTTATTTAGGAAGGGGCGAGCATGAAGTTGTCTACACTCCTTGACGGGGTGAAGGTAAAAACGATGAAAGACGGCAGGGGCGACCACATGGATATCGACGGCTCCCCAATAGACATCGGGGGGCTTTCCATAGATTCCAGGCGGGTGCGCGCCGGGGACCTGTTTTTCGCCCTCAAGGGCGGCAGGGCCGACGGGAAGGCA
The DNA here is from genome assembly GCA_021789555.1 of Nitrospirota bacterium. GTDB lineage: Bacteria > Nitrospirota > Thermodesulfovibrionia > Thermodesulfovibrionales > JdFR-88 > JAJYGJ01. The sequence continues at coordinate 18,355 of JAJYJK010000012.1, forward strand.
TTCATAGCCGATGCGATAAGCAGGGGCGCGGCCGCCGTATTGGCCGATTCCCCAGGCGGCATGGACGAGGTAAAGGCCGGCGCGCCGGCCTTCATAGAGGTCGGGGAGGGAGAGGGCCGGCTGGCCCTCTCCGCCATAGCGGCCAATTTCTACGGCAACCCGTCGAGGCGGCTTGCGGTCATCGGCGTCACCGGCACGAACGGAAAGACGACGACGGCCTTTCTCATACAGCAGGCGCTCGAATGCCTGGGCAAAAAGACGGGGCTCATAGGGACGATAAAATACATCGTGGGGCAGGTCGAGAAGGCCGCCCCCTTTACCACGCCCGAGGCCCCCGAATTCCAGTCGATGCTCCGGGCCATGCTCGAAGCGGGCCAGACCCACGTCGTCACCGAGGTCTCCTCGCACGCGCTCGCACAGAGGCGCGTCGACGGCACTTCTTTCAGGGCGGCGGTCTTTACCAACCTGACCAGGGACCACCTGGACTTCCACAAGACGATGGAGGATTATTTCGAGGCGAAAAAACGCCTCTTCACCGTGCTTCTGGAAAAAGAAAAAGGGAAAAACCCTTCCGCCCCCGCAATCATAAACATGGACGACCCCTTCGGACGCCGGCTCGCCCGGGAACTCTCGGGGAAGGCCCCCGTCATCGGCTTCGGCATTGAGGAGGAAAATGCTCCGGACATACGCGCGGCGTCAATCGTCAACGGGGCCTCCGGCCTTTGCTTCGAGATCGTCTATCTGGGCCGCGGATACGAGGTGAATTCCGGCCTCATCGGGGTCCATAACGTCTACAACCTGATGTCCGCCTTCGGGGCGCTTGTGGGGCTCGGCTTCGGGGCGGAGGAGGCCGCGGCGGCCATCCAGCGCCTGAAGGGCGTAAAGGGCCGCTTCGAACGCATCGACTGCGGTCAGGATTTTATCGTCGCGGTCGATTACGCGCACACGCCGGACGCCCTCGAAAGACTCATCGGGGCCGCGCGGGAAATTGCGAAAGACGGCATGCACGACCGGATAACTGACCGGATAAGTGACCTAAAAACGGGCCGGAAGATAATCGTAGTCTTCGGGTGCGGAGGCGACAGGGACAGGGGCAAGAGGGCGCAGATGGGACATCTCGCGGCAAGCCTGGCGGATTTGGCCATCGTCACCTCCGATAACCCCCGCAGCGAAGACCCGCTTGCGATTATAGACGATATAAAGGCCGGCATGGATGATATAAATGCGGCGGCGGGCAAAGCCCGCCTTTTCATACCGGACAGGGCGGAGGCGATCAGAAAGGCGGTCGGGACGGCCGCCCCAGGAGATATCGTCCTTATTGCTGGAAAGGGGCACGAAGACTATCAGGAGATAAAAGGCGTGCGCCATCCTTTTAGCGATCAGGCTGCGGCCGTCCTGGCGATAAAAGAACTGGCGGCGGGCCGCCAGGCGATAAAGGAACGCGGATGCTGAAACTTGAGGACCTGCTTAAGGCAACCGGGGCGGAAATCCTTCAGAAAGGGGCGGAGGTATTTTCCGGCGTCTCCATAGATTCAAGGACGATTAAAAAAGACGAGCTTTTCATCGCCCTCCAGGGGGAGAGGTTCGACGGACATGATTTCCTGACCGCCGCGCTCGGCGTCGGGGCCGGGGCCGTCATCAGCCGGACCCTTGAAAAAATGGCGGCCTTCGAAAAAGTGATGGACTTTGAAAAAACCGGGGGCATCCAAAAAAGCATCCTCCTCGTGGAGGACACACTGAAGGCGCTCCAGGGGATTTCACATCACATCCGGATGGGCAGGCCCGAGATGCCCGTGGTCGGCGTCACCGGCTCTAACGGCAAGACGACCACGAAAGAGCTTGCGGCAGCCGTCCTGGGGCAAAAATTCAAGGTGCTTAAAAGCTCGGGCAATTTCAATAACCAGATAGGGCTTCCCCTGAACTTATGCCGCCTCGGGCCAGGGCACGGGGCCGCCGTCCTCGAGATGGGGGCCAGCAGGCCAGGCGATATCAGGGAGCTCTGCGACATAGCGATGCCCACCCACGGCATCATCACCAACGTCGGTGAAAGCCACCTGGAAGGTTTTACTAAAGGCACAGGCGGCAGCGGAGCAGACCCGATGGAGACGCTCATAGACACAAAGCTGGACCTTGCGAGGGCCGCCGGGGCCGTCGTATATAACGCCGACGACGCACGGCTAAGCGCAGCGGTCAACAGGGAATTCAAGGGCGGAAAGGCAAAAAAACTCTTGAGCTTCGGCATCGGCGAGGGCGCGGATTTCAGGGCCCGCGGCATCGTCATGGAACGGAGCGCCACTTCCTTTGAGCTTTCCGCAAAGGGGCGGAAGGCAGCCAGGGTGAAACTCTCCGCCGCCGGCCTCTTCAATGTCTATAACGCCCTTGCGGCGGCGGCCGCCGGGCTGCTCTTCGATATAAGCCTTGAGGATGCGGCGCGTGCCATAATGGGGTTTGGCGGCGTGCCCATGAGATACGAGGTCATGGAAAAGGCGGGGGCGCTCATCTTAAGCGATGTGTATAACGCGAACCCGGCCTCGATGGAAGAGGCCCTGAAGGAGCTTGCGAGGCTCCGGGGCGGAAGGGCCGTGGCGGTGCTCGGGGACATGCTCGAACTCGGGCCATACGCGGAGGAGGCGCACAGGAGACTGGGCGCGCGCCTGGCCGGCCTGTCGGTGGACGTCTTCATAGCCGTCGGGCCGATGATGGCCCTGGCCTGCGAGGAATTCAAATCCGCAAAAGGGCAAAAATTTAAAAAGGGCGGGCTCGCCATTGCCTGCGCCGACTCCGTTTCGGCCGCGGAGGCGCTTATGAAAGACCTCAGGGCCGGCGACACGGTGCTCGTCAAAGGCTCAAGGGGGACCCGGATGGAACGGGTTTTGGAGCGGATGGGGGATATGCATGTTGGGAAATAAAGAGGAGGCGGATGCTTTACAGCCTTTTTTACTGGCTCCATAAGTGGATAAGTCCATTTAACGTATTCAGGTACATAACCTTCAGGTCGGCGCTGGCGGCGCTGACGGCGGCCGCGATCTCGTATTTCGCGGTGCCGGCCTTCATCAAATGGGCCGGCAGGCTCGGCAGCACGCAGTCGATAAGGCAGGATGGCCCCTCCAGGCACCTCTCCAAGCAGGGCACTCCTACAATGGGCGGCATCGTCATAGCGGGCGCGATACTGGTGTCGGTGCTCTTCTGGGGCGATCTGGAAAACGGCTACATCCTCATCATGATGCTGGCGACGGCCGGTTTCTCCGCGATAGGTTTCTTTGACGACTACCTTAAAATCACGAAGAAAAACTCAAAGGGGCTGCCGGCAAGATACAAGTTCGGGCTGCAGATACTGCTTGCCCTCGCCCTCGGGATCATCGTCTACGCAAACCCGCATGACCCGTATGCGGACATGCTCTCGATACCGTTTTTCAAGAAATGGATGCTCCATTTCGGCGTCTTCTACATCCCTTTTTCGGTGCTGGTGATGGTCGGCTCCTCCAACGCCGTGAACCTCACGGACGGCATAGACGGCCTGGCAATCGGCCTTGTGGCCATTGCGGTCCTCGCAAACGCCGTCCTCATATACATCTCTGGGCACAAGGGGCTCTCGGAATACCTGCATGTGCTGCATATGCCCAATGTCGGGGAGCTTACGGTCTATTGCGGCGCCATATTCGGGGCCTCCCTCGGTTTTCTGTGGTACAACTCCTACCCGGCCGACCTCTTCATGGGCGACGTGGGTTCCCTGGGGCTCGGGGGCTCGCTGGGGACGCTTGCCATAATCTCGAAGCAGGAGATAATACTCGCCGTGGTCGGCGGGATATTCGTCGCGGAGACCCTCTCGGTGATACTGCAGGTGATGTCGTTTAAGCTCACGGGCAAGAGGATATTCAGGATGGCCCCGATACACCACCACTTCGAGCTTAAGGGGTGGGCGGAGCCGAAGGTGATTGTGAGGTTCTGGATAGTAGGCATAATACTCGCCCTTATGTCACTGGCGACATTCAAGGTCAGATGAAGAAGGCGGGCAAGGGCAGATGAGCCTGTTAAATGTCTTCAAGGGCAAGAAGGTCCTCATATTCGGGCTTAAAAGAAGCGGCAGGGCGGCCGCGCTCGCCCTCGCCAATCTGGGGGCGAAGGTCTCCATTACCGATATGAAGACCGCGGGGGAGCTTTCACAAGAGATAAAGGGCCTCCCCGCGGGCATTGACCTCCATCTTGGAGGGCATCCGGCGGAGGCCCTGGAGGGCGTGGAGCTTGTTGTCCTTAGCCCCGGCGTGCCGATGGGCATCCCCTCGCTAAAAGAGGCGGCCAGGCGGGGGGTGGAGATAATAGGCGAGCTTGAGCTGGGTTACAGGCTCTTGAAATATGAAAACCCGCTTGTGGAGTTCTATGCCGTCACCGGGACGAACGGGAAATCGACGACGAGCACGCTCCTACACTACATGCTCCTGAAGGCGGGCAGGAAGGCCGTCCTGGCGGGCAATATCGGGCAGGCCCTCACGGGATTTCTCACGGGGGACGCGAAAAGCGCCGACTGCGTAGTGGTGGAGGTCTCCAGTTTTCAGCTCGAAGCGGTTTCGGATTTCAAGCCGGCAATCGCGGCCATCCTCAATCTGGCCCCGGACCACCTGGACCGTTATGCCGGGCGCAAGGCGTATTACGAGGCGAAGATGAGGATATACGAGAGGCAGGACTACGGAGACTACCTCGTCCTCAATTCGGCCGACCCCGCCTGCCGCGGCATTGCACGCAGGCTGAAGGGCGCGGCGGCCGCGCCCAGAATAATCTGGTTCGGCGGCAATAAGAACCCCGGGCTCTATGAGAAGGGGGGCTCTGTCTTTATAAACCTCCCCGGCATGGACAATATGGAGCTTGTAAAGACCTCCGGGATAAGGATAAAGGGCGCCCATAACCTTGAAAACGCAATGGCCGCCGGCTGCATGGCGTTTCTGGCGGGAGTTCCGGCCGGGGCGGTGCGCGCGGCGCTCATGGAATTCCCCGGGCTTCCCCATCGGATGGAGTTTGTAAGGGAGCTTGACGGGGTCAGCTACATAAACGACTCCAAGGGGACGAACCCGCCCGCGGTCCTGCGCTCACTTGAGAGTTTCGGCAAAAACCCCCTCATCCTGATTGCCGGGGGCAGGGACAAAAACGGCGATTTCGAAAGCCTGCGCGATGCGGTCAAAAAGCATGTAAAACTCCTGGTGCTGATAGGCGAGGCAAGCGGGAAGATCGCGGCCGCGCTTGAGGGCGCATCGGCGATGGGCCGCGCCCGGGACATGGGCGAGGCCGTCCGCATCGCAAGGCAGGCCGCGCGCCCCGGGGACGTGGTCCTCCTCTCGCCGGCCTGCGCGAGCTTCGACATGTTCAAGGATTTCGAGGACAGGGGCGGAAAGTTCAGCGAGGAGGTGCGGGGGCTTTGAGGGGGCAGAGGCAAGACCTGCTCGAGGAGGGCAAACCGGACAAGGTGCTGATAGTGACGGTCGCGGCCCTTGTCTTCCTGGGCGTCCTCATGATCTATTCGAGCACCAGCGTGATCACCTACGCGATGCAGAAAAAACAGATCACGACCCCTCTTTTCTATTTCAAACGGCACGTGCTTACGATAATCCTGGCCCTTGTGGCCGGTTTTGCCGCTTACAAGGCGAGGCCGGACCTCCTGGGGAAACTCTCCCCGCTTCTGCTTCTTGGCTCGATGGCGCTGCTGCTGCTGGTCTTTACCAGGCTCGGCATATCGGCCGGAGGCGCAAGGAGATGGCTCCGGCTCTGGCCCTCCACGTTTCAGCCCTCGGAGCTGGTGAAACTCTCGATGGTGATATTCCTTGCGTGGTATCTGTCGAGGGATTTTTTCCGCCCGGACAACCTCTGGCTCTTCATCCTGCCTGTGGCGGTAATGGCTGTTTTTGCGGGGGTCATTATGAAGCAGCCCGATTTCGGCGGCACGCTGACCCTGGGGTTCATCACCATAGGAATGCTCTTTCTTGCGGGGGCCAGGCTGAGATACCTGGGAGGGCTCATTCTTTTTCTGCTGCCGGCCGTGTATCATCTCGCCCACAAGCCTTACCGCTGGAAGAGGATAATCTCGTTTTTGAACCCGTGGGCGGACGCACGCGGAGAGGGTTTTCAGCTTGCTCAGTCGCTGATAGCCTTCGGGCGCGGGGGGCTTGGCGGCGTGGGGCTTGGAAAGAGCATGCAAAAACTTTCGTTTCTGCCGGAGATGCACACGGATTTCATATTCTCGATAATCGGCGAGGAGCTTGGCTTTTTTGCCGCGGGCGCGGTCGTGGTGGCCTTCTGTGTGCTGTTTCTGCGTAGCGTGAGGATAGCAAACAGGATGAATGAAAGGTACAACTACCTGCTTGCATACGGCATAGCGCTCATGATTGCGCTGCCGTCCATAGTGAATTTCTGCGTCGTCACGGGGCTGCTGCCCACGAAGGGGCTCCCGCTGCCCTTCATAAGCTACGGGGGCTCGTCCCTGATCGTGAACTTTATGGCGGTGGGAATATTGTTGAAACTTTCAAAAGGGGAGCCGCCCGGACAGGTGAAAGACAGGCTCAGGGAGATACTGGAGAAGAAGAAGGCCAGGCGAACGGTGTACGGAGCCGGGTTATGAGGGTCGTCATCGCGGGCGGGGGCACCGGCGGGCACCTCTACCCAGGGCTTGCCCTGGCGGAGGAGCTGCGGAGACGTTTTGGCGCGGAGGTCATGTTCATGGGGACTGAAAAGGGGCTTGAGTCCAGGGTCGTCCCGAAAGAGGGCTACCCCATAGCATTCCTGCCGGCCGAAGGGGTCGCGGGGAAATCGTTCGGCCGGAAATTTTCGGCGGCCGTAAAACTCATGCGGTCTGTAATCAAGGCAAAAAAAATTCTTGGCTCGTTTGAGCCGGATGTAGTGGTCGGCACGGGCGGGTATGTCTCCGTGGCCCCGGTGCTCTCGGCGAGGCTCCTTTCCATACCGGTGCTCATCATGGAGCAAAACGTGGTGCCGGGGGCCGCAAACCGCTTCCTGGCCAGGATTTCGGGCGCGGTGGCCGCAACGTATATGGAGAGCACCGGGCGCTTCCCGAAGCAAAAGACCTTCCTGACCGGCAACCCCGTCAGGGCGGGCATCCTTTCCGCGGACAGGAAGTCCTCCTTCGGCCTCTTCGGGTTGGAGCCCGAGGGGTTTTTCACGGTCCTGGTCTTCGGGGGCTCAAGCGGGGCCACCAGCATAAACAAGGCGGTAACGGAAGCGCTTGAAAATCTGGCCGACTTGAAAGGGAAACTCCAGTTCCTCCACCAGAGCGGGCAGCGGGACTACCACGCGGTCCGCGAGGCGTACAGGGGGCCGGGGTTCAAGGCCATGGTGGCGCCTTTCATCTACCAGATGGCAGAGGCGTACGCGGCGGCGGACATGGTCATATCGAGGGCCGGGGCCACGACCCTGGCGGAGCTTACCGCGCTTGGCAAGCCCTCCGTCCTCGTGCCGTATCCGCATGCCGGGGCGCACCAGGAGTTCAACGCCAGGAAGCTGGAGGAACTGGGCGCCGCAAGACTGATCATGGATGCGGATCTCAGCGGCCCGCGCATGGCTGAGGAAATAAGGTTTCTGATGGGAAACGAGGCCGAAAGGGCCGATATGGCGGGCAAGAGCAGGGCCATAGGCCAGCCCGACGCCGCGAAGAAGGCGGCGGACCTGCTGCTCTCACTGATTCGGATGAAAAGGAGTTTCCGGGGGAAAGATGCTCAAACAGTATAAGGCGATACATTTCGTGGGAATAGGCGGCATAGGCATGAGCGGCATCGCCCAGGTGCTCCATACGCTCGGCTACCAGGTGACGGGCTCCGATTTAAAAGAGTCCGAGACGACAAGGAGGCTGGCCTCCCTGGGGATACCAGTGACGATAGGGCACAGCCCGGAGAACATAAAAAACGCGCAGGTGGTCGTCATCTCCTCCGCCGTGGGGAGCGAAAACCCCGAGGCCAGGACGGCGGCCAGAAACGGGGTGCCCGTCATCCCCAGGGCGGAGATGCTGGCCGAGCTGGGCAGGCTGAAATACGGCGTACTGGTGGCGGGCAGCCACGGCAAGACCACGACGACCTCCCTCATAGCCACCCTGCTTGCCAGGGCCGGACTGGACCCCACCGTGGTCATCGGCGGCAGATTAAATGCCTTTGGGAGCAACGCCCGCCTTGGCCGGGGGGATTTCCTGGTGGCCGAGGCCGATGAGTCCGACGGCTCTTTCCTGAAACTCTCACCCACCATAGCCGTCGCAACGAACATAGACCGGGAGCACATGGAGTTCTTCAAATCGATGCACGCCCTGCGCGGGGCCTTCCTCGAATTCCTGAACAAGGTGCCCTTCTACGGCCTGGATATCGTCTGCGCGGAGGACGCCCATCTAAGGGGGCTCCTGCCGGACATAAAAAGACGCGTCCTCACATACGGGCTCCGCGAGGATGCCGACCTGAGGGCCGTGAACGTCAGGAAAGACGCGATGAGCGTCGAATACGACGTGTTCATGAAGGGCAAAGAGCTCTTCCGCGTGCGCCTGCCCATCCCGGGCGACCACAATGTCCTTAATAGCCTTGCCGCAGTAGGCGCGGCCCTCGAGCTTGACATAGGCCCGGATGTCATCAGGGACGCGCTGCAGGAATTCGAGGGGATCGGCCGGAGGCTTGAGCTTAAAGGGCGGGCAGGCGGCATAAACGTTTACGACGACTACGGCCACCACCCGACGGAGGTGCGGGCGACTGTCAAATCGCTTAAAGAGGCGTGCGGGGGCTCCAGGCTCTTCGTCGTCTTCCAGCCCCACAGGTTCACACGCACGCGGGACTTGATGGAAGAATTCTCAGTCTCCTTCGGCCATGCCGACAGGCTCTTGCTGATGGACATCTACCCGGCGGGGGAGCGGCCGCTTGAGGGGATTACCTCTGAGACGCTTTTTCAACTCGTTACACGTGAGATAGGAGAGAAAGGCAGTTATGTGAAGGACGGCAAAGGGGCGCTTGCCCATCTCTCCAAAAACCTTCGCCCCGGTGACGTCGTCCTTACCCTCGGGGCCGGTGACGTCTGGAAGGTGGCCGAAGGGCTTGTAAAGAGGCTCAGCGGCAAGGGGGGCAGGGACAAAAAGGGTGGATGAGGAGAAAATGTCTGATGATGAGATGTCTGCTGGCGGACCGGAAGGGGCAAGGGCGTTGATAAGAGAGCTGGATATAAATGCCGGGATAAAGGGGGCGGCCGGGATAAGTTTTTGGGAGCCGCTAAACAGGCGCACGTCCCTGGGCATCGGCGGACGGGCGGAGGTCTATGCCCGGCCCGCGGACGCGGGCGCCCTGTCCGCGCTCCTGGCTGCCGCCCTTGCCGGTGACCGCCCCCTGCCCGTCTTTTTTCTCGGGGGCGGCACAAACCTCCTCGTGACGGATGAGCAGATCAGGGCGCTTGTCATATCGACTGCCGGACTGCGGGGGATAGAGATAATGCCGGAGGGTGGCAGCACTTCTGTCATTTCAGTTTACGCCGGGGAGCCGCTGAAGAAGGTTTTGGCCTTCTGCATGGAGAAGGGTCTTCGCGGGCTTGAGTCCCTTGCCGGGATTCCCGGCAGCCTTGGCGGCGCGGTCGCGGGAAACGCGGGGGCCAATGGTATCGAGATCAAGGACGTCATAAGGCGCGTCCATGTCATGGATGAAAAGGGCGTGACGAGGGAGCTGACTCCAAAACAGATGGATTTCAGATACCGGGGCTCCGCCGTCCTGGACGGAAGCGGCGGCCCTGCAGTTGCCCACAGGGGCGGGCTCATCGTGAAGGCGGAACTCGCCCTCGAAGAAGGCGATCCCGCCGAGATCAAAAATCTCATGAAGCGGAATTTCGAGATGAAGAAAAAGACCCAGCCCCTCCAGGCGCGCTCCGCGGGGTGCGTTTTCAGGAACCCGGCCGGGCATTCCGCCGGAAGACTGATCGACGAGGCGGGGCTGAAGGGCGCACGCATCGGCGATATCGAGGTAAGCCCCCTGCATGCGAATTTTTTCATCAACAGGGGCGAGGGGAAGGCCGGCGACTTTCTTAAACTCATGGACAGGGTCGCGGACGAGGTCAAAAAACGCTTCGGGTTGATACTGGAGCCGGAGATAAGGATTTTACAAAAGGCATGAATCTGAAAGACAGGAAAATCGGGGTGCTGATGGGCGGCCTTTCGGCCGAGAGGGAAATATCACTCAGGACTGGCGATGCGATATATAACGCGTTGAAAGTGCGGCTGGGCTATAACGTCTGCCGGATAGACGCGGACAGAGACCTGCCCGAAGCCCTGAAGAAAGAGGGCATCCAGGCGGCGTTTATCGCGCTTCACGGCGGGGCGGGCGAAAACGGGGCGGTGCAGGGCCTCCTTGAGGTGATGGGGATTGCCTACACCGGCTCCGGGGTCCTGGCCTCGGCGCTCGCGATGGACAAGGAGTTCTCAAAGAGGATATTTCAATCGCGGGGCATCCCGGCGCCGGAAGGGACCGTCCTTAATAAGGCGGATTATGGCCCGGAGCTTATCGGCGAATTGATGCGGAAAGCCGGCTTTCCCTTCCCGTGGGTGGTGAAACCCGCGACCGAGGGCTCGAGCATCGGGGTGAGCATGGTGGAGGACAGCAGCGGGCTAAGGACGGCCCTCGATAAGGCTTTCACGCTGAGCGAGCGGGTGATAATCGAGCGGCGGATAAGGGGCAGGGAAGTGCAGGTGGGGGTGCTGGGCGGAAGGGTGCTGGGTTCCGTGGAGGTGCGCCCCTCGCATGAACATGATTTCTACAGCTACGAGGCGAAATACACGGGCGGCAAGACCCAATACATACTGCCGCCGGAGATGGACGCCGGGGCGCTGAAACTGGCGCACGAGACGGGGCTTGCCGCGCACATGGCGCTTGGCTGCCGCGGGGCCACGCGGGTGGATTTGATAATCGGCGACGCCTCGAAAGTTTATGTGCTCGAGGTGAACACGATCCCGGGCATGACCGAGACGAGCCTCCTGCCGAAGATAGCGCGGGCCGGCGGGCTCGATTTCCCGGCCCTGGTGGAAGAGATACTCAAGGAGGCGTTTTTACCGGCAAGATGAGGGGAAGAAAAAACAAAAACAGGAAAAAAACGAAAATGGGCGGGCCGGGCGGCCCTCATTTTATCGCCGCGGGCAAGGCCCTTTTTTTAAAGGCGATAATTTCCCTGGCGCTTGTTGTTGCGGCCTGCGCGGCGCTCTTTGGCTACATGAGATCAAACGGGATGTTCCCGCTCAGGAAAGTCGTCTTCGAGGGGAACAAGAACCTCTCCAATGGGGAACTCCTGGCGCTCCTGAAGGTGAGGGCCGGCCAAAATATGCTCGAACTATCGAGGAAAGACTTGTCGGAGCGGCTCCTTGCGAGCCCATGGGTGCAGCAGGCGGCCGTGAGGAAGGAGATATTGACCGGCAGGATTGCCGTCCGGGTGGACGAGAGGAAGCCCTTCGTCATTATCAGGCGTGACGGGGTCATGTGGCTTGCGGACATCCAGGGCAGGCTGCTTGAGCCCATGAGGGCGGGGGTGGCCCCCTTTCTGCCCGTCATCGACTCGGACGTGAAGGATTATCCCGATACGTTCAGGGAGGCCGTGCTGCTTGCAAGATGCCTCAGGGACCGCGGATATTTCCAGCGCCCCATCCAGATAATGGCGGCCTGCCCGCCCGAGGACCTCTCCATGCAGTCGGCGGATGAAGTCGTCCGCGTGGGGTTTGGCGATTACGGGCAAAAACTCAATATGCTGGCCGAACTGGAATCGGAGATTGCAAAAAGGCAGATAAAGGCGAGCGTCATTGACCTCAGATTCGCAAACAGGGTCATCGTGACCCCCGTGGTCGCGCAGGCGGTGAAGGGCGCATCGGCGCAACCCACCTCCGTCCCCTCCGGGGAGGGGATGAAGGGTTGGGTGAAAGGGCGGGCCGGATGAAAGGGCGATATATTGCCGGCATAGATTTGGGCTCTACAAAGGTTTGTCTGATGGTGGGGCGCGTGGGGCGCGGGGGCGTCGAGATAGTGGGCGCGGCGAGTGTCGCCTCCCAGGGGCTTAGGAAGGGGGTCGTGGTAGACATCGACGAGACCGCGAACTCCATAAACCTGGCTGTGAAGGAGGTCCGGTCCGCGTCCGGCGTGGACATAAGGGCCGCATACGTGGGGATTTCCGGCGGCCATATAAAGAGCCATGAGAGCTACGGGGCCACGGGCATCAAGGGGAAAGAGGTGGGCCCCGCGGACCTCGACAGGGTCATAGAGTCGGCCTCCGCCCTCTATGTGCCCCTGGACAGGGAGGTGCTGCACGTGCTGCCCTCGGAGTTCATCATTGACGGCCAGGACGGCATATCAAAACCCTTCGGGATGGCGGGCGTAAGGCTCGAGGTGAAGGTGCAGGTGCTCACGGCCTCCCAGGCCGCGCTCGAGAATATCGGGCGGGCGCTCGAACGTTCGGGCCTCAGGGCGCTGGAGATGGTGTTCCAGCCGCTTGCCGGCTCCATGGCCGTCCTCCGGGACGACGAGCTGCAGCAGGGCGTCCTGCTTATAGATATGGGCGGCGGCGTCACCGATGTAGCTTTGTTCAAGGGTGGCGCGCTGCGGTGGGCGGGGGTCATTCCGGTCGGCGGCGCCCACACGACAAACGACATAGCCGTCGGGCTGCAACTGCCGCAGAAAGAGGCCGAACGGCTGAAACTGCGCCAGGGCCTCGGCCCGGAGACCCTCAAGGTGAACCTCTTTGAGTCCGAGGAGAGCGTCGAGGCCAAAAGCATGAACGGGAAGGCCAGGCAGGTCCCCCATGCGGAGCTTGCAAGGATAATAAGGCTCCGCACGGAGGAGCTTTTCGAGCTTGTGAAGGACGAGGCCGAGCCGCAGATCATAAGGCATCAGCCCCTCTGCGCCGTCATCACGGGAGGGGCCAGCCAGATGAAGGACATCGCCCCCATGGCGGAGCGCTGGCTGGGGCTGCCGGTAAGGACCGGGCTGCCTGAGAGGTTTTTATCGCAAGGCGGCCTTTTCGCGGAGGCGCTCCGCGACCCCGGAAGCGCAACGGCCGCCGGGCTTCTGCTCTACGGGCTCGATGCGGAGGGCGGGGCGGCCGCCCTCCAGGGCCACCCTTTTTCTGATTCCATCGAGACGCTCAGACAGACCGTGATCGAGCAGGGCAGCGCGCTGGCGAAAAAATTAATGGGGAAGGTGCGCCGCTTCGAATGGGGCGCCCACGAATAGGGATTTGCGGGTTTTTATCTTTATAAAATTTTTCAAAGCAGAGAAGGAGGCAGGGGGATGCTATTCGAGATTGAGGAAATGAAAGTGGACGCGGCGAAGATCAAGGTGATCGGAATTGGCGGGGCCGGCGGCAATATGGTCAATAACATGATCTCCTCCAACTTGAAGCATGTCCAGTTTGTCGCGGCGAACACGGACGCACAGGCCCTCGGCGTCTCCCTGGCGTCCAGGAAGGTGCAGCTCGGGGAGGATGTCACGCGCGGGCTCGGGGCCGGCTCCAAACCGGAGATCGGAAAACAGGCGGCCCTTGAGAGCAGGGAGGCCCTGACCGAGGCCCTGAAAGGGGCGGACATGGTGTTCATAACCGCCGGGATGGGCGGAGGGACAGGCACCGGGGCCTCGCCCATCGTGGCGCAGGCCGCGAAGGAGACCGGCGCCCTCACCGTGGCCGTCGTGACAAAACCTTTCTTCTACGAAGGCACCACCAGGCGGCATAACGCGGAGACCGGCATCAAGGAACTGGAGAAGAACGTCGATACGCTGATAGTCATCCCCAATGACAGGATAAGCTACGTCGTCGACAAGGGGACCAGCCTGCTGGAATCCTTCGCGCGTGCAAACGACGTGCTGAGGCAGGCCGTCCAGGGGATCTCCGACCTCATAGTCGTTCCGGGCCTCATAAACCTCGATTTCGCGGACGTAAGGACAATTATGCAGGAGGCGGGCAATGCCGTGATGGGGATGGGCGTCGATTTGAGCGCCAAGGAGGCGACGAAGAAGGCGATCTCGAACCCCCTGCTTGAAAACTCCACCATCGAGGGCGCAAGGGGCATCCTCGTGAACATAACGGGCGGGCTGGGCCTGTCGCTCAAGGACGTCGAGGAGGCGGCAAGCCTGGTCTACGATTCGGCCCACCCGGAGGCCAATATCATATTCGGCGCGGTCATAGACCAGGAGTTGGACGGGGAGTGCCGCGTGACGGTCATAGCCACGAGTTTCGCCCCCAGGAAGCAGAAGCTCGATATCCCGGTGAAGAAGTGGGCGCCCCCGGCCGCGGCGCTGGCGAACCACGTGGGAGACGTGCCGGCAAACCTGAAAGGTTCGCAGCGGATTTTGGCGAAATCTTTGAAGCTCCCGCCCCTAAACCCCTTGAGCGCACAGGGGGAAAAGGAAGAGAAGGCGGGGTCCCCCGTTTCCTACGAGGACCCCTTCGATATCCCGACCTTCCTGAGGAAACAGATGAGCAGGGAGCATTCCACCTAAACAGGCTTTCCCACCACGACGTACGGGGCCCCTTTCCCCCCAAAGGGGCCCCACCCCCCCTTGACGAAAGCGGCTCTTCCGCTCGCATACCCCATCCGCCTTCTGCTTCACACACGGTTTATTTAACACGCACTGTTTGCGAAAAGCCGCCATTGTCTGGCGTGATTCATAAAAAAATGCGGCAATTTTTTAAGTGGGACGGGGGCAAGGGAGGGGATTTAGGGGTAGTGTCTCAGTTTGGAAATTAAAAATTTTCTTGGAAAATGCCGATTATAAAGCATGAGGTCTAATAATTATGCTTGACAAGGATAGGGGGTTTTTGTTTATCCTTTAACATTCCTGTGTCAAATTTACTTGACAGGGTATACAGGGGCTTCTAAACTGAGGTCAGTAGGGGTGGTATTGTGAAGAATGTCTTTGTAAAACAGGGGGATGTCCGTATGGAAGAGCGAAGAGAGGATGATTTTATCGTTTTTGATAATCTGGTCCAGGCTGCCAGTGATATCGTAGGCGATAATCAACCCGTGAAGGCCAGAAAAGAATCTGGAAAAGAAAGCAAGTACGTCCAGGAAAATGCGAGTGGCGAGCCGTACCGGCCAGCAGGCCTAGAAGATGTCAGAGCCCGCGCCCAGCAGGCGGCCGAGCGTTTTAATGCTCTTTTTGCTGAGAGGGGAATTAAGTTGAAGTGATTTTTATTGACCCCCACACTGACCTGCTGAATGTATTGGCTTTTATAAATGACTTTTCCAAGACCATCGGCGTAAAGAACCTTGATATAGATACTAATCGCATAAGAGCGATTATCAGTGGTGCTGTACACGATGGTGATTATTCTGTTTCAACGGCCAGTCCATTTAAGAAACTCGCAGCTTTTGTTGCTTATTTTGTTGCTGAAAGACCAATGTTGGCCCCGTTGCCTTTAGAAAAATTCAGAAATATAGAAAACCATCAAAATGCTATATTTGCCTTGGAAATTGCTATCGATTCCTTATACGGTGCGAAAATACATCGGCGTGACGGCGAGTTTACGTTAAGAAACAAAATTGAATTATCTGAACATTCATATATTGATATTGTTGAGGCGATATCTTCTGTTACGCCAATGAGCGGTAAAAAGCTTGTAGCAGTATTGCTTGAGCAAATGTGTTACAGAAGAAATCCTGAGTGCGAGTATAACCTTGCTTCTTAAATCACCGCAGTAAGCTTAAAACGTCTTCCATGTTCCAGAGTTTATCCGTTACTCCAGCGGACATTGCGGGCGTAACCCTTAAAGAAGTATGAATCCTCACAAAATTATAAAACATGAAATAAAGGGAAAGTGCATGAATGTGATTTTCGACCTTTTTCGAAAAAGCATTAGTAAGGCGAGTGAATCGGCGCATTCCCATACGCATGTTCAAATTTTGCCGCTCGACATAGCTAGTGGAAACCTCGTCTTTATCGGGGTTACCCGAAACCCTTATCTTTTTAGCTCCGATACAATGAGCCGGGCTGTAACGTTTTTCCGGCTCAACGGGATTCCCATACTGTTTTACAAGCTGGCTGAAATCAACATCCGTTCCAAAAACCCCCTCAACGGCATCCAGATACATTCTATGGCCGTCCGAAGTAAGCTGAATGCGATTAGTAAGGCGGCTCGCTAACTCCTCTATAAAGGGCTTCGCGTCTTCTAAATCCCGCTTCCCGACTCGCCATGAGGGGACAAGCTTAGAATCCGCACAGATAGCCGTAAACGTCCAGACATCCCCAAAACCAAATTGCCCCTGCTTATCTTCCGGTACATTCTTATCTTTGGAGTAGCAGAAAGACCAGATTTCATCTACCTGGAGCCGCTTGCATTGAAGATTGCGGAAAACCTTGTCCTGATATTCAGAGCAAACATTCCCGGCATCCACAAGCAGTTTTGTGACCGTGTTTATAGACACATCCACTATCCGCGATATGGAGCGCATGGACGAACCCTCACAAAGCATCTGGAGGATTTGGACCCGCTTTTTAGTATCTAGCTTGTTCACAGTTTTATTATATGAACTTTTTGCTTGAGTGTCAAGCATTTTTTTCATTTAACTCTTTTTATGGAAAAATAATTAAAGTTTGGTAAAATAAGGGCCGATGAGAAGGTAAGTATATTACTTACCAAGGGGGTCGTTCATGCCATTAGAAAAAGAACTGGAGACCTACAAGGCCAAATTGCCGGAACTTAAGCAATTTGAGGGTAAATACGTATTAATTCATGGCGATACGGTCGTGGATACATTCACAAGCTATGAGGATGCTATCAAAGCAGGATATAAGCAGTTCGGGTTGGAACCATTTCTTGTAAAGCAGATTAAGAGCATTGAGACCGTTCAGTTTATAAGTCGGTTTGCTCGTTTTTGTAAGGCATAGAAATTGCCTCACTTCACCCTATCGCTTTCTCCACAAGCTGGGCCTGTAGTAACCGCTGTATGTAGTGTGAGCGCAGAGCGTCGAGACGCGCTTACTAGAGCTAATGAACCTATCCCCGACCTAGTAACAATGCGCGCACTGGTTGATACAGGTGCAAGTTCTACATGTATAGATGCTGCAGTTATCCGGGCATTAAATTTGACCCCGACTGGAAGCCAGCAAGTAAACACTCCAAGCACAGGAACTGAACCAGCTACTTTAGAACAATACGATGTGGGTCTTATAATACCTGCGGCTACTCGTGACCATGTCCCATTCTACTTACCTACGTTGCCTGTTTTATGTACTGATCTCGCTGGACAAGGTATTCAGGCCCTAATCGGGCGTGACGTGTTAGCGCATTGCGTCCTTACTTATAACGGCAGTGCAGACTCATTTATCCTTGCTTACTGATTTAGTCCATCTTACCTGAGCGGCATTAATAGCTATCGCTTTCCTTTTTTCGGCTGATAGCTTTTTGGCTCTCGCCTTCCCGCCTTTAAGCCCACCCTTTCGGGCGTACTCTTTAAGATCAGGCTTTTCCTCAATCTCGCCAGTGGCTATCTTGGCGACCTTGATAGCGGCCCCGATTACATCGGCAGGTCTCTTTTGTCCTTGCGGGCCTTTAGGCATACTTTTATTATGGCATAGGGGCTTTTCTTAATCCAGATGGCGGGCTAGGCAAACTGAGACACTACCGATTTAGGGGTGGGTTTGACATTTACGCTCGTGTGTGCCATATTTAACACCATCGGAGTTGCCAGAAGAGGCCAAAAAATCCGAAGGTGTTTTGCGGCTCGGGGACCTGGCCCCCTTTATAGCAAACCCCGAAATATTATATTTCCTTAGGAGGAAAGCAGCAGATGTCGAGTGGTTCAGTAAAATGGTTCAATGAGGCGAAGGGTTTCGGTTTCATCACTACAGACGACGGCAAAGACGTATTCGTCCATTTCTCGGCCATCTCGGGCGATGGCTTCAAGACCCTTGCGGAAGGCGATCACGTAAACTTCGATATCGAGGCGGGCCCGAAAGGACCCCGGGCCGTTAACGTCGTAAAGGCCTGAAAGGTAGCGGTAAGCCCCCGGCCGTTCATTAGGCCGGGGGCTTTTTCTTTTTTTGCCCCTCCGGCGGCCGGGCCGCCCCCGTTTGATAATTCCGCTCTCCATGGATCTCCGAATAGTCGTTATAATAATGGGATGTACAAATCCGGCGAGAAAGCGGCCTGGCAGAAGATAAGAGAATTGGGCGATCAGATTCCCCGCACGGCGGGCATCGCCTTCGAGGGCGGCGCCTTCATGTTCCGCTCACTGGGAATGGATTTTCGCATAAGCCCCGGCGACGAGACGATAGAGCCGGCGGACGCCGAAGGCAAGTTATTCCTCTCAAGGTTCTCCTACTTCTTCAACCACCTCGCCCTGTGGTGGCTTGTCTGCTCAAGGGGATTTTTACCGGCGGCGGGCAGGCTCGTAAGGCCGCAGGGGCTTTCCGGCGCGGAGGCCTTTTTCAGGGGTACGCACACGCTTCCCCTGGATGGGCTTGCGCGGCGCTACGGCAACGACAAAGAAGGGTTTATCAAAAAGGCGCGGGCATTGGGGGGGATAACCGGTGAAAAACCCGGCTCGGCCGGTGGAAACCTCTCCGCCGACGGCTCGGCGCTGCTTTCGCCAGCCCCCGGCTTTCCGGCCTATATCCTTTTATGGCTCGAAGACGAAGAGTTCCCCGCCAGGGCGGACATGCTGCTTCCTTTCAGCATCGGCGTCATCCTCCCGCTGGATGTCATCTGGTGCGCCGCGATGCTCTGTCTTCTGCCGATGTTCTGAGGGGAAAGATGGGCGGCAAGAGACAGAAACTCATCCAAAAAGCGGACGCCCTGCTCCAGAAAGAGACGGGGACGGTATTCAAGGAGCCGGGCGGGAAGTTAAATATCTGCCTCGTTTATCCCAACACCTACCATATCGGGATGTCCAACCTGGGTTTCCAGGGCGTCTACGGTATGCTCAACCGGATGCCCGATGTGCTCTGCGAACGCGCCTTCCTGCCCGACCCGGAGGATATCGGGGAATACGGGGTTTCCACGGATGAGCTTTTCAGCCTCGAGTCCAAGAGGCCGCTTGGAAGGTTCGATATGGTCGCCTTTTCCGTGCCCTTTGAAAACGATTACCCGAATATCCCCGTCATTCTGGATCTGGCCAGGATACCCCCCCTTGCGCGCCTGCGCGGGCCGAGGCATCCGCTTGTGCTTTTGGGCGGGATTACGGCCTTTTCAAACCCGGAGCCGCTCGCCGATTTCTTCGATATCGTGTTTGTCGGCGAGGCCGAGCCGCTGCTGCCCCCCTTTATGGACGCCGTGAGGAGGTCCCACGCCGGGCGGGAAGGGTTTTTGAAAAATCTCCTCGGCGTGCCCGGAATCTATCTGCCCTCTTTCTATGAGGTCTCCTACCAGGCAGGCGGCCCTTCGATAAACAGAAAAGGGTCCCTGCCTGAGGTGCCTGGAATCATAAAAAAGCAGGTGGCCCCCGACTGGAGGAGTTTTTCGATGAGGCACGCCATCATCACGCCAAACACCGAGTTTTCAAACATGCGCCTCGTGGAGCTGATGCGGGGCTGCCCCTGGAACTGCTCCTTCTGCCTGACCGGGCAGGTCTACAACCCGCCCAGGGTCAGACCCGTTGATGATGCAGGCAAGGAAATAGCGGAAGCTCTTTCCGCCGGGCAGAGAGTGGGTTTGATCGGGCCTTCGGTTTCGGATTACCAGGGACTGCCCGAGCTCCTGAGCATAAGCGGGGTGGAGTTTTCCATTACGTCTCTGCGGGCAGGCAGAAGGAGCATCGGGCTTCTGCCCTTCCTCAAGGGACAAAAGAGCCTCTCCATAGCGGCCGAGGCGGGTTCGAATAAGCTCCGCAGGCTCATAAACAAAAAGATAACCGAAGAGGAGATACTGGAGACATCGGGGGCGATACTTAAAGGGGGGATAAACCTCCGGGTCTATTTCATAGTCGGGCTGCCGTCCGAAACGGAGGCAGACATAGACGCGCTCATAAACCTCGTGGGCAGGATAAGGGAGATTACCCCGAAGGGCAAGATCACCCTCACCATAAGCACCTTTGTGCCAAAACCCAATACGTGCCTCCAGTGGCGCCCGATGGAGAAGCCGGAGGTGGTTAAGGCGCGGCTCAAGAGGATAAAAAAGTCGCTAAACGCCCTGAAGGGGGTCTCCGTTTTTCACGACCTGCCCAAGTACGCCTGCATGCAGGGGGTCTTTGCGATGGGTGACAGGAGATTGACACCCGCCATCCTGGCCATGGCCGAAGAGGGGCTCGATTACCGTTCGGCGCTAAAGAAGGCCGGCCTTTCCGAGGATTTCTACATCTTCAGGCACAAGACGGCGGACGAGGCCCTCCCGTGGGATTTCATAGACGCCGGGGTCCGCAAGGAGAGTCTGCGCGCGGCTTACGAAGGCCTCACCACTCCACAGCATCCCAGCGGTTCGTAAACTCCAAAAACCTTCCATTCATTATCGCCTCACGCATCTTCCTGAAGAATTCGAGATAGAAATGGACGTTGTGGATGGTATTCAGGCGCATCGAGAGGATTTCCCTGCTCAGGAAAAGATGTCTCAGATAGCCCCTTGAGAAATTCCGGCACGTGTAGCAGGAGCAATCCGGGTCCAGGGGGTTTCGGTCTTCTTTATATTCGGTCCTTTTGATGCTGATTCTCCCGGCGGAGGTAAAAAGGGTGCCGTTTCTCGCGTTTCTGGTGGGCATCACGCAGTCGAACATGTCGAAGCCCGCGCGGACCGCCTCCAGGCAGTCTTTGAGGTCTCCTATGCCCATGAGGTAGCGCGGCCTGTTGGCGGGAAGCAGCGGCCCCATGAGTTTGATGGTCTCATGCATCTGCTCCTTCGGCTCCCCCACGCTCACGCCCCCGACGGCATAGCCGTCAAAACCCGTTTCGAGCAGCTCCTCAAGACTTTCCCTGCGAAGCTCTTCAAAGGCCCCGCCCTGGACGATTCCGAAAAGGGCGCTGCCCTCGGGGCCGAAGAGGGCGTTTCCGCCGGATGGGCCGCTATCTTTTTTCATCTTGCACCTGAGGGCCCATCCGGCCGTCCTTTTTACCGCCCTTTGGACCTCTTCACGGGTGGCGGGCCAGGGGGGGCATTCATCGAAGGCCATGAAGATATCGGAGCCCAGGGCGGTCTGGATTTCAATCGCCGTCTCGGGGGTCATGAAATGGGTCGAGCCGTCAATATGGCTTTGGAACTCCACGCCCTCATCGGAGACCCTCCTCAGGGTGGAGAGGCTGTAGACCTGGAACCCGCCGCTGTCCGTGAGTATGGGCCCATGCCAGCCCATGAACCTGTGCAGGCCGCCCAGATTTTTTATGGTCTCATGCCCCGGCCGGAGATACAGGTGGTAGGTGTTTGAGAGGATGATCTGCGAGCCTGTCTCTTTCAGCTCGCCGGGGCAGAGGGCCTTGACCGTGGCATTCGTGCCCACCGGCATGAAGGCGGGGGTGCGGACCTCCCCGCGTGGGGTCTCGATAACTCCGGCCCTTGCCGCGCCGTCTTTTTTTATGATGGTGAAGTTCATTGCGTATGGGTGAAGAATTAATTTTAACATGGTCCGCTATCTGCCCGCCCCCCAGGGCGTTTTGCCATTAATGGCCTCATAAAAAAATTTTTTTGAAAAACACAGCTTTTTTATGGCAATATTAGAATCCCTGAGAAGGCTCTGAATAATTTGAAATGCAAGGGGATTTTTAATTAGAATAAAAAGACTCTATCTGGAGGAAGCCGAGAATGTCCGAGATGATTGAAATCAGATGGCATGGCAGAGGGGGCCAGGGGACCGTGACTGCCGCGAAGGTGCTGGCCGATGCCTGCCTGAGCGGAGGCCGTTACGTGCAGGCGTTTCCCGAATACGGGCCGGAGAGGGCCGGTGCGCCCCTGAGGGCGTATAACCGGATATCCGACCGGGAGTTGAGGCTTTATTGTCCCGTCACCAATCCGAAGGTCGTGGGCGTTGTCGATGCAACCATCATGGACGCGATGAATGTCGCCGAGGGCGCCACGGACGATGCCATCTTCGTCGTCAACACCACTAAAGAGCCGGCGGAGATAAGAAAGGCCCTGGGCGCAAAGCCCACCCAGAAGGTATTCACGATAGACGCCACAAGCATAGCGATGGGCGAGATAGGCAGGCCGCTCCCCAACTCCCCGATGCTGGGCGCGGTCGTGAGGGCCACGGGGCTTGTCGAGCTGCCTCACCTCGCGGATGAGGTAAGAAAGAGTTTTGGGAAGAAATTTTCGGAGAAGATAATAAACGGCAACCTTAAGGCCGTTGAAAGGGGATACAAGGAGGTCAGGGAAGGATGAAGAAGTGGACGGAGCTAGTGCCCGGCGCCGTTGTGCTTGAGGCGGGCAGTTCGGCCAGGTTCAAGACCGGCTCCTGGAGGACGTTCAAGCCCCGCTGGGTCCCGGAAAACTGCATACAGTGTCTCATGTGCTGGCTTTACTGCCCGGACATGGCCGTCAAGGTGGTCGACGGCAAGATGACGGGCTTCGATTACGATTACTGCAAGGGTTGCGGGGTCTGTGCCAAGGAATGCCCCGGCAAACAGGGGAAAAAGGCGATTGTCATGGAACCGGAGGGCAAATAATGGGCAAGATAGTCGCTGTTACCGGAAACGAAGCCGTAGCAAACGCCTTGAGGCAGGCCGACCCCGATGTCTGCTCCCTGTATCCCATAACCCCGCAGACCGACATAGTCCAGAGGTTTTCGTCCTTTGTCTCGAACGGGGTGGTGAAGACGGAGCTTTTGAACGCAGAAAGCGAGCACTCCGCCATGTCGGCTGCGATAGGCGCGGCCGCGGCGGGCGGCAGGGTGATAACGGCCACCTCCTCCCAGGGGATGGCCCTCATGTGGGAGATGCTCCATATAGCCTCCGGCATGAACCTCCCCATAATCATGCCGCTTGTAAACAGGGCGCTTTCGGCCCCCCTGAACATCCACGGGGACCACTCCGACGGCATGGGCGCAAGGGACACCGGCTGGATACAGCTCTGGAGCGAGAGCGCGCAGGAGGCCTACGACAACACCATCATGGCCTTTAGAATTGGCGAGCACATGGACATAAGGCTTCCCGTAATGGTCTGCATGGACGGTTTTATCGTGAGCCACTCCATTGCGAGGATGGAATATCTGGAGGACGAAGAGGTCAAAAACTTCATCGGCCCCTATGCGCCGAAAAACCCGCTCCTGGATATCGAGCACCCGAAGAGTTTCGGCCCGCTGATACTCACCGACCTCTATCATGAGTACAAACGGCTCCAGCACGAGATAATGGGCCGTGTAAAGGGTGTGGCGCTGAAGGTGTCGGATGAGTTTGCAAAAATCTCCGGAAGGAAATACGGGCTTTTCGAGGCCTACCGCCTGGAGGACGCCGAGATCGCCCTCGTCATCCTGAACTCCGCCGCCGGCACGTCCAAGGACGTGGTTGACGAGCTGAGGGACAAGGGGATCAAGGCCGGGCTCCTGAAGCCGAGGCTCTTCCGGCCCTTCCCGTACGAAGAAGTCGGCGAGGCCCTCGCGCACCTGAAGGCGGTCTGCGTCATGGACAGGGCGGACTCCTTCGGCGGCTACGGCCCGATGTTCATGGAGATAAGCTCGGCCATGTATCAGAACGTCGGCACGGGGCGGAAACCGAAACTCATAAACAAGATATACGGGCTGGGCGGAAGAGACTACATGCCCCACGACGCGAGACAGGTGCTCCTGGAGCTTCACGAGATAGCCGGGGGCGCCCCCGTGAGGGTTGTTAAAGAATACATAGGAGTGAGGGAATAAATGGAACTTTCAACCAAGGAACTTTTAAAGTGGTCGGCCGAGGTGAAGCTGAGGCAGAAATCCAAGCAGGAAGCCCGCTTCGAGCACGGGCACAGGATGTGCGCCGGCTGCGGGGCGCCCACAGTGGTCAAGATGGTCCTCATGGCCACGGAGTACCCGGTCGTCGTCTCCAACGCCACGGGCTGCCTGGAGGTCTCTTCCTGCATCCAGGACTATACCGCCTGGAAGGTGCCGTGGATACATACCGCGTTCGAGAACGCCGCGGCCACCCTGGCCGGTGTTGAGACGATGTACAGGGCGCTCCGGAAGAGAGAGTCCGGCAAGTCTTCCCCGGCGGAAAATGTGAAGTTCATCGCGTTCGGCGGGGACGGAGGCACCTATGACATCGGCCTGCAGAGCCTTTCTGGGGCCATGGAGCGGGGCCACGACATGCTCTACGTCTGCTACGACAACGGGGCCTACATGAACACCGGCATCCAGCGCTCGAGCGCAACACCGCTTGGCGCGGACACCACCACCTCGCCCATTGGCTCGGCAAACCCGGGCGGCAAGCTCCAGTCCAGGAAGGACCTTACCCGCATAATGGCGGCCCACGGCATACCCTATGCCGCGCAGGCAAGCCCCTCCCACTGGCTGGACCTGATGACCAAGGTGAAGAAGGCCCACGAGATAAAGGGGCCCAAGTTCATAAACATCCTCTCCCCCTGCAACCGCGGCTGGAGGACGGCCACCGACAACTCGATAGAGATTTCGAGGCTCGCGGTCGAGACCTGCTACTGGCCCCTCTACGAGGTGGAAGACGGAAAGCTCAGGGTCACCGTCATCCCGGAGGAGAAAAAGCCCGCCGATCTGTTTTTAAAACCCCAGGGGAGGTTCAAGCACCTCTTCGCCCCGGAAAACGAGGCCTTCCTGAAGAAGGTCCAGGGCGAGATAGACAGGGTCTGGGAGGGGCTTTTGAAGGAGTCCGCCGCCTCCGCGGAAACGGGCAACCGGGCCGGGTAAGTCTATGCCTGAGTTCGACCTCATCATTTACGAGAGCGAGTTCAGGCGCTTCGAGAAGGAGCTTAAGAGGCTCCGGTCCGAGTCGAATTCGAGGGCGGTCTTTCTTATTTCGGGAGACGGCCAGCTCATCGCATCCGCGGGGGAGACCGGGGGGCTCGACACCACCGGCCTGGCCACGCTTGCGGCCGCCAATCTCGCGGCCGCCGGGGAGATTGCGAGGTCTTTGGGGCAGAGGCAGTTCAGCGGGTTTTTGCTTGAGGGCGAAGGGGGCAGCATTCAGATTTCACCCGTCGGAGAAAGACTCATTCTGGTTGTGCTCTTCGACAACCGGACTTCTGTGGGGCTTGTGAGGCTGCGGGTGAAGAAGGCCGGCCGGAAATTCCTCGATATACAGCAGGCGATCGCGCCGGTGTCCGCAACATCGCCTTCCTTGCCGGCGGGCGGGCACTTTGCCGGCATTACCGACGAGGACCTGGACAATCTTTTCAGGGCATTATAGTTTTTATACGCAGGGGCGCTGTTTGATGCGCCCTTCAGTCAGGAGAGTTTTATCGCCGTGTCTTTCGTGGACCTTTCCTCCAGGCAGATAAGCTGCAAGCTCGTCTATTACGGCCCCGGACTGGGCGGCAAGACGACCAACCTGAAATATATCCGCCGGAAAACAAGCCCCCTCCAGGGCAGGCTCATCTCGCTGGCCACGGAGACGGACCGGACGCTTTTTTTCGATTTCCTGCCCCTCTCGCTCGGCGAGATAAAAGGTTTCAAGGTGAGGTTTCACCTCTATACGGTCCCAGGGCAGGTGTTCTATGCCGCACCGAGAAAGCTGATACTGAAGGGCGCTGACGGCGTGGTCTTCGTCGCGGACAGCCGCATAGAGCGGATAGAGGCAAACCTGGAAGGCATCGGGGACCTCCGGCGCAACCTGGAGGAGCAGGGCCATGACCTCGCCCGCCTGCCCTTCGTCATTCAATATAACAAGCGCGATCTTGCAAACATAGTCCCCTCTGAGCGTATGGATGAATGCCTGAACCCCGGTGGCGCGCCCGCGTTCGAGGCGGTGGCCACCCTGGGAAACGGCGTTCTGGAAACCTTCAAGGCCGCGGCGAGGCTTGTCCTGAGGCAGGTCGATAAGGGCTGAGGCCCGTCTTCCCGGCTCTCCGAGACGCAGGAAATGGCCGTTTAAAAAAAGCAAAGGGGGCGGTCGAAACCGCCCCCTTTTTTTCGTCCTTAATGCAGAGAATTTTTTATTTCTATATTCGCTCGCTATCCATTTATCAAAATTCCCGATTTTAAGATAGGCTCAGTACCCCGGCCTCTCCGAGACGCTTGTGCAGACCTCCTTTACGCGGTTCTTCACGAGCTGGCCGTGGTCCCAGACGCGCTCGCGCACCTTCCTGCATCTCGTGTGCTCATCGGGATAATAGACCCTGGATTCGGGTTCGGCCCTGTAGACCCCCTGTCCGTTGTCGGTCTGGTACTGAACGGGCTGGCCCGTAGCAACGGCCTGCTGGTTGGCCTGCGCCGATACGTCCGCAATCGTCGCGCCGGCCAGTGCGCCCAGTGCGCCGCCTATCACGCCGCCGCGCCATGGGTTCCTGCTGTCCAGGAAAGCGCCCGCGATGCCGCCCAGCACACCTCCCACGCCCGCGCCCCGCGCCTGGTATTCCGTGCAGCCGTAGGAAACAGCGATGAGGGCCAACAACAATAAAACGCAAGTCAGTTTCTTCATAGACTCTCCTTCTTTCTCCTTCTCGATCTTTGACCGGCCGTTTTCCATATGCCGGTTTGCCTGCTTCACCCTGAAATGCGTCCATTCTAAGGACAAATCATGTATTAATTATGAAACAAATTGCTGTTTTTCTCAATGGACGCAGATCACACACTTTCCGACTATTTTCTCAATTGACATTGGACGGCGCGCTGGATTTCACTTTCAACTGTTTCCTCATTTGACACTCATTTGACATGGGCCCCGCGCCGGATTATACTCTATATCAAGTGAACACCCTTGGGGGCGGTGCGGCCTTAAGGCCGGGCCTGAGACTCCGTTGAAGGAGGACCCCTTGAACCTGATGCGGGTAATGCCGCCGTAGGGATAGGGAAGGTTATACGGGTCCTAAAGACAAAACCGCGTCCCTTTCCGGGGCGCGGTTTTTTATTTTGGCCGCGGTTTTTGTGAAACCCTCTCCCTCAAGGGATGGGGGTCCCCGAAAAGCCAAAGGCTTTTTGGGGCAAAGGTAGGGTTGGGAGAGGGTGTAAAGGTTTTATGCGGCTTAAAGTAAACGGCGAATTTATCGAATGCAGGGCCGGGACCGTCGGCGCCCTTCTGGTGGAGCTTGGGATAAGCGCCCCGGCCGTGGCTGTGGAGGTAAATCTTGCCGTCGTGAGGAAACAGGATTTCGGTTCCTTTGCCCTGAAGGAAGGGGACCAGGTGGAGGTGGTGAATTTTGTGGGGGGCGGATGATGTCGGCCGGGCAAGAAGGTAGCGGGAAGCGGATTATATTACCAAGGAGGATATGATGGGAAGAGACGGGACCGATGACAAATTGATCATAAAGGGCATAGAGTTCAGCTCCAGGCTCTGGGTCGGCACCGGCAAGTACCGGAGCAACGAGGAGATGGCCATGGCGCTAGAGGCGTCCGGCACGGACGTTGTCACCGTCTCGGTGCGCAGGGTCGATCTGGGGCGCGTCGCCGGGAGCCTCCTTAACCATATAGATTTGAAAAAAATGAAAATCCTGCCGAACACGGCCGGCTGTTACACGGTGGAAGACGCCCTCCGGTACGCGAGGCTCGGCCGCGAGGCGGGTCTCTCGGATATGGTGAAGCTGGAGGTCATCGGCGATGAAAAGACATTGTTTCCGGACGTAATCGGGCTTTTGGAGGCGACGGAGATCCTGGCCAAAGAGGGTTTTATCGTCTTTCCCTACACGAATGACGACCCTATCATGGCGAAGAGGCTTGTTGACGCCGGGGCCGCCTGCGTGATGCCTCTTGGCGCCCCCATCGGCTCGGGCCTTGGCATCAGGAACCCCTACAACATAAAGATAATCCTGGAGACGGTGAAAATCCCGGTCGTGGTCGATGCCGGCGTGGGGACTGCATCCGATGCGGCGATAGCGATGGAGCTTGGCTGCGACGCGGTCCTCATAAACACGGGGATAGCGGGGGCCTCGGACGCCGTCGCCATGGCAAGCGCGATGAAACACGCCGTCATGGCGGGCAGGCTCTCATACCGGGCGGGCAGGATACCGAAAAAACTCTATGCCACGGCGAGCAGCCCGCTTGAGGGGATGCTCCTGTAGTTGGGCTCGCATAGCTTTTTGTGAAACCCTTTCCCTTGAGGGAAAGGGTTTCACGGATAGGGAGTCATCCTCCCCTAATCCCCTCCCTTCCGGGGAGGGGATTTCAAAAAAGGAATTTGGAGAGGGTGTCTGTAATATGAAACCGGATTTCAGATTGTATCTCATAACGGGTGGAAAGCCCTCATCAGGAGAGCTTTTGGAGGCGGTGGGCCTGGCCCTCGAGGGTGGCGTAAGGGCCGTCCAACTTCGGATGAAGGATTTGCCCGCCCGCGAGCTTTTGAAACTCGCCCTGCGGCTCCGGGAGCTTACGGAGCGCCACCGGGCAAGGCTTTTCATAAACGACAGATTGGATATAGCCATTGCATCGAGGGCCGACGGCGTTCACCTGGGAGTAAACGGCATCCCCCCCGAAGCGGCGAGGAAGGCGGCCATGATGTCTTCCCAGGGGGGGCAGGAACTGATGATCGGGGTCTCCACGCATTCATTGAAAGAGGCGGAGTCGGCCCAAAAGGCGGGGGCCGATTTCATCACATTCGGCCCGGTCTTCGATACCCCTTCGAAGAGGATTTTCGGCCCGCCGCTGGGGGTTTCCAGGCTGGCAGAAGTCGTCCGCGCCGTGGATATCCCGGTATTGGCGATAGGAGGCATCAAACTCGGCAACATAAAAGAAGTGATTTCCGCCGGGGCAAGCGGCGCCGCCCTTATCTCCGGGATTCTGGGGGCGGAAGACATAAAAACTGAAGCCGGTTTGTTCATGCGGGCGCTTGAATGAGGCATGCCGGCGCATGTGGTTTTGATCCGGCAGTGAAGAAATTTTATAAGCCGGCAGTTAAGAAACTTTAGAAGGTGGGAACGAAATGAAAACAAGGATTGAGCTTGCAAGGGCTGGAACGATGACGGAAGAGGTGGAAGAGGTCGCGGCCGCAGAAGGCGTCTCCGCTGAAAATCTTGCCGAAGATATCGCCGGAGGCCGGGCCGTAATCGCAAGGAATGCAGAGCGGCAGCATGAGATACGCCCCCTGGGGATAGGCCGTGGGCTCAAGACAAAGATAAACGCCAACATCGGCACCTCCAGGGACAGAGACTCGCTTGACGACGAGAAGGCCAAGCTGGACCTGCTCCAAAGATACGGGGCCGACGCGGTCATGGACCTCTCGACCGGCGGCAAGATCAGGGAACTCAGGGACCTGATACTCGGCCATTACCCTTTCTGTTTCGGCACGGTGCCTATCTATGAGGCCGCGGTCGGGGCCGTGGAGGCGCACGGCGCGATAGCAAAGATGAGCGCGGAGGACATGTTTTCGGCCATCGAGCGGCAGGCCCGGGAAGGGGTGGACTTCGTGACCGTGCACGCGGGCATCACGCAAAAGGCCGTGGAGCGGCTGAAATCCGAGGGCCGGGTGCTGGACGTGGTGAGCCGGGGCGGCTCATTCCTGCTTGAATGGATGGTCTTTAACGGGCGTGAAAACCCCCTTTATGAGGATTTTGGGAGGCTCCTGGAGATAGCAAGGAGATACGACCTCACGCTCTCCCTCGGGGACGCGATGCGCCCCGGCTGCATCGAGGACGCCACGGACAGGGCACAGCTCGAAGAGCTGATGGCTTTGGGCGAGCTGAGGGACGCCGCGCTTGAGGCGGGCGTGCAGGTCATAATCGAGGGGCCCGGCCATGTGCCTCTCAACCAGGTCGAGCTGAATATAAAAATACAAAAAGAGATATGCAAAGGCGCGCCCTTTTACGTGCTCGGCCCCCTTGTCACGGACACCGCCGTGGGATACGACCACATAGCGGGCGCGATAGGCGGGGCCATCGCCGGGGCCGCCGGCGCGGACTTCCTCTGCTATCTCACCCCATCCGAGCACATCCGCCTGCCCGATCTGGAGGACGTCAAGGAGGGGCTGATAGCCTCGAAGATAGCGGCCCACGCGGCGGACCTGGCAAAGGGCATCCCTTCGGCCATCGAGAAGGACAAGAAAATGGCCCGCATGAGGAAGGCCCTCGATTGGGAGGGGATGATAGGGCTCTCCTTCGACCCGCAGAAGGTCCGGGATTACCGCTCGGCCATCCCCCCCTCGGAAAAAGAGGTCTGCAGCATGTGCGGCCCCTTCTGTGCGATACGCACCGTGGAGCGCGCGCTGAAGGGCAAGTAGAGGCGTATAAGGGCCGCCCCCATGTCCACCCGAAACATCCGGGGCAGAAGGCAGAGGGGGCATGGCTCGCATCATTCTCGCTACGGGGCTCCGCCCCGCGCTCCGAGGCTTTGCCGAATGAGATTTTATTAAAGCCCCGCAAGGTCTCATTCGGCAAAAAATCCGCTCGCATGCCCCCGTCCGCCTTCTGCCTCACACGTGCTTGCTTACACCTGCACTATTTGAGAATAGCCGCTATTGCCCGGCGGCAATGTCCTTTAGAATTTCACCTGCGGAGCGGCCTCCTCGCCCTGCGGGGGCTGGTAGTACGGCGCGGGGCCAACATTGGCCAACCCGGCGTAGAGCCTGCCCCAAACGGTCCTGATATACGCGTCCAAGTCCATTACTGCGTCGTTATATCTCTTTCTCGCAACGGCTATCCTGTTTTCCGTCCCCTCGATGCTGTCCTGGAGTTTGAGGAAATTCTCGTTCGCCTTCAGGTCGGGGTAGCGCTCCTGCAGCAGAAGGAGCCTCGAGAGCGGGCCTTCGATCTGGTTTGCGGCCTCTATCTTGTCCTTTACCGTGCCGGCCTGGAAATATTTCACCCTGGCCGCGGCAATGTCTTCAAAGATGCCCTTTTCGTGCGCCGCGTAGCCTTTTACCGTCGCCACGAGATTGGGTATCAGGTCGAATCTCCTTTTGAGCTGGACTTCAACCTGCGCCCAGTTGTTTTTTACGTTCTCATCCATTATGACGACCCGGTTATAGCCCGATATTATCGTGCTGGCGAGGAGCACGCCCGCAACTGCGAGCACGGCTATCAAGACCATGGCCTTCTTTAAGCCATTTGACATTCAAAAAACCTCCTTTTCATGTTTCGCTTACCATCCGCCGCTAGCCCCTCCGCCTCCGAATCCTCCCCCTCCTCCGCCTCCGAAACTTCCGCCGCCTCCAAAGCCGCCCCCTCCGAAACCGCCGCCCCCAAAGCCTCCCCCTCCGCCCAGCAGATAAAGGAGGAAAAGCCCCGGGTGCCTCAGGAAAAGCCCGAAGACGATGAGGAAAAATATCCCGGCGATGATGAGACTGAAAGTATTTTCTGTCCCGCCCTGAGTGCCGGTCTCAAGCGGGGCAGGGGCATTTTCGAGCCCGGATATCCGGACCCCGGAATCCTGCGCTATCTTCTGGGCGACGGCAGTGACGGCCAGCGCTATGCCGGTCGAATAATCCCCGCGCTTGAAGTTGGGGACGAGGTATTCGCGCCCCAGGGTGCCCACAAAGCTGTCCGGCAGCGAGCCTTCAAGCCCGTAGCCGATCTCGAACCGGTATCTTCGCTCCTTCAGGGCCACCAGCAAAAGCGCCCCGTTGTCCTTCCCCTTCTGCCCGAGCTTCCATTTCTCGGCGACGGAGAGGGAAAAATCCTCTATCGGCCGCCCATTCAAGTCCGGCACGGTAAGCACTA
Organism: Nitrospirota bacterium; assembly: GCA_021789555.1. Taxonomy (GTDB): domain Bacteria; phylum Nitrospirota; class Thermodesulfovibrionia; order Thermodesulfovibrionales; family JdFR-88; genus JAJYGJ01. The sequence goes on from JAJYJK010000012.1 coordinate 49,999, forward strand.
CCACCTGCGCGGACGTCTTCCTTTCGAGTTCCTGTAGATAGCCATCAAGCCTCTGGCGGACGCCCGGGTCTATTATGCCGGCAAGGTCGACCACGTAGTCCTGCGGCGTGGATGGGAGGTTTATCTCCGCGGCGGCGAGGGCGGCCCCAAGCAGGGCAAGCGCCAGGGCGAGCGAGAGGAAGGTGAAAACCCTTTTATGGCCTGGCTTCATCCGTTATCTCTGCAAGCCTGCGAGTGGCCTCAAAATACTGCTCGAAAGCGGTGTTAAGCTCCTCGGAAGAGAAGCGGGCGCCAAGCCTCTTTTTTTCATGCACCTTGCCGAAGACATAGGTATTCACGCCGGTCATCTTCGAGAGGCCCTCAATCACTTCATTGGCCGCGACGGGCGGCTCTTTTCCCAGGAGGTAGATGATCCCCCTCATAAGCGGGATGTAGGATTTTATGGACCTGAAGAACGCCTCGGTCAGGCGCTTGTTGTCTTCAAGCATCGAGAGATATCCCTGCCGGAGCCCCACGAGCATCACCTCGAGCTCCCGCTCGCACTGGAGTTTCAGGTCTTTTTTGTCTATCCGGAGCGTCCCGAATATGTCCTCCCCATAGACTGCCGCGTGCACGAGCCGGAAATTCAGAAACTCCACGGGGAAGACGTCTATGGAATTCTCTATATGCTCGCGGGTCATGAGAAGCGGCGGCGATATCCTCTTTTTGGCATGGGCCCTGCCTATGGGCGCGAGCCTTCTGATCGTGCCCAGATCCATCCGGTTAAAGAGGACGACCGTATTTATGTCCGAGGTCCTGGGATGGTAATCCGCGGTAAGCACGCTGCCCACTACGTAGAGGGAGTGTATCTCGTCGCCGAAGGCCTTTAAGAGATCGTTGAAAAAAGGGGCCACCTTTGCGCCTGTATCGGGCGCGAGCCCCGAGAGTCTTATGCCGTCATCCTGGGCCAAATGAATTAAGACCTCCTTTCTCTAATGTGAGAAACGCCGCGCAAGCCCGGTCTGTCTCGCGGCCTCCGCGACTGCGCGGGCCACCGCGGCCGTCACCTTCCTGTCGAAGATGCTGGGCAGGATATAGTCCTCGTGCAGCTCGTCGTCTTTCACGATATCGGCGATGGCCTTTGCCGCGGCGAATTTCACCTGCTCGTTGACGCCGGTCGCCCTGGCGTCCAGGAGGCCGCGGAAGATGCCGGGGAAACTGAGCATGTTGTTTATCTGGTTTGGGTAGTCGGACCTCCCGGTGGCTAAGACCCTTACCAGGGGCAGCGCCTCTTCCGGGGGGATTTCGGGCTCCGGGTTTGCAAGGGTGAAGAGCACCCGGTCCCTGCCCATTGCCTTTACGTCTTCCGCCTTGACAACTCCGGGGCCGGAAAGGCCGATAAAGACATCCGCCCCGCGCATGGCGTCCGGGATGCCGCCCTTTATCTTCCGGGGGTTCGTGAGCCTCGCCAGTTGCCTTTTATACGGGTTCATGTCCCGTCTTCTGCCGGCATGGATGGCGCCCGCCCGGTCGCAGACGGTGATGTCCCTTATGCCGCACGCAAGGAGCATTTTCGATGTGGCCATGCCCGCGGCCCCGGCGCCTGCCACGGCCACCCGCATCTTTTTCATGTCCTTCCTGAGGAGCCTGGAGACGTTCATGAGCGCCGCCGTTATGATCACGGCCGTGCCGTGCTGGTCGTCGTGAAAGACCGGTATGTCGAGGGCCCGCCTCAGCCTGGTCTCGATATCGAAACACCTGGGGGCCGATATGTCCTCCAGGTTTATCCCGCCAAAGGCGGGGGCCATTTTCTCCACTACGTTTACTATCTCGTCCGGGTCGGTTGTGGAAAGCGCCACCGGGAAGGCGTCGACGCCGCCGAATTCCTTGAACAGCATGGCCTTGCCTTCCATCACGGGCATCGCGGCCTCGGGCCCGATATCGCCCAATCCAAGCACTGCCGTGCCGTCCGTGATTATGAGGATTGCATTTCCCTTTATCGTATAGCGCCAGGCGTGCTCCCTGTTTTCCTTTATGTCGAGGCAGACCCGGGCGACCCCAGGGGTATAGACCTTCGAGAGGTCGTTCCGGTCCCTGACGGGTATCCTGTTGTGTATCTCTATCTTGCCCCCCAGGTGGGCGAAGAAGGTCTTGTCCAGCACGCGGAGCGCCTTCAGGCCGGGGATTGCCTTTACGGCCCTCACGATCTGCCTTTCGTGCTCCTCGTCCCTGGCGTCCACGGTGATATCGCGGATTATCTTCCCCTTTTCCACCCGGACGATATCGATGGAGCCAAGGTCGCCCCCCGCCTCGCCAATCGCGGCGGCAATCCTTGCGAACATGCCGATCCGGTTTTCTATCTCGCACCTGATGGTGATGCTGTAGCCGGGACTGGGCCGGTGCTGCATGACGGTCACCTTCTTTTCGCAGTGTTTGGAACCTAAAGATTAGGTTAACAGAAAAAGGGCAAAAAAAGTAAAAAACCGCCCGCGTTATTCCTCGCCCGCCGCGGGTGGGTTATAATGCTTATAATGAGCGTTTATACGGTAGAGGAAGGATTCAGGAGCTGCGATATAGAGTACATCTACCGGGACAGGTTCGCCCCGGGCAATCGTGTGGAGCTGCTATGGAAGGGGGCCGAGGCGTTCACCCGGATTTTCGAGGCGGTAAGGGCGGCGCGCTCGTTTGTGTGCCTTGAGTTCTATATCTACCGCAATGACGACACGGGGCGCGAGCTGGCGGAGATACTCAAACAAAAAGCGCGGGAGGGGGTCAAGGTCTATGTCCTCTATGACCAGTTCGGCTCCATTGGCACCCCAAGAAGCTTTTGGCGCGGGCTTGCGGAGGCCGGCGTGCGGATCGGGGCCTCGTACGTATTCAAGTTCGACTCCCCGTTTAAATACATCCACCGCGACCATAGAAAACTCATCATCATAGACGGGCAGTCCGCGTTCACGGGCGGCCTGAATATCGCAAATGAATACAGGGGGCTCCATCTGAGGAAGAAAAAAGGATGGCGGGACACGGGCGTGCTCATAAAGGGCCCCGCCGCCCAGGCCCTCTTCGAGAAATTCAAAAAATCCTGGCGGCTGTGGGGAAAAAGCCGGATGGATTCGGCCCCCTCCGCGGGGGAAAAGCCGGATGTCACGGGTGGCCCCTTGCCCGTGATACCGATATTCGCGGGCTCCGGCAAGGGCAGAAGGAGGCTCCGCAGGCTCCTCTACTACAGCATCAACCACGCGAAGAAGAGCATCTTTCTTACCACCGCGTACTTCTGTCCGAGCAGGAGGATGGTCGAGACGCTGGAGGCCGCGGCGGCTCGCGGCGTGGAGGTCAAACTCTTGCTGCAGGGCCATACGGATGTGCCGATGGCAAAATACGCCGGCATGATGTACTACGACAGGCTCTTGAGGGCCGGGATAGAGATTTACCACTACCTGGGGCAGGTCCTCCATGCGAAGACGTACGTCTTCGACCTGGCCTGGAGCATCGTGGGCTCCGCCAACCTGGACTTCCAGTCCCTGCGCTGGAATGACGAGGGCAACGTGGGCATACTGGACGAAGAGTTCGCAGGGATGCTCTGCGACGTCTTTCACGAGGACCTTTCAAACGCCGAACAGGTGGCGCTCGAGAAATGGAGGAAGCGTCCCCTAATGGACAGGATAAAGGAGCGGGTCTTCTCCCTGCTGAGAAGGAGGCTCTAGGGCCCGCCTACCATTCTTCCTCTTCGCCCTCGGCCTCTGCGTCTCCCAGGGTGGCCCCGCTTTCTTTCAGGTCCTCGATGAGGCTTTCGGAGAAACCTTCGACGTTTTTGATATCCTCCCAGTCTTCAAAGGGGCCGTTTTCATCCCGATAGTCCACCAGGGCCTGGGCCCTCTTCTTGCCGATTATCTTGATGCGGGCGAGTTCCTCGACATCGGCCATATTGAGGTCTATCATTTGTTTGACGTGTTCTCTGGCCATTGAAAACCTCCTCTGGATTTTACGGTCCTTGTAAATTAAAAACCTTTCACTTCAGCCGGGTTCTTAACCGTCGCTTCCCCCTCTCTGTCTATAGTATATCAACCGTCATTTCCCCCTTCAACGCCCATTGGATGTTTGGCTGGGGGAGGGTGAGCGGGGCGTTTTCAGGCGCTATTTTGCCAGTTTCCTCAGGGCCGACCTGTTGTCGGAGGTGCTGAATATGGCGGTGGAAGTGCGGCCCGCGGATGTCGTGCCGTACATGTATGAGATATTTATCCCGGCGTCGGCGAGGACGCGGGCGACTTTGTCGAGCTCGCCGACTTTATTGGGCATCTCCACCGCGATGACGTCCTCCGCCTCCACGCTAAAACCCATTTTGCCCAACTCCCTCTTGGCCCTGGCCGGATCGTCCACGGTCATGTCCACGTAGGCCGTGTTGTCCCAACTGTAGGCGCATACGGCGGTGATGTTCACTTTTGCCCCGGCCAGGGTTTCAGTGACCTGGGCCAGGAGCCCCGGCCTGTCTTCCGTGCTGAAGCTCAAAAGCCTTGCCTTGGTTGCCTTTGCCATATCAAGACCTCCTTTTTCTTAGATTCTATGCCGATTTCGGACGGATGCAAAGAGGGCCGCGCGCATGACGGGGTTTCACAGGATTTGCCCGGCCTCCCGCATGTCGAATGCGCCTGCCCGCTGACACTTTCAGGAAGCCGAAACTCCATTAAGAGTACGCCCGGAACTCGAAACCCGGCGGGCGCTTATAACCGGCGCGTGTTTCGTCCCCAAGTCCTCGGTCTTGAAATGGCGAATGACTCACGAATTCTGGTCGAAAGTGACATTATTTGAGATGCCCCCGCATTTATTGCGAGATGTTCAAAATTTGTACAGCAGGTGTATAATTGAAATATGAAGTTTGAATGGGATCCGGCCAAAAGCGCGGCAAACGGGATAAAACATGGCATCGACTTTACTGAGGCAAAAAGTTTATGGCTCGATGAGAACCGAATTGAAATTCATCTGCCCTATCCAGTGGAAAGCCGGTATATCGTAATCGCTAAATTGAATAATAAACATTGGACGGCGGTTTACACCATGCGAAGTGAAAATATTCGTATTATTTCGGTAAGGCGTTCGAGAGAAAAGGAGGTCGCATTATATGGCAAAGAGAAAAATAGCTAAAAGTGCGCGCGAGTTCGACAAGCGTTTTGACGCAGGCGAAGACATTCACGATCTTGTCGATATGTCCAAGGCTTCGGTTATTTCTCATGGCAAAAAGGTTCGTATTACTCTTGATGTGGCCGAATCCCTGGTTAACGAAATCGATGATATACGCAAGGAGATTGGAGTTGATCGGGGGGCATTAATAAAAATCTGGCTTCATGAGCGGGTAAAAAAGGAAAAATCTGCCGGAGCAGTTTCATAATTGTGTGTTAGGCAAAGAATTTAGTTGTGCCTCCAATAGGCGCATCCCAGGATGAGATGTCCGTCCGGAAGTCGAACCCGACTTTCGCCAATAGCAATGGGCAAAAGGCGTAACACCGCGACAGTATTGAGGAAAATAGGGGTGTCCGGCGTTTACCTAACTGGCGTTTAGATCGAGGCGCAGGTGCTTGAGCAGCACACT
>JAJYJK010000013.1 GCA_021789555.1 Nitrospirota bacterium
CCAGCCCGGCCGGTATGCTTACGCTCACGATGAGCGCCAATTCGGCTGTCAAAAAAGGGATCTTGCATTATATTGAACGCCTCAAACAGGCTGCCTGACCTCTATTTTTATGCAACGATAGGGTTATAACGCGCAAAATGTATTTTGCTATAGAGGTTTACCGCTTGCCTCCATTCGTTTTTTCTTGCCCCCCCTGCGGTGAAAAAAGTATTATCTTGGATAATTTTTACGGAGGAGTTTTGAAGTTTAGAGTGATGCCGAAGGCGGGCGCATCTTTTTTTGCCATTGTTTTTTGCCTTCTTCTTTTGCCGGGGGGCGCCGTCGCCGGGCAGAGCGGCTTTGAGGTCGATGTCGCCGGCGGGGGGAGCCTGAACGGCAACGGGGCGGGACAGGCGATGCTCATGACCGCATGGCAGCGCCCGCTCTACCCGGATTTCTTATTGCGTGTGGAGCCCACCCTGGAATACATGAACGCGGGGGGCGACACCCTCTGGGCGGGCGGTTTTTCGCTGGCAGGCCGGAAGCTGGCCCATTACAAACGCCTCACGGCCTTCGTGGACCTTGGCGCGGGAGCCAACCTGATTTCAAACAAGCACTTCGCGGACAGGCGACTCGGCTCCAATTTCCTGTTCAATCTTATCCTTGGCGGCGGTTTTTATCTCACCAGGGACATAAGCCTCTCATACAGGTACAGGCACCTCTCAAACGGCGGCCTCTTCCACTACAACGAGGGGATAGATTCGTATTACATCGTCCTGGGCATCGGGATTTAATGCGTTTTGTAAGATGGTTTGCTGAACGCGCCTCACGGCAATGTTAATTTTTCGTCAAAGAAATACTCGTGCAAATTTATAGGCAGAGACAGGTGTATAATAAAAATATTAAAATGGTCTGCATAGATGAGCCCTACAATTTTACGAGAAAAAGGCTATCGTTTCTTTTTCTTCTCCCGTGAGGAAACCCGGATGCACGTTCACGTAACATGTCCCGCAGGAGAGGCAAAGTACCGATTAGAACCCGAAATTGAGTTGGCGAAAAACCATAAACTTACCCGGGTCCAGTTGAAAGAAATCGAAAACTTGATTGAGGTACATTATAATGACTTCAAAAGCGCGTGGGAAAAGCATCTATTCGGTTGAGATTACGAATATTTCCGGCAATGGCATATGGCTCCTTGCCGGGGATAAAGAGTTGTTCATGTCTTATGAGGATTTTCCGTGGTTTAAAAATGCCCCGGTCGGGAAAATCCTTAAAGTCGAAGAACCACACGAGGGACATTTTTACTGGCCTGATTTGGATGTAGACTTGACAATCGAGATTATTGAGCACCCCGAAAGATTTCCGTTAAAAGGGAAAACAAAATAAGATAAATAAATCCCCAGTCCCAATGTGAATGTATTTCCAGTTCCAGTATTTGCCTTAGAAGGCTTCGGCGGTGATGTGGGCATAGTAAAAGCTGTACTCCCAGGAAACTCCAAGCCCCGGATGATCGAACAATTCACTTTTCAGCGGCTCGCCCTTGCAACGGTGAACTGCCCGATGAACTGACTGCGGAAATGCCGAAAACCGCCGCCGGTAATGTATAATATTTAAATTTTGAATACTGCGGCAAATGTCTCGTTTCCGTTGAAAATGAAAATTTTGCCGGCATTTTCAAAAACCCGCTGGCGGGTTGGGAGGTCCTTGCAGTGATAAAAGTAGAGCTTGCCGAGAGGCTCCGCCATCTGCCGCCTTATCTTTTTGCCGAGATCGACAGGCTGAAACAGGAAGAGCTAAGAAAGGGCGCCGACATCATAGATTTCAGCATCGGAGATCCCGACATGCCCACACCGGGGCACATAGTGGACTCGCTGCAGAAGGCCGCCCAGGAGCCGAAAAACCATCGTTATCCCTCTTATGAAGGGATGCCGGCCTTCAGGCAGGCCGTGGCGGACTGGTATAAAAGGCGCTTCGGCGTCTCCCTGGATGCCCGGACCGAGGTCCTCTCGCTCATAGGCTCGAAGGAGGGGATCGGGCATATCCCCCTGGCCTTTGCCGGTCCGGGAGACGTCGTGCTCTACAGTTCGCCCGGCTACCCGGTCTATCCCGTAAGCGCGCTGTTAGCGGGCGCCGAAGGCCACCCAATGCCCCTTTTGGAGGCAAACGGGTTCCTGCCGGATTTCGAATCCATCCCGCCGGACGTCCTCAAGAGGGCGAAGCTGATGTTCATAAACTACCCGAACAATCCCACCTCCGCGGTGGCCGGCGCCGAATTTTTCGAGAAGGTGGTCGGGTTTGCCGACAGGCACAACATAATCGTCTGCCACGATGCGGCATACTCGGAAATCTATTACAATGGCAGGAGGCCCGGAAGCTTCCTCGAAACCCCCGGGGCAAAGCAGACCGGCATAGAGTTCCATTCCCTTTCGAAGACGTACAACATGACGGGCTGGCGGATCGGGTTTGCCGTGGGCAACCGGGACGTGATAGCCGGCCTGGGAAAGATAAAGACGAACCTGGACTCCGGAGTGTTCCGGGCCGTTCAGGAGGCCGGCATCACCGCCCTTGAAACCGGTGATGAGATTCTCTCCGGCATAAGGCAGGCTTATCAGCAAAGGAGGGACGCCCTTTATTCCGGCCTGACGGGGCTCGGCATTCAGTGCGCGAAACCGGAGGCCACCTTCTACCTCTGGGCGTCGTGCCCGGCGGCGGGTAAAAACGATTCGCGGTCTTTCGCTAAACACCTCCTTGAGAAGGCCGGCGTCGCCGTCACCCCCGGCGTGGGGTTTGGAGCGGCGGGCGAGGGGTATGTCCGCTTCGCCCTCACCGTTTCCGTCTCCAGAATCGAAGAGGCAGTGGAGCGGATAGGCAAATGCCGGCCGCCTGCATCGGCATAGGCTCCAACCTGGGCGACAGGCTCCAAAACTGCAAGAGGGCACTGAGACTTCTTGAACAAAGAGGCATAAGAGTAAAGGCCGTCTCCGGCGCTTATGAGACCAAGCCATGGGGCGGGCAGAGCGTCGCCGGCCAGCCGGATTTCATCAACATGGCCGCGGTCGTGGAGACGGATATCAGCCCCCGGGCGCTCCTTAATGTGCTGCTTGAAGTGGAAAAGGAGATGGGCCGGGTGCGCGAGCGGAAATGGGGCCCGAGGATTATCGATCTGGATATCCTTCTCTACGCGGACGAAGTCATGGACCAGCCTGGGCTTAAGATCCCCCATCCATTGATGCACGAAAGGGATTTTGTCCTGAGGCCGCTGGCCGAAATCGCGCCCGAAGCGTTGCACCCCGTGCTGAAAAAAACAGTGAGGCAACTGCTGGAGGAATTTTCAGACTAAAACCCCCTCACTCAACCCTCTCCCCTCAGGGGAGAGGGTGTAACTTTGACAAGGCATCGCCTCGGCCGTTTGTGACACCCTCCCCCTTCAAGGGGGAGGGGTTGGGAGGGGGTGACTCAGTGGGTTCTGAGGGTGGAGGGGAGTTTGATATAATTTCATGTAACATGGAAACGAAGTGGAAAATCCTCCCATTAGGAGCCCGGAAATGAAAAAAAAGATTTTTCTTCTTCTGCCTCTTTTTTTGATGCTTGCCTCCTGTGCAAACATAAACCTCTCGCTTTTCCCGCAGGCAAAGCCGCTCAAGGAGAAGCTGATAGAGGGCGAGGGGCGTCCGAAAATCCTGCTGCTGGACCTGGACGGCGTGATATCCTTCGGAGAGAAAAAGACGTATCTGGGGGCGGGCTCGCCCTCCCCGGTCGAATATCTCAGCGAGGCCCTGCGGAAGGCCGAGGAGGACAAGGACATAGCGGGCGTGATAATCAGGATAAACTCGCCGGGCGGGGGCGTTACCGCGAGCGACACCATTTATCATGAGATAGAGCGTTTCAAGCGGAAAAAGAAGGTCCCCGTCTACGCCTATATAATGGATGTCGGGGCATCGGGCGGCTATTACGTGGCCTCGGCGGCGGACCGTATAATCGCCAGCCCCACGGCGCTCACGGGCAGTATCGGCGTGATCGCGATGAAGCTGAATATCGAGGGGCTGATGTCTAAGGTGGGGGTCCGCGAAGAGACGTACAAATCCGGGCCGGTGAAGGATTTCTGGTCGCCTTTCCGCCCGAGCACCCCGCAGGAGAAGGCCATGCTGCAGGGCATCATAGAGAGCCTATATGGCAGGTTCACAGACGCCGTTTACAAGAGCAGGCGGAAGGGGCTTTCGAGGCAGCAGGTCCTTGCCCTCGCGGACGGCCGGATATTTACGGCGGACCAGGCGCTCAAGGAGAAGCTCATAGACCGGGAGGCCTATCTGGATGAAGCCATAAACGGCTTGAAAAAATCCCTGGAGATAAAGAAGGCAAGGGTCGTGACGTATGCGCGGCCGGGCCAGTTCAAACAGACAATCTATTCGGAAGCGCCCGGGAGCGTCAGGACGCAAAACATAGTGAACATAAACCTCATATCCGTCGAGGGCATCACGCCGGAGCCCGGAGTGACGTTCATGTACCTCTGGAACCCGTAAAAGCGGCCCTTAAGGATTTTAAAAAGTAAGTGAAACCCTCTCCCTTAAGGGAGAGGGTGCTGTTTTGTAAAGGGGATTGGCTGGAGCTGGCTCGTAGAGCTGGCTCTCTCGAACGGGTCAGTAAATTTTTTTTATCCTCTGGCGCCTGTGTATGATTCTTCAAGCGCCAGGAACTGGTTTATCTCCTCCTTCATGGCGCCGGCTATGTCAGCGGATGAGATAACCCCGCAGAGCTTGCCATTTTCAAGCACCGGCAGCCTCCTTACGTTTGCCCTGTTCATTATCCTCAGGGCGGAGTCAAGGTCGGCATCGACGTCGACGGTTATGGGGTCGTGGACCATTATGTCGCAGACGCACGTGGTGGAGGGGTTTTTACCCTCGGCGGCGACGGCGAAGGCGATGTCCCTGTCCGTCAATATCCCTTTCACCTTCAGGTTTTCCTCGATTATCATGGAGCCGATGTTCTTTTCCTTCATCTTCCGGGCGGCCTCAAGCAGGGTGGCCGAAGCCGGAAGCGAAACTGCGTTTTTATTCATGAACTGTCTGACGGTCATACTCAATACCTCCTTCGATCGAATCAAAAAAAATCCAATCCCCTTGATTCAAGGCTATCAAAAAGGGGCGGACAGTCAAGGAACGTGGATTGGAGGCACCATTTTCCCCTTGAATTCCGGCCATTTGGTTTTGCATAATACCTCAGGGTTTTTTGTTTTGAGGAGGCCGGGGTCCAGGCGCATCTGCCAATGGGAGGGTGATGGGAGAAGACGCCCGATTGAACAGCCGGGGGGCTGGATTGCCCAAGCGCATGCCTAAAGAGCAACGCCCGCTATTTGATTATCGGAGCGGCTGATGGGGGGAAGGAATCTCTTCGAGAAATTCAAGACCTCAAGCCCGTGGCACCTCCTGTGGATTTCGTTTGTCATATCAGAATTCCTTGTAGCCTTGTTTAATGTGTTCCTGGGCGTCCTCAGGGACGGGCATGTCGGGGGCAGACTGCTGCTGATCGGCGCTGTCGACGCCCTTGTCGCTTCGGCCGTGATATCCACGATTATAGTCCAGTTCATCCTGAAGGAGCAGAGGCGCACGGAAGAGGCCCTGAGGAGGTCTTCCCGTTTCTTGAGTGACGTCTTCGAGAGCATCCGCGACCCCTTCAGCGTCTTCACGAACGATTTCCGGATAGTCAAGGTAAACAGCGAGTACGCGGCGCTGAAGGGCCGGTCCGTAGAGGAGCTGACCGGAGACATGCGGTGCTATGAAATCCAGGGGCGCGCCTCTGTCTGCGAGGGATGCGTGGTGCAAAAAACGATGCTCTCGGCCAATCCCTGCGCGAAGGAGAAGCGCCTGCGCCTTTCAGACGGCTCCGACATATGGGTCGAGATATATACCTATCCGATTCTGGACGCGGATGCGCGGGTCTCCCATGTCATCGAGTACGTCCGGGACACGACGGGCAAGAAAGCCGCCGAGATGGAGAGGAAGCGCTTCATAGAGAAGCTGGAGCAGCTCTCCAGGAGCGATGACCTGACCGGGCTCCTCAATAAAAGGGCCCTCATGGAGAGGCTTGAATACGAGGTGGACAGGGCCAGGAGATACCATGCCCCGCTTTCTCTCATAAGCTGCGACCTCGATAATTTCAAGCAGGTAAACGACACGCTGGGGCACGAGGCCGGCGACAGGGTGCTCCAGATAGTGGCCCAGGCGCTCTCCGGCGCATTGAGGAAATCCGATATCATAGGGCGCATGGGAGGCGACGAGTTCCTGCTCATCCTGCCCCAGACACCGCTTGAAGGCGCGGGGGGGTTTGCCGAGAGGATGCGCCAGACGGTCGAGAACATAACCTATCCGACGGACATCACGGTGAGGCCAACCCTAAGCCTTGGCCTGGCCGCTTACGAGGGCATCCCCGATCCAAACGAAATCCTGAAGTGTGCCGACGTCGCCCTTTACGGCTCCAAGAGGGCGGGCAAAAACAGGGTCTCGTTTTAACGGGCCAGCCCGCTTAACCACCATAAATAGTTTCCTATTTACCTATCCCCCTATCCCCTCACCCCTGCCCTCTCCCAATGGGAGAGGGAGGAGCCCCGATGAAGGCGGGGCGGAGGGTGAGGGAATTTAGTGGTATAATTTTTTCCGGGACCGCCGCCTTTAATTGAAACCCTTCAAGCTCCCAGGGTTTTGGGGCCGCGCGGCCCGAACTCCAGCCATGAAGGCGCTTATGATTTCATCGAATAGAAACAGGCTGCCGGTGCCGGTCATGCCGGTGGGGGCGTGCCTCGTGGCCGAGGCGGTCAAAAAACTCTGCGCCTCCGGTTTCAGGGACATCGAGTTCGTGGACAACGTCTTCAACTCGCCCCATGAGCATGCCCTCGCCGTTTGCGAAGAGATATCAAGGACTCCGGGGGGGCCGGGGGGAAAAGAATCGTCAACGCCGTAAGAGACGCCCTCGGGCTTTCCGAGCGGCAGGTGAGCGCGGCAAGGGAGGTGCTGGCGGACTTTGGCAACAGGTCCTCCCCGACCCTCTGGTTCGTCTTGCGAAGGATTATGGACTCGGCACGGGTGGAAAGCGGCGACTGGCTGATGATGGTGGCCTTCGGGGCGGGGCTTTCGGCCCATGCGCTGCTGCTTAAGAAGGCTTGATTTACACCCCCCCTAATCCCCTCCCTATTTCAGGGAGGGGATTTCAAAGTTTTAATTTAGTTTTTTGTTTTTTGCGCCACGAATTCCTTCAGATGGGCAACGGCCTTATCGGCCTCTTCGCCGGCGGGCAGATAGGCCGCCAGCCGTTCGAGGTAGCGTCTTTTGCGAAAAAGCCGGAAAGTGGTCCTGAAATTGATGTCATAGACCCATGAAAGAAGCAGCAGCTTGTAGTCGTTCAGGTTCCGTATCCCGGCGAGCGAAATCAATCGGTTTTCAAAAATATTGCGGAGCACCCCCGGGGATATTATGCCTTCCCCTTCCGGCAAACCCTGCCCGGCGGCGGTCGACCTGTCTTTTTTTTCCTGTCCGAAATACTCGACGAACACCCTCCAGATGTCGAGCTTGTCGGCGTCGCGCACAAGCCTCAGAAGAAAGACCGACCTCTTGTCGAGCCTTGGGAGGGTCAATGCGCTATGGTATTTAACAGCGCGGATTATGAGCGACTGCTCCCTGCGGGACAGGCCCTCGAGGAATTTCAGTTTCAAATCCGTTTTCATCAGGAGCTCGGCCCCCAGCCGGCCGTGGTTTACCGAGGAGCCGTCATTGAATGTCTTGAACTTCGCGTACTGGGGGAACCTGCCTATGTCGTGCAGCAGGGCGGCCGTCCTTGCCAGCAGGGCGTCGTTCCGCCGGCCGATTGCCTCCCCGCGGGTTATGAGGCCGATGTCCCGGCAGACTTTCAGGGTATGGTCCCGTTTAAGGGCGATATTCTGCTGGTCGCCCGGCGTGTTCATCCGGTAGCTCTCGACATATCGCAGGAACCGCCTCTTCAGGCGTGTGAAATCCTTTTCGGTCATGTTTGCCTATCTGCCGGGCAAAGAGGAGTAGGCGGGCGCTCTTCCGGCCTCTTTCAGCCGGTTTATCTTTTCCGTTATGGCGGGCATGGCCTCCGCGGCCGCCTTCTCGCCTTCCAGGATGGCGTCGTACCTCTTTGAGAAATCGGCCGAGCCTATGTCGCCCACGCGCGGCCTTATAAGGATATCGGCCTTTGAGGCCGCCGCTTTTTCCAGCTCGCTATACATGATGCCCACGGTCTTGAAGAGCACGTCCATTATCCCGTTTGGGCGGCTGGTGTCGAGGTCGGCGGATATATCGACGGCGATGACCAGGTCTGCGCCATACCTCCTTGCCTCCTCGACGGGCAGGGGGCTTGCCACGCCGCCGTCCACGTACAGCCTGCCGCCTATGGAAGCGGGCTGGAACACCCCCGGGATGGAGCAGCTTGCCCTTACCGCCTCTCCGGTGTTGCCCCTGCCGAAGATGACCTCCTTGCCGCTCTGGATGTCGGTGGCGACGGCGTAAAAGGGGATTTTCAGCCTTTCCATTGGGGTGTTTTTCACCGCGCGGTTTATGAAGTCCTGGAGTTTCCGCCCCTTCACGAACCCGCCGTTTGGTATTGTCAGGTCGACAAGGTCGTCTTTTTGAATGGAGATGGCAATCTTCTCAAGCTGGTAGGGGCTGTAGCCGTAGGCAAAGAGGCTGCCCACGAGACTGCCGGCGCTCGCGCCGAAGACCATGCTTATGGGGACGTGGTTTTCTTCGAGCACTTTCAGGACGCCTATGTGGGCAAATCCCCTCGCGGCCCCGGCCCCGAGGACGAGGGCTATCCTTAGCGGCCTCGGCTGGGGCGCGGGCATCGGAGGCGGCAGCGCCGCCTTCGGCGCGCATGAGACGGCCAGCAGCAGGCATAGAGAGATAAAAATGGGCCTCGTGGGGCCGCTGAAACGCATATGCTAGTATAACCTAAACCACATCCCCCTCTCCTAATCCTCTCCCCTTAGGGGAGAGGATTTCACAAAAGAAGTGAAGAGCTTATCCGTATGTAAAATCCCCTCCCTGAAAAGGGAGGGGATTAGGGGAGGGAGTTTATTTTTTCTTCTTCTCTTTGGCGGGCTTGCCGGCCGGCATCTCTTTCTCCGGGTAGGTGATCTTCGTCCCCTCCGCCTTCAAAAACGCGGTAAGCTCGTGGCGCTGAAGCCCCTTTACGCCCACGATGTGCTCCACCCGCCAGCCGCGCACGGTGAGGGCGTCGGCTATGAGCAGGCGGTGGCACCGCCAGGGGACCGCTTCCGCGCACATAAGGGCCGCCTTCCGCCGGGAGGCGATCTCCAGCAGGGCGTCCATGTTCCGCTCGAACTCCTGCGTCTGCATGTAATCGGCGAACCCGCGGAAGGAGGCATTGTGCCAGCCGGTATTGGGCGAGTTTTTTTCCGGATGCCTGAGCCCTCCGAGTCCCTTCATGTGGAAATATTCTATCCCCGCCTTTTTCAGCTCCTCGGGAAAGCTGTCTATATTGAACTGGGGATTGAATGAGCTCCTTGGCACCGTGCGCACGTCGCAGACGGCCTGCACGCCTTCTTTTTTGAGCATCCTGATCAAATCCTCGCTTGAACGCGTGGAATGGCCGATGGTGTAGACGGTCCTGTCTTCGTTCACGCGGGCGTCCCCCTCCGGAGCGCCCATGCCGTATAGTCCAGCCTGGAGGGAGGGGCGGGTTTCAGGCTGCAAGAGACAAGTGTCATAACAAAAGTTTATCACTTTTTTGGGGCCTCCCGGAGATGTCATGCAGGCATCCCCCGGCCCCCCTTTGCAAATGCCTCTTCGAGGTCGCGCGGGCGGCCGAAGGGGCGCCTGGCCCCTTTTGCACGGCAAGACGGGAATAATATAGGAGAGTTGCTTTGAAACGCCTGGAACATTTACAATAAGCCGTTAAAAACTTAGGCGCCGGGTTTAAAAGAATTGGGGATTGAAAACCGCAAGCAGCCCAGGATAATTTTGAGAAGGCAGGTTGTCCTGAACAAGGCCATAGGGGCAATGGGCCTTGACCTGAGCGAGGGCGGCATCTACATCCATACCGGCCGGCATTTCCCGGCAGGCAGCGTAATCGAGGTCTCCCTCCCGCTGGATGGCGGCGCCCTCGAGGTCGCCGCGCGCGTGCAGCACTCAAAGGCCGGCGTGGGGATGGGCCTTATGTTCACGAATATAACGCCCGCACAAAAGGCGGTCCTTTCGGCATTCATCAGGAAGCACATGAGCGAGGTCGGCAGCCAGACCAGGAAGAAGGTCCTTATACTGGGTGAAAACACCACGACCAGGCAGTTATACCGGAGCAAGATCGTCCTGGAAGGTTTTACCGTCTTCGAGGCCGGAGACTGCGACGCCGCCACGGACGTGATTGCGAGGGAGCGGGTCGATCTCGTCCTCATGGATTTAAACCAGCGCGGGGCAAACGGGTTTGAGGCCCTTTGTCAAATCAGGTCCGTAGCGGGGATGGCGTCCGTCCCGATCCTGGTCATCTCCAACGCATCGGCCTCGGGCGATGTGGAAAACGCCTTGAAGGCCGGGGCCACCGAGTTCATGCCACGGATGACCACGTCGCCGGTCAAGCTCAGCGAGCGGATAAAACTCTACCTGAAGAACTGAATGCCCTTCCGCCCTTGACGCACGGTTTCCGGATTATTGAACTTTTTTGTTTATTTTTGTATACTTCTGATGTCTTTTTGGCTTGAACAGGAGGCTTGGAGATGATCGAGCGGATGGGCCAGGTTGAAAAGATAGACAGTGCCGTCCTCATCGTAGACGATGAGCCTTTCGTCCTCGAAGCCCTCTGCTGCCTGCTGAAGGAAAACGGCTATCCTGTAATCCCGTGCGGCGACGCCAGGGGGGCGGCAAGGACGCTTGCCACGCTCAAGGTGGGCGCGGTGCTCGCCGATGTCAAGATGCCGGTGCTCTCGGGCATGGACCTCCTCGAGAAGATACGCAGGGAGTATCCGGAGATACCCGTCATACTCATGACCGCGCACGCCGACCTGACCACCGCGATAAACGCAGTCCAGAAGGGCGCCTTCGACTTCATAGTTAAACCCTATAAGTCCATACATGTGCTTCATTCCGTCGAGAGGGCGGTGAAATACAGCAGGCTCTCCCGCATGGAGAAGGACTACAAAAGGACGCTCGAGGAGACGGTGAACGAGAGGACGCGGGAGCTTGCCGATGCCTTTTCGATGGTGAGGAGCCTCAATAACGAGATCGTCAAGCGCCTGACGGCCGTGGCCGAGTACAAGGACGCCGAAACGGGCGCCCACAATATGCGCATCGGGCTTTATTCGAACAAGATCGCCCAGACCCTGGGCATGTCCGCGGATTTTACCGAGACCATATCCTTCGCCAGCCCGATGCACGACATCGGCAAGATAGGCATCCCGGACTACATACTGCTTAAGCGGGCGCGCCTTTTGAACGGGGAGTTCGAGATAATAAAGACCCACACCGTAATGGGCGAAAAGATACTGCGGGGCTCCCGCCACCCCCATTTGCAGATGGCGGCCTCAATCGCCCTCACCCACCACGAGAGATGGGACGGCACGGGATATCCCCGCGGCCTCGTGGGGCGGGATATCCCCATCGAGGGCAGGATCGTGATGATCTGCGATCAATATGACGCACTGGTAAGCAGACGGCCTTACAAGCCCCCCCTGGCCCATGAGGAGGCGATGAGGATAATCCTTGAGGGCGACGGGCGGACGATGCCCTCGCACTTCGACCCGCAGGTGATGTCGGCCTTCGAGCAGGCCGCCCCCGCATTCGAGCTCATACGCGGCTCGTTTGAGTCCGACACCCGCAAAGACCCTGAATAGCAACCATACACCCTCTCCCAACCCTCTCCCTTTTTAGGGAGAGGGTTTTACTTAACAAATTCAGTAGCTTTAGTGAAATCCCCTCCCCCGCCCCTTTTATTATTTTGCCCTTTTTGCCCGCGCGCGCAGAAACGCGATTGCCGAGGGGAGCACGGAGATCACTATGATGGCCAGTATCACCAGGGTGAAATTCTTCCTCACCGCGGGGATGTTTCCAAAGAAGTAGCCCCCGAGCGTCAGGATCACGACCCATGCCAGGCTGCCCACAATGTTATAGAGCGAAAACCGCCAATAGGTCATCTTGCCCACGCCCGCGAGAAAGGGGGCGAAGGTGCGTATTATGGGCATAAACCTTGACACCACGATCGTCAGGGGGCCCCATTTCTCATAGAACCTGTGTGTCTCTTCGAGGTGCCTCCTGTTTAAAAGCCGCACCCTGTTTGAATGGAACACCTTCGGGCCGACTAAATATCCGATCTGGTAATTGGCCATGTTGCCCGCCACGGCCGCCACGCTCAGGGAAAAAAGCAGGCTCCTGATGTCCAGCGCGCTTGTAGCGGCAAATGCGCCCGCGACAAACAAAAGGGAGTCGCCCGGCAGAAAGGGGGTCACCACCAGCCCGGTCTCGCAGAATATTATCAGGCAGAGCGCCAGGTAGGTCCACGGGCCGGCCGTCCGGATCATCGCGCCCAGGTGCACGTCCAGGTGGATAAAAAAATCGATGAATCGCCAGATCATCTCCTCATTGTTTCCTTTCGAAGAAGCCCGAGGCCAGGACGACAAACAAGGCGGAGCTCAGTATGATGACGGCCAGGTCTGCGCCGAAACTGAAATCCGGGCCCATGGGGCCGGATTTCAGGGGAGACGTGAAGACGGTATTTTTAAGCGCGTCCACCCCGTAAGTGAGCGGATTTAGTTTGGATGCGACCCTCAGGGCCGCGGGCAGCAGTTTAACGGGGTACATCGCCCCGGAGAGGAAGAACATGGGCATTATGATGAAGTTCATTATCACGCTGAAACTCTCGTAGCTCTCGTAAAACGTGGCGATCACGATGCCGAAGCAGGAGATGCAAAACGCCACGAGCAGGCTTATTATGATCGTAAGCAGCACCTGGAGGACGGAGAGTTTCACCCCGATTACGGGAAAGACCATGAGCACTATCGCCGCCTGGATGGTCGACACCACGGTGCCGCTGAGGGCTTTTCCTATCACTATGGAGGACCTGCGGACCGGCGCCACCAGGATTTCCTTCAGGAACCCGAACTCCTTGTCCCAGATTATCGAGATGGAGGAGAATATGGAGCTAAACAGTATGGTCATCCCCAGGATGCCGGGGAAGATGAACTGCGTGTACGGCATCCCGGCCCTGGGGCTTACAAGCCTGCTCATGCCCGCCCCGACGAGGAAAAGCCAGATAAGGGGCCTGGCGATGCTCGAGACAAGGCGGCTCCTTTCACGCAGGAATTTCTTCAGCTCCCGCATGACGATCACATATATGGCGTTTACGTCCGTCAATGTCTCCTCCGGTAGGCCCTCAGCTCTTCCTTGATGGAGTCCGCGCCCTGGACCTCCTCCGGCCTGATCTGCCTGCCCGTGAGCTTCAGGAAGACGTCATTCAAGGTGGGCTTTTGCAGCCTCAGGGAGAGCACCGCGTCGGAGAGGGCCCTGATGACAGCCGGCACCAGCTCTTCGGCCCGCGGCGCGGCAAAGAAAAGCTCGTCCGCCTCTTCCCCCGGCGCAACACCCAGGGCCGCCTCCAGTTTCCGCTTCGCCTGGGCGTTGTCCGTCGTCTTCAGGAAAATCACGTCCCCGCCCATCGACCTCTTAAGCTCATCCGGGCTTCCGGCGGCGATTATTCTGCCGCCGTCTATTACCGCAAGGGCGTCGCAGACCTCGGCCTCCTCCATGTAATGGGTGGTCATGAAGACGGTCATGCCGTGCTCCTTCGGCAGCTGGACTATCATCTCCCACAGGTGCGACCTGCTTTGCGGGTCGAGCCCCAGGGTGGGCTCGTCGAGGAAGAGCACCCGGGGCCTGTGGATGAGCCCCCGCGCGACCTCCAGCCGTCTCTTCATCCCGCCCGAAAACCTCTTTACGAGGTCGTCCTTCCTGTCAAAGAGCCCCATGAAGCGGAGCGCTTCTTCGACTCTCGGCTTGACCTCGGCCTTCTTCACGCCGTAGATGTAGGCGTGGAAGGCGAGATTTTCGTAGGCCGTGAGGTCTTTGTCCAGGGTGCTGTCCTGAAAGACTATGCCGATGGAGCTTCTTACCATGCGGGAGTCGGTCTTGCAGTCGAAACCGTTTACGAAGGCCCTGCCCGAGGTCGGGTTAAGGAGCGTGCAGAGTATGTTTATGGTGGTCGTCTTGCCGGCGCCGTTGGGGCCGAGGAAACCGAATATGGTCTTTTCCTCCACCTCGAAGGAAATCCCGTCGACGGCCGTGATCGGGCCGAATTTCTTGGTTAAACCCTCGACCCTGATTATCGCGGGCATCAGGACGTGAGGATATTCAGTATTTCTTTGTACCTGGCGGTCGCCTTGGACAGGATATCTTCCGGGAGTCTCGGGGCCGGCGGCCTCATGTCCCAGCCCATGCCGACAAGCGCGTCCCTTATTAGCTGCTTGTCGAAACTGTCCTGGCCTGCGCCCTCGCGGTAGCCCTCCACGGACCAGAACCGGGAGGAGTCGGGCGTCAAAAGCTCGTCGATGAGCACCATCCTGCCGCCAAGCATGCCGAATTCCATTTTAGTGTCGGCTATGATGATGCCCTTCTTCAAGGCGATCTCCCGTGCCCTTTCATAAATTCTCAAGGAGAAATCCCTGAGCATCCCGGCCCTCTCGCTGCCGAGTATCGCCGCACAGCGATCGAAGGAGATGTTTTCGTCATGCCCCTCGGCGGCCTTGGTGCTCGGGGTAAAGATGGGTTCGGGCAATCTCGAGGACTCCCTGAGCCCGGGGGGCAGTTTTATGCCGCAGACGGAGCCCGTCTGCGTGTAGGATTTCCAGCCGCTGCCGGAGAGATAGCCCCGCACTATGCATTCGACCGGCAGGACGTCCGCCTTTTTTGCCAGGATGCTCCTGCCCGCAAGCAGCCCCGCATGGGAATCAAACGGCGGGGGGAAATCGGAGACCTCCGGCGATATGACGTGGTTTTCGATTATATCTTCCATCTGCCGGAACCAGAAGAGCGATATGCGGGTGAGTATCTTGCCCTTTTCAGGGATCGCGTCGGGCAGTATCACGTCAAAAGCGCTTACTCTGTCCGTGGCGACGATGAGGAGCTTGTCGCCAAGGTCGTAAACATCCCGGACCTTGCCGCGCCTCGGCTCCGGCCAACCCGGTATATTTGTTTTCTCCACCGCGATCATGGCTTAAGACTTTCATGATAACCGATATGGCCGGAGTAATCAATTTTTTATTATTCCCGCCCGCCCGCCCTTTTAAGGTAGGGGGCTGCGCGCAGCCCCCGAATAAAAAAGGCGGGGGCGGCAATCCGGCGTCTTTAATCTGTTTATTTTTTTATCAATCCTTTATACTATCTCCAGTCTTTTTTACAAAAAAATTTTATAAGGAGGCGGATCTTTTATGGCAAAGGCGATGACCAAGTCTCAGATCGCGGAACATCTGGCAAAGAAGGCGGAGATCAAGAAGGTGCAGGCGGCAAATATCCTCGATGAGATTGCGGCCCTTGCATACAAGGAGGCCAAGAATTCCTTCACCCTGCCCGGCATCGGCAAGATTGTCCTGGTGAAGCGCAAGGCCCGCACGGGAAGAAACCCCCGGACCGGCGAGGCGATCAAGATACCGGCCAAGAAGGTCGTGAAATTCAGGGTCGCGAAAGCCGCAAAGGACGCAATCCTCGGCAAGTAGCGTTTTTGTTTTCCGGCGGCGACAGCGGACAGGCGGGCAAGGGGCAAGAGGGGCAGGACAGAAGGCCTGCTATCCTTCGATGCCCTTAAGCAGTTTCTCCACCGTGGGGAACTGGGTTGAGTCGGTATGGGGCAGAAAGAGCGCGGACATGTACTCGTTCATGAAACCGGGCGACACGGAAAGCTCCATGTAAGTCATCCGGGAGGCGATCTCTTCGGCCTCCCGTCTTAGCCCCTCAGAGACGAGGCCGAGATAGGCCCCGGTGATGGAGGTGTTCCCCAGAAAGACGAACTTTTCCCTGGGGATATCCGGCAGCATCCCCAGCATGATGGCCCTCTCCACGTTCAGGTAATTGCCGAACCCGCCCGCGATATAGACTTTCTCTATGTCGGCCATCGAAAGGCCCACCTCTTTGACGAGCGCCGAGATGCCGGCATAGATGGCCGCCTTGGCCCGGAGGATGTTTTCGATGTCCGCCTGCGTGAGCGCGATGATCTGCCCGGCGGGCCCGGAGGCGAGCACGAACTCGGCCCCGTCTTCCCCCGCGCGGAGTTTTTTTGCCAAGGCCCCGTGCGCGTCTCGCTCAGCGAGATAGAGATTAAACCCCCCCTTCCTGTCGATGATCCCGCGGAGGAACATCTCCGAGACCGCGTCTATCATGCCGGAGCCGCATATGCCCCTCGGGAGGGCCGCGCCATTATTTCCTATCACGCCGGTTTCTATTTCCATATCGGGCGTTATCCTCACGGACTCTATCGCCCCTTCGGTCGCCCTCATCCCGTGCCGTATGCCGCTTCCCTCGAAACAGGGGCCGGCCGAGCAGGCCGCGGTTATGAGCCATTCGTCATTGCCTACGGCCACCTCCCCGTTGGTCCCGATGTCCATGAAGAGGGCGATCTCCTTTTTCCTTGTCATGCCGGAGGCCAGCACCCCCGAGACGATGTCCCCGCCCACATAACTGGCCATGCAGGGCATCGTGTAGAGCGCCCCGCAGGCGTTCATCGACAGGCCCGAATCGGCGCCCCTCCAGAAGGGGAAATAGCTGACCCCCGGCACATAGGGCTCCTCCCTTATCGAGGCCGGGTCCAGGCCCCAGAAGAGGTGGCTCATTGTTGTATTGCCGCTTATCACGGCCATCTCTACCGTCTTTGTATCGAGCTTGCGCCTCTGAGAGATCGCGTCGATGAGCCCGTTTATGTCTTCAAGGACGCACTGCCGCAGGTCCTTTAGCCCGCCCCTCTCCGTGGCGTGCACGATCCTGGTGATGACGTCGTCCCCGTAGCGTATCTGGGAATTGTAGGTGGAGCCGGCGTCTATGAGTTTTCCGTCCGCGAGGTCCACGAGATAGACGACCACGGTTGTCGTGCCGATGTCGACGGCGACGCCGTAACGGCCGGCTTTCGGCCCCGACTGAGGGTAAATCGCCACTGCGGAGCCCGCGGCCCCGTCTTTCCCAATGGTCAGCCCGTCTTTCTCGATGATGAGATAGTGAAACTCCACATTCCAGCCCGCTTCCCTGAGGACCTTCCCCATCCCGGTCAGGAAATCATGCGGGAAATAGAGCACGGCGATTTTTTGACCTGCTGCTTGAAGCGCGCCTTTCAGGCGTTCGAGGTCGCTCGAGTTGTCGCCGATAGCGGGAGGGACCAGTTGCAGCCTGACCGTCTTTACGGCCGGGTCTATCTGCCGGCCCATTGCGGAGACGAGCCCGAGCAGGTTTTCCGCGCGGGAGAGGGCGATCTTTTCCCCCACGGCGATCCTCGATGTCTCCGGTATCTCTATGCTTACGTCGCCTTTTGGGAAAGTCCGGCAGGCAAGGACGATGCCGGAGTTGCGCTCTTCGCGGGTGAGTTTTGTAAAGCCGGTTATATCGGCCGGGCCGTCAAGGAGTTTTACCCTGCATTTGCCGCAGGCGCCCTTTCCCCCGCAGGAGGCCGTAAGATAGATGTCCGCCGCTTTCAGGGCGGAAAGGATGCTCTGCCCTTCCCCTACGGGTATTTCATTTTTTTGTCCGCCCCTTATGCGGAGGTTCATCTTTTGGTGGTTTATTTAAAACCCCCGGGGGCCTTTGCCCCCGGCTTTTCAAGGTCCGCGGAGAGCCAGGCAAAGAGGGATTCAAAGAGGAGCCTGCCGTCGGTATTGCCGAGGACGGCCTCGGCGCAGCGCTCCGGATGCGGCATCATGCCAAGGACGTTGCCCTGCCGGTTCACGATGCCGGCTATGTTTTCGAGCGAGCCATTCGGATTGGCCCCAGGCGTTATCTCGCCCTCCGGGGATGAGTACCTGAAAACCACCTGATTATTTTCGTTCAGGGATTTCAACCCTGCCGGGTCCAGGAAATAATTGCCTTCCCCGTGCGCTATGGGCATCCTCAGGACCTGCCCCGGGTGCAGTCTGTTCGTAAAAGGGGTCGAGGCGTTTTCCACCCGCAGGGATACGTCCTTGCAGATGAATTTCATGCCGCTGTTTCTCAGGAGCGCCCCCGGCAGAAGCCCCGCCTCCACCAGCACCTGAAACCCGTTGCAGATGCCTATTACCGGGCCGCCCTTTTCCGCGAACCTCACGACGGCCCCCATGACGGCCGAAAGGCGCGCTATGGCCCCGGTGCGCAGGTAATCCCCGTAGGCAAACCCGCCCGGAAGCACTACCGCCTCGGTGTCGGCGGGAAGCTCCCGCTCCTTATGCCAGACGAACCGGACAGGCGCGCCCATCACGTGTTTTAGCACGTGGTAGCAGTCGTGGTCGCAGTTGCTGCCCGGAAATACGATTACGCCTATCATTTAAATTTCGCTCCCCCTGTTGAAGCTGTGAACATTTTATTCTAATTCATAGGGGAGGATTTTTTCACTACCGCGGGGGTGGGTTTCCTCATGCCCCTTGCTTGCTGCCCCTTTTCGCCCACGACAAAATTGTGGTACGGAAGGACGTCATGGCTCTTCACGCTTGAAAACCCCCCTTTTTTCACCTGCGCGACAATGTCCTTCGCATTGACCCTTATCGAGAGCGGCGGCCCCGTGGGGGTTTCGACCTCCTTCTTCCAGTCGATTATCATCAGTTTGCCGCCTTCGGCAAGCAGGCGGCGGGCCTCGCCGATGACCTTTGCCGGCTCTTCAAGCTCGTGATGGAGCTCTAGCATGTAGACAAGGTCCGCTATGCCGTCGGGCAGGGGGACGGAGCTTTCCTCCATTTTCAGGGGGACCACCATATCTGATAAAGCCCCGAGGTTTTCCCGCATCCACTCGATCATCACGTCCAGGATATCGCAGGCGTAGAGCTTGCCCCCCTTGAGCCTCCCCGCGAACCGGGAAGCGAAAAAGCCCGTGCCCGCGCCTATTTCGACGGCGGTATGCGCGGCGCCGGGGTCAAGGGTCCGCCAGATGAGGTCAGGCGGAAGATAGACAAGCCTGTTTGGGTCGTTGAGTCTTGCGAGTTTTTCGGGCGGAAATTTTTTGTCCATTTTTTCTCTCTCTCCATTCTGCGTGCATCGGGTATTTATTATAAATAATTTATCGGAACTGTTTAACTTGCAATTCCCTGTAGCTTGCTGAGGGGCAGTCCATTATCGGGGCGCCGAGGTCTTTTCTTGCCGCCTGCCCTGCAAATCAACTAAAATTAAGAGACCCACTGGCTGAAAGGCGAAAGCTGAAAGATGGCGGAAAAAGAAAAAACGATTCGTTTGGATATAGAGCGCTTCTCCACGGACCCCGAAGACCTTCTGGCCTACGGGTTTGACGCCTCCGGGCTCTCCGGGACCGCCGCCGTTGTGGCCTGGCCGGGCACGACAATGGAAGTGGCAAGGATAATGCGCCAGGCCCGGCAGATGAGGGCGGCAGTTATACCGCGCGGGGCCGGAACGGGCATGACGGGGGGGGCCGTGCCCGCCGGGGGGCTCCCCCCCGGCGGGGCGATAGTGCTCAGTTTCGAGCGCATGAACCGGATATTGGAGGTTGACGACGTCAACCTGACAGTGCTCGTGGAGCCGGGTGTCGTAAACGGAAGGCTCCAGCGGGAGCTTGCCGGCTATGGGCTTTTCTATCCGCCGGACCCCGCGAGCCTCGAGTTCTGCACCATCGGGGGCAATGTGGCCGAAAACGCGGGGGGGCCGCGGGCCCTGAAATACGGCGTCACAAGGGATTTCGTCTTGTGGCTGGAGGCCGTTTTGCCGGGCGGAGAGATCATACATACGGGCGTGCAGACCCCAAAAGGTGTGGTGGGCTACGACCTGACCAGGCTCCTTGTGGGTTCCGAGGGGACGCTTGCCGCGGTCACGAAGATAAGGCTCAAGGTGCTGCCGCTGCCGCAGGACGTGCTCACCCTGCTGGCCGTATTCGGGGACGTGGGCGCATCCGGCGAGGCGGTCAGCCGCATCATCGCCTCGAAGATAATCCCCCGTACACTTGAGATCATGGACAAAGACTGCATGCTCGCGGTTGAAAACAGGGGCCCCGTCGGCCTGCCCTCCGGGGCCGAGGCCCTCCTTCTTATCGAGCTTGACGGCCATCCGGAGGCCATAAAGGCCGAAGCGGCCCGCGTGATAGAGATATGCCGGATGCTCGGCGCGGAGGTCACGATGGCCGAAGACGACGACGCGCGCGAGGCCCTCTGGAGGGCCAGACGGGGCGTATCGCCCGCGCTCTATCAGCTATGCCCGCATAAGGTGAGCGAAGATATCGTGGTGCCGAGGGGCAATATAGCCGCGATGCTCTCCGAACTGAAGGCCCTCGCCCAGAAGACCTCCATACCCATCGCCTCATTCGGCCACGCGGGCGACGGAAACCTGCACGTAAACCTTCTGCCGAAAGAGAAAAAGGACCTGACCCCCGTCCTCCGGGAACTGTTTGAAAAAGTGCTGGCGCTGGGCGGCACCCTCTCCGGCGAGCACGGCGTGGGGCTTACAAAAAAGCCCTTCATACAGATGGAGATAGGAGACGCGGAGCTTGACCTCATGCGCCGGATAAAAAACGTCTTCGACCCCGACGGGCTCCTGAACCCCGGGAAGATCTTCCCAGAGGCCGAACCGCCCGCCTAAAGTTTTTCTCCGGACCATACGATATATTAAGTAATTAAATAATAAATTGATTGATTATTGAAAGATGTGTAAATTAATGTCCTATCAACTCGATTCCCTCACCAAAAACCCTCTCCCCCTGGGAGAGGGTGGAGCGAAGCGGAGGGTGAGGGGAGCAGCTAGGCAATTTATTAGTTAGAAAGCGTCCAGTTATTTTTGTTTTTATGGAGGGACAATTTCATGGCAAGCTGGAGCATCAGGAAGAAGCTGAATTTCTCCATTTCGATGGTTGTGCTCGCGGTAATCACGATGGCTGTGTTTTGCGTTCTTCTTGTTCGGAAAACGGAGGATTTCAGCGAATCCATGGGCCAGGCGGCGGCGGCCGATAAGCGGATAAGCGCCTGGAAGGACCTCAAGCTGGATATCGAAAACCTGAGGTGGCAACTCGTAGCGGCCGCAATGGCCGGGGGCAAATCCGATATTGGCGGGCAGGCGGGGCAGACGCTCGATGCGGCCAAAAGCGACCTTGACGCCCTTTCGGCGCTGGCAAAAGGAGACCCCCGGCTTGAGGGCCGGGTCGGTGCGGTAAGAAGCGCCGTTGAAGGGATCGGCGAAAAAGGCGGCCGGCTCATCGCGGGCCCGGCCGGCTATAGGGAAGCGGCCGCGATGCTGCCGGAGATAAGCGGACTGGCCAGGGGCGCAGCCGGGCAGATTGACGGGGCCATAGAGGGCGGCGGGGCCGCCGCGCAGACGGACCTGCTCAGGGCCAGGCTCAGGAGCGCCGTTTCCGTCATGAGCTTCGCGGCCGCCCTGCTGGGCATGATGGGCATACTCATAATTGTCGCCATGAAGGCGGTAAGCCGCTCCATTACGGGCTCGGTCTCCGAGATGATAGAGGCGGTCCAAAGGCTCTCCGAAGGGGACCTGCTCTTTCAACTCCGCAGGAGCGGCTCCGGGGGCGATGGAGTGGGGGGGGATGAAGTCGGCCTGCTCTATGAGAGCATGGGCCATATGGCATCTTCCTTCAATGAGATGATAAACCGCGTGACGGGCTCGGCAAACAGAGTGGTCTCCACGGTCGGGGAACTCAGGCAGGAGGCCGCAAAGACCGCCGAAAGGGCGCAAAACCAGGCCTCGCAGGCCTCACAGACCGCCGCCGCAAGCGAGGAGATGAGCCAGACCATTAACGATATAGCCAGGCGGGCGGCTGAGGTCTCTGAAAGCGCGCAGTCGGCCCTGAAGACCGCCGAGGAGGGCAAGGCAGGGGCGCATGCGGCCGTCGAGGCCTCCGGCAGGGTTTATGAGTCCACACGGAAACTTCAGGAGAAGATAGAAGTGCTTAATGAAAATACCCGTGAAATAAGCCAGGTCGTCTCCGTGATCACCGACATAGCGGACCAGACCAACCTGCTGGCCCTGAACGCCTCTATCGAGGCGGCGCGCGCAAGCCAGTTCGGCAAGGGTTTCGCCGTGGTGGCCGAGGAGGTCAGGAAACTTGCCGAAAAAACCATCAGGGAGACGGCCGTTATAGCGGAAAAAATAAAATCCTTTCAGACCGGCATCGCCGAGACCACAAACGCGATGAGGATATCGGCCGACGAGGTCAGGGACGCAACCGGCAACATAAAGAAGGTGGGCGGGTCCCTTGAGGCCATAGTCGAAGGGGCCCAGAAGGTGCACGACCGGATAACCGAGATAGCCACGGCCGTCGAGGAGCAGTCGAGCGTGGCCTCGCAGATCACCTCCAATATGGAGGTCTCCACCTCCATCTCCAGGCATATGGAGGGTTCCTCCGCGAACCTCATATCCCATGTGGACAGCCTCACCGATGTCGCCCGCGAGCTGAGGCAGGCCGTCTCCGGGTTCAAGACGGCGGCCCGGCGGCGTGAAGGGAGTTAGAGGGGTCCGGGAGAAATTTCAGGCCGATGGAGGACGAAACCGCCTGTAGGCCTTATAATGGAGGTAGGCGATGACGACCGGCAAAAAAACCAGGGGGGAAAGGCATGGCCGTATTCGTAGTGCATGAGCACCACGCGACCCACCTCCATTACGATTTCAGGCTGGAGATGGATGGGGTCCTGAAGAGCTGGGCCGTCCCCAAGGGGCCCTCGATGGACCCGGCTGACAAGAGGCTTGCCGTCATGGTGGAAGACCATGAGCTTGAATACGGCTCCTGGGAGGGCGTCCTCCCCGCTGGACAGTACGGGGCCGGGGCCGTAGTGATCTGGGACACAGGCCGGTTCGAGCTGCAAAAGGGCGGCCCCGATGAGGGGGTTATCGAATTCGCGCTCATGGGCAAAAAACTAAAGGGCGGCTTTGTGCTCGCGAGGTTCAAAAAGGGCAACACGCCGGAGAACTGGCTCCTGATGGAAAAACCTGATGCGTACGCCCGGCCCGGCTTCAAGCTCACCTCTGCCCTGACCCCGGCGAAATTGAAGAAGATAGAAAAAAATCCCCCTTACAGGTAAAATCCCCCGATGGTCCCTGAAGGTCTTTTTGTCGATCTGCACACGCACGGCCTGGGCCCTTATGATACAAGGGCCGCGGACCCCCGCGCTGTGCTCGGCCTGTGCGCTTCCCACCGCAGGAGAGGCACGGCGCTCCTGTATCCCACTATCTATCCTTCAGATGCGGCCGCCATGCGCGCCCAGATGTCCGCGGTAAAAGAGGCGATGATGAGCGGCGGGCAGGCGGGGGGGCTCATAGGCGGCATAAACCTGGAGGGGCCCTTTTTAAACCCCGCCAGGTGCGGCGCGCTCGGGGCGCGGAATTTCATGAGGCCCTCGCTTTCGAACCTCAAGGGGCTTATAAGCGGTTTCGAGGACGTCATAAAGATAATCACCGTCGCCCCCGAGCTGCCCGGCGCCCTAAAAGTCATAGAGAGGTGCGCGGGGCTCGGCATCAGGGTGAATATGGGCCACTCGGACGCAACCCTGAAAGCCGCGCGGGAAGGCAAGCGGGCGGGGGCCGCCGGCGTGACCCATCTGTTTAACGCGATGAGGCCCTTCCATCACAGGGAGCCGGGGCTTGCGGGCTTTGCCCTCCTCGAGGAGGACATCTACGTGGAGATTATCGCGGACGGCTTTCATCTGGGGCCGGAGGCATTAGCGCTTGTCCTTAAAATTAAAGACCCCGGAAAGATAATTCTCGTCTCCGATTCCGTGAAGGGCGGCAGCGGCAAACCGGTCTTCGAAGCCGGCATCCTGGCCGGTGGAGGAAAGAGTGTTGCCGAATGCGCGAAGACGCTGAAAAGAATATTCCCCGGGATGGATGAAAAACTGTTAAAACTGTTTGGCAGGGACAACCCGCTTCGCTATATGGGGTTGGGATATTAAGGCCCTGAAAGGGATGGGTTACCGGGAAAATTAATTGCGGCGCCTTCTGATATAATGTGACAAAAAAGGCGGGCGGCCGATATGGATATGATAAAGGACATCCACTGGCTTGGACATGATACATTCAGGATTCAAAGCGGCGGGAAGGTCCTCTACACCGACCCCTTCAAGCTCGAAGGAAGCGCACCGGACAAAAAGGCGGACCTGGTCCTCATCACCCACGAGCACTACGACCACTGCAGCCCGGAGGACGTGCAGAAGATTGCCAAAGACGGGACCGTCATCGTCTGCGCGGCCGACTGCGTAGGAAAATTTCCGGCGAAGATAAAGACGATGGGTGTGAAGCCGGGGGACCGGGTAGAGGTGGCGGGGATCGGCGTCGAAGCGGTGCCCGCATATAACACAAACAAGAAATTCCATCCGCGGGAAAAACAGTGGGTGGGCTATATCTTCACCGTGGAAGGCAAGAGGATTTACATCGCGGGCGACACCGATTATATCCCGGAGATGAGGGATTTCAAGGCCGATATCGCCCTGCTGCCGGTCTCGGGGACTTATGTGATGACGGCCGAAGAGGCGGCCCGCGCCGCCCTGGACATGAAACCGGGGATTGTCATACCCATGCACTACGGCTCTATTGTGGGCACGAGGGAAGACGCCGCCCGGTTCAAAAAGATCCTTGAAGGCAAGGTCAATGTGGCCATATTGAACCGGGAAGGATAGCCCTTCTTTGCCGGAAAGAATCTTGAAGCTCCTTAAGGATCCCCGCGGCCCCCGCGGCGAGACACCGGGCCCCGAGCTCTCCAGGGCGCTGGGTGTGACGAGGACCGCCGTCTGGAAAAAGATCAAACGCCTCCGGGCCGACGGCTATCAGATACACGCATCGAAATCAGGCTACCGGCTCATAAGCGGCCCCGAACTCTCGGCCTTCGAGCTTGCTTATTATCTGCCGGGCGTCAAGATCGTCTACAGGGAAAGTGTCTCCTCCACAAACGACCTCGCGCTTGAAATGGCATTTCGGGCGATGACTGTCCCCGGAGAGAGTGAAAAGTCCGCCTCTGGGGAGAAGGCCACCCGGCCCCCTCTCGCCGATAAGCGCCCCCTGTCGGCGCTTGTGGTCGCCGATTCCCAGACCGCCGGAAGGGGCAGGCTCGGCAGGCGCTGGCTCTCTCCGCCGGCAGTGAATATCTACATGAGCGTGGTGCTCTGGCCGGAGCTGCCCCCCAGGAAGACGCCGCTTCTGGCCCTCGCGGCCGGTCTGGCCTCGGCCCTTGCGATAAAAGGGCAGACGGGCCTGGAGGTCCGCCTGAAATGGCCAAACGACTTGCTGGCGCTCCCCGGTAAAAAGGCGGACGGCAGATGTAAAAAGCTCGGCGGCATTCTCCTTGAGTTCCGCTCCGATCCGGACAGGGTGCTCATCGCCGTGGCCGGCATCGGGATAAACGCCAACCTGAAAAAATCGGACCTGCCGAAGGGGACGAAAAACTCCGCCACCTCGATACTCGCCGAGACCGGCAGGCGGGTAAACAGGGCGGCCCTCGCAGCCGCCGTCTACAAGGAGCTTGACTACTGGACAGGCATGCTCGGGAAAGGGGCCAGGGCCGAGGCCCACCTCCTGAAGGGCTATCGCAGTCTCTGCGACACCATTGGCAAAAGGATAAGGGTCCAAACTGAAGGCAAATCTTTCAGCGGCACCGCAACCGGCATAGACGACGGCGGCAGGCTGGCCTTGAAAACCCCGGCGGGCCTGCTTGTCTTTTCAACAGGCGAAGTGCACTCCGTAAGGGATGAGGCGGATGAATGAAGACCCCCGCCTCCAAGAAGGCCCCCGCTTTTATGAAGAAGGGCCCCGTTTTCAAGAAGAAGAAAATCATATGGCTTGATTGCTCGCGCGGCATAAGCGGCGACATGCTCATCGGGGCGCTCATTTCGGCCGGTGCGCCCCTTAGGCGCCTCGAATCGGAGCTTTTTGACAAAATCCCCCTGAAAGATGTGCGGATAGGCGCAAGGCGGGTCCGGAGGATGGGATTTGCCG
Source organism: Nitrospirota bacterium (assembly GCA_021789555.1). Lineage (GTDB taxonomy): Bacteria > Nitrospirota > Thermodesulfovibrionia > Thermodesulfovibrionales > JdFR-88 > JAJYGJ01. Next base: position 26,082 of record JAJYJK010000013.1, read on the forward strand.
CGACCAAATTCGATGTGAAAGAGGCGGGATTCGATGTGAAAGAGGCAGGCGGGCCGCGCTTCGGGTGGGACGAGATCAGGCGGCTTGTGAAAGAAAGCACCCTGCCCGACGGCATCAGGGAAACGGGGCTTGGCATCATGAAAAGCCTCTTCGACGCGGAGGCAAAAATCCACGGCCTGAGGGCCGAGACGGTCCACCTCCACGAGCTTGGCAGCGCGGACACTATCGTCGACGTCTTTGGCGCGCTCGTCTGCCTGAAACTCCTCGGCGTGGAGGAAGTCTTTTCATCCCCCGTAAATCTCGGCGGCGGCACGGTCGACACGCGCCACGGCAGGCTCCCCGTCCCCGCCCCGGCCACGGCCCTCCTGCTGGAAGGTCTGCCGGTTTACGGCGGGCCGCCCCTGTTCGAGCTTACCACCCCCACCGGCGCCGCCCTTGTAAAGGGCCTCGCAAAAGGCTTTTCCCAAATGCCTTATATGACACTGCGGAAATGCGGGTTTGGCGCTGGCAGGATGGATTTCAAGGATTTCCCAAACGTGCTCAGGGCCTTTATCGGGGAAACACCGGGCGCTGAACAAAAACACGCGGAAAACGACGTGACAGTAATCGAGACCAACATCGACGACATGAGCCCCCAGATATATGGCCATCTTATGGAGCGGCTCTTCAAGGCCGGCGCTTTGGACGTGTTTCTTACCCCCATAATCATGAAAAAAGGCCGGCCCGCGATAAAAATAACCGCGCTTTGCAATCCGCAGGACGCCCCCCGCATGAAGGAGATAATATTTTCGGAGACCACAACCCTGGGTGTCCGGTTCCACCAGGCCGGCAGGACCACCCTGCCCCGCGAGATAGAGACCTTTCCGACAGTGTTTGGCCCCATCAGGTTCAAAATCTCTTATCCGGACGGGAAAGGCGGCCGGGCGGACGGGAAGGGCAAACGCCAGGAGATACCCGAATACGAAGACTGCCTGAAGGCCGCCAGGAAGACCGGGGTGCCGCTAAAAGAGGTGTTCCGGCGCCTTAATTCCTCCCGGAAAAAATAGAGCAAAACCCAAAAACAAAAAAGGTTGCAAATAACCCCTAAAGGTTGTATGCTTTTTTACCCATACAACTTGTGGTTGTGTAAAGCGGCGGCCGGCGGCCCGGCAGGCGGGAAATTCCTTGATTGCCCTCTATGGCAATATAAGTTAGACATTCCCCCTGCGGCGGGACGGCGGGGGAAACGGGCTCCCATCCACTTGAAAAAGGGAGGGCTGATGGACATTCACCAGCTTAAGGTCTTTTGTTCGGTTTACAGGAACCGGAGTTTCTCAAAGGCCTCGCAGGACCTCCTATTGAGCCAGCCCACCATAAGCGACCACGTCAAGACGCTGGAGGAGGACCTCGACTCCAGGCTCTTTGACCGTCTGGGCAGGAGTATCGCGCCCACAAGAGAGGCGATAGCGCTTTACCCCAGGGCCGTCGAGATCATTGAGAAGCTGGAGGCAATAAGGGCGGACATGAAACAGCACAAGACGGTGCCAGGCGGGGAGCTTCTGCTTGGCGCCAGCGCCACTCCGGGCACCTATCTTGTCCCCCGGGCGGCCGCCAGCTTCAATTGCCTTTATCCCGGCATTTTTTTCAAACTGGCCATCAGGCAGTCAAGGGCGATAATAAACATGGTCATGGAGCACGAATTGACCCTTGGCGTGGTAAGCGACAGGATGGAACGCAAGTCCCTGGATTTTACGCCGCTGGCCGATGAGGAGCTGACCCTCGCCTGCTGCCCGGATGTGATACCCGGAGACTCGATTGCCCCCGGCGAGCTAACCGGGGTCCCGCTTGTCTTGAGGGAGGAGGGCTCCGGCACCAGAAGGACGATGGATAACTATCTTCAAAGCAAGGGGATACCGCCCGGCAAGCTCCGCGTGGTTGCGTCCTTCAGCTCCGAGCGCGCCCTGATCGAGGCGATGAAGGCGGGCCTGGGGGCATGTGTGCTCCCCCGCCTGTGCGTGGCGGAGGAGTTTTCAAAAGGGTCCCTCAAGGAGGTGAAGATAAAGGGGTTTAAGATGCAGCAGCGGTTCTATATCGTCACCCACAGGAAAAGGACCATCCCCCTGATTTCAAAGCTCTTCATCGAACATCTGAGGGGCACGGTAGACAGCGGGCCCCCCGCCCCTGCCGCTCCCCCGGCCGCCCTTTAGCAATTTCCCGGCCCTTTTGAAATTCAAGGGGGTATTTTATTTTTCTGCTGCCCCATTTCAACTTGCAATTCCCTGCAGCTTGCTGCAGGGTGATTCAATTTCAAAAGAGGCATTTTTTTTGTCCCGGTGTTATGCTTTAGATAAAAAGCATCCCCATTTTCACGGGATGAAGGGACATGATGATATCGAGGGATGAGAGGATAGTCGTAGACGTAAGCGGGCTCAGGGACAAGGAGCCCTGCCGTAAGGTGCGCGAAGCCCTGGGGCTCTGCAATGAGGGCACCCTTGTGGACGTGCTCACAGACTCCGAGGCCGAAGCGCGGAGGCTGAGGGGCTTCATGCAGATGTCCGGCTGCATCGTCGATCTGGAAAAAAACAAAAACGGCTGGATGCTCAGGATGAAGGGCAGAAGCTGCAGCACCTGCGGATAAAGACTGAGAGGCCATCCGCGAAAAAGCGAAATACCGGCGATTGGCCGGCGGAATCATCCCTCCTGAATATGTCCAACTGATCAATCCCCGCCCGGTAAAGGTAAAATCTTTACATAAACAAGGGCTTCCGTTAAGATTAAATGCATCATGAAGACTCTTAGGGTGGCCCTTGCCCAGATGAACCCCACGGTGGGTGACTTATCGGGCAATGCCGAAAAGATCATCCACTGCATGAGCGGGGCCGCGGCCCGCGGGGCCGCCATCGTTGTCTTTCCGGAGCTTGCCCTGACCGGCTATCCGCCGGAGGACCTGCTTTTAAAACCCGGCTTCATAGAGGACAATATCGCCGCACTGCAGACGGTGAGCCGCCATGCGCGGGGCATCGTGGCGGTCGTGGGCTTCGTGGACAGGGGCCAGGACATATACAACGCGGCCGCGGTCATCGGGGACGGCAAGATAATAGACGTCTATCACAAGATGTTCCTGCCCAACTACGGGGTCTTCGACGAGCTTCGCTATTTTCAGGCCGGCACCCGGTGCCCCGTTTATGAGATGGGGGATGTGAGCTTCGGGGTCACGATATGCGAGGACATCTGGTATCCGACGGGGCCGGCAAGGACGCAGGCGCTGGGCGGAGCCGAGTTCATCATAAACATAAACGGCTCGCCCTATACCATGGGGAAAAACGCCTTCCGGGAAAAGATGCTCGCAACCAGGGCCTCCGACTGCGCCGCCATCGTCTTGTACCTGAACATGGCGAGCGGCCAGGACGAGCTCGTCTTTGACGGCGGCAGCATGGTCTTCGACGAGAGGGGAAACCTGGTGGCGAGGGCAAAACTCTTCGAAGAGCAGCTTTTGTTCGTCGACCTCGACCTGGAGTCCGTTTTCATGTGGAGGCTCCACGACCCCAGGCGGAGGCAGGAGAAGATCATGGTCTCTGGTCAGCAGGTGGCAAGAATCCCCCTGCCCCTGCCGGAGGTCGTGCCGCACAAGGTAGCCCCCGCCCCCCTGGCGCCCCCCCTGGAGATGGAGGAGGAGGTTTACAGGGCCCTAAAACTGGGCCTCGCGGACTATGTGAGGAAAAACGGTTTTGGCGGTGTCATCATAGGGCTCAGCGGCGGGATAGATTCAGCCCTTGTCGCGACCATCGCCGTAGACTGCCTGGGCAAGGAGCGTGTGCACGCCCTCTTCATGCCCTCGCGCTATACCTCGCGGGAATCCCGCGAGGATGTCCGCGCCCTTGCGGACAACCTGGGGATAAAAGTGGAGGAGATCAATATAGAGCCGGTCTTCAAAGACTATCTGGCCGCGCTCTCCCGGGCCTTCAAGGACGCCGGGCCCGATGTGACCGAGGAGAACCTGCAGGCCAGGATCAGGGGGAACCTGCTCATGGCGTTATCGAATAAATTCGGCTGGCTCGTCGTCACGACCGGCAACAAATCCGAGATGAGCGTGGGCTACGCCACCCTCTACGGCGACATGGCGGGCGGGTTCGCCCTCATAAAGGACGTCCCCAAGACACTCGTTTATTCGCTTGCAAACTGGAGGAACCGGGGGAAGGGCGGCCCCGTCATACCAGGGCGCATAATCAGCAGGGAACCCACGGCGGAGCTGAGGACGGGCCAGAAGGACACGGACTCCCTCCCTCCCTATCCGGTCCTGGACCCCGTGCTGAAGGCCTACGTCGAAAGCGATATGAGCTTCGAGGAGATTTTGAACTTGAACCTCTGCGATCCCGAAACGGCAAAGAGGGTCGTAACGATGGTGGACAGAAGCGAATACAAGAGGCGGCAGGCGCCGCCGGGCATAAAGATCACCCCCCGCGCCTTTGGCCGCGACCGGAGGTTCCCGATAACAAACCGGTACAGGAACTTCTGAAAAGGGCCGGTACAGGAACTTTTAGCATTTCATAAAATGCCTTTAGTGAAACCCTCTCGTTGAGGGAGGGGGGTCCCCGAAAAGCCAAAGGGGGACTGGTGTATATGCTCAGTAATTAGGTAACTCTTTTCGGGGCAAAGGCAGGGTTGGGAGAGGGGAAATCTTTTCCCGGGGGTTTCGTTATGAAAAGGTCACTTTTCTTTTTATTTTTTCTGTTAATTCTCGCAGGCGCCGCCTCGGGCCTCCAGACGGAGTTCCGGAAGGACCGGGCCGTAAGCGGCGTCATCCCTGAAAAACCCGTGAGGATGGAGCTGAAAAGGGACGCCCGGGGACGGTACTCCTGGAGCATCCAGGGGACAAATGTCTCTCGGATAATCCGCGCGGACATAAGATTGCGGTCTTATGTGGACCGGCTGGAGAAAAGAGAAAAGGCCAAATGAAGGGCATCCTTTACGTGGTGGCGACCCCCATCGGCAACCTTGAGGACATAACGGAGCGCGCCCTGAAAACCCTCAGGACGGTGGACCTGATCGCGGCCGAGGACACCCGCCATACCCTGAAACTGCTGACCCATTACGGCATAAGGAAAAAACTCGTCAGCTACTGGTCCGCGCGTGAGAAGCTAAAGGCCGGGGAGATTACGGCCCGGCTGGGCGAGGGGCTTTCGGTGGCGCTCGTCTCGGACGCGGGGACGCCGGGCATCTCGGACCCGGGGGGAGAGCTGATAAGGCGGGCCATAGAGGAAGGAATTGAGGTCGCCGCCGTCCCCGGGCCAAGCGCCTTCACGGCAGCGCTCTCCATATCGGGGCTCGATACCAGGGAGTTCACCTTTATCGGGTTTCTGCCGGCAAAAAAAGCCGAAAGGACAAAAAAACTAAAGGCGCTTGCCCTCGAGGAGCGCACGCTCGTTTTTTACGAGGCGCCCCACAGGCTGCTGGAGACCCTGGCCGATATGAAAACGGCCTTCACCGGCCGCAGGCGGGCCGTCGTCGTCAAGGAGATAACCAAGATACACGAGGAGGCGGTCAGGGGCGATCTTGAAGGCGTGCTTGATTCGATGGAAGCAAAAACAGTCGCCGGGGAGTACGTGATAGCCGTCGCTGGCAGGGTGAAAGAGGTGACGGAGCCGTCCATCGAGGAGGCCCTCGCGGAGATGGGGGCGCTGATGAAAAAAGGCCTTGGCAGGAAAGAGGCCGCAAAGAGCGTCGCCAACAGCTACGGGATTTCGGTAAATGAGATCTATCAGAGGAGCCTGAAAGGATGAGGCGTACCGAAAGGTGATGAAATCGGCGGAGAAAGTCTATTTCGCGTCCGCAAGGGTGCTTAAATGGAGGCATGAGGAGAGCCTGCCCGGCAGGCTCGAGCGGCTACTGAAAAAGATGGATTTTCAAAAAAGGCTCGAACCCGGCGAATGGGTGGCGGTGAAAACCCATTTCGGCTCTCCCGGGGCCCACAGGGTAATAGGCCCGGCCTTCCTTTCCAGGGTGGTTGCCGCCCTGAAGGCGGCAGGCGCAAAACCCTTTGTGACGGACACGGTGAGGATTAACGGGCTCGATTATCTTGAGGTCGCAAACCAAAACGGGATAAACCATCTCTCGGTGGGCGCGCCAGTCGTCCTTGCCGACGGGCTATACGGAAGGGACAACATAATCGTGCCCGCCGGGGAGATACTGGGCGAGGTCGCCGTATCCACCTTGATCCACGATGCCCCGGCCATGGTGGTGGTGAGCCACATAAAGGGCCATATAAACGCGGGCTACGCCGGGGCGATAAAAAACCTCGCCATGGGCGGCGTGAGCGCCTCCCACCGCGTCCGCGGCTGGAAGTGCGGCCGGGGGGCGATGCATTCGCTGGGCGAGGGGAAACTCTTCTGGGACCGTGGTCCAGGACAAGGGCATCCTGGCCTCCGACGACCTTGTGGCCATAGAGAAGGCCAGCATCGATATGCTGCTGGCCTCCGCCCCCCTGCCGGAGTCTGCGGCGGCTTCAAGCGTGGCTGAAGGCCCAAAACATCATGATATCCTCTTTGAGCTACATAAAAGAGAGTATCGCATCCAGATAGAACACGCCCGAAAACTCGGCCTCGGCTCACCGGATTACGATCTGATCACCATATAGCGGCGGGCTGATCACCATATAGCGCGGGTATTATATATTCGCGCCTGTTAGAGAGCCGCGGGGAATAAAATACCCCGTCCCCTTATTAATCGTCTCAAATTGTTAATCGTCTCAAAATAGTTTTGACATCTTTTATGGCCGTCATTCCCACCCTTCATAATTATCAAAAGCATTTATCAAGCAAAAGGTTTGGAAATCAAAAAAAGAAAAAAAAGCTGCTGTCTTGGGCGACAGCAGCAAGCTTGGGGAGGTAACGAGGCGCTTAATGTTTATTTATTATCATATCAAAAACCCTTTGTCAAGCAAAAAAAGCAACTGACCTGATTATTCCATGTTTAGAAAGCATGGTAATGATATATTAATCCTGCAATCTTCGCTATCGGTTTTCCCCGCGCATCTCCCCGGGGAACCGGGGTGGTTTTTGAAATCCACAATCCGCCAACACCCATTTCACATCAAAAATTCTTTTAAAACGGCAACTTTCAAAAAATGCATTTTCCCCTTGACTACATACAACATCTAGTGTTTTAATAGACCATCGAGAAGGGAAAACCACTATATGGCTACTGTCATAATGGACGGCTCAGGCAATAAAACTTCTTTAAAGACAGGGATTTTCCGGGCATTTCTCCGGCGGGCCGCAGGTGGACTTAAGGCGTAGAGGGTTTTAGGTTTCAGGGATTTTTTATTATTTAAAGAGTTCTTATTATTAAAGACGGGGCAGGTTTGGGGAAAGAGGGCAAGGCAGGGGCGCTGGAGGCCGTTGTTTTGCAGAGGCTGCCGTTTTACAGACCGGCATGGGTGCAGGCCGGCCCAGGGAGGCGGGGGCCCTTTCAGGGGGTCGCCCGGGGTATTCGGGTTCTTCGGTTTTGCATTTGCCAATTGAGGTGTGAAAACGTACAGGGGTGATTTGCGCCTTTGCGGGACCTCAGGATAAAAACATCCATAACTAGAATGAAATTCCATGCGGGTCTTTTCCGGGGAAAAGGGGGATTATGAAGACATCGTCTTCACAGGGTCACGGGGATAGCCGTTCTCATGAGGGCAGCAGGCCGCTTGGGTTCAAGTTGGCTCCGAATGCCTTAAAGGTGCTGGAGAGGCGCTATCTGAAGAAGAACGAGGAGGGGAGGGTCGTAGAGACCCCGGAGGAGCTTTTTCGAAGGGTTGCCAAGACGATAGCCGCCGCTGACAGGCAGTATGGCCGGCCGGAGGAAGACATAAGGGCGCTGGAGGAGGAATTTTACGGCATTATGACCGGGCTTTCCTTCCTGCCAAACAGTCCCACGCTCATGAATGCCGGCAGAAGACTGGGACAACTGTCGGCCTGTTTCGTGTTGCCCGTGGGCGACGCCATGGAATCCATCTTCGATGCCGTCAAGCACGCGGCGATAATCCATAAATCGGGGGGCGGCACTGGGTTTTCCTTTTCGAGGCTCCGTCCCAAGGGAGACGTGGTGGGCTCGACGAAGGGGGTCTCCTCCGGCCCGGTCTCCTTCATGACCGTCTTCGACACGGCGACCGAGGCCGTGAAGCAGGGCGGCACCAGGCGGGGCGCCAACATGGGCATGCTCTCCGTCCATCACCCGGACATCCTCTCCTTCATGGCCTGCAAGGACGACAACTCGAAGCTCAATAATTTCAATATCTCGATAGCGCTGACGGACGCCTTCATGAAGGCCGTCCAGGAGGATTCACAATACGAGCTTGTGAACCCGCGCACGGGGAAGGTCGTGCAGTCGCTGCGGGCCAGGGAGGTCTTCGACCGCATTGTCGAGCATGCGTGGGGCAACGGCGAGCCGGGTGTTGTTTTTATCGACCGGATAAACGCGTCGAACCCCACGCCCGCCATCGGCGCAATAGAAAGCACCAACCCCTGCGGCGAGCAGCCGCTTCTGCCCTATGAGTCCTGCAATCTGGGCTCGATAAACCTCTCGCTCATGGTGACAGACGGCCAGGTGGACTGGGACAGGCTCGCCCGCGTGGTCCGTCTTGCCGTCCATTTCCTGGACAACGTGATAGACGCAAACAGATATCCCCTGCCCGAGATAGAGCAGATGACCAGGGCAAACAGGAAGATAGGCCTCGGGGTAATGGGTTGGGCCGACATGCTCATACGCTTGCAGCTTTCTTACAACTCGCCCCGGGCGTTCGAGCTTGCCGGGGAGGTCATGGGCTTCATAAGGCGCCAGGCGATGGAGGAATCCAATGCCCTCGCCGCGGAGCGCGGCGTCTTTCCCAACTACACGGGCAGCGCCCGGGAAGGTTTCACCGTGAGAAACGCCACCGTGACGACTATCGCCCCCACGGGCACGCTCTCCATCATCGCGGGCTCATCCTCCGGGATAGAGCCGATCTTTGCCGTCTGCTATGTGAGAAACGTAATGGAGGGCACGAAGCTCATAGAGGTAAACCCTTACTTCGAGGAGATGGCCAGAGAGCGCGGGTTCTGGTCCAGGGACCTCATGGAGCGCATAGCGGAGGCGGGCGGCATTCGCGGGTTCGAAGAGATACCCGAAGACATAAAGCGGCTCTTCGTCACCGCGCATGATATCACCCCCGAGGAGCACATCCGCATGCAGGCCGCCTTCCAGAGGCACGTGGACAACGCCGTCTCGAAGACGGTGAACTTCTCGAAGGACGCCTCTCGAAAGGACGTGGAGGATGTCTATCTGCTTGCCTACAGCCTGGGCTGTAAGGGTGTGACAGTCTACAGGGACGGCTCCAGGGAGGGCCAGGTGCTCTCCACTGGGAAAAACGAGCGCGCATCCGCCGCAACGACAGAAGCCGGGAAGGGGCAGCAGTCCGAGCCCGCGCAGATAAAGATAACGCCCAGGAAGAGGCCCGACAGCCTCAAGGGGAAGACCATCAGGATGAATACGGGCTGCGGGCGCATCTACGTGACAATAAACGAGGACGACGAAGGCCACTTCTTCGAGCTGTTTACCTCGATGGGCAAGGCGGGCGGGTGCGCGTCCAGCCAATCCGAGGCTCTTGGCAGATTGATTTCCCTTGCCCTGCGCTCCAATATCGAGCCCCAACAGATCTCCAAACAATTAAAGGGAATTACATGCCATCAGCAAGTGCTCGGCTGTAAGGGGGAGAAAATCCTTTCATGCGCCGATTCAATCGCAAAGGCTTTGGATCTCTTCCATTCGGATGGACATGGGAACGGAAACGGGAACGGAAAGAAAATCATCGATAAGAAATATGAGTTTGAAACCCTGCTCATCGGCGCATGCCCCGAATGCGGAAGCTCCGTGGAGCACGAGGGCGGCTGCTCGATCTGCCGTAACTGCGGGTTCACCAAGTGTTCCGGCTGAGGCAGGGACGTAAAAGGGGAGGCCAGGGACGGAGGGCCGATGTAATGCGAAAAACTCAAAAAAAGCTGACGGGAGGGGGGGGTAATAAGACAAGATGAAATCACCATGGCGGGCATGCGTATCGTATCTTGCAGGCAGGCTTATCTTCGGCAGGGACGCCGACACTATCTATGAATGCATCGAAGGCTCGCACCAGGACACGATGGAGATGCTGGGGAAAAACCGGATAAACCTTCTCGAAGCAAGACCGCCCGTCGGAAGGCCCCTTAGTTTCGACGAGATCGGGGAGAGGTCGGCCCTTTACAACTCGCTTTTCGGGCAGATTTATATAAACATAAGCGGCAACACCTTCAAGGGGTACGCCGGGGGCAACTCCACTTTCTTTGTCGGCAAGGCAAGCGGCAACCTGGTGGTCGTTTACGACTACAGGGAGAAATCGTTTTTCAAGTACAGGTTCTGCAGCCGGCAGAAGGAAAACTGGCATTGCGGGGCGGTCTGCCACGATTGCGTGGCTGGGCACCTTCCTCCTTCCGTGATTTAAGGATCATCCTCCCCTAATCCCCTCCTTTCCGGGAGGGGATTTAGTAAAAGACAAGTCTATGGGTTTTTAGTTAAATCCTCTCCCTTGAGGGAGAGGATTAGGAGAGGGTGCTTTCTGTGCTAGCATTTAATCATGAGAAAGGTGCTCGCCGCATCCGCGCTTCTTCTTGTCTTTGCTTGCGCGTCCGGGCAGGTTTTCACGAAACTGTCCTCCTACGACGCGCCCCTTCCGGGGCGCTGCACGCTCCTTTTTTACAGCGGCGTCTATCAGGCCCGGTACGGGGCGCTCGTTATTATGTTTCCGGAGAAAAGCGCCTACAGCTTTTTGCCATATTATCCGTCTTACGGGTGGAAGACGGTGCCCGGCGTGCCGGGCGGCTCCGCCATGAAAGAGGCGGGCGATATGCTCGGCGTCAAGGACATCCGCAGGCTGAGGGTCCAGGCGATCATGCACGGGGGCAAGGCGATAGGCTACCAGGCAAGCCCGCCCACTGAGCCCCCCGATAATTCCTCGTACTATTTTGAGATCAGCTATTTCCTGAGGGGCAATACCGTCCGCGTCCAGGTGCTCCCCTTTCCCTTTTACCATGGCTACTGATTTATTATGGTTACTGATTTTGGGGGAGACAAAATACGCCCGTTGTCCATCCGGGAAAAACTGAAAGATAAAGGAGGACTGTCCGGATGCATGCGCATGCGCTGGTAGCGCTCATAATAGGAATCCTGATACTCATCATGCCGAGGCTGCTGAATTATCTTGTCGCCGTTTACCTCATCATGACGGGGATCCTTGGGCTCGTTCATTTCCACTATTTCCATTACTGAGGGAAATTTCACCTGTCCCTGCGCCTTGGTATTGGGGACTTGACATGCGGCCCTGTGCTATCCTATTAGCTCGAACTCATGGTCGAACTCTCCAGCATGAACTGGAACTGGGTTCATGGTCTCTTGAACCACTTCCCGGTTATGGGGCTTTTTGTCCTCCTGGTGCTTGGGGGACTGGGCCTGCCGTTTCCGGAGGACGCCATACTTATCCTCTGCGGCATCTTTATCGCCACGGGCATCGCCAGGCCGGCCATTGCGCTCAGCGCCTCATACGCGGGACTGCTGTCAATGGATTTCTTCCTCTACTACGTAGGCAGGAAATACGGCGCGATGCTCGTGGGGCATAAGAGGTTCCGCAGGATAATCACGCAGGAGAGGCTCCTGAAGCTGGAGGAGAAATTCTCCAGGTGGGGGGTGCTTTTCCTCATTACGGGCAGGCAGCTTGTGGGCCTTCGGGCCCAGATATTCCTGGTCTCTGGCGTATTGAGGATGCCTTTTTTAAAATTCATCGCCGTCGATATGGCAGGCGCCCTGATTACGATGTCCATCATGGTGGGCATAGGCTATGCGGGAGGCAGCAGCCTGGAGGTCCTCTCGAAGGACATAAACAAGATCGGGCATCTCGCGGTGGCGCTGGGGGTTGTCTTCATCTTCTTTTATCTCTTTTATAAATACATCAAACGCGGCCGCACGCCGGACTGAATTTTAATAACCCACCCATACCCCAAATGCCCCACTGGAAATTCCTTGAGGGCCTGATAGAATTTAACTAAAGAGATTCACTTTCAATCAGGCCGTCAAGGGGGTGCGATATGCCGAAAAAAGGCGAGAAACCCGGCAAGGGGACGTATATCTGCCAGGAATGCGGGGCCGAACAGACGCTGAGAAAAGAGACCGAGACCTTGCAGGGGTGCGTCTGTGAGGGGACCGAATTCAGGGAAAAAGGAGGCAGGAAACCTGTTGGGGCGAAAAAATAGTTTTACCGTTATCTTTTTCCTGGTCTCGCTGATTTTCCTTGCCGTTGCCGCCCTGAATGGCGCGGCGGCAAGACAAACACGGGAAATGGAGGTGGTCCAAATGGCCCGGGTGGTTGCTGCCGGGACGATGATGTCCATAAAGAGCGAGTCTTTCGGGATGAACGAGTACATCCCGGTGGAATTTAGCTGCAAGGGAAGGGACAAGAGTCCGCCGCTGCTGGTGGAAAACGTGCCCCGGGGCGCAAAGTCGCTTGCCCTCATCATGGACGACCCGGATGCCCCCGCGGGCACGTGGGTCCACTGGGTGTTGTGGGACATCCCGCCCGGGACAAGGAAGATAGAGGCGGGCTCCGCCCCGGCGGGGGCCGTACCGGGCGTAAACAGTTGGGGGAAACCGGGTTATGGAGGCCCCTGCCCGCCCTCGGGCGTCCACCGTTATTTCTTCAAGCTCTATGCCCTGGACACAAGGCTCTCCCTTGGGCGCGGGGCGGGGAAACGCGAGCTTGAGGCCGCGATGAGGGGGCACATCATCGCACGGGCGGAGCTGCTAGGGCTTTTCAAAAAATGAAGACTTTTGCGCTTCTGGTCTCCATGTTTCTGCTCTTCGCCTGTGCCGCCGGGCCGGTGCTGACGGTGCAGTCGGCCCGGGGGATTGAAGAGCAGCGCTATGACGTCATACTTTTTGGCGGCAGGTACAGCGAAGACCTCAGGAGCATGGCCATATTTGTCATCAGGGGCGGCCCCTACAGGATTTTACCCTATGCGCCGAAGTTTGATTACAAGATAGTAAAAGACCTTTCCGCGCCGCAGGCCCTCGCCACGGCCACCCGTTTTCTGGCGGGTATAAACCCCAATTACATAGGCACCACGAAAAACCTGATACTGGGTCCGGACGGAAGGCCCATAGGCTATGAAATCCGGCCTCTCTACCAGCCCTTTGTCTACGGTTTCAGCGACGTCCTTGAGACCTCTTACCGGGTCTGGGGGAAGGGCGTCGTGCGCGCCTGGATAGACGTGGCCCCGGCTGTAAACAGGCTTGAAGGAGGCGGCAACCGGTTATTCGAAAGGGAAAGATAAAGAGGGCGTGCGGCGCCCCCGCACTTTTGTGTAAATTGAAACCCTCTCCTCAGGGAGAGGGATGGGAGAGGGTGCCTGAAATTTTACTTGCTTTTTACCCGTAAAATATAAAACAAAACCGGCAGGAACACTAGCACAAGCGGCAACTGGACGGCGAGCCCGGAGATTATCGCTATCGCCAGCGGTTTTAACATGGCGGCACCCTGGCCCAGGCCGAGCGCCAGCGGCAGCAGGGCCAGGATAGCGGCGAAGGTCGTCATCGCGATGGGCCGCATGCGGTTCTTCCCCGCCAGCACGAGAATTTCTTTTTTGTCCGGCTCCGCCCCGTCCAGATCATAGTATTCCGAGACATAAAAGATGGCCACTTCCGTCGCTATGCCTACGATCATCGTCATGCCCATCATGGATGAGATGTTCAACTCCGTCCCCGTGATGAAAAGGCCGATAAATACCCCCATAAGGGCCAGAAGGGTGGTTGCCAGGATTGCCAGGGCCACACGGAAACTTTCATAGAGGAAAAGAAGCAGGAGAAAGACAAGCGCAACGGCGGCGGCAAATACGGCCATGAGGCCCGCAAAGGCAATCCGCTGCTGCCGGTAAAGGCCCCCCAGGCTGTAATAGACCCCCTGCGGGAAAAGGCCCGGACGCCGGAGGACGCCCTTTACATCGCGGATGACCGAGCCCATGTCCCTGCCGCTTATGCGGCCGGTGACGGATATCATCCTCTTTAAGTTGTCGCGCATTATCTCGGGCTGTCCGGTTATGGCGCTTACGGTGGCTATCCTTCCAAGGGGGAAGAGATGCCCGTCGGGCGCCCTGAGCTGAAGCCGCTCCAAATCGCTTTCGGTCGCCCTGAAATTCCCCGGAATCCAGACCCGCACACCCACCATCTTGGGCCCCTGTTGCACCTGGGTGGTCACAAGGCCGCTCATGAGGGCGCCCACGTCTTTTGTGACGGATTCCGGGTCCACGCCCTCCAGGGCGGCCTTCACCCGGTCCACCTTGATGTCAAGGGCGTCGCCCGCAAGGACGATCCCGTTGTTGACATCGACCACGCCGGGGATTTTACCTATGAGGGCCGCGATCTCCGGGCCGAGTTTCCCGAGGACCTTGCCGTTGTCGGAAAATATCTTTATCTCGATGGGCTGGGGCACACCGGTAAAGTCCCCGATCATGTCTTCCATGAGCTGGGCCATTTCGATATGCAGCCCCGGCACGGAGCCCTCCACCCGTTTTCGCACGTCGTCCATCACCTCTTCAATCGGCCTGCGGGGGAAGGGTTTTAGCCGCACGAAGAAATCGCCCTGGTATGCCTCCGTGACGCCGCCGCCAAGCTGAAGCCCCGTGCGTCTCGAATACGTCTGGACATCGGGCGTCTTCCGGAGGATGCCCCCGACCTGCCTCAACAGGCGGTCCGTCTCGGTAAGCGATGTTCCGGGTGTGGCCAGGTAGTCCAGAATGAACCCCCCTTCGTCCATCTTCGGCATGAACCCGGAGCCCAGATGCCTGTAACTCAGCCATCCGGCAAGCAGCAGCGCGACAGCGGGCAGCAGCAGCAGCGCCGGACGGCCGAGCAGGCGGCCCATCAGCCGTTCGTAATTTTTATGGGCCTTCTCAGTCACAAAACCGCCTTCCTTCTGGTCGGCGTCTTTTTGTCCCAGCAGGTGGTCGGCAAGCAGGGGTACGGCAAGCCACGCCACGAAATATGAGATGAAAAGGCTGGCCGCCATGGTCAGCGAAAGCGCCTTGAAAAACGCCCCCGTCACCCCGGAGAGGAAGGCCAGGGGTGTGAAGATGACGATGGTCGAGGCGGATGAGCCCATAAGCGGCCGCGTAAACTCGCCCGCAGCGTGCATTACTTTCCGGTGGTGGTCGCCCCCATTGTGGTCAATATTGCCGCGCAATCGCCGGATGATATGTTCCAGCATGACGATGGTGTCGTCGATGATAAGCCCCACCGCCGCCGCCATGCCGCCAAGCGTCATCATATTGAAGCTCTGGCGCATCACGTAGAGCAGAAGCACGGAGGCCGCAAGCACGCCCGGCACCGTGATAATGGCTATGAGCGTTATCTTTACGTTCCGGAGAAAGATGAAAAGTATGACGGCCGCCAGCGCCACCCCTATCAAAATGGCGTCCCTGACGCTGCCGGCGGACGCCTCTATGAGCTGGCTCTGGTCGTACCAGTTGGCTATCCTGACTCCCGGCGGTATCTGGCTTTTGAACCCCGCCAATTTCGCCTTCAGATCGCGGGCTATCCGGACGGTGTTTCCGCCCCGCTGCTGATAGACGTTCAGGAGCACGGCATCGTGGCCGTCCGCGGTGACGCGGGTCCATTGCGGCACTGTGCCGCGGCTGACGCTCGCCACATCCTCCAGGAGCAAGGGCCCGTTTGCCCCGGAGCGGAGCACGGTGTTTCGTATCTGGTCAAGCCCCGTAAACCTCGTATCGGACATCACGAGATAGAGCTTGTAGTTGTCCTCGAGGCGCCCGACGGCGGTTATGATGTTTGCCGCCGAAAGGGATTTGGCGACGTCGGAGAGGGAAAGGCCGTAGGAGGCGAGTTTGGCCGGGTCCACCGTTACACGGTATTCCTCCAGGTTTCCGCCCTGGACCTGGACCTTCGCCACGCCGTCCACCGTGGACAGAAGGGGACGGAGCTGATAGTAGGCGAAATCATGAAGCTCCGTAAGCGAGCGGGTATCGGAGGTAAGGCTGTAAGCCAGCACCGGGTCGACGCTGGGGTCCATCCGTTTTACGCCGAAGGTCGTGCCCGCGGGAAGCCGCGGCATCACCTGGTTTATCGCCGATTCCACCTGGAGCATCGCCGCCACCATGTCCCTGCCCCAGCCGAAGTCAACGATTATCTCGGCGCTCCCCCGGCTTGTGGTCGAACGGACGCTTACCACCCCCGGCACCGACCTTACGGCCTGCTCCACGGGCCAGGTCACCTCGATGGCCATCCGGTTGGCGGGGCGGTCTCCGGCATCCAGTTCCGCAGCCACCCTGGGAAAGCTCACGTTCGGCAGCAGGGATACCGGCAGTTTCAGGCTGCTTGCGAGCCCGCCCAGAATCAGCACCGCAAGGAGAAAAAGGATGGAGCGGCGGTGATACTGGACCCATCCGGTAAAGCTCATCGGGCCCTCTCCACCTTTACCGCCATTCCGTCCTTGAGTTCGTAGTCGCCAAGCACTACGGCTTCATCTCCGGGCCTCAAACCGCCGCCAAGAATCTGGACTTCGCTGCCGCTTTCAAGGCCCGTTTGTACGGCGTGTCTTACCGCGCGCCCATTGCGTACGGTATAAAGCACGGACTTGCCGCCCTCGGGGAGCACCGCGCTCCTGGGCACGACCATCCCGTAAGAGGAGGCCGTCTCTATACTGCCCATAACATATTCCCCAAGCAGAAAACCACGGGGACCGGGCAGCGAGACGAAAACATCCACCAGGCGTGTGGACGGGTTGACCGCGCGGGATATCTTCCTTATTTTCCCCGCGACTGTTTTTTGCGAAGGCTCATTTACATGGGAGAGCATAACTGTCTGGCCGGAGGCGAGCCGCTGCGCGTCATACGACTCGACTCCCAGGCGGACTTCAAGACGGTTTTGCGCTATGGTTCCCACCAGCGGCTTGCCGTCCGCCACGATTGCGCCCTCCTGGACGTCGACATAGCTTATCAGCCCGTCAACTGCCGAGCGGACCACCCGCTTGCCGTTCACACCCATTTTTTCAAGACTTTCAAGTTGCAGCGCGGCCCCCCTGAAGACCTCCCGGGCTTTTAGTATCTGGGTGTTCGTGGCAAGTTTAAGCTCAAACAGTTGCTTTACATGCTCAAGGTTCTGCTTCGATATCGCATAGGCGTTTTTAGCCTGCTTGAGCTGCAAAAGGGTATCGGGGCTCGGTTCCACTTCCAGGAGAGGCTCGTTTCTTGAGACCTTCTGGCCGGCGCTCACCATCACCCGGCTTACCCTTATCTCATAAGGCATGGAAGCGACCTGCACCGCGCCCGGCGCGGGCACTACGTCCCCGAAGACCGTCACGGAGACCGAGATGGGTCGCTTTTTTATGGGCGCGACCTGAACGCTTGCGACCGGGCCGGGGGAAAGAGAAATATCCCCAGGCGGCCGACTGGCCGTTTTTTCCTTCGGCGAATAACTTTTATATGCCCAGTAACCGCCGGCGGCCAGGCAGATTATTGCAAATGTTATCAGGACGCCCCGCCCAGGGGGGAATTTCATTACGGACACCTCCTCATTGACTGCCGCTTCCGATGATGTGTTCTCCGGCGGCGATTTCAAGGGCGACATACAAGTCGGCCAGGTCCTGTTCGAGTTTCAGGGCATCGAGCCGCCTCGAGGTAAGCCTGTCCACTTCATTATAGTAGCTGAGGACATCTATGTTGCCTTCAAGAAAGCCGTTGTATGAGGTACGGACCAATTTCTCCAGGACCCGCACTGCGGAATTCGCCGCGTCTATCCGGCCCTCCACCGCCCTGATATTCGCCAATATGTCCGCGGCATCGGCCCTCACCTGAAACACCCTGTTCATGTATTCATCGTAGAGCTGCCGCCTGCTCGCCTTTTCTATCGCTATTTTGCCCTGGTTGCGGTCGAAAAACGGAAGGCCTATCGATACGGAAAACCCCGTGGTTATGACGTTGGTCGTGTCCCGCGCGTGGGAAAACCCGATGCTTATGTCCGGGAACTGGGCGCGCACCGCCGCCCTCAGTCGGGCCTCCTGGCTTAGATATCCCTGCCTCAGGGCAAGGAGGTCCAGCCGCCTGCCAGGAAGCCCCTTCATGATGTCCCGCAGCGACGGGAGGGTTTTCGTTTTCGCCCCAGGTGATGTTATGCCCGTTTTAATCTGGACATTGCTCGAAGGCGGAAAACCGAGGATGCGGTCCAGGGCGAGCCTTTCCTGCTCCAGCTTCTGCCTGATATCAAGGACTGTGGCGTGGGCCCTCCTCACGGCGGCGTCCACGGCGTCCAGGTCGACGATTGTCATGTTCCCCTCGCCAACGGCTTTTTCGATGGCCGCCAGGTTTTTTCGCAGCTCCTTCCCGTCCGTCTGCGCCACGCTGAGCTGCTTTTCAAGCATGATAATTTTATATACGCTCAGTTTTGCGGACTCGGCCGCCTGCCATTCCTCCCAGGCTATGCCCAGGTCCACCTGGGCCGCGCCGGCGCGGGCGGCCTCCACCCTGGCGCTCCGGGAGAGGAGGGATTTTATGTCCCAGTCCAACCCTAATCCATAGGCGTTGACCGTGCCCTGGTCGCTCCCACCAGTAGGGACATCGAGGCTGTAGCTGAAAGCCGGGTTCGGGAGGATGCCGGCTTGGAGGAGCTGCGCCCTCGCGAGCCCCTTGCGGTCCCTTTCCGCCCGGAGGACGGGGTTTGTTATGACGGCTATGACTGCCGCGTCCTGGGCGGATATGCCCACGCCGAAATCGATATTGCGCGGTTTCAGAAGGGGATGTTTTATCTCTTCGGCCTTTATGCGGATGGAGGCGAGATTCGGAGACGAAAGGGTTTGCGAGACCGCACGTTCGTCAAGGGGTTTTGGCTGATAGGTCGCGCAGCCGCAAAGGGCTATAAGCAGGACGATGCAGAAGGGCTTCGTCATCGTGTCATTTGCCTTGCGGCCTTGTTTTTCCCGGCAAGCCTTGCGACATCCCTTAAATATAGTTTATGAAGATTGCCCAAAAGTTGCATGAATATTATAAAATTGAAAGGTTTCACTTGAAATTCCCTGTAGCTTGTGGCAGGGCAATTCATTTCGCGGCCGGGATGTAAACGGTAAAAACGGAGCCTTTGCCGGGCGTGCTGGAGACCTCTACATGCCCCTTGTGGGCCAGTATGATGGCCTTGACGAGGCTCAGACCCAGTCCAAGCCCCCTTTGCGAGCGGCTTTTGTCGCCGCGGTACAGGCGGTCCCATATTTTCGGGAGTTCCTGGGGATGAATTCCGATCCCCGTGTCTTTAATGCGGATAATGATATTTTGCTGTTCCCGGGAAGTCTGGATATCTATGGTACCCCCGGAGGGGGTATACTTTATGGCGTTGTCAAGCAGATTTGCGACAGCCTGCTGCAACCTGTTGCGGTCCGCGGGCAGATTGAGCCCATCCTGAAGGTCCGTCCGGCCATCCTGAGGGTCCGTCCGGATAGAGATATTCTTTTCTTCCGCAATATAGCCGTACAGATCGATCACCTCGTCTATCAGGGTTGAGATTTTCACATTTTGCAGGTCCAATCGCATTGTCCCCGTCTCGGCTTCCGAGATATCCATGACGGTGTTCAGCATCGTCAGTATCCGATCGGCCTCTTCTATGCAGTCGGCCAGGGCGCTTTTAAGGTTATCCGGGCTGTCCTCGGAGCGCAACGCCATTTCCGCGCTGCCGCGAATCCTGGTTATGGGCGTGCGTAAATCATGCGCCACATTGTCCAGTCCCTCCCTCATGCCCTTGATGAGATTTTCGATTTTTTCAAGCATTGTGTTGAAGAGCTTGCTTAGTTCCATGAGTTCATCGTTTCTTCCCCCGGCCGGGACCC
Organism: Nitrospirota bacterium; assembly: GCA_021789555.1. Classification (GTDB taxonomy): domain Bacteria; phylum Nitrospirota; class Thermodesulfovibrionia; order Thermodesulfovibrionales; family JdFR-88; genus JAJYGJ01. Next base: position 45,982 of record JAJYJK010000013.1, read on the forward strand.
GGGCACTTATTTCGCCTGTGTCTATTATCAGGCGTGTGGTGTTTACCAGGTAACGGATGGGTCTCAGCGCCCGGAATGTCAGGAACAGACCCGCGGCGAAACCGATTATAAATATGGGTATGATGATCTGCAGGAAGATTGCGCGGAAGTGCTCCATCAGTTCCTGGGTGTTGACAGTCAGTTTTCCTACCTGCAAAATCAAATCTGCGGAAAGCGGTTTTGAGAAGATTTCATAGGTGTTCCTGACCCCGTTGGAAGGGATATAAGACCAGCGCGCATTGTTTTTTCCAGGCCCCGCTTTCAGTTGTTTTAAATCAGGGGCCGGCCATTGCCGCGGTATGGACAGAAAAAAGGTGTCGCCTCCGGCATTTGCCAGACGAACGAGAAAGAGGTCCCCGCCGCTTGAGTCCTTGTATTTTATCTCGCCCAGCGCCCTCTCCAGTCTGCTTATGCCTCCCATCTGGAAATCCGCGATGTAATCTTCCGTTTCCGACCGGATGAGCTTGCGATCATTTTGTCTGAGGGAAAATTGAAGGGAAAAATATGTAAAAAAGAACAAAATAAGGGAGCTGGCGATAAAGATGGCCGAATACCATAAAGTCAACTGGAAACCGATGGTCTTCCGGGAAGAATTAAACTTTAAAAACATAACCGATTCCCCGCAGCGTCCGGATCAGTTTTTGATCGAAATCCCGGTCCACCTTGTTTCGCAGCCTGCAAACCAGCACATCCACGACATTTGTCTGGGGGTCAAAGTTATACCCCCAGATATGTTCCAGTATCATGGTCTTCGATACCACCCTGCCGGCATTGCGTAAAAAATATTCGAGCAGTGCAAACTCGCGTTGCTGCAAATCGATTTTTCTGCCTCCCCTGACAACCTCCCGCGTGAGGAGATTTATCGAGATGTCCCCTACGGAGAAACGTGTGGTTTCAGCCGAGCCGGAGGCCCTGCGGATAAGCGCCTGCAGGCGCGCCAGGAGTTCGGAAAAGGAGAATGGTTTTGTCAGGTAATCATCGCCTCCGGCCTGCAGCCCCCTGACGCGATCGTCCACGGAATGTTTTGCGCTCAGTATTATTACCGGCGTGTTGATTTTCCGGCGGCGAAGTTCCTCGATCAGGGCCAGCCCATCCAGCAGGGGCAACATGATATCAATGACAGCGCAATCATGGGCGCCGGCCAACAGCAAATGGAGTCCGTCCTTGCCGTTGTCCGCATGGTCTGCGGCAAAACCCGCCTGCCTTAATCCGCGCGTGATGAAAGAGGCTATCTTTTTGTCGTCCTCTACAATCAGGATGCGCATTGCGCCCCTAATCGACCGCCAGGAAGGCGCATTTCAGATACTGCGTCTCCGGCATCGAAAGCAGCGCCGGATGGTCGCGCCCCTGGAAACGCTGCTCGATGATTTTCACATTCCTGCCCGCCGCGCGCGCCGCGGCGCGGAGCATATCGAGGAACTCCTGCCTCGACAGATGATAAGAGCAGGACGAGGTGGCCAGGACCCCGCCCGGTCTTAAAAGCCCCATGCACCGGGCGTTTAAAAGGGTGTAGGCCCTCACCGCCTCCCTGATCTTTTTCGCGCTTTTAACGAAGGCCGGGGGGTCCAATACTATGAAATCATAGCGCCCCCCGCCGGATGAAACTTTAGATTCCTTTTCGAGAAAATCGAAGACGTCCGCCCGGACGAATTCCACCTGGCCGGCGAGGCCGTTTAGCTCGGCGTTTCTTTGGGCCCGGGCAAGCGCGCCCCCGGACTCATCGACCAGCGTCACCTTCCCGGCCCCCGCCCGGGCGAGATGCATCCCCCAGCCGCCGGCGTAGCAGAATAAATCCAGCCCGGCGCTCGTATGGTCCCCATGTTCGCGCAAGCACCCGCTTGCGATCTCTTTCAGTAAAAGCCTGTTTTCGCGCTGGTCGAGGAAGAAACCCGTCTTCTGCCCGTGAAGGGGGTCGATCTCGAACAAGACGCCGTCTTCCTCGATGACCGGCAAGGGCTCGATAACTCCCTTTGCCACCTCCTTGTAAAGTGAAAGACCTTCGAGGTCTCGCATACGGCTGTCGTTTTTGAGCACTATCGCCCTGGGAGCAAGCAGGGCGTCAACCGCCTCCAGTATCTCGCTTTTCATCGCTTCCATCCCCGCCGTGAGGAGTTGAATCACGATGACGTCGGCGTATTTATCTGCAATGAGGCCGGGCAGATAGTCGGCCTCGCTGTAGATGAGTCTCAAGGCCGACTCATCTTTCAGAAAACGCTTCCGGTATCGCAGCGCGGCATCTATTCTTTTTTTGAAAAAGTTGACATCGACCGGCTCATTGAGCCTCGTCAGCACGCGCACGGAGATAAGGCTATTGGGGTTTATGTAGCCTATGCCGAGGAAGTTTTCCTTTGCGTCCCGGATCTCCACGAGCTGGCCGGGGGCAAACCCGCGGGGGCTATGGGCAAGCTCGTTTGAGAAGACCCACTGGTGTCCGGCCAGAAGCCGGCTCGTCTTTCGAAGTTTCACCTTTTCCATTAAGCTGTCAGCCTTCTGTAGATTTCCGGTATCTTGTCCGGGAGTTTTTTGACGTCATCGATGGCGATGTAGTTTGCGGCCCCGTACATATGGGGCAGATAAGAACGTGCTTCCCGGTCTATGGTTATGCAAAACGGGTGAAACCCCTTCTCCTTCGCCTCTATCAGGGCCCTTCTTGTGTCCTCGACGCCGTAGTCTCCCTTGTAGGCGTCGTAGTCCTCGGGCTTGCCGTCGCTCAGCACTATGAGCAGTCTGGTCCTTGCCTCGATGCGCCTGAGTATCGAGGCCGAATGCCTCAGGGCCGGCCCCATGCGGGTATAGTCTTTCGGCTCTATGCCGGATATCCGTTTTTTAACATCCGGGCCGTAGTTTTCATCGAACCCCTTGATCCTGTAGAAATCGCACCTGCCCCTCGTCATCCCCGAAAACCCGTAGATGGCGTAATTGTCGCCCAGGGCGGAGAGGGCCTCGCACATCAGGACCAGGGCCTCCTTTTCGGCCTGGTTCACCCAGCCCTTGGTCGAGCCGCTCATATCGAGGAGGAAGAGCGCGGCTATATCGCGCTCCTTGCGCTCGTACCGGATGAAAAGGTCCTCTTCGGAGGGGGGCATGCCGGCCCTCGTATCGGCAAGCGCCTCCACCATGGCGTCTATGTCTATATCGTCGCCGTCTTTTTGCCGCCGGAGGAGTTTCGGCTCCTGCCTGAACAGCTCGAACCTGTTTCTGAGGGCCGTGACGTACCCGCCGTAGCGTTTCAGGGTCTGCTCCGCGAAGGGTTCATGCCCCTCATCTATATCATGCTCATAAAGCGTGCACCAGTTCCTCCGGTAACCGCCTCTGCGGTAGTCCCATTCGTCGTATTTTACACCTCTTTGGCCGGCCGCCTGCTCATTGCCGTCTTCCTCCGCGAGGTCGCTCAGCCTGTAGACGGCCCTGCCGCCCGCGGCGGCCCCGTCAACAAGCACCCCGCCCGGGAAACGGGTTTTCACCTCTTTCCCCGGCGGATAATTCTTTCAGCAGCTCCGGGTCAAGTTCAATCAGTCTGCCCCTGATGAAAAGATAAGTCTTGCCCGGCTCGGCAGACCGAAACGGGATGGCCCTTTTGCGCCCCGCGGGGGCCGGGGCCCCGGGCCCGAAATCGGGCATATCGAGAATCTCTTCGACCGTCTCCTCGAACCTCCTTCTCCTGGCAAGCGCTTCTTTCTGCTGCTCATGCCGGACCTCATCGGGTCTTATGACGCCGATATAGGAGGTGTCGATGGGCATATACAAGCCCGGACAAGAACCCTCGACAAGGCGGTAAAGCTCGAAGAGCGCAAGCGCCCCTTCGGCCGCCGATTCATGGCGGCGGGCCTTCTGCCACGCCTTCATCGCCCCGCCGGCTATTTCGACATTATAAGGCGCGCCGTCCTGCCCCATCGCCAGATAAAGCTCGAAGAGCCCCTCGACAAAGACCGTTTTTTTTGTCTGCCCGGAGGGAATTAACTTTAACTGACGCCGGGACAGAAACTCCGTCCTCAGGGGGCGGGTCTTTTCGAAGAGGCCGGGAACCTGCCTCTCAAGAAAGGCGTCAAGCCTTATGGACTCCAGGATGTTATAGAGGTCCAGGGCCAGTTGCCTGTCGGCAAAGAGGGGGAAAAGCAGTGGCGGGGCGAGTGTGCCCCCTGCCGCCTGCGCCCACTTGTGCACGGCCGCCAGACGGTACAGAAGGAGGTTTTTCTCCGCGGCATCGAAAGCGTTTATCTCCCGGGGCAGAAATATTGTGGGGCCGTTTGTATAACAATTTCCGGGCCCGGACAGCCCCGCAGAGGCCGATACACGGAAATCGATGCCGGAGAGGCCCTTCAGATAGACCTCCAGCCTCGCGGAAACCTCTTCCAGTCTGACAACGGCGGAATCTTTGAATGCGGCAAGTTCGGCTGCGGCGCTCCTTTCCAGAAAACTTGCCACCGCATCGAGCCCCGAGGAATCCAGGAGATCGAATGCCCTCCCCAGCCAGTCCTCCAATTCACCCGGGGACAACACAGAGACAGCGTTTTTTATATGGCGCAGGGTCTTTGAGACCAGGTCCGAGCTTGTGTTTGAAAGCTGCCAGCAGAGGGCGAGCACCCTTCCGCCAGACCCTCCGAAGGCGTCTATCTGCCGGAGTATCTCCGCAATTTCCGCCTCCTCGAAGAAATGGAGGCGGAGGTTTTTATGAAGCTCATGCCTCAGGCGCTCACGGTTGTTTTTTTCTTCCCGGTTTTTTATCTGACTTTCCTTGTTATTTATCTCTGACTTTCCTTTCGGGGGGGCCAGCCCCCTTTCGATAGGGCCAGCCCCCTTTCGATAGGGCCAGCCCCCTTTCGAGGGGATCGGTCCCCATTCGCTTTTTTAAATGGATAACGATCAGATTATCGAGCCCAGGATTTCCGACAAGGTCTCTAGCATCTCGCGGTCGTCCGTCAGAGAGAGGCTGATGGCAGACTCGCAGGCGGCCGACGCCTCTATGCCGGAGTTGACGAGCTTTGCGGCGTGGACCAGCAGCCTGGTGCTTGCGCCCTCCGTGAGCCCGCAGTCCTTGAGGTTCCGGGTTTTCCCGGCAAAAAGGACGAGCCTTCTGGCCAGTTCCTGGGGGGCGCCGGCCTCGTGCCTGATAATTTCGATCTCCAGCTCTTCGGGCGGATACTTGAACTCCAGCGACATGAACCTCTGCCTGGTGCTTTGTTTGATGTCCTTCGTCACGCTCTGGTAGCCGGGGTTATAGGATATCGCAAGCAGGAATTCGGGCGGCGCCTGGAGCGTCTCTCCGCGCTTCTCCATGGGCAGCATGCGCCTGTCGTCCGCCAGGGGATGGATGACCACGGTAGTGTCTTTCCTTGCCTCGACGATCTCGTCCAGGTAGCAGAAGCCTCCCGCCTTGACCGCCCTTGCCAGCGGGCCGTCAACCCAGAGGGTCTCGCCCCCCTTTACCAGGTAGCGGCCGACCAGGTCGGAGGCCGTCAGGTCGTCATGGCAGGAGACCGTCACAAGCGGCCTGCCCAGCTTCCATGCCATGTGGAGCATGAAGCGGGTCTTTCCGCAGCCGGTCGGGCCCTTCAGAAGGACGGGTATCCGGTTTTTGTACGCGGCCTCGAAGAGCTCTATCTCCCTTCCCGTCGGCAGGTAATAGGGCTCCTCGGTTATGGTGAAAAACTCCTGGACTCTCGCGTGCCTGGAAACGGACATGTATTTAATTATAACAAACAATATGCATACAAAACCCTTTATTCGGCGCTATAAAGTCGGCATTGAGTGCCGCCCGGCGCCTCAAGCGTTTGAGGAAGGAGGCGGGATGGCATGCGAGCGTGCCATCCCGCCTCCTTCCCATTAATACGCCGTTCGTTATTTTTTAAGTTATAATTAATCGTCATGCTGGCGATTGTGGACTACGGGATGGGCAACCTGCGGAGCGTCTGGAAAGGGTTTGCCAAGGTGGGCGTGGAGGCCCGCGTGGTAAACACCGCCAAGGACATAAACGCCGCCGGCGCAGTGGTCCTCCCCGGCGTCGGCGCTTTCAGGGACTGCATCGGAAACCTGGAGGCGCTCGGCCTCGCCGAGCCGATTAAAAATTCCATACGGGTCGGTAAGCCCTTTCTCGGCATCTGTCTCGGCCTGCACGCGCTTTTCACGGAATCCTACGAATTCGGCAGGTACAAGGGCCTCGATATCTTCAAGGGCAAGGTAGTCCGGTTCCCGGAAATCCCCGGCCTAAAAGTGCCCCAGATAGGCTGGAACACGATAAATATAAAAAGACGCGCCCCCGTCCTGGACGGCATCCCCGATGCCTCGAGCTTCTATTTCGTCCACTCCTACTACGTTATCCCGGAAGACCCGTCCATCGTGGCCGCGACAACCGACTACGGCCTGGAATACGCCTCCATGATATGGAAGGACAATGTATTTGCCGCGCAGTTTCATCCGGAGAAGAGCCAGGCCATGGGGCTGAAGATATTGAAGGCATTCGGCGATTTCGTGAAAAGCTCATAACGCGCTCCCTCTGCGCGCCGGGAAAATGAAGAAGAAAATACTTGTCGTGCTGGCCGTCCTTTTTGCCGCGCTCGTCGGCGACACCGGGGTCTGTTTCTTCTACCCGAACGTTGCCGCAATGAATAAACGACATCCCGCGAAGACGGCCTTCATGCGTTACCGGGAAAGGCAATGGCGCAAGGCGGGGCTTTCAGACAAGAAGATAATCGACAGATGGGTGCCTTATTCGAGAATATCTCCGTATGTCAAAAAGGCCGTCCTCATAAGCGAGGACGACAGGTTCTGGCACAATGACGGTTTCGAATTCAAGTCCATAGAGGCCGCCATGCTCAAGGATATCCGGGCCGGCCGCTTCAAATTCGGCGGCAGCACCATAACCCAGCAGCTTGCCAAAAACCTGTGGCTCTCGCCCGCCAAAAACCCCCTCAGGAAGCTTAAAGAGGCGATCCTTGCCTGGAGACTCAACAGGGACCTGCCAAAAAGAAGGATACTGGAGCTTTATCTGAACGAGGCCGAATGGGGCGACGGGATATTCGGCATAGGCGCGGCTTCCTATCACTATTTCGGAAAACCGGCAAGCGCCCTTGCCCCAATGGAGGCGGCGAGGCTTGCCGCCGTCCTGCCAAACCCCATAAGGTTCTCTCCCACCGGGTCTTCCAGGTATGTGCGAAACCGCTCAAGGGCAATATACAACATCATGGTGGAGCGGGGCGCAGTCAAAGAGCTCGATAAGGCCGTGAGCCGCATGGAAAAGGAAGGGCCGGAAGGAAGCATCGCAAACTCGCCCGGCATCGAAAACACGCCCGAGGGACAAGGCAGCGGCCAAGGCAGCGAGATGTCTAATGCAACCGGGAACCCGGACAAAACCCCGGCATTGTCCCCCCAAAACCAGCAGCCCGCGCCTTAAACCCGACTTTCGCCAATAGCAATGGGCAAAAGGCGTAACACCGCGACAGTATTGAGGAAAATAGGGGTGTCCGGCGTTTACCTAACTGGCGTTTAGATCGAGGCGCAGGTGCTTGAGCAGCACACT